>JBAVQU010000049.1:0-18135 GCA_049694315.1 Candidatus Zixiibacteriota bacterium
ATTCGCAAAGAGAAACTGGCCCGGGCCAGAGAACACAGAAAACTGATAAATCAAGTCAGGTCAAATGAGGTAAATCGCTCTAATCTGGAACCGTCAAAAAGTCTATTCTGTGCTTGACCATTACAAAAAGGCATCTCCTGATAAGGGCTTTCTTTGCTGCACTGGTTAGTGGACTTCACATGCCAAAAGTAAGTACCTCTGGACAGCGATACCCAGTACGAGGTATCCGCTAGTCCACTCTTAGTCACTACTCCCGTGGTGAAACTGGGATCCTGGGCATATTGGAGAGTATAAGATGTTGCTTCTCCCACCTTTGACCAGACAAGTCCAAATGTGTCCGGTGAGCACATGTGGCTCTGGGTCGACGGACTGATAAGTGTAGGCGAAGGGGGCAAACCCGATGCCAAACACCCTTTTTGAAATCTGGGATGAAGTGCCTGACCGCTGGCGCGCGGGCTGAACTCCAGAGAGGTTGTCGGTGGAAAGAAAGTGGTGTCAATGTGTACACATGAAGTCGAGTCCCAGCCGGGTCCGGTAGTGAAGTACAACTTAGCGATTGGTCCATCCCCTGGAGGTAAATTGGAAGAGAGATAGATCGCATAGAAGACTAATCCGTAGTTCGCCGTGTCGATGCAAACCCCCATGTACTCCGCACCCATAATCCTGGTCCCCGCAAAGCTCACTGAATCGCACGCCACCTCCAGTGGCGCATAACCGAATCCCAGTGGGACAGCCAAACCACCTAAGGCCTCGTCATTGAATGCACTAACCTCTACCACTACATGTTGACCGGGGGCGACAACGTCCAAACGCCCCACTCGGCATGTATCCGGATACCCCGGGTCATCTGCCAACGCGAGGCTGGCTGTCGGAGGCAACAAAACCAGAACCAGGAGAATTGCCAAGACGATTCCTTCTCTCATTCTTAACTCCTCAATTTTGAGTCACTTACACAGATTCACGCTGATTTCCACCGCTCTTGCAGCTTTTGCCCAGAGCTTAGAAGCTGACGCACAGAGGCAGGTCCAAAACGATCATCTGTGGACCCGATCTGGCTCCTTCTACTGCGACATTGAAACCTCGCAGCCCCTGGTCGAAGCAAACTCACCCTCCCGCAACGAGAGAGACTCTTTCCTGTTTCAAAGATACCATGATTTCCGAATTTGTCAATCCCCATTCTTGAGGGTTCTGGCAGCTTTTTGCTTACCTGTCGTTCATCCGCACTGATGCATGACGTCGGTGTGAAATGGGAACAGCCGAGACCTCTGGTCATTTCCTATTTCTTTAGCAGTATCCGAGGTAATGCAAAAAGAAATAATGGTACGCAGAACAGATACAGGAGAATCTTATCGGCAAATCCGGTCGTATGCTTGTTGAAGAACCGGTAGAAGGCCAGATGGGAGAGCCAGATCATTCTGCGCTTGGCTTTGCGGGTAGAAGCTCCTCGGCAATGGATCACTTGCGCATCGGGGAGAAAGTAGATTTTCCATCCACCCTGCTTGATTCTATAACATAGATCCACATCGTTGAAAAACATGGGGAATTCCTCATCAAAAGTGCCAACCTCCTTCAGGGCTTCAGCTCTGACCATCAGGCATGACCCCATGGGTTGATCTACCTCTCTTGTTTGGTCAAAAGCAAAATACCCCATTCTCCATCTGCCAAAGACGCGGCTTTTGGGGAAAAGTCGGCTCAACCCCGAAAACTCCCAGAGCAACGTGGAAAAAGTGGGGAACTCTCGGCAGGACGGTTGCGTGGTTCTGTCCGGGTTAAAGAGCTTGGGGCCCAAGGCTCCTGTTTGTGGATTCTCCTCCATGAACTCCGACATCAAAACCAGCGAGTTCTCCAAAAGCTGTGTGTCGGGGTTCAACAAAAGAATGTATTCGCCTCTGGCTTTCTCTATCCCTTGATTGTTGGCTTTGGCGTATCCAAGATTCTGTTTGTTCTCAATCAGCGTGACCTGGGGGTAAGATTCGTTAACAATTCTCGGCGTGTCGTCGGACGAGGCATTATCGACCACAATAACCCGGATGTTACAGCTGCTGCTTGCCGCAAGAACCGAATCCAGGCAATTGTGTACGAATTCGTGGGAATTCCAGGTGACTATGACAACTGACACGATCATAGTTCGCTCCGACTTCAAGACCGGTTGCCTTATGGGGACCGACTCATCAATCATTCAGGCGGGAAGAACAGGCCCCCGGCAGGACAATGCTCCTGCCCGCAGTCCATGTCTCCTCGACTATCTTCTCTTGTAGATCTGCACGCCGGCAATTTTCCCTAGAAGCTGGTAGTCGATCCACAACATGCTGTCCGAGTCAGGAAGCACCCATTCTTCTGCCACTACGAGAGGCACCTGCGCCTGTTTCACAATCTCCTTGACCTGCTCCAGGCTGATCAACTTGCTTTCGCTAAGTTGCTCTGCCGTCAAATGCGGAGCCGCCTCCCCACCCCACGCTTCCAAACCGGGAACCGGCTCTCTTTGAGATAAAGCCACGTACAAAGGTGCAAAGGACAGGACAGTATCCTTAGGTTGCGAGTTTTCCCGGATGACCTCCACCACCTTCCTGACGTTCTTGAGGGTGAACTGTTGGTCCTTCGCCCTGATGCCGAGAATGAATATCACGATAAAAGGAACAATGCAGAGAAGATACAATATGGCCGTCGGGACAATCACTTTCTTGTCTCGCCACCTCGGCTTTAGGAGCGTCAGTGCCGGAACACAGGCCAGCAACAGAAATGGAAGAGTCTGCTCGAAATACTGAAACTGAGTCGGACTGATCAGAAAAGAAACGATGCCGATAGACAACGCCAGGCTCATGGAGCTTACTATGACCTTGTGTTCGGAGGTGAAAGCCCCGATTTGCCTTCTCTGTCGGAGCAAGTAGGCCAGACTCAATGAACCCAAGACCAAAATCAATAGGTCCTGCGGATAAAGCAAAAACTTCGACAAGGTGAATAATCTGGACATAAAGCTCATCTTTATTACCATTTGCCCCCACACTTGACGGAACACCAGATTGTCAAAGACGAAAAGCAGCGGATCTCTAAGAAATAGATAAATAGCGAAACAGGATGACAATATTACTCCCAAGAGCAAAAAGAGAAGATTACATACCCTTCTCTTCAGGCTATCCGACGAGAAAAGGAGAAGAATCAAGAGGCCTTCTGTTATCGGAACAACCAAATGAGTCAGCCTGAAATTGAAGGCCAGACCAGCGAAAATCCCGGAGCAGAGCAGTAGGTAATTCTTAGCCCTTTGTTTGCGGGAGACCATGTGGAGCGCGAAAAAGACAAATGAAACGAAGCTCCACAGATCAGATAAGGTCGAAGTCTTTACGGTACTGTGCCAGGTCAGGATCAATCCATGGAACCCATACAAAAAGAAGATGAGCAAAGAGACCTCTGGACTCCGGGACAATCTCAAAGCCAGCCAAAACACAAGCAAACCCAAAGCCACGCTGGCGATTGCCGAAACAAGCCGACCCAAGAAAAGCGAGGAAAAGCCAAAATCAGAAACCGGGGAATAGGTGTATGGAAGATAAGGCATCTGATTGTGGAAGAAATCCAGATAGGGGACCTTTCCATTGCTGACCAAACGGGCGGCCTCCAAATAGAGACCTTCGTCTGCATCCACGAGTCGGAAAAAGACGAATACCAAGAGAAAGATGACCTGAAATGCCAGGAGGAGCCAAAAAACCTGGAGTTGCTTTTTTGTCAACGTTACTTTCCGGTTATCTCGTCGAATAGACAAGCCAGTTTGGAGGTCAGGTATTTCCGTTCAAACTTGTTCATTTCATCATCTCTGGTCGACACACCAAGCGTCTTATTCTTGAAACGTGAGAAGTAATCGAGCAAAACCTCGGCAATTCCATTCTTGTCCTGTGGCGAGACCACCATCCCCAGTTTCATCTTCGCGATGGTCTTCCCCACATCGCTTTGAAGGGGAACTATGCCCAGGATCGGCTTTCTGAATGCAAAATATTCAAAGATTTTCGCTGGAAAAACCCGCACATCATCCGAAGTGACCAAAAGAAGGACGGAAACACTCTTCATTTCGGCTAAGGCCTTCTTGTGAGGGAGATAGTCTTCCTGCTCAAACACTTCCTTCAGACCGTATTCTTCCACCAACGCATCCGGAGCCATCCCTTGCCACAGACCGACGTGTTTGATCTTGACTTCCTTTTCTGATATTGATCTCCGGTCTATCAACTCCCGCACGGCACAAAAGATCGGCTCAGGGTCACAATCCGGGCTAAATGTTCCCATGTAACCTATGGTGAATATGTCGGCGGACAAAGATGGAGTTGATCGAAAATCCTCCTCATCGTAACCTTGATTTATCAGCTGGATCTTTTCCGTATCCGCGAATCTGTTCTTGAAGTTGGTACTTATGGCGGGGTTGGCGGTAATCACCTTGTCTGCATTATTGACAATCAGCCTTCCCATTTTCCTCCTGAGAAAAACATGGATCGGCGTTGGATCGGCTTCTAACTTGTATCCGGTCCACGGGTCTCTGAAATCGGCCACCCACGGTTTTCCGGTGAAGCGCTTTAATAAATATCCAGTCAAGTGCAAAGACGGAGGGGGCGAGGAGGAAAAGATTAGGTCGATTTGTTCCCTGCGACAAACCTTCAACCCTTTAATGAGTGCGAAGGGAATCCACCCTACTTTATTGTCTGGGAAGAACAGCCGGGAGACAACCCTTGATCTTCGAAGCTCAGACGCTCTAGCCGGTTTGCCTTGACGGTTTCTTTTCCCAAAGATTTTTTTCAATAAGAACCAAAGCCTGAGAGGATCAAACGAGCCGGTGCGCACAATCTCCGCGCCCGACGGAATGTCCTCCAAAAGAGATGGGTCTTTGATTAGGTATTCCACGTCCTTAACCGTCAGAACATATGGCTTCCAGCCGAAAACCGGAAGGTATTTGGCAAATTTAGTGACTCTCTGCACCCCTCCCATTCCCAGCGGCGGGAAATAATAGGCAAGGATTAATACTCTCTTCTCTTTCATCTCCACGGCCTAAGCTCGACCCACAAGTTCACGGAACCCGTCTTCTATTTCCCCCATATTGTCTTCCCACACTGCTCTGCTCCTGATAATCCCCTCATTCTTCAACCTAAACTCCGCCCAGTGGCTGAACTCATCGATGACATACAGGATTACATTCGCCAATGCTTTATGGTCGGATGTGGCAAAAAGGAAACCATTCTCCTGGTCCTTGATCCACTCGCGATTTCCGGGAATGTCGGTCACCACCGGGATCAGCCCGAAGTTCATCGCCTCCAAGAGAGAGACGGAGGTGGAGTCTGACTTTGAGGCAGAGACGTAAACGTCTGAATCGCGGTAGTACTGCAATAACCTCTCCCTCGGCACAACTCCTTTGAACTCCACACAGCTTTCGATTCCGAGCCTTCTGGTCAGATGGATTAGTTTCTCTTTCTCCGAGCCTTCACCCAGAATGACGAATCTCACGTCCTTTTTGACCGCTTTCATCACCAAAGGGACCGCCTTCAAAAGCGATGCCACGTCATACAAAGGTTCCAATCGTCTATTGCTCAAAACGAGCAGACATGGTTTCTTCTTACCCATGTCTTCGACGTCTGATTTCTTTTGTCGCCCGATTAGATTTCTCTGCACCCCCATGGGACTGACCAAGACCTTTCCCCTTTCTGCGCCTAACCTGCACGCTGCCTCGGCAGTTACCATCGCATCAGCCGTGACCAGATCGGCTTTCGCCAGGATATACTCAGCTCGCTTTTTATGCAACCAGGTTTTTTTCGGGGAGATCAGAACGTCCGATCCCCAGGTCGAGATCACCAGAGGATGGAATTTGAGCAAAGCTCCGATCAATCCGTAATTCGGGACGAAATGGGCATTTACCAAATCCGGCTGTATGAGAGCCACTATTCCCCTTATGCTGGGCAGGGAAAGGGCATACTTTAGGGAATGGGGAACGGCCTTTGGTGGCACAAAAAACTCCTTTGCCTTGGTCCCGAGTCCTCCGTCAGAGGACGACTCTGTCGAACCTCTCTCTAAGGAGATAAAGAAACACTGGTGCCCACGATCGACAAAATAGTTTACCCATCTTTGGGTATGATAAGTTCTCGCATCAGCGAGGAAAAGAATCTTCATGGATCGGTGAGCTGAAGAAGGTGGAGTATGAATGAAGCGATTTTCCTTGAAGCTTCTGGTTTTGTGGCCGCACCCTTCAGGGTGCGCTGTCCGACTCCGTAGGTTGAAGCTCAGTTGAGTCAAATGACCTGCGGCGCCTACATTCGTCTGGAGATGATCCTAACGTCTCAGCCATTTCACCAGCTTCGACAGAGACAGGGTGTTGATCACATCCTCCGGTTCGATCCAGCCTCTTCTTGCCGTGGCTATGCCGAAACTGATCCAATCAAGATGTAGGTCCTGATGAGCATCTGTGGAAATGGCAATCTTAACTCCCTTTTCTTTGGCTTTGCGACAGTTCAGGTCAGACAGATCCAGCCTCTCTGGATAAGCATTAAGCTCCAGAGCTTTTCCGTTGGCCTTGCAGGCATCCATCAACTTATCCATGTCTACCTGATATGCTTCTCTTCTTCCGATAAGTCGCCCGGTGGGGTGAGCGAATATATCTACATGTGGATTCTCGATTGCCTTGATAATCCGTTTGGTCATCTCCTCTTGGCTCTGGGTGAATTTGGTGTGCACCGCTGCCACCACGATATCCAGACTTTTCAGGATTTCGTCCTCAAAATCGAGCTGCCCGTTGGACCTGATATCCACCTCAATCCCCTTCAATATCCGGAAATTCTGAGGACCCTTTGTCTGCGTCATCTTTTCGTTTAGTTGGTCAATTTCCTCATTATGTCTTTTCAGCCTCGGCGGGGTAAGTCCGTTGGTGATTCCGATGGTCGGAGAATGATCGCAGATGGCAACATATTGATAACCCCTTTTCTGCGCCGCCTTAGCCATTTCCTCAATGGAGTCATTTCCGTCAGTCCAATCAGAGTGCACGTGCAGATCACCTTTTAGGTCTTTCAGCTCAATTAAATGGGGAAGTTTGTTTTGTTGCGCAGCTTCTATCTCCCCTTGATCCTCTCTCAGCTCTGGAGGAATGTAAGGAAGCCCGATCGATTTGAAAACCTCTTCTTCTGTCTTACCGGCAATACTCTTTTTCCCCTTGAACACTCCATATTCGTTTACCTTCAGTCCCTTATCAATCCCCAGCGATCTGATCCTTATGTTATGGGCCTTGGAGCCGGTGAAATAATGTTGCGCCGCTCCAAAGCTTTCCGGTTTGACCACTCGAAGGTCTACCTGGAATCCATCTTTGGTGATGATGCTGGCTTTTGTGCTCCCCTCCGATGCCACCTTTGCCGTCTGAGGAAGATTGATAAAGGCATCCATCACCGGCTTGGGTTTATTGGAAGCGACTAGGATGTCGACGTCGCCGATGGTCTCCTTCATTCGTCGAAGCGAGCCACCCAGGGTGATCTGTTTTGTTTCCTTTACGCTCTTCATTTCCTCAACAATATTCTGCGCCCGGGGATAGATGTAAGCCAAAGAATACCTCTCCATGAATTTTTTCACCTGTTGAATTCCTTGAAGGATATTCTGTTCCACCTTCTCCCCCAGACCAGGAAGCTCTCTGAGCTTTCCTGCCTCTGCTGCTTTCCTTAGTTCCTCGATAGATTTCACTCCCAGTTTATCATGCACTAGTTTGGCATGCTTGGGACCTACTCCCGGAATTCTCAATAATTCAATCAAAGGAGCATATTCGGACTTTTTCAAATCCTCATAATATTCCAGCTTTCCCGTCTCTAAAAGCTCCTTGATCTTCTTGGTTATGGCTTCCCCGATTCCGGGAAGCTCCTCGATTTTGTCTTTATCTTCCAATGATGAAAGTTGAAAGGTGAGCGCTTCGATGGTTTCAGCCGCCTTGATATATGCTCTGATCTTGAAAGGATTTTCTCCCTGAATGTCCAGAATCTGCGAGATATGAACAAGTATTTCGGCTATTTCCTGATTGGTCATTTTAGTATTGAAATTCTAATAATTCCATGTGGCTAAAGCCTATCCCGCCAAAGTTAGTCGGAACTTTCTTTTTCTTGCTTTTGCCGAGCATCGCGGATAACGATTGTTTCTCCAATCCGGTCATGCAGAGTGCGCCGGTTGGGATGAATGAAATATTGGATGAAACCGAAACCACCCTCCAGAAGCGAAGCGCCGTAACCCAATGCACGCTCAACAGAATGCCAAAGAGTCATTTTGGAATGGACTAAAGAAACAGTGCGTATGCCGAGTATCCACTTGCCGGGTGTTTTCCCGTTCCCCAGGTATGTGGCTAACGCAAAATAAACCACGGTCAAGGCAGAGCTATACCAGTTCAGGTTGAGGTTAAACACCAGTTCTTCCCCTTTCTTAAGAACTCCATTCCCAAGCATTAAAGGCTCCAGCACGGAAGCGATTGTAAAGAACAGAGAAATTATAAGCACCAGGTCGATGGTAAAAGCCAGTGCCCGTCTTAAGAAGGATGCCAGCTCTGAGCCGTGGAGTTCGTGCATGCGCTGAGTTTCGTGACCATTATAGGTTTTCATAAATTGATTCCCATTATATTTTGAGTTCCCAGCCACTTCAGTGGTGTTTTTATTTGTCAATAAGCAATCGGTTTTTGTAGCCGCAATCTTCAGATTGCGGAAAGTGTTCTTTGCATCGGACTTACCTTTTCCGCTTCTTCTTTTCAGTTTCTTCCTTGAATTGAATGTTGATCGCCATAAGCTCATTTTCAAACCAGGCAATGAGTCTGCCGATGAACTTCTCGCACAGGAAATAATGAGCCGATTCCTGAGGCCTTACCTCGGCTACCAGAACTCCTTGTACTGCTCCCACCTTTATATATCCTGATTTACTCCCCTTGTGGTGTAATCTCGTCTTTGCTTTGTTCGCCCATTCGAAGGTATGAGCTTTGTGGGTGACTTTGTCCCGCAGGAGTTTGTAGACATCAACATCGGATTTTGGAACTGCTTGGATCGAAATCATTTTCCCCTCCATACTATTGCGCCTTAAGTAGGGGCAACTCAAGAGTTGCCCCCACACTATGATTTTCAAACCAACTGCCGTTTAATCATCGTTGCCAAAGGCAACCCCACCAAACCCCAGCCAACTACCTCGTCGATGATCGCGGCTAAGGTAAAGCTGCCGGGAAACCCATACCAGTTCCAGTAGGAGATGTCAATAGCTAGGCTTGCAAAAAGACCCAGCAATGCCACAAAAAGAACCCGGACTCCAAAACTGGTGATTCCGCCAACCGCTTTTGAGAGCAGATAAGCCGCCACCAGCGCACCCGCAATATTGCTCAATAGTTCAATGATTAATTGCGAAGCCGACATCGGCGACTTTCCCTCAGGTGTATAGATGAGAATACCGTTGGGGCCTTGGCGAATCTTTTCTTCCCATTTCTGCATGGCTGCCTTCTGCTGCTCTTTGGTCATGTCTGGTGAGTGTTCCTCGCCGGGGAAGAAATAAAATCCCGGCTCCTTGATGTCGTCCCGCAAGGCGGTGACTACCTGTTCTTCATTCGGTATCTGCTTAATTCCCTCCATGCCTAATGGCAATATCAGGTGAGAGATTATGCCCCAGGCGTACATCACGATTCCTCCAACCAATCCGGCCAGAAGGATTTTTCTGGTCACGATTGACCTCCGTCCATTGATTGTTTCTCGAAACAATTTTGACGATATCACCTGAGAAAGACCAAGTCCAGCAAAAGATCACAAAATGCAGATTCACGCAGATCGACACAGAAAGAGCACGCACTGCAGGCGCTCCCTTAACGGTTCGACTCGTCCTGTCGCTGTTGCATGTCTTGCTGTCATACCCCTACGGTGTTGCTCCGCCGCTCCAGCAAGAGGACATCCCTCCAAACGCCGTTAATCTGTCCAATCCGTTCCCTCCGTCCGATCTCCCGAAACCCGCAGGACTTCAGCAGAGCGATGCTCGCGACGTTTTCAGGGAAAACACCCCCCTGTAAGGTCCAGATGCCAGCACGCTCCGACTCTTCGATGAGTGCTTGCAAAACCACCTTGCCCACACCCTGACCTCTCGCCGAAACGCGCACGTAAAGGCTCACTTCAGCGACACCAACGTAGCTACACCGGCTTGAGACGGGGCTTAGCGCTGCCCACCCCACAACCTGGCCATCTGACCGAGCGACGAGCCGGCACTCCCGAAGATGGCTCTTATTCCAAGCTTCCCAGTCCGGAGTTTCCGTTTCGAACGTCGAATTACCTGTGTCGATCCCCTCACGATAGATGAGCCGCACCGCCTCCCAGTCCTCTGGTTTCATCGGCGTCACGGTGATGTTCATACGGCGATACGCTTTTTATGTGGCTAAAGCCAATCAATTTATACTTCTTTTATCAGTTCACTAAAGTGAACTGCAAATGATTTTCTTGATTTTATCTATTCTCGTTGCTTTTGAGCAACTGATAAAATAAGTTTTCATATTTATTGAGCTTTAACGAAAGGCACGGTGTGTAACGATGACAGCTATTCTTGCCGTTGCTAAGGTATGTCTTGCCGTCATACCCCTACACTTTTACTCCTGCGTTCCAGCAGGAGGACGTCCCGCCACACGCCGTTTTTCTGTCCCAGCCGTTCTCTGCGACCGACCTCCCGAAACCCACAGGACTTCAACAGAACGATGCTCCCTACGTTCTCAGGGAAAACGCCCCCCTGTAAGGTCCAGATGCCAGCACGCTCCGACTCTTCGATGAGTGCTTGCAAAACCACCTTGCCCACACCCTGACCTCTTGCCGAAGCGCGCACGTAAAGGCTCACTTCAACGACACCGGCGTAGCTACACCGGCTTGAGACGGGGCTTAGCGCTGCCCACCCCACAACCTGGCCATCTGACCGGGCGACGAGCCGGCACTCCCGAAGATGGCTTTTATCCCATATCTCCCAACCCGGTGTCTCCGTTTCGAACGTCGCATTACCTGTATCGATCCCCTCGCGATAGATGAGCCGCACTGCCTCCCAGTCCTCTGGTTCCATTGACGTCACGGCGATGTTCATACGGCGATACGCTTTTTATGAGGCTAAAGCCAATCAGTTTATGTTTTTTCTTATCAGTTCACTAAACTGAGCTGCGAATGATTCCCTTGATTCCATCTATTGCAGTTGCTTTGATTCTATTTATTCCAGTTGCTTTCAAGCAACTGAGAAAAACAGTCTTCATATTTATCTGGCTTTAGCTTCATTATTGGTTGCCTTTCAATGATTTTTGATGTGGGTTCCCTCTGCTTCAGGCGGGTGTCCTTCACCCGCCGTTGTTTTCCCCGTTGGTGCGGTTCGACTGCGCTCACCGTCCTGAGCCTGTCGAAGGAAAGAACACCAACGGGAAGCAAGAGTCGTTACTACCGCTGTTAGGCGTTCGTTGCGCTGTGGAAAACTGATTACACAATTTATTTCTTAAAGCGTGAACCGTATTTGTCTTTAAAGAATCTATTGAACTCACCGTACTTATATACACCTGCACGGACTAGACTTGTGAATTCAGCGTCTATTCGGCATATTGTTTCATTGCGAACATAGATGGCTCTATTGTCTAATTTGAATCTTTTAGCCTTCTTTGTCAGTGTGATACAAGAGACTAAAAACCCACATCGTATATCCTGTTGGTACGTGTGAAGTATCATCGATTGGTTACTACCGTTCTCATTGGGCTCACTGTAAAACTCCTCAGCATCTGACTTTGCCGTTCTTCTATGTGGAGAAAAACGCGAAAACAGTGATTTTAGGTATTCGCTAGATACTGCTAAATTGAAATACAGATTCGTATGAGCATTCAATAATTGGAGTCCATTCAAGCTGTCAATGTCTTCTTGGTCTTTGAGACAGATAGGCTTATTGAAGTAACCACTGACTTTATAAACGTCTTGATCATAAAAGATCAATTGATGTCTTGGTGAGATCGGTAGAAAAACCTGAAGCCCTTTAGAAGCAAAACCAGTATTGCTTCCCCAGGTTCTTCGATTTTCAAGGAACTGATTATAAAAAACTACAGGGTGGTCAGATGTAATAAATGGAGTTGCCGTCTCATTTATGAGCAACTTGTAACCTAAGTCAGCCACAATGTGGATTACAGATGTTGCACATTGTACTGCCATTTGTGCTGAGTTGTGAAAGCGGATTTCGGTCTCTTCAGGATAATTTTTATAATCTCGGTTTCTCGAAAGGGCTGTCTTGAAAATATGATCCCAGAATTCATCTAACGTTTCTGCTGAATACAGAGTTCGCGCGTGAAGCATCATCGCAAATGTAAGCATGACGTGATGTTCCTTACTATAATATCTGGGGTGATTGTTCTTTGAAATGATTTCTGAAAGCACCTCTGACGAACGATACTCAAGCGATTCAAAAACCGAATCAAATATCTTATCAGAACCATAGAAATTGTCCTTGTATGCTTGCCGTTTTATGCTCACATTGGGTATCAATCGCTGTGAGCCTAGATGGAAGAGTGAAATCCGGCGTTGTTCTGCGTCATCAGAGAACAATTTGAGATAAAAGACTGGTACGTAATGTTGTCGCTTTTTTTCAGTCACCAGAAATGCCTATTGTTTTATTGTTCATTAAAGCAGTAAGGTAATGGTGTCGAATAAGATCTTCTTGCCGAGGCTGGGAGCGTCGGCTATGAAATTTATTCATTTTTCTTTTTTGCTAAATATGCTTCCTCGAATCACTATTATACCATCAGGGTGCGAGTATCCTAAGGATATCTGAAGACCACTACAGTCAAATTCTTCGCCGGAGGATTCTACAAATCTCTCTAAATCTGTCGTCTTTACCAATGCTTTATTTATCAGGTCAGTTAGTAATTGAATAGCTTGATCTTTTTCTCCATGCTTCTCAAGGTCGATATGAAGCTTACAGATTAAACCATCTATTTCCCGACTGAATTGAGCTTCACCTTCTTTTTCTAATTCTGAATAAATCTTCTCCACTTCGTCTTTTCTGATTTTGTTTTTTAACATCTTATTCCACCTTTTAGAGGTATAATCTGTTAATTTATACATCCACAATAGCTAAAAACAATTTCAGAATTTTTGTCATGTAGTTCTTCGTACAGCCCGACCTACTTGCCTATCAGCTTCTTGAACTCCTCCTCATTTATCGTCTTTACCCCCAGCTTTAGCGCATTATCATATTTTGATCCCGGGTCTTTGCCTACAACTACATAGCCGGTTTTCTTGCTTACAGAGGAAGAGACTCTTCCACCCATATCTTCAATTGTTTTCGTGGCTTCTTCTCTGGTAAAAGAATCCAATCCTCCGGTCAAAACGAAAGTCTTGCCAGAAATTGCAGTCTCTTTGGTCGCCGCCTTTTCTGTAGGAAATTTCACTCCGCCTTTTTTCATCTTCTCCAAAATTTTCAAATTCTTCGGATTGTGAAAGAAATTGTAGATGCTCTCTGCCAATATGGGTCCGATCTCATATATTTTGGTCAAGTCCTCTTTCGACTGCTTTGCTAAATTGTCAATCGACCTGAAATTCTTCGCTAAAACTCCGGCGATGTGATAACCCACGTTTCTTATTCCCAAAGCATAGATCAAATTGGTCAGGTTGGGACTTCTGCTTTTATCGATGGCATCCAAGATATTCTCTGCCAGCTTGTCTCCCATCCGGTCCATCTTCATCACGTCTTGTTTCTTGAGGAAATACAAATCCGCCTGATCAGAGATGATCTTCTTGTCGATCATCTGCTCCAAGAGTCTATATCCCAAGCCTTCCATGTCCATGGCTCCTTTAGAAACAAAGTGCGCCATGTTTTCTTTGATCTGAGCGGGACAGGCGATGCCCGTGCAGCGGTGAATTGCTTCCCCCAGAGGCCTTTCCACTTTGGAGCCGCAGACCGGGCATTTGCCGGGCATGACGAATTTCTTTTCCTTGCCGGTTCTTTTTGACTCCACTACCATCACCACCTCCGGGATCACATCACCCGCCCTTTGAATTATAACGGTGTCCCCTACGCGGATGTCCTTCTTCTTTACCTCATCCTCATTGTGCAAGGTGGCTCGGCTTACCTCCACTCCACCAACCCGTACCGGCTCTAAGATTGCGACAGGTGTCAATGCACCTGTCCTGCCCACGCCGACGATAATATCCTTCACCTTAGTCGTTTCCTGCTGGGGCGGAAATTTCCACGCCACGGCCCAGCGAGGGCTTCGGGAAAGCTCGCCCAATCTCTCCTGAAGCGCAAATTCATTCACCTTGATCACCATCCCGTCTATCTCGTACGGGAGATCGTCTCTTTTCTTCAGTAACCGGTCGTAGTAGCTCTTCACCTGATCCGGGTTTTCGCAAAGACCCACATACTCGCTGACCTTGAAGCCAAGCTCTTTCAAGTATTCAATGGTGTCCCAATGATTCAGCAGCTTCTTTCCTTCAACCCTGCCGATTCCGTAAACAAACATGTTCAGCGGTCGTAAGCTGGTGATCTTGGGATCAAGCTGTCGGACTGAGCCGGCGGCGGCATTCCGAGGATTGGCAAACAAAGGCTCCTCGGTTTTCTCCCTCTCCCGGTTCAGCCTTCCGAAATCATCTTTGTTCATTATGATCTCACCCCGGACCTCAAGCAATTCGGGCGGGGCTTTGCCCAGAAGCCTAAGGGGGATACTCTTTACTGTTTTGAGGTTCTGGGTCACGTCTTCACCCACCACTCCGTCACCTCTGGTCGACCCGATGGTGAAAATTCCTTTTCGATAAGCCACCTCCACGGCTAAACCATCGAATTTCGGCTCCACCGTGTAGTTGACTTTTCTTTCATCGACCCCCGAAAGCTCCAGCACTCGTCGGTGGAAATCTAAGAATTCCTCCTCGGAAGTGGCTTTGTTAAGGCTCAACATGGGAAGGCCGTGGCGGACAGTCTTGAACTCCTCCAGTGGCGCAGCACCTACCCTCTGGGTAGGGGAATCCGGCGTGACCACCTCCGGATGTATTTTCTCTAATTCCAGAAGCTCGTCGAACAGCCGGTCGTATTCGGCATCGGATATCTCCGGGCTGTCGAGAACGTAGTAGCGATAGTTGTGATGCTCGATCTGCTCCCGTAGCTCTCTTGCTCTCTCGATTATCTTTTTCTCGGCTTTGGCCATACCGCTGGATGAGATAAGTCGACAATCAGGTTTTAGGGGTAAGCTGTTAGGTGTTAGTCTTGAATTTTGAATTTTGACCTTTGAATTTTGAATTTCTTCATGCTCCTCTCCTTCCTTTGGTCCCTCCGAGGAACTTGGATTTTCTCATCCGGTCAAAAATATGTTTGCCCTTCTGGACGAGGGTCTTTCTGAAATCTCTCTGTTTCTCTTTGTGTTGTGCCTCCTGAATCCTTTCCTGCTTAAGGCGTTCATGCTTCACTTTCCCCCCCCGCTCAGTTTCTTTTTGAATATCGTTCTCTCCCTCCTGGGGCTGCTCTTTTTCCGGCTCTTCGGACATGGTCTACCTCCGCTATTGGTGTGTCAGTTTCCACGGAATCTAACCTGTCGGATATGAGAAGTCAACTATTTAGATGATCCTTACCGTAGTTTTAGGATTGAAGAAGCAAGACAGCAGAAGTCCTTCACTCTAAGGCCACCTTCAGGCTCCCTCACAGAGATGAAACGAAAAAAAGGCTTGACATTATGGTAAAATGGCAGGTAAATTGGTCGATATAGAAAAGAGCGCTGCGAACAGTGCACAAGGAGGTGTATCTGCCTGTTTATTGAATTCCGAAAGCCAATAGAAGATCGTCTCGTACAGATCTAGACATTAAACCACAAAATCATTTTCGTTTCAAGAAAGGAGGAGTGTCATGCGCTCCCAGAAGTACCTTTTGCACCTCGTGCTGGCAGCAGTCGTTGTATCCTTGGCCGGGACCCAACTGTCCCAGGCACAAATGCCCGGCATGCCCAAGCTGTACGGAGAATTCAAGATGCCGACAGTGGGCGCTTATGTGACGTACAAGGTCACCTATCCGCAGCAGAAGCAGGAGAGGCTGACTAAGATGTCCATCGTGGGAAAGGAGAAATCTCCCAAAGGACAGGATTTGTACTGGTTTGAGCAGGAGGAAACCGATCCTAAGACCGGGGATGTGGACATCATAAAGATGCTCATTTCAGGCAACCCTCAGGAGATCGGCACCATCTCCAGAATGATCGTTAAGTCGGGCAAAGATGAAGCATCCGAGCTACCGCAGGCCATGATCAAGATGATTAACCAAGCGCCGACCGAGAAGAAGGATTCGGCTAAGCCCAAAATCAAAAACCTGGGTTTAGAGAAGGTAAAGGTCAAAGATCAAATCATGAGCTGCACGCATATGAGCTATGCCAACCAGGACAGCACTATGGCCGACGTGTGGACCAATGCCAAGGTACCGCTTTTTGGCATGGTAAAAAGCGTCACCCCGCTGATGACCATGGAGCTGGTAGCTCAAGGGGCGAATGCGGTGACTGCTATCAAAGAGCAGCCAAAGCAGTTGGAGCTTCCCGAGGCGAAATAGCTCGAATTCCATGGTACTGTCTGTCATTCAATTGAATGATTCAAAGGTGGTGGGCATCAAGCTCACCACCTTTTTTATGCGTAAGAGGAAAAATGAAACCTATGAAGCGATATCCCCAGTGTTTTGTCTGTGGGGATAAAAATCCTTACGGGCTTAATGTTCCCTTCTTTCTGGATGATGACAAAGTGGTGGCAGAATACACTGCCGGGTCTCACTTTCAAGGGTATAAGGACATTTTGCATGGAGGAATTCTCTCAGCCCTTTTGGATGAAGTGATGATCCGAGCCGTGTTGGCTCAAGGGATCATGAGTCTGACCAGTGAGATGACGGTAAGGTTCAAGAAACCCGTGAGAGTTGGTGACCGGCTTTCTCTGGAAGGAAGGCTGGTGGAAGATAAGGGACGATTTCTCTTGGCCGAGGGTAAGATCACCAATCAGGACCAAGAAGTAGTGGCCGCAGGAGAGGGAAAATTCTTCAGAGCGAAAGGAGAGATGGAAAAACTCCTAACTGAGGATCTGGAGTAGTATCCGCTTACTTCATGTTCTCAGGCGGGGCCAATTCCCGCCCTTAGGACCAGAACGGTTCGTTACTCATAGGACCGGGCATTCAGCCTTGTCAGAAGCGTCGTGCGGGAGAAACGCTCTCAATCCTGCGCCGTCCGGCGTAGAATAGGTTGATGTAATTCGGATTCACGTCGTCTAATAAGCAGTCGCCAAGGAAAAGGAATGAAGACCAAACACATTATCGGCATTGCGATCATCGTTGTCTTCGTGATCATCGGGGCGTTATCTTTCAGGAAAACTCTGACTCCCTATGTTAGCTTCGCGGAAGCACGGAAATCAGGCGCCATGGTTCAGGTGATCGGCGAGACAGTATTCCCGGAAGTTAAATACGACATTAATATCCACCAACTTCAATTCCCCATATTGGATGAAAAGCAGGACAAGATGATGGTGGTTTACAGCGGAAGCAAGCCCGCCAATTTCGAACAAGCCCGCAAGGTGGTGGTGATAGGGAGATACCAAGACGGGGTTTTCGTGGCAGATCAGCTTCTGGTCAAATGCCCATCCAAATATCAGGGGAAACAGTAAACGGGGACGTTTGATCTGTGAACTTTCCCCCTCTCCCTTTATCCGTCTCCCGCGAGGTATTAACCGGATGGTACATACCAAGGGCAGAGGGAATAGATTATCGTCGGGTAGCTCTTCGGGCAACCCGACCTACAAACATATTCCCTCTCTCCCTTTATCCCTCTCCCACAAGGTCTGAACCGGATGGTACATACCAAGGTATGAACCGGACGGTACATACCAAGGGGAGAGGGAATAAGTGAAAGGGCGATTCCCCGCCTGTGGCGGGATGTTCCACTTGAATCGCCCCTACCATAATGTCCCCCTCTCCCCCGCCTCTGGCGGGATTTTCAACCTACCCTCTCCCACAAGGGGAGAGGGAAAAACCTTTGTGAAGATGGGAGACCTTCAGGATGGTGTAATGGTCAAGCACAGAATAGACTTTTTGACGGTTCCAGATTAGAGCGATTTACCTCATTTGACCTGACTTGATTTATCAGTTTTCTGTGTTCTCTGGCCCGGGCCAGTTTCTCTTTGCGAATCC
>JBAVQU010000050.1:0-13763 GCA_049694315.1 Candidatus Zixiibacteriota bacterium
ATTCGCAAAGAGAAACTGGCCCGGGCCAGAGAACACAGAAAACTGATAAATCAAGTCAGGTCAAATGAGGTAAATCGCTCTAATCTGGAACCGTCAAAAAGTCTATTCTGTGCTTGACCATTACAAATCCCCCTCAGGGTGAACCTCTTGTTAAGCGAACCTGTATTGAGTGCATGACGAGCGCAGGGCGCCTGACCTATGACTGGCCTTGCTGGGCATGCTGGACTTGCGGATGGCTGTTTTTGATTTTTTCATTTGTCCTGCAATAGGAACTAAGCAGTTCATACCAAAGGACATAGCGGGCCGGTGGTTCTGGTGTTTCTGGTGGTTGTTTTTTCACTTTTCATCGCAAGTGATTGAAGTTTAATACATTAGATATTGTGCCGGGTGAATTCAAAGTTTAAGGTTCAAAGTTCAGCGTTCAAGGCTCAAAGTTCAAGGTTCAAGGTTCAAAGTTTAAAATCCAAAATCACAATTCAAAACTCAAAGTTACGCATTCTATGAATTCGGTGAGGGTGCATGAACAATATATTCCATCTCCCATAAACAGGCGCGCTATCCGCTTCACCATTGAAGTTGTTGTAAATTTGCTTGTGGTGGTAAGAGAGACAACGGGTTAGATCGTCGGTTTTGAACCCCCTAAATCCCCCTTGTCAGGGGGACTTTAACTTCTGCTTTTGCCACTCAGACGAATGGGGGAACGGGGGGTTATTCCCCCTCCACAATCTTTATCTCCTCTTCAGTCAAGGCATAGAGATTATACACCAATTGGTCAATCTCCCGCTCCAGTGCTTTTACCTTTGCCAGCCTTTTTGCCCCCCGGATAAGGTGGAGTGTCAGTTATGTATGTGAGGAGCGCAGGGCACCCGACCTGCGAACTGAAATGAGTGAAACATAAAGGGGGTTAAGAGATTGTCTACTTAATCTCTATAATCTTCATCACTTCATCGCCGAAATGATTAATTACTTTGACTGCGATTTTTCCGGTTTTGGGTGGGGGGAAGGGGCGGGAGACAGTGGAATAAAGCTCGTCCCAGGCATCTTCGTTGATGTCGGCTCTCAACGCTTTCTTCAATTTTTCGTATGGTTTGTCTGCTCCTAAAAAGTAGGCATGAGTTACGAAAAATGATTCTCCGTTATAATTTATATCAATAAACCAGGCGGCTATCTCGTGTTCCGGGTCGCCGGAACCGCTACTGCGAATTTCTCCTTTTACCGGGTTGTAAACATCCACACCAACTATTTCGACGGTGATTCCATCCTTGGTTTCTTTCACTTTAATCTGTGGCTCACCGAATGCAAGAAACAGATTGCCCACACCAGTTTTCTTCAGGAGGTCGCCCATGGAAAGATCGGGGTTGATTTTTACTTTCATTACCTGAAGTCCGTTCACTTGGGCGGGGATTGAAAAAGCGGAAGCGTCAAATGAAGTTCCAGCTACGACTAAAAGATCAGCAAACCTTTTTGCCACTTTAGCCGCATCACGAATGAAATCGTCGTCGACACTGCCGAACTCCGGACCAATGGAAACCGCTACCTTTTTAAGCCCATTTTTAGTTTTATATTCTCCCGATGCTTGCACCTCTGGTCCTCCAGGAAGAATATCCAAATTTACAAACTCCACCCGTGCGCCCTTTTCTCCGGTCTGTACACCGGCTTTCAAAAGATTTGCCACCACGGTTTCTACAAACCGCTCGGAAGAAAGCATCTCCTGTGCGTCGGAGACCCGGTGCGGTGAAAGGGATTCAATCGTGAATGGTCCTGAAACACGGATTTTGTTTTTTTCCTCAAAGGGCTGATCATAAAGCACTTCTTGTTCCGACTCTTCGTCGTTGGCAAGGGACCTTAAGGTAATATGCGGAACGGTTTTGTATTCAAAACCCATGCGGACGTTATCTGTTTCTTTGAGTTTGTAGTAAGAGTATTTTGCAGTCATAAGCCGGGTGCGGGCTAAAGCCAGAGCTACGCGTGATGTGTCTATAGTTATCCAACGTCTGCCCCACTGCTCTGCGACATAAGCGGTTGTTCCTGAACCGCAGGTCGGGTCAAGCACCAAATCGCCGGGGTCGGTGGTCATAAGGATACAGCGCTGGATTACTAATTCTGTCGTTTGAACGACATACGCTTTACTTTGAACCGGTGAAGTATCATCCCAAAAATTATTAACTTTTGAAAACGGAAAATCTTCATGATAATAAATATAACTAAGATTATCACCTTCCGCTTCCAGTCGGTTTGCATTTACCAACTTTTTCATTTTATCTTCAGATGTCACCCAACACCCACCCTTAGGAGGCGCAAAAGTTTTACCTTTGAATTCAAAAGAGTATACGTTAGACTGTGAGAATGAGGGGGCACGTTGAGACACTAATCTATAAACACGCGATCCCTGAGGCAAAAGGTCAAAATTGTTCGTCTCGGCAAAAGTCAATTTTCTTCTACCCCCATTAGGGAGTTCCACATTAGTCCATCTTGATGTCGCCTTGGGTGTAGAAGGACGGAAAAGATGTCGGAATTTCACAATATCCTTATCTTTAGCGTACCAGAGTAAATAATCACACATCCCTTCTAAAAGCACAGAGCCCAAGGGCATTAATTTCTTTCTAAAAGGAATTATTTGGCAAAAATTCTCACTCCCAAACACCTCATCCATTATGCCTCGCACTAAATGAACATTCTCGTCATTTATCTGCACAAAACAACTGCCGCTTTCCGTGAGTAGTTCGCGCGATACGATCAAGCGGTCACGCAAATAGGAAAGATAAGAATGGATACCCAGCTCCCAGGTATCGCGGAAGGCTTTGATTTGTTCAGGTTGGCGCACTAAATCATCGACTTTGTTATCTTTTACGTCACGCTTTCGGGTAGAATTCTGCCAATTAGAACCAAATTTAATTCCATACGGAGGGTCAATATAAATTGCCTGTACTTTCCCACGCATACCTTCTTTTTCCAACATGCTGTTCATCACCAGCAAGCTATCGCCAAGAATCATTCGGTTCTGCCAGTTGTCCTCATGCTTATAAAACTCCACTGCTTTTTTGAATTGCTGGTCGGCGGTCTCGCCGAAAAGCATGGTTTGTAAACTTTCATTCACACCGGATTTTAATCGAGCGATAATCGCCTCCGGCGCTACTTTTTCCTGCACATAAATTGGCACTGTGGGAACCGCAAACTCAGCACCGGCTTCTTTTTTGCCAGCCCAAATTAGCTGTGGCTCCAACGACGGGTCATAATCGTATTTTTTCTTTACCGGTTGTTTTTCGCGTGAGGGAAGCTTTACCGATTCTTCCTGCGTCGGGATACGCGCACGTTTGTCTTTGTGCTTGTAAGAAGCTACTGGTGCGGCTTCGCTGGGTGGTTTTGTTCTTTTTTTTGGCATAGAGATTACTCGATTAATTTCTTGTCTTGAATGATTGTTTTATCTATCTTCAGTTACAATTTTCGTGTCTGTCTTCGTTTCAACTTGTCATCTCTGGCTTGCATTTTCAGTTGGTTACATTTTGTAACCACCTCGCTTCCCTCACTTTTTATTCTATTTTTAAGAACTTTCCGATAATTCCTCCACTTTAATCACCCCTTCCTACGGACCTTCTATATCAGGGGGGCAATTTCTTAACCCCCTGTATCCCCCTTGTCAGGGGGACAACCCCCTGGTTCCCCCTTGTCAGGGGGACTTTGACTTTTTTTGCCCCCCTGATAAGGGGGGTAGGGGGGTTCACAATCTGGATCAAATCCTGATAAACACCTTCAAGGTTGTTGCAGACATCACGATTTGTATAGCGTAAGACTCTCAAACCAAGCTGATTCAACACCTCTGTTCTGTTTTTATCATACTCCACGTTCTCTGCGTGAGAATCGCCATCGATTTCGATGACCAACTGCAACTGGGAGCAATAAAAATCAACTATGTAACCACCGATAGATTTTTGGCGGGTGAACTTATATCCCTGAAACTGCTTTCGACAAAGAACCTCATAACAAAGTTTCTTTTCAGCTGGAGTAGGATTGTGCCTATTTTGTCTTGCCAGTTTGGTCAGTTTTCTTTTGTACGGGAGATAGTCGAATTTGTCGATTGATTTGTTTTTCATACTTTGTTTAGAACCCCCTATATCCCCCTTGTCAGGGGGACTTGGTTTTTCTTTCCCCCTGATATGGGGGGAAATGCAAAAGGGGGGTTAAGATTGTTAATAACAAGTGCTCAGGCTACTTCACCTTCAGATTGTCGCCAGCATTTTGAAACCGTTACATTTTGTAACGGTTTGATCCGAACCCTTTTCAATCAAACGTTTTTTTATAACCACCCTTTTCTATTGAACGGAATCAAATCCTCTTGTTATTCCAGCCAGAATAAGATTCTGCGTTTCGTGTATATCCTGTACTTCCAAAAACGCCCATCTCCCAAATTTCTCCATGTTGTTTATCGCCGGCACCCAAAACTTGCGTGAAGTCTTAACCTTCATTGTTTTCTTGTCATCTTTCTTACCGGTAACTTCTAACACAAGATTGAGAATGGATTTGTCGGGCATTTCAATTTTAACAATAAAATCCGGCATATAGGGATGAGCAACACCCTGATGTTCGTATGGAATAGTAAAACCGAGATTCTGATTCTTGACATAGGATAACACTTCGGGCATTTGCTCCAATTTCTTTGCCACACCCTGCTCCCATTCTTCCGTATCTGCCACCACATAATTCACATGGCTTTTGTCGGTTTCGCGTACATCTTTGGTTGTTAAGAAGTCAACATAGCGAGTGGATCCCACTGTGTCGTAAGGTGCCAGAATGGGCAGAATTTTTTTGTCTTTTTGGCTCGCAATATTTTCGGTATCGATTGCCTGTTTCATTTTGCTTAAAGCGCCGGAGAAATATTCACCTACAGAGAGATAGCCGATGACCATGCGGTCCTTAAGGATGACACACTTTTTGACATACTCCTCAGCAATGCGTAGAAGTTGAGGACCAAGCCAGTATTTCTCTTGACCATCAGCATCGGTAAAGTAATGCTTTAGAAGTCCTTGCATGAGACGCATAATCACTTCACCCTCACGGCGCGTTCTTATCTTTTCCATCATTTCTTTGGTTTCTTCACCGACAACGCCGCCAAGCGTTATCTCCGTTGGCTCGTTTTCAATTATCGTCTTGGATTCTTCCGTGAATTGCGCGGCTAGCTTTGTTTCGTCCAGCTCATAACGGTAACCTTCCACCCGCGGGAAGGTGATTTCATATTGTTCTCTTTCCGGTAACGCATGAACGCGATGAATAACCTTGGGTGGCTGTGGTTGTATCATGCCCTCAGCTTTTAAGAAATTGAAGGGCACGCCATATACTTCTGCATATTCATGCGACATTAGACCGTCTTTGTTCACATGATAGTCAACCCGTCGTAATGCCCGCCCGACTACCTGCTCGCATAAAAGCTGGGTCGAAAATGCCCGCACTCCGAGGATATGAGTGACAGTGTTTACATCCCACCCCTCGGTAAGCATAGACACCGAAACGACACATTTTATATTCTCACCGAGCTTACCCGCTTTTCCTACTGTATTCATCACTTCCCGCAAAAGCTCCTCGTCTGATGGTTCATCCCGACCAGGGAAGCGTCGACGGTACTCTTTGTGATAATCTGCAATTTCCTTAGCAAATATTTTCTTAAACTCTTCGTTAATTTTTTCCCCGCTCTCTAACTGCGCGCTATCAATAATAAGCGTATTCGGACGGTCATAAAACTGAACACCGTCCTCGTTGCGGAATATTTCTAGATTACCTTTTTCAATTTTAATTTGTCCGCTCATCGTCTCACGTTCGTATCCTGCGATCCAACGATAAACCAATTCCGATACGGCAGTGTTATTGCAGACAACTATCATTACCGGAGGCATGACATTCTGATTATTCTTCTTGTTATCCAAATATGGCTGGTAGTATTTTTTTTCGTAATTGCCGTAAAGAGACTCTAAAGCCTCTTGGAGCTTGGTTGGCAAAACACTCACCGACAGATAGTCTTTCCCGCCAGTTTTCAATCCCTTTTTTGGCAAATCATCTCGCACATATAGCCAGAGATTTCTAAACTCCGGTTCATCATCTTTGGATATAGTGTCGGACTCAACCGGCAAGCGGGGGATTTTAACCACACCGCATTCCAGTGCATCTAACAGTGAAAAGTCGTATATAGCCCAAGGGAATAATTTACCCTCAGGGTAACCGGAGCCGCGCAAGAAATAGGGAGTAGCGGAAAGATCAATTACCGAATTGACTGCAATCTTTTTTGAAAGAGATTCCAACCCGTTGATCCAAACACGGGCGGCTTTATTGTTTTCATCTGCTTCTTTTCTTTCATCGCCGGTCAATTTCTCTGTATCCGGTTTTTCGCGGTAGCAATGATGCGCTTCGTCGTTTATAACTAAAACACGTGGTTTGCTCAGAAGACTTTTAAATGCCCGGTTTACCATAGCATTGGGCGTTTCTTTGACCGCTTCATCTTTTATCAAACCGGTGGCTTTTATTGTTGACCCAACTTGATATCGCGGGTTTTGCCGTAACTCCAGCTGATGGAAGTTTGTGATATGAATGGTTGCTTGATGCAAAAGCTCACGATCTTGAAAGGAAACTATATCTCGTTGTTTATAATAGTTGTTAACATCATTTGGCAGCAGAATGTTGAGCCGATCTCGAATAGTTATTCCAGGTGTGATGATGGCGAAAGCGTCAGTGAAACGTGTGTCTTGCGGATAGCGAATCTTGTTCAGTGTGTGATAGGCAATAATCATTGCCATTACCACAGTTTTTCCTGAACCGGTTGCCATTTTGAAAGCCATTCGATACAAACCTGGATTCGCTTCAGAGTTTCCTTTTTTTAATTCGTTGACAATCCAATTATCTCCTGTTTTTTCTGCTACTTCATTGATAAACATTAGAGTTTCGAGTGCTTCGATCTGGCAGAAGAATAGTTTATTCTCTCTGGTTTCGTCCTTCCAATACAAAAGCAGGTCTCTGGATGTTTTGGTTAGTCCTTGATAACCTGCTTCCCTCCATTCCTTGACCTTAATGCGGACTTTGTTTATAAACTCATTTTCTTTTTGAAGTTCCTTGCCGTAAGCACCTTCGGCAATATTTAGATCAAGCTGTTTCTGTTTCGTTTTAGCACGAGGGACTGGAATATAGAAACTACTCGGTCGGCGATATTCTAATATCTCTTCAGTCAAACCACGTTCATCAGATTTGAAATGCCGATTTGGTTCTATGTATGGCGAATTAAGAACGGTTGGTTTCATATTGGTATTTCATCAAAGCACAAGTTTGAAGGCCCGCTTCTGCATCGGTTGCAACCCCAATATAATACTGTCTCTCCCTGCAGTGCAAAATGTATAGATAATAGAAGGTAGGATAATGAAACTCACTTTAAATTTCAGCCCTTCGACTTCGCTCAAGGCCATTGTCCTTCGGACAATGGCGGAGAGGCCGGGATTCGAACCCGGGGTAAGGCTTATGACCCTACAACTGCTTAGCAGGCAGCTGCCTTCAGCCGTCTCGGCCACCTCTCCGGAAAAAAATCAGTCAATAGTCATCAGTCATTAGTCAATAGTAAAATCAAAAACTTTACAATTGCTTATCTCCCGCCTTGGCGGGACGGGACTTCAGCCCACTTGGGCCACCTGTCCGGAAAACCGTCGACGGTCCACAGTCGACCGTCCACAGCAAACACCAAAACCTACGACTACTTATCCCGTCCGCAGTCCGCCGTCGACCGCAAAAAGCAAAGCATTCGATAAAAATCAGCCGACAGTGCACAGTCGACGGCCCACAGCAAAAAACATCGAATGAAAATAGAATTCTAAAGTCTGCTGACAAAACCTTTCTTAGCTTCCAGCTTGATGCTGATTATCCTGCCCTTTATCTTCTCGCTCATCCCTTCCTCTAAGTAAACCTTTTCGTCCAACACCTTGATCCGGCCAAAGCCTGCGCTTTTGACCGCGCCAAAGTATTCCTTTCTGGTCAAGGCACCACCGATGCACTCGGCCCAAGCGGAGAAGGATTTTCTTATCTCTTCCGGCAGCTCCTTATCGGTTACGATGTCCGAGACCACTATTCGTCCTCCCGGCCTCAACACCCGATACGCCTCCTGAAAGACTCTTTCCTTGTCCGGAGAGAGGTTTATCACGCAGTTGCTGATAATCACGTCGACAGATTCATCCTCTACCGGCAGATTCTCGATCTCGCCAACCCGAAACTCCACGTTTCTGTACCCGCCTTTTCTGGCGTTGGCTCTTGCTTTTCGGATCATCTCCGGCGTCATGTCTACGCCGATGACCCACCCCGTGTCACCGACCCTGTTTGCCGCCAAGAATACGTCGATCCCGCCGCCCGAACCCAAGTCCAAAACAGTTTCACCTTTCTTCAGACTGGCCAGGGCGGTCGGATTCCCGCAACCCAACCCCATGATGGCAGAGTCGGGAATTTCTTTCAACTCACGTACGGAATACCCTATGGCTTCAGCCTGCTTAAGAACCGATACTCCGTTGCAGCTGCAACAGGTGGCCCCTTTCTTGGCGATCTGGCCGTACCTGTTTTTGACGAAATCCTTGATCCTCTTTTCCTGAATTTTCTGGGCCGCCATTTTCTTATTCCCTCATTTTTAGTAAAACACCCGTATTTTACGTCCTTGAAATCTACATGTAGTATACTAAAACTCCCTGCAAACGCAAGATTTTTTTGCACCCATCCGAATCAGAGGACCAAAAGATCGCATCACATGCCGTGGGAAGGAAGCCCCGAAGCACCAGAATTAGTACAGGCGGAAAGAGGAAACCTTTTCTTCGGATGAAACGTAAGAAAAATGGCACGACCAAGTTCAGAAGGACCCACAGCGGCAGTGAGCGGTCTTGAAGAAAAAAACATGTCAGCTTACTGGAGATAATTTCAAACGCGCCACACTACTTTCAAACCTGTCAGCACCGGAGGAGTAGCATGCGGTTAAATGATATTGGGTATTTTGGGAAATCGATCCGGCTCTCTCTAATTTTCCTGACGCTGCCTTTTCTGTTTTTCTCGATCTCCTCTGTACGCGCCCAAACCGGGAGAATATGTGGGGTGATTCACACCCGAGATGGAGAAGTGCTTGAGGGCCCCATTCGCTGGGACAAGAACGAAGCATTCTGGGACGACATACTGGACGCCACCAAGGAGACGGACCGAGGTCATCAATACGAGGGCCGCCGGGAGAGACATATCGAGATCTTCGGCCTAGACATACGCTGGGATGAAGATAGGTCAGAGAGCCGCTCCGGCTCCGGAATTCAATTCGGCTATCTAAAATCGCTGGAACGGCGATCCAGAAATCGAGCCATATTAGAGCTCAAGAACGGGGAGAAAATCACGTTTTATGAGTCCGGGACGGACATCGGCTCCGGAATAAGAGGGATATTAATTGATGATCCGGCCCAAGGGGAAGTGGAACTGGATTGGGACGATCTGGATGCGGTGAATTTTGAGGAGTGTAACTCAGCCAAGATAGAAAAAGCGGAGAAGCGGCTGTATGGAACGGTTGAAACCGAGAGGGGGGACAAGTTCAAGGGTTTCGTCAACTGGGACATGGACGAGCTGTTTTATTCCGACATACTGGATGGGGAGGAGGGGGGACATACCCGGAAGATTCCCTTCGGAAAGATAGCCGCCATCGAGCGAAGATCATCCAGCTCATCCTGGGTATATATGAGAAATGGGGATAAGATAAAGCTTTCCGGAAGCAACGACGTGGATTCGGGCAATCGTGGCATCGTGGTTACCGATCCCGATTTCGGGCGGGTCACTATACCGTGGGACGATTTTGAGCGGCTGGATCTCTTGGATGAAGCAGATAAGCATCTGGTAGCCTATGACCAGTTCGGACAGATCGAACCCCTTTATGGTGTGGTATATGATGAAGACGGGAAAAGCTATGAAGGGAATATCAAGTGGGATGATGACGAAACCGAAAACTGGGAGCTGCTGAACGGTCTATATAGAGACTTGGATGTGGACGTCGAATTCTCTCAGATCGCCAAAATCGAAAAAGTCTCGTCTCGGGGCGTTGAAGTGACTTTGAAAAAGGGAAACCGTTTCCGACTCACCGGCTCCAACGATGTGAACGAGGATAATCGAGGGATTTTTGTGACCACCAAGGGAGGAGATGAGATTCAGCTGGATTGGAGGGATTTCGATCACGTGGTCTTCAAGGAAAAATAGAAAAAACCATAACTCAGTCGGCGGAAATGGAGCACAGAGTACCCCGTTGACTGGCGTTGGTGAATGACCCTATCGCCGCGTCTTCAAATCATCCCGTGTCGTGGCAAAGACATGAATGAACGCCAGGCATGCCTGCATTTCATCGCTGTGAATCGGACCCGGGTCCCAAAAGCTTGAGCCATCCGTTGGATCCGCTAGCTGCTTGAACCAAAGCATCTTCTTGAAGTCGATGGAGTCTTCACTGTCAGACTCGTAGAAAGAGACTCCTCTTGCCCCGTCCTTCCCTTAGTCCCCCTCTGCCTTCCATACAACCTCATAACCTCTCACCATCCATTCACTCATCGAATGGCGACCTTAAGATTCATCCGAAACCGACAGGGGATATTTCTTCGTCAGACCTTTCTTTAGTTTAGGGTTGACAAATCACCGGTTTCAAATAATATTTGACTATATGAAGAAACCCAAAACGAAGCCGGTTCTCGACAAAGTGGAGGAAAGCGTTCAGACTCTGAGGCTGAGCGGCTCGCGTAATCTCAGGTCGATCTTCAAGGATGTTGCCAGCTTAAAAGAAAACTTGGTCAACCTGAGTTCTGTGACCCCTCAGGAGAAACTGCTCGAGGCCGTTGAGAAATATTCGGCATCCTTGGAGAGTGTCGAGAAAAGAGCCACCAGCCTGGGAAATTCTCTGGAAGAGAATGTCTCGAAATTGGATGAGGAATATAGACGATACAAATCCGAATCCAAAGAGTGGGAAGAGGAGAAGAGAACATTCAAAACCTTGTATGAGCTTTCCAGCACCATCTATTCTGAAAGAGACGTCAACATTCTTCTGGAGGAAGTCGTCGATGCCATAATAGAGATCACCTCCTGTGAGCGCTGCTTCTTAAGGATATTTGACGACGCCCGAAATGTAAAGCTTTCCATCGCCAAAGACAATGAGAAGAGCGAAATCGAGGAGGAGAAGGAGGACGTCAACGACAAGATAATCGAGTCGGCCACTGAAAGCGGCAATGGTATCTGCATCACCCAGCTTTTGACGCAAGATCTGGATGAAGAGAAAGAGGATCAGATCCCAAAGGTGATCTCCATTCTCTGTGTCCCTTTAATCTCAAAGGAGAGATCGCTGGGGGTTATTTATGTGGACGACACCAAGGCGGATTCGTTCTACACCCCGGATGATGCTTTGCTTTTGACCTCTGTCGGGGAAAAGGTGGCAACGGCTTTGGAGAACAATCTTTTGTTCACCGAGTTGAAGGAATCGCAAGAGAAGCTTTTGCAGGACCTTAGAGGAAAATTCAAGTTCGATGAGATTTTGGGAAACAGCCCTCAAATGGCGGAGGTGCTAAAGACCGTAGCGGACGTGGCGGATACGGATGCCACCGTCCTGATCGAAGGAGAGTCGGGCACGGGAAAGGAGCTTTTGGCCCGGGCCATTCATTTCAACAGCAGTCGTTCCAAGAAGCC
This sequence comes from Candidatus Zixiibacteriota bacterium, assembly GCA_049694315.1. Taxonomy (GTDB): domain Bacteria; phylum Zixibacteria; class MSB-5A5; order MSB-5A5; family SM1-73; genus CAIVRH01. The sequence goes on from JBAVQU010000050.1 coordinate 11,692, forward strand.
TTTCGTTCCCATCAACTGTGCCGCCATTCCGGAAACCCTTCTGGAAAGTGAGCTTTTCGGCTATGAGAAAGGCGCTTTCACCGGTGCGGTGCAGAGAAAGCTGGGCAAGTTCGAGGTGGCCAGCGACGGGACCATCTTCTTAGACGAGATCGGAGAGATGAGCCCGCTTTTACAGGTGAAGATTCTAAGATTTCTCCAATCCCGCCAGTTTGAGCCTTTAGGCTCCAATCGAGTGAGAAAATCGGACGTGCGGATCATTGCGGCAACTAACAAGGAACTTTTCTCGTTGGTCAAGGCAAACAAATTCAGAGAGGATCTATTCTATAGGATAAACGTCATCAACATAAAGCTTCCATCTTTAAGAGAAAGAAGGCTGGACATTGCCCCATTAGCAGAGTCGTTCGCCATCCGGTTCGGCAAAAAGAACGGAAAGAAGATCAAGGGGATCGATCCCGAAGCTTTGAACGTCTTAAATCACTACAATTTCCCCGGAAATATCCGGGAGTTGGAGAACATCGTGGAGCGTGCCGCCATCTTAGCCCAGGGAGAGTGGATCACCAAAGACGATCTTCCCCGGACCATACTTGAAGGAAACGATTTCGACTACAAGACCAAAATCCCGGAGAGTTACGGGGAGATGAGGGCGTTAAAGAAGAAAGCTATCGAGGAGATCGAAAAATCCTTCGTCGATCACATTCTGACCAAGCACAATTATGTCATCTCCAAGGCCGCCGAAGAAGCCCGAATGCACCGGGTGGAGCTGCATCGTTTGATAAACAAGTATAAGCAAGATTCCAAGAACTCAAAGAAGCATAGAATCGGAGTTTTCCATCCCTAAAACGCTCACCTTCACATCAGCCGTTCTACCACATTCGGAGTCAAAGTTCCATCCCCGAGCATCTTTGTCCTCTCAGCCTGTGCCGCAAAGCATTCTCTCCATCAAGCCTGGCCTTATTGTCGTTTGGACTGACTTTGCCTCCCTCCGGCGGATTTACCGAGACGCCATCCACAGTTTTGGCCCAAACCCTTCAAGCGTAGACACCACTTCTTACTTGGCTTTTTGAAACAAGTTGCATAGCATAGAACTCAGAAGAGCGAAAGAAATAGTAGGAGCCCGATCTTGCTCTTCATGCATCGGTGCACAAGACCGACGTCCTCAGGCATGCAGAGAGCCGTACTTTTCAGTATTCTTTTCCGAGCAGGGCACCGCGAAAATTAGGATCTCAGAACGAGGGGCGGGTTATAAGTTGATAGACAGTCAGAAAGGCACTTTATGAGCAAGAATCATATCTTCATTTCCCACAGCACCAAAGATGATGAATTTGTAAAAGCTCTTCGCAAAAGTCTGGAAATCCAGAAATTGGAAACCTGGGTCGATTCGCGGGAATTGGCTCCCGGTGATGAATTGAATGCGAAAGTGAAGCAGGGTATTGAAGAAGCTCAAGCATTTATTCTCGTAATCAGCCAGAGAGCTTTCAATTCCGCATGGGTTCTAAAAGAGACAAAATGTGCGCTAAAGATAAGGAAAAAGCGTTCCTTGGATTATCGAATCATCCCTCTGCTTCTTGAAGGTGTACAACCTGCAGCACTGGAATTATATTTCAGAGAGGTGCCACTGGGTCTAAAAGTCAATATTGGTGCTGGTGGCATAAGTGAAGCTATGCCACAAATACTGGCAGGATTAGGCGAGCGTCTGATTGATGATATTCAACCCATGCTCAGACCTTTAGCTGAACCGCAGGAGGAATTACTGCTGGAGCTAACCGAACCGCTCGTTGTTCAAAAAGAGGGTATTCGTAGAGCGCAGGCAACGGCAAAATTAACCTACTTACCCAGTGATAAGGGGAAACGAGAAGTTACCAGCGAAGGGAAATTCTTGCTTACTTCTCCCCTTGGTCCAATTGAAAACGAGGAGTTAAGCTGGTATCTGGAGCGATATTACACCTGACCTATCTCTGAAAGGCTACCGTGTCAAGACATTTTTCTTCTTAGCTAAAGGTTTTGATTTTGGTTTTTTCCCAACTATCTCTTCGTCCTCCCCATAAGGGGGAACACTATTTTAATCTCTTCGG
>JBAVQU010000051.1:0-25189 GCA_049694315.1 Candidatus Zixiibacteriota bacterium
AAGATATAGTTATTCATCCCTGACCCCCCCAAGGCAGACCAGGAGGAACCGTCCCAGGAGGCTATATAATTAGTACTGACGCCCCCGGCGGTGGTAAACGCTCCCCCCGCAATCAGCTTGTTGTCACAGACCGCCAGGGCAAAGACATAGTTATTCATCCCTGACCCCCCCAAGGCAGACCAAGAGGAACCGTCCCAGGAGGCTATACCACTAGCACTCGCGCCCCCGGCGGTGGTAAAAGATCCCCCTGCAATCAGCTTGTTGTCATAGACCGCCAGGGCCCAGACATAGTTATTCATCCCCGACCCCAAGGCAGACCAGGAGGAACCGTTCCAGGAGGCTATATGATTAGCACTCACGCCCCCGGCGGTGGTAAAAGATCCCCCTGCAATCAGCTTGTTGTCATAGACCGCCAGGGCATAGACATAGCTATTCATCCCCGACCCGAAGGGGGACCAGGAGGAACCGTCCCAGGAGGCAATATAATTAGCACTCACGCCCCCGGCGGTGGTAAACTCTCCCCCTGCGATCAGCTTGTTGTCATAGACCACCAGGGCAAAGACAAAGGGATAGTCTCCCCCCATCCCCGACCCCAAGGCAGACCAGGAGGAACCGTCCCAGGAGGCAATATAAGTAGCACTCGCTCCCCCGGCGGTGGTAAAAGATCCCCCGCAATCAGTTCGTTGTCATAGACCGCCAAGGCATAGACATCGCCATTCATCCCCGACCCCAAGGGGGACCAGGAGTAACCGTCCCAGGAGGCAATATAATTAGCACTCACGCCCCCGGCGGTGGTAAACCATCCCCCCGCAATCAGCTTGTTATCATAGACCGCCAGCGCATAGACAGAGTTATCCATGCCCGATCCCAAGGCAGACCAAGAGGAACCGTCCCAGGAGGCAATACGATTAGCACTCACGCCCCCGGCGTGGGTAAACGCTCCCCCCGCAATCAACTTGCCATCATACACGCAGAGAGCGTAGCAATTGTCTCCCAAGCCTGCTGCGTATGAAAACTTGTCGGTCCAGAAAGTGTCGTCAGGGCTGCTGTTGACGTTGGCGTTTGCATTTGGTGACAGAACCGGCTCGCCAGTATGAGGTTCAGTTCTCACATGAAATCCCTTCAAATCGAGTGGACCCTGGTACCCCGACTCCCGAATGGCTTTAAGGTCAATCCGACCATCAGGCTTCAAAAAGTCTCTTGCGCTTCGTCCCTTGACATTCTCCACAGGGAGAAGCAGTCCTTCTTTGGCATCATTTGTGTTTATATTGCCGGCAAGATCCACGGGGTTTGCTGATCCGTTGTATCTTCTCACCCAAGCCGTGTCAACCTGGGCAAAAGCTGGCACAGCAACCAAAACCAGAATCAGCAAAATGAATAGCTTCTTTGTCATTTCCTCGCTCCTTTTGACAATGATTGAATTATATATTTGTAATGCTGTGATAATTGGAATGATCAATACTATCATAATGCAGGAAGAGGAAAAGTCAAGGGATATTTTAAGACATAAGGGCGGGATTGAATTCAAATATCTTTTCAGCAGAGGACTGATTTCAGATTATGTTGCTCTTCAAACAAAACCTAAACAGATGAATGGAGGGAACAGGGCTAAGTGTCCAATTATCAGAGGATTAATGTCGATTATAAGGTGGGTGGATAACGGGATTCGAACCCCCGACCACCAGGGCCACAACCTGATGCTTTAAGCACCTAAGCTGCACCCACCACGTTTAAATAGGCTCATAGTTCGTGGTTCGTGGCGGGTGGTGAAAAATTCAAGGCGTAGGGGTGTATTGCCATACGCCCCCACAGCTTAATAAAGGAATACCTTCGCTGCTTGGTTGGCCAAGTTGAGGAAAATATGTGGGAAGATGCCAAAGAGCAAAACACCAATAACGGAAATGATCAGAGCGGTCTTCAACGCGGGCGTAATCGCAATGGCTGGGGACTTATCGTCGGTCGTAGCTTGAAAATACATTTGCCTCACCACGCCCAGATAGTAATATAAGGAAATCACGCTGGTCAATACCGCCGCCACCACCAGCCAGATGAAGCCGCGCTCAATGGCGGCGGAGAAGAGGTAGTATTTCCCCATAAATCCAGCCAAGGGTGGTATTCCGACTAAGGAAAGCATGAAGACGGCCATCATGGCGGCCAAAGCAGGTGATCTTTGAGAAAGGCCGGCATAATCCTTGATCTCGTCGCTCCCGGTGGAGTTGCTGAAAGCGATGACAGTGAGGAATGCCCCCATGTTGGCGAAAAGATAAACGAAGGTATAGAATACGACTGAAGACGCGCCGGTGGTGCTGGCGGCCACCACTCCCAACAAGATGTATCCGATTTGGGCAATGCTGGAATAAGCCAGCATGCGCTTGATGTTGGTCTGGAGCAGGGCGACGATGTTGCCGATGATCATGGCCAAGCTGGCCAACACGGCCAGAAGCAACACCCAGTCCCCTTGGAAAATCAAGAACGACCGGTAGAAGACGCGCAGGAAAGCCGCTATCCCGGCAGCCTTGGAGGCCACGGAGAGGAATGCAGTGATGGGCGTGGGAGCACCCTCGTAAACGTCCGGCACCCACATGTGGAAGGGGACCAAAGCCAGCTTGAAACCGAGACCGGCAATCATGAACACGAAGCCCAGAACCAGGGCCGGACCGATGCCTCCGGTGGAAAGAAATCTGACGATTAAGGCGACCTTGACTTCCTTCAAAAAAGTAGTCCCGGTGAGACCGTAGATTAAGCTTATGCCGAAAAGCAGCAGCGCAGAAGATATGCCGCCCAGAATCAGATACTTCAACCCGGCTTCAGTCGATTTCAGCTCATCTTTGCGATAGGCAGCCAATACGTACAAGGGGATGGTGGTCAGCTCCAACGCCACGTACAAGCTCAAAAGCTCACCCGACGATGCCAGAAACATCATTCCCACCATAGAGAGAAGGATTAAGCCAAAATACTCTCCCTGATGCGACTGAAGCTTCTTGGCGAATTCAACGGAAGCGGCGATGGTCAGAAATCCGGTGAGTAAGAAAATTAAGTTGAAAAAGGTGGAAAAGGAATCCGCATGAAACATTCCCCCAAAAAGATCGCCCTTTTGCGAGGTTAAGACTAAGACGATAGTTATGACTATGCCCAGAAGAGACCAATAGGCCAGATGGTCTTTTTTCTCCTTCCGCACCAAATCCAGGACGAAAATTAGGATGGCCCACAGAAAAAGAAATATCTCCGGCAACAGCAGCTGATAGTTCATGCTAAGAAGTTCAAAGTTTAGAGTTCAAGGTTCAAAGTCAAAACCGTTTTTAGTCTTCGACGCGTCTTATCCGGTTACCAGACGAACTACGTTCTCTATAGTGGCCTTGATCATGTTGGCCAGAATGGAGGGATAGACTCCGATAGCAATCATCAGGATGGCCAAAGGAACAACGGTGAATATCTCTCTTCCGGAAATCTCGGTCAAGGCTTCCCATTTAGTGTTGAAAGTGCCCAAAAACATCGCCTGAATCATCCTGAGGAAGTAGGCTGCGGTTATCACCACGCCGGTGACGGCCAAGGGGACGATCACTTTGAACGCCGGATAGGAGCCGACAAACACCATGAACTCACTGATGAAACCCGACATTCCGGGGAGTCCCAAGGACCCGAGGCAGAACAGGATCATGAGGCCGGAATAGACCGGAAGCTTAATCCATAATCCGCCGAAAGCTCCGATCTCCCGGGTATGCGCCCGCTCATACAGGACTCCCACCAAGAGAAACAGTGCCCCGGTAATCAGTCCGTGCGAAACCATTTGAAACACGCACCCGGACATTCCAGTCACGGTTACGGCGGCTATGCCCAGCATGCAGTATCCCATGTGGCTCACCGACGAATAAGCAATCATCTTCTTTAAATCCTTCTGCGCCATGCAAACCAGTGCCCCGTACACAATGTTGATCAATGCCAGGATGGCGATGGGCAAGGCGAAATAGATGGCTCCCTGAGGAAACATGGGATAGCTGATTCTCAAGAATCCATAGGTTCCCATCTTCAGCAGAACCCCCGCCAGGATGACCGATACCGCAGTGGGTGCGTCCACGTGAGCGTCCGGCAACCAGGTGTGGAAGGGAAAGATAGGAACCTTAACGGCAAAGGCGATGAAGAACGCTACAAAAGCCAAAAGCTGGAAGCCGCGGGCCAGGCCGGGAGCTTTTTCGATCAGAGTCATCATGTTCAAGGTGTGCGGCTCCACGGTGAAATAAAGCGCCAGAATTCCCACCAACATGAAAAGCGATCCAAACAGAGTGTACAGGAAGAACTTGATGGCGGAATACTCTTTTCTTCCGTGTCCCCAGATTCCGATCAGGAAATACATGGGAACCAGCACGATCTCCCAGAAGATGTAAAAGAGGAAGAAATCCAGGGCGGCAAAGACTCCCATCATCCCCACCTCCAACAGAAGCAGGAAAGCGAAATACTGCTTGACCCGCTCCTTAATGTCCCCGAAAGAGTAGATGACGGACACGAATCCCAAAAGCGCAGTCAAGAAGAGCATGGGCACCGAAAGCCCGTCCGCTCCCAGAAAATAGGTGATCCCCAAAGAAGGAATCCAGTCGAATTTCTCCACGAATTGCACCTGCGAAGTGGAGCCGTTGTACTTTGAGATCAGGATAAATGACAACACCAAAGGGATGAAAGAGAAAATTGCGGCCAGATACCGGGCGGCATTCTCCTGGTCTTTCTTCAGAAACAAGATCAGAATCATCCCCAAGAAAGGAACAAAAATCATCATGCTTAAGATTGGAAAGTTCATGGATTTCCTTTTCCTCCTTTAACGTCTGAATTCGGCGAACTTAACTTCCTCAAATAAAGCGTTTTTGAAGAGACCCCAGCAAGATAATGGTTTGCACTCTACCATCAACCAAGTCTGAAGAGTATGATTAAGACCAAACCAAAGAATATGACAAAGGCGTAATTCTGCAATTGCCCGGTTTGAATTCTTCTGATCCCGGATCCAACTCCCCCGGTGAGTGAAGCCAGTCCATTAACCGCTCCGTCGACTATACGGCTGTCGAACCACTGCTTGATGTCCGAGAGAAAGACGGTCAATTTCCCCGCCCCGTTCACCAGCCAGTCTATGACCCCCACGTCCCATTTGGCGTAGAGAATGCCGGAAAGTTTCATCACCGGATTTATGATTATGGCCTGATATAGCTCGTCGAAATAGTACTTGTGGTAAAGCACCTTGTAGGGAAAGGCAAACTTTTCCTTCAATTTCTCCGCTGAGATCGATTTTCTGTAATACATGGCGTAAGCTAAGTATATTCCGGAGAGCGCGACCAGCGTTGACAGAATCATCAAGAGGAAGTTAGGTTCCGCGTGGTGAGGCTCCTGGTGAAACACGAAAGCGGAATAACCGTGCTTCAGCCACGGTATCCCCACCCAGCCGGCCACGATGGAAAGAAATGCCAGGACCATCAGGGGAATGGTCATCACCTTGGGGGATTCATGGGCGTGGTCGAACTTGTGCTGATCCCGCGGCGCCCCGAAGAAAGTGACGAAACAGAGACGGAACATGTAAAATGCGGTCATCCCGGCCACGAGCAGTCCCATTATCAGGAATATGGGATTAGGATAATGGCTGGCCACCGTCAGTATCTCGTCTTTGCTCCAGAATCCCGACAGGGGGAAGATCCCGGATATGGAAAGGGAAGCGATGATGAAGGTTAAAGCGGTGATCTTCATCTTGGGATAAAGCCCGCCCATCTCCCAGATGTCGTTGGTGTGCATGGCATGGATTACGCTTCCCGCCCCCAAAAAGAGGAGCGCCTTGAAGAAGGCGTGGGTATACAGATGAAACGTGCCGGCGGTGTACCCACCCAACCCCAAAATCATAATCATGTATCCCAGTTGACTGATGGTGGAATAAGCCAACACCCTCTTGATGTCGTTCTGGACCAACCCGATGGAGGCGGCTAAGAAGGCGGTAAAGCACCCGATGGAAGCCACGACCAGCCCGGCATTCTGCGCCGCCAAATAGATGGTCATGGTGCGGGCGACCAGATAAACGCCGGCTGCCACCATGGTGGCAGCATGTATCAATGCAGAAACCGGGGTAGGGCCCTCCATGGCGTCTGGGAGCCATACGTGTAGCGGAAACTGAGCTGATTTCCCGACTGCCCCGGCAAAAAGGAAGATCGCTCCAACGGTTAAAAGACCAAAGGGAACGTGTCCTGCCTCTACCTGCCCAAACAACTCCCGGAAGTTGAAAGTGCCAGCGGCGGTGGTCAAAATGAGAATTCCTATTATGAATCCCAAGTCCCCGGTGCGGGTGGTGATGAATGCTTTCTTGCCGGCATCAGAGGCAGTTTTTTTCTCAAACCAGAAACCGATCAAAAGATACGAAGTCAAGCCCACCAGCTCCCAGAAGACGAATATCTCCAGGAAGTTATTAGCTAAAACCAGTCCCAACATTGAGAATGTGAAGAGCGAAAGGAAGGAGAAGAACCGGGCGAACCTGGGGTCGCCAGCCATATATCCCACCGAATAGATATGCACCAGCATGGAGACGGTGCATACCACGAAAAGCATCACGGCAGTCAGCGAGTCTATCAGCATCCCCATGCTGATCTTGAATCCGAGAAGATCGAGCCAGGTAAACTGAAACTCCGAGGTAACCGGATGGGCCAGGACCGTCCCGATGACCACCAGGGAGAGAACAAAAGAGAGACAAATCGCGCCGATGGAAACAAGGGAGCTGAGTCTCGGATTCCGGTGGGTGAAGAACACAATAGCTGCAAAAGCGACGAACGGAAGCAGTGGAATTATCCAGGCGTTAGCTAACATGCTACACTTTCCCTACCATTTCATTAGGTTTATGTCGTCTGCATAGATGCCTTTGAAATTCCGGTATACCAAAAGGACTATGGCCAGACCGACCGTGGCTTCAGCCGCAGCGATGGTTATCACGAAGATGGAAAATATCTGTCCCACCAAAGCCACGGGAGTCACAAATCTGGAGAAGGCCACGAAGTTGATGTTCACCGCATTGAACATCAGCTCGATGGACATCAGAATGCCGATGGCGTTTCTTCGGGTCAACACCCCGAAGATCCCTATACAGAAAAGGATGGTGCTTAAAGTCAAATAGTGATTCAACCCGACCAAAGGCTAATCCCTCCGGGCGATGATGATGGCGCCGATTAACGCGGTCAACAAGACCACGGATACGATCTCAAAAGGCAAGACATAGGTGGTCAAAAGTAGCCGGCCGATGCTTGCCGTCGGCTGGAGATCGACAGGCTCCGTGGACAATTTCCAGGCGGTCTTGCTCAAGCTGAAGACGGTGGCAGCCAAAAGCGCGCCCACGATGATCAGTCCCGGGATCACCTGTTCGTTGGATTGTCTGATCTTGGCGCTGTAAAGCCTGGCGGTAAGCATAATGGCAAAGATCATCAAAACGGTGATGGCGCCCACGTAGATCAACACCTGAACGGCTGCCAGAAACTCTGCCGAAAGAAGAACGTAGATTCCCGCCACGCCGAAGAAACACAATACCAAAAACAGGGCCGAGTGAAAAATGTTTTTCATGGTAACCACCATCACGGCCGAGCCAATGATGATGGCGGCAAGTATATAAAATATCGCTTCTGGGATTCCGGTCAACAAGTTCGATTTCCTTTTCTATATTATGCTTGATTCCCCTCACCCTACCCTTTCCCACAAGGGGAGAGGGTAATTGCTACTGGTATTCCTTTCCTACCTCCGCCAATTTTTCCTTATTATAAATCAACTGTTTCTTGTCGTAAACTGAGAATTCGTATCGGGGGATCAGCTTTATGGCTTTTCCTTTCACCGGACAGGTCTCTTCGCAAAGTCCGCAGTAGATACACATGCCAGTGTCTACGTCGAAGACTTCGGCTACCCGTTTGCCGCTCTCGTCCTTGGTGGAGCTGAATTTTATAGCGTTGTTAGGGCAAATACGGTAGCAAAGCCCACAGCCTATGCACTTAAGCTGGTTGGTCTGGGGATCGGTGGTAAGCACCACGCACCCCCGTGACCTCTCCGGCATGGTCCATTTCTGTTTGGGGTACTGCAGGGTGACGGCATGCTTTCCCATATGCTTCACCGTCACCGTCAATCCCAGAAGCAGATTGTATATTCCTGAATATATGTCCTTGACTAACGCCATAGTCTTAAGCCAACAATGCAGTAAAGATCAGATTCAAGAATGCCAAAGGCAACAGGAACTTCCAGGCAAAACCCATCAATTGATCCACCCGAATGCGGGGATAAGTCCATCTAAACCACATCACCACCAGGATCACAAAAAAGGTCTTGATCAAGAACCATATCCAGGAGGGGAGCCAGGGTCCGTTCCATCCACCCAAGAAGAGAGTGGTCACCACCGCGCTTACGGCAAAAAGGTTGGTGTATTCGGCAAAAAAGAACATGGCGAATTTCATCCCGCTGTATTCTGTGTTGTAGCCTGCCACCAGCTCTTGCTCGGCTTCGGGTATGTCGAAAGGGGTGCGGTTCACTTCGGCCACGGCAGCGGTCAAGTATACCAGGAATCCGATCGGTTGCCGGAAGATGTACCATTGCCAAACGTGCGTCTGAGCGGCGACGATCTTCATCATGGACAGAGATTGCGCCAGAAGCACGACTCCCAAGACGGACAAAGTCAGCGGAACTTCGTAGCTTACTATCTGTGCCGCCGATCTCAGTCCCCCCAGAAGAGAATACTTATTGTTGGACCCCCAGCCTGCCATCAAAAGTCCCACCACGGTGAAGGTAGTAATGGCCAGGATATACAATATCCCGATATTCAAATCGTGGACGATAAGCCCTCTGCCGAAAGGAATACAGACGTACACCATTAGGGCCGAGACGAAAACCAGGATGGGAGCTATGACGAAGATGGCTTTGTCCACCTTGGCAGGAACCACATCCTCCTTTTGAATCAGCTTTAACGCGTCTATGAGGCTCTGTTTCCATCCGTGCCAGCCGGTGCGCATGGGACCGAACCGGACCTGCATGTGGGCGGATACTTTTCTTTCCCACCAGACCAAGAACAAAGCCGAAAGGGTGATGAAAGCAATTATGACCCCCAGCACCAGAACCATGGAGAGAAGATCCAGCCAGAATGGGGGAATGCCCCAGTTGGTGAACAGCCCCGCCAGCCAATCGTATATGGCCTTGAAAACCTTATCTAATTCCAGCAAGCAGGTTCTCCTGATTTCTATGTCGAGGAGTCGGGCCCAAAGAGTCCCGATGCAGTGATTTGATCACCTGACGTTCTCATCTATCAACGTCCGGCATGATCACGTCCAAGCTGGCGAAAATCACCACCAAGTCTGCGATCTTCCAACCGCGCACCATCTCCGGCAAAACCGCCAGGTTTGAGAACGAGGCGGTGCGGAGCTTCAGCCGATAGGGCATGGTGTTTCCGTCAGACACGATATAGAATCCCATCTCTCCGCGAGTGGATTCAACCCGGACATACGCTTCACCTGGGGGAGGTTTGAACACCGCCGGGGTTTTTGTTTTGATCTCTCCTTCGGGTAGGGAACTTATGGCCTGTTCCACGATTCTGTTGGCCTGCCTCATCTCCTGAACTCTCACCATGTACCTATCCCAGGTATCCGAATTGGTCCCGGTGGGGACGTCAAACTCGAATCTGTCGTAGATCGAATAAGGTTCTTCTTTTCGCAAATCCCACTTAAGTCCTGTAGCTCTCAAGTTTGGACCAGTGACTGAATAGTCTATAGCCACCTTCTTGTCCAGTATCCCTACGCCCTTGGTTCTGCCCAAGAAGATGGGATTGTGAGTGAGGATGTACTCGTATTCGTCCACCCGGGGTTTGAAATACTCCACGAACTCTTTGGCTTTGGGAATGAACTGATCCGGCAGGTCCCGCGAAAGGCCGCCAACCCGCATATAGTTAAAGGTCATTCTCTGTCCGCAGGTCATCTCGAAAAGATCAAGGATCTTTTCCCTTTCCCGAAAGCAATAGAGGAACGGCGTGATGGCACCCAGATCCAGGGCAAAAGTGCCCAGCCAGATCAAGTGGCTGGCTATGCGGTTAAGCTCGTCCATTATCACCCGAATGTACTCCGCCCGCTCCGGCACCTGGATTCCAGCCAGTTTCTCCACTGCCATGCAGAAGCCGTGGTTGCAGATCATGGCGGTGACGTAATCGATCCGATCAGTGTAGGGGATGAACTGAAGGTAGGTTCGGTTTTCGGCAATCTTCTCCATGGATCGGTGAAGATAGCCGACGATGGGAACTAAGTCCACTATCACCTCTCCGTCCATCTTCAGAAAAAGCCGGCACACCCCATGGGTGCTGGGATGCTGAGGGCCCATGTTGACGATGAACTCTTCTTCGCCCACTTTGTCGGCGGTGAAGAGTGGCATGTCGAAACTACTTCTTGGGTAGTCGGACAAAGTCCTTTCCCTCCCAGTCTTTTCTCATAGGAAATCCGCCCTCCCAGTCCTCGGGAAGCAGTATGGGACGCGGATCGGGGTGATTCTTAAAGGCCATCCCAAAAAGCTCGGCTATCTCCCTTTCGTGCCAGTTAGCTGCATTCCATATGGGCGTCGCAGAATCCAACTCTCCGTCCCGGGGCAACGAGGTCTTGATGGCGATCTTGTGCTTGTGGGTGAAAGAAAACAGATTATATACCACCTCGAGATGATCCGTGTAATCAATGCAGGTCATGCAGGCCAGAAGATCAAAGGCAATCTCCGGGGTCTCCTTGGCGAAGCGGCACACTTTCAAAATCAGATCCTTCTCCACCCTGAATGCAGCGTCAACGCCCACAAAGGGGATTTCTTCGATTTTTTGGGGAAACTTATTTTGAAAAGCTTGAAGCAGCTGCTCTTTGGTCATGATCCCTGAATGTGTTGCAACCAGCGCCTAACTCAAGTTAGGCGCTGGTCTCTTATCAACTCCAATCCATAATTTTCTGCTTCCTTATCTTTTCCTGCAGCTTGATGCACCCTTCCATCAGCGACTCCGGTCTGGGCGGACAACCGGGAATATACACGTCCACCGGTATAACGAGGTCTATCCCCTTTAACACGCTGTAACAGTCGTAGTGAAACGGGCCGCCTATGATGGCGCATCCGCCCATGGCGATGACGTATCTGGGCTCGGCCATCTGTTCGTACAGCCTTTTCACCCGCGGAGCCATTTTTTTCGTCACGGTGCCCGCCACAAACATGAGATCAGACTGTCTGGGGGAAGCGCGGAAGATCATTCCGAACCGGTCAAAATCGTAACGCGACGCTCCGGTGGCCATCATCTCCACCGCACAGCAGGCTAAGCCGAAAAGCATGTACCAAAGAGAGGAGGCTCTGGAGTAATTCAGCACCTCGTCTAGGGCCGTGGTTATCAACCCGCCGCCAGGAAGAGGTTCCAAGAAGACCGGCAGCTTCTTAATCACGCCCATTTCAAAGCTCCTTTTTTCCAGACATAGACCAAGCCAAAGATCAAGATAGCCAGGAATATCATCATCTCAACGAAGGCAAAAAAACCGAGGCTCCGGTAAACCACCGCCCACGGAAAAAGGAAGACCACCTCCACGTCGAATATCACGAAAACCAGGGCGTAAAGGTAGTATCGGACATTATACTGTATCCAGGCCCCTCCCACAGGAAGCTCACCGCACTCGTAGCTCTCCAGCTTGTCCGGAGTGGGGTGATGGGGCCGGATGAGACGGGAGAGAAAAAAAGCGAACACGACAAAGAGAACGCCAGTTACTAAGAAGAAACCAACGTATGCGTAGTCTTGAAGCATAAAGAAGTCGGTCAGGAAAGCATCTTTAGCAATGGTCGATTCTTGTCATCCCGCTTCAAAAAGTCAAGGGCACGCAAATTCATTCACAGACAGCCTACATAAAAAACGATTTTCAAAGAGCTTGTCAAGAGGTTTTGTGAATCTCTGCAAAAAAGTTCTCCCGTTGGGCACTCAGTGCGTCGTGGAGCCCGCTGGCTGGGGTGGCTCACGGCAAATCGACTTTATCACATATCTCTTCCAGTTAACAACCGGCGCGAATTGGCCAGGGCGCGAGGACTACAGAGAAGTCGCATCAACGCATCGGTCCGAAATTATGCTTGACAACGGGTGAGTCGGGCATATCTTAGAGGATGATTTGCTTAACTATTACCGCGGCCTTGAGGATGCGAAATCTATTTTTGGACAGGAGGTCACAAAAATGAGCAGGGCGATAATCAGGGGAACGATGCTGATGCTTTTGACTGCATTGATGTGGGAAGTGTCCATTTCATCGGGCTTGGCGCAGCAGTTGAAAATCGGATACGTGGACGTGGTGCGTCTAAAAAAAGAGTACAAGGAGTATGTGGCGGCAGAGGCGAAATTCCAGAAAGAGATGGAGGTCTGGCAGGCGAAAGCGGACTCCATGCAAAGCGAGATGAAGGAAATGTCGGACAAGCTGGAAAAGCAAACCCTTCTTCTAAGCGAACAAGCAAAGAATGACTTGAGGGAGAAGCTCTTGGTAAAACAGAACAGCTATCAAACGTACGTCAATCAGGTGATGGGACAGGACGGTCAGGCAGCGGCCAAAGAGGCTGAGCTTTCCAAGCCTCTCATCGACAAGATCAACACGGTGATAAAGCTTGTGGCACTCAAGGGGAATTATTCCTTTGTTTTGGACTCCACCGCCGGAACTGTTCTGTATGCCAACGAAACGTATGACCTGACGGATCAAATTATAGCAGAGCTTAACAAGTAAGTATCGGCTGCAATGCCGGAGACTCGAGAGTTTCCGTTGCTTAAGTAGGAGGGGATTCGATAACGGGTATTTTTTCCGAAACGTGTTTTTTTCCTTGACACCGGCCGGGTAAGTGGATTGATTATTTCTGGTACAATAGATCAGTAGCAGGGATCGTATTAAGGGTGTAAGGGAGCTTTGGGGCTAAATTAAGGAGGAATAAGGGGCCGAGTCAAAGGTTCATAGCCTTAGGTCAGGAGGGGAACGAAGTTTCTTTGAATCCGCAAACGGTAAGTCTCTCACAGATAGGATAGTTTAGTTTTACCCACCAGAGTGTGCCACGGAGGCACCAACAACAGTAGTTCTCTAGCAGAAAGACAGAAGGGCCAACCAAAACAACGTAGCTTAAGGGCTAGTTGCTCGCAAAGGCAAAAGACAGATTTAGCCTACTTCGCACGGACTTTACGTGCGTATAACAATTAAGGCTAAGTGGATGGTTATTGTCCTGATTGTGCCGGCGGTGACTTAGTCTGGCGTCGAGGTTTTAGGAGAACAGAGGGTGGTGGGGACAGGAACTCTAAAGGGCGTTCGTTTGTAAAAAGGAGGTGGTGTGGAAATGCTGAATGGGAGACAGCAAGGGAGGAAAGGGACAAACGATAACATCATTCCACGGATGAAAGGAGGTTTAGTGATGTCCAGAAATATCTTGGCAGGACTCGTGGTTCTGTCTTTGGTGCTTTTGGGCACGACTGCGCTGGCTGATTGCCAGAAGGCCGTAACCTATCAATTGCTTCCAGGAAGCAGCGCAAACCAGATGACAGTGCAAATCTACCTGCATAACGAAGCGGGAATGGCTGGCGCTACCTTACCGTTGAGTTTTGGTGATCCCAGCTCGGACATTCAGTGCACCAAAATCGATTTCGCCGGAAGCCGGGTGGCGCATTTTCAGCTTTACCCCCAGACCGACAACCAGAACAAACGAATTCTCATCGGTATGATTCGAGCTTTGGATGAGAACATCGATGACGTTCTGCCTGCGGGCGATGGTTTGGTCGCCACTCTCAGTTTCAGCTCGAAGAGTGGCCGTTGTCTGCCCCAGCTCAAGACGACCGAATGGCCGCTTTCCGCCGGGATGCTCGGTTTTGACTTGGTGAACGAGCATGGTTTCTCAATCTGCGACAATGCCGTCAAAAGCGGCACGCCGATTGACATTAGGCCCGGCTCTCCGCGGGAGTCAGGAGCGACAAAACCGTCTGAATTCAAGCTGGAGCCAAATTACCCAAACCCTTTCAACCCGGAGACAGTGATCAAGTTCGCCCTGCCCCAGGATTCGAAAGTAACCCTTAGGGTTTACAACATCCTGGGTCAAGTGGTGAATACTCTGGTGGACGAGGTCCTTCCCGCAGGGGTGCACTCAACCGTCTGGAACGGAAAAAACGAGCAAGGTAGGGACGTGGCCAGCGGCGTGTATTTCTATCGCATAAAAGCCGACAGCTACGAGTCAGTCATGAAGATGACTCTGCTAAGATAATGGAGGACTGACTTTTTCTCTCCCGCCAGCAGCGGGAGGGCCGACCATGTAACCAACAGATAAGATGAGTCCCTGGTCCGTATGGACCAGGGATTTTTTTTGGCTCAGGGCGGACACTGGGAAAACAGCCGTTTTGGCTGCAATACCATCAAGCTTTGCACTTTTCAATTATTTTGTTGACATTTGAGTCAGAAGAGTGTAGAATAATGCCCGATGAGGATATTATCGGGGCGTGGCTCAGCCTGGTAGAGCACTTGGTTCGGGACCAAGGTGTCGCTGGTTCAAATCCAGTCGCCCCGATTTGAAAAGCGGTTCATGGTTCGTGGCAAATGCAAAAAATGTTTATCTGAAAACCCTGCAACGGCAGATAAAATATCGTTTAAGGTAAGTTACGCTTTCTCAAATCCCGCCAGAGGCGGGACTTCAGATACGCTTGGAATGCTACTCGCAATCCATATACTTTAAAGGAGATATAACGTAGGATGATTTCTGAAAAAGATAAGAATATAATATTAACCTATGCGAAAAAATATAAGTTAGAAAAAGTTATTCTCTTCGGCTCATCGAAAGAAAGGGCAGATGCAAGAGACATAGATATTGGTGTGAGAGGTATAGCTCCTCAATCATTTTTCGATTTTTGCTGGGAGCTGTATAGAGATTTATCCAAACCTGTGGATGTTATTGATCTGAGCAAAGATTGTTTATTTAATAAACTGATAGAAAAAGATGGGCTGGTGTTATATGGTTAGTGTAAAAGAAAAAGTTCATGCAGAGATGGAAAATATTACAAAAGTCTTGATCGAGTTAGAAAAGGTAAAAGATAGATCCAACAAGGAGCTTATAGTTCTTGTGGGAATAGGCGCATATCTCCAAAATATCTATATGGGAATGGAAAACATTTTGAAACAGTTATTATTGCATAAGAACATATCCATCCCTGAGACGCCCACATGGCATAAGGATTTATTGAATTTAGCTGTTGAGCATAATCTTATAACCAAGGAGATTTCTGACAAAATAGGCAAGTATCTGTTTTTTCGTCATTTCTTCACGCATGCGTACGGATTTCTCATAGATGAGGCGAAATTAATGCCTCTGATGGACAACATTCCTGACATTTACTCTGAGTTTAGAATAACGATAGATGATTATCTCTCGAAGATCGAAGAATGACTCATGCAAGTCTTCACGAGCTTCTTTTGACACTGCGTATCCAGCTTCGGGTACCGCAGCATTCGTCCAACTCCGGCTAAAGACGGGATCTCAGATAAGCTCCGGGCGTTAAAAGATGTTTCTCATTGTGGTTAATAACTGCGATATGAAATTCAGTTAAAAGTTTACGGTAAATGCAAAAAACGAAATCCATATATATAGGGGTAATTGGAGCAAGTGATTGTTCAGACGACATTTCTAAATTGGCGGAGGAGGTGGGGGAGAGGATCGCAAAGGCCGGGGCAGTTTTGGTTTGCGGTGGAATGGGGGGAGTGATGGAAGCCGCGGCCAAGGGTGCAAGGAAGCAAAGTGGCACTACCATCGGAATCCTGCCTGGCGTTGACAAAAATCAATCCAATTCGTTCATAGATTTTCCCATAGTGACCGGACTGGGAGAGGGGAGGAATCTTCTGGTCATCCGCAACTCCGATGCGGTGATCGCATTACCCGGTGAGTTCGGCACTCTGTCCGAGATTGCCTTTGCTCTCAAATTGGGCAAGCCGGTGATCGGTCTTTCCACCTGGGACGTGTCGGAAAAAATCATCAAGGCAGAAAATGCCGATGAGGCTGTAAGAATGGCCTTGGACCGAGCCGGTCGTCTTGTAGGGTAGACATGGATGACAAGTTGGTGAGTGCTCATCTTCTTATCTCCGGCATGGTTCAGGGGGTAGGTTATCGCTGGTTCGTGCTGAGAAAGGCAAAAGAGTACGACCTCAAAGGTTATGTTAAAAATCTCTGGGATGGCGACGTCGAAGTGGAGGTTGAAGGACACCAATCACTGATTATTGACTTTGCCAAAGAGCTGAAGATTGGATCAATGTCCGCTAACGTGAAGGACATTAAAGTGGACTGGGGGGCATTTGAGAGTAAATTCAAAGGATTTGAGATAAGATATTAACCTCTCCCCCTCGATCCCCTTCTCCATTTCGTGGAGAAGGCCAAGCCGGGGGGTGAGGCAAAACCCAAGAGGCCAAAATGGATGGGACTTCGATCAACACCCAGAAGCTCAGAGAGTTGATAAGAGACGTGCCAGACTACCCCAAGAAGGGAATTGTGTTCAAGGACATAACCACCCTCATAAAAAAGGGAGACGCTTTCGATGAGGTGATCAACATATTCTTCGAAAAGTGCAAGGACAAGAAGATCGATTTGGTGGCGGCGGTGGAATCTCGTGGATTCATCTTCGGCGGCGTTCTGGCAAACCGGTTGAAAGTGGGATTTGTTCCGGTGAGAAAATTCGGCAAGCTCCCGGCAGATACGGTGGAGCAAAAATATGACTTAGAATATGGTACAGACAGGCTGGAAATCCATAAGGATGCCGTCATGTCTGGTCAAAAGGTGTTGATAGTAGACGATCTTTTGGCCACGGGCGGAACCATCAAAGCCGCGTGTAAGTTGGTGGAAAAGCTGGGCGGAGAAGTCGCCGGAATTCTGGTGATGATTGAGCTCGGATTTTTGGACGGAAGAGATAAGTTGAAGGATTATGATCTCTTTACTCTGATTAGATATGATTGAGGATTTGTAACCGCAATCTTCAGATTGCGCAAGAAGATAGACATATTATTTTCGCAGACTAAAGTCTGCGGCTACATTCTCTCAGTGTTAATTATCGTAGATCAAACATGGCGAAGTCTGCTTGACAAAACAAAGAAGTTGTCAGCTAGCTCTTCGAACACGGTTGACCTACACGGAGGAACTTGAAGATGATGGAAAAAAGTGTGATTCTGCCGGAAGGAACGCCGGTGAAGGTCACGATGAGCGCCGACGATAAGGGGTGTGTCAGCCTGGGCATCAGGATTGACGGAGGCAGCAACTATCTTTTGGAGTCGAACGTGACCCTGCCCAAGCCCGGAAAGTCCAAGTCGTGGACCTCGTACGTGGGAGAGATGGTTTAGCAATTAAACCGGCCAATCAGCATGATCCTCCAGTCGTAGATTAGAGATGGCTGCGTGGCGGCTGAGGCGCCCGCGAGGAACCAAGGGTGGGGAAGGGAAAGACCGACGATAAACCGCGAACTATGAATCGAATCTCCTGCCCCCGTAGCTCAGTTTGGATAGAGCAGAGGTTTCCTAAACCTTTGGTCGCCCGTTCAAGTCGGGCCGGGGGTATTTGAAGCGGCTCATGGTTCACAGTTCGTAGTTCATGGTGACAGCCTTAGAGTGTTGGGCGGAGTAGATCGGGCTGCGGACGTGCCCCGGACTTCAGAAAAGCAAGGAGCCAACGGGTGTAAGTACTCATTGGCTCTCTTTTTTTGGTCGGCATCTGCGGCGCCGTCAGAGCTTGTTCCGAGCCGTACGGCGGAAGGATCGTTTCTGACGGTGTGCCGCGGAGATTAAGGTTGTAACATGCGCCAATATAATGAATTAAGAGTTCAAAAAGGATGACAACCCGGATGAGAATTGATATTGACTAAAACAGATGGGGAGTTATATTGTAAATAACGGGGTTTACCCGATTTTTGAGCGGCTTCCGGGAAGAAATGCTCAAAGGTGCTGGTCAACGGACAATCGGAGTTGGTCAACGGATGGAACGGATTAAGCGGAGGAGTATGTTAAACTTACGAAGATTGGGACTGGAATGGATGAAAGATGCCACTCTGCTTGGAGTGCCCCATGGAAAAACCGCCTTATTGTGTCTTGGCATCGCTTTCTTGTCGGCAGGTAGTGCTTTTTCATCTTGGCCTGAATTTGCCCTTTCGACCGGGTGTTACTCGGGGAGCGCTTACGGAACTCAAGCCTCGCCGGCCGTCGCCTTTGACGGGACCAATTTCTTAGTAGTCTGGGAGGACGAAAGGATCAATAACGGCCGCGACATCTTTGGCGCCAGAGTGTCTGCCCAGGGGGAGATACTCGATCCCACAGGAATTCCAATATCCACGGCCTCCAACATGCAGGTCTCGGCCAAGGTAGCTTGGGGAGGACAAAACTACCTGGCAGTCTGGGCCGATTACAGAAACGGAAACTATGACGTTTACGGTGCCCGAATAAGTCCCGGTGGAACCGTGTTGGACCCAGATGGATTTCCCATTTCGACCGGCCCGGGATCGAAAGCGTTCCCCGACTTAAGCTGGGACGGCACGAATTTCTTGGTGGTATGGTCCGACGACAGAAACGAAAGCTCATCGAACGACATTTACGGAGCCAGAGTCACGCCCGCTGGACAAGTCATAGACGGGAGCGGTATCCGCATCTCTTCCGCATCGCTTTCGGACATCTATCCGTCTATAAGCTACAACGGCACGGAGTATCTGGTGGCCTGGGAGCAATCGGGAGGGTGATCCAGTCCTTCTTTTGTCCGCGGTGCGCGGCTGACCCCCAGTGGCGTGGTTTTGGATCCGGATGGAGTCGACATCTCCACCGATCCGCGAGGACAAGGCAGCCCTTGCTGTGCTTCGGACGGACAGAACTTCATGGTAAGCTTCAATACCCATCGATGTGACAGTGCTTACACCGACATTTATGTGGCTCGGGTAAACGCGAACGGCTCGGTGACAGACCCCAACGGATTTGCCGTCTGCACGGATTCGGGAGATCAGACCAACTCGAGAGTTGCACACGGAATCACCGGTTACATGGTGACTTGGCAGGACGACAGGAATCTCGATAGCCTGGGATATGACGTATATGGAACCAAAGTCACGTCTGACGGGACAGTCTCAAATCCAAACGGAAGACGAATCTCGCACGCCCGTTCTTCGGAGACCAGCCCGGCTTTGGCCTGGGGTGGTGACAGTTTCTTGACCGTGTGGCAAGACGGAAATCCGGGAGCAGACTTGGACGTTGCCGGGATGCGGATAGATGCTTTGGGACAGGGCTTAGAGTCAAATTCCTTCGTCGTTTCCAAAGCGTGCGGCGCCCAGGTCTCCGGAAGCTCGGCCTGGAGCGGCAGCTCATATCTGGCGGTTTGGGAGGGGGATGGCCACATATTCGGCACGAGGGTAGACCGGTTCGGAAATGTTTTGGACACTGCTTCTTTGAGGATTTGCTCGACCTCCGCAGACCAGAAGCATCCAGCTTTGGCCTGGGGGAAAGACAGCTTTCTTGCCGTGTGGGAGGATTTTCGAAATCGTAACTTCGATATATTTGGCGCCAGAATTGACTCGAGCGGAGAGATTCTGGACACACTGGGTCTGCCGATACGAGAGGAGTCATCCTTCGACGAAAGATACCCGGACATTGCCTGGGACGGAGGAAACTATCTGGTAGCCTGGCAGAAGATGCTGGACTCGACGGGAGCAAATTGCCGGATTGAAGCGCAAAGGTTCTCATCCTTCGGAGTGCCCATCGATCCCCAGCCGATGACCGTCTCCCCCGGGGACAAGGGGAGCTATCCCCGCGTGGCTTACGGAGGAGGAAAGTATCTGGTGGTCTGGCTGGATGCGGACTACTATGACATCTATGATGCGATTGTAGATACCAACGGAACGGTACACGCGCCTACCGGCATTCGGGTGCTTAGCGGGATACAACAAAGCCCGGCGGTAGCCTCTAACGGCAGCGGTTTTCTGGTGGTGTGGGAGGATTATGGCAGCAACTGGCCGGACGCCGATATTCTTGCCACCCGAGTTACCGCCAGCGGCGTGGTGCAAGATCCCCTGGGGATCGAAATCGCAGCCAGCGCCGATGCGGAACTTGTCCCATCGGTGACTTTCGACGGCAGAAACTACGTGGTGGTGTGGAGAAGAACGGTCGGGGCCGGCGGAGCCATTTATGCGAGTCGGGTCACACCACAGGGACTGGTGCTGGACCCGGACGGAACCTACATTTCTGACATCTCCCCCTATTCCGGGACTTTGATTTCAACTGGTCCCGCCGCCGCCGGATCCCCTTCCGGCTCAAAGCAATCCCTGATGCTTTACTCCCGCTACCAGACCGATCCTTACAATTCCTTGAGAATCTTCGGGGCCCTCTTTTGGGGAGAATCGCAACCTAACTTTCCTCCCGGAGCCTTTTCCTTGGTCTCTCCGATCGACAAGGACACCGTGGCCCGACCCGTGCTTCTGGACTGGGAGGATGCAATCGATCCCAACCCATCCGATCAGGTGACTTACACGGTGCTGGTCAGCTCCTCACCGCATTTTGTCGCCGACTCGACTCAGACTTTTGATGGTCTTGGCGCAAGTCAAACCCTGGTGACTCCCCAAACAAACAGCGCAGTCTACTGGTGGAAGGTGAAGGCGCAGGATAAATGGGGAAGTGAGAGATGGTCGAATCAGACGTACAGTTTTGACGTCGAGGATTACGGGGACGTAAACGGCGACGGCAAGATCGATGCCGGGGACGTGGTGTTTCTAATAAACTATCTCTTCAGAGCGGGGCCATTCCCCCAGCCCTTGGCGGCCGGCGACAGCAATGGAGACTGCAAGGTGGATACCGGTGACTTGGTATATCTGGTCAACTACCTTTTCAGGGGCGGGCCACATCCGGTACGAGGATGCGCGTGAGAAATCGGTCAGCGGATTAAACGGATCAGACGGATACAAAACGATGGACGGTGATCAATATGGTGAAGCGACGGGGCGTTGACCAGGCGAACCGACTAAGCGGACTCAAATGGAGGAGCAGATGATGAAAAGGATCCTAACGGTTCTTCTGACTTTAGGACTGATCATTCCTGGAGTGGGTAACCTTCGGGGGCAGTCCAAGCTCGACTACAAGAACGTGAAACCCTTGCGGTGGATGGATCCATACCGACAACCCATCACCTATCAGGAGTACACCAACAGCCGGGAATTTGCCGAGGAATTTGATGCGAGGCTCTTCTATGCTGGGAACAAGGGGAGCGTTCCCATTTGCATCGTCATAAACGCAACGCTGCAACCTTTAATTCAAACTCCATTCTCTTTATATCTCTCAGATCTCACAGGCGAGGGGTATAATGTCAACGTTTACACCGCCAACAACGACGGAGACGCGGTGGCGCTGAGGAACCTGCTGATCTCCGAATGGAATAGCCGTCACATCGTCGGGGCCATACTCATTGGCGATCTGGCCGTTCCCTGGTATGAGATGGACGAGCCTTCCGAGTGGGGTGGGGCGCACGTGCAGTTCCCCATTGACCTTTTCTACACGGATTTAGACGGGCTGTGGATGGATGCGGACGCCGACGGGTTGTACGATGAGCACTCAGACGGCAGCGGGGACATGCAAGCCGATATCTGGGTGGGCAGGCTTTTGGCCCGGCACCTGACCTATCATGGCGCTACTGAACAGGCGATGATGGTCAACTACTTTGACAAGAACCACCGCTATCGCCGGGGAACGCTCGGACTCTCGGACAAGGCATTAGCTTACATAGACAACGACTGGAGCACTACCGGATGGGAGAACGACTTAGCTTTGGCCTATCCTCACACTGATGCCGTCACTGACGTCTATCAGACCAACCGGGAGGACTACATCCTGAGGATAAGACAGAGCACCAACAATCGTTACGAAAGCCTGCTTCTGTGCTCACATTCTTCTCCCTGGGCGCATTATCTTTACTGGGGGACCGGTTCCTCCGACTACTCGCTATTGCACAATTACGAAATCGAAGACATCGACGTTCAGGCTCTGTTTTACAACCTCTTTGCTTGTTCCAACTGTCGATACATCGAGAATGATGACATGGGTGATTGGTACATCTTCCAAAGCACCTACGGTCTTCTCTCCGTCGGTTCCACCAAGACCGGAAGCATGCTGTGTTTTGATGATTTCTACCGGTCTTTGGGAAGCGGAGCCAGCTTTGGAGATGCTTTTCTCTCTTGGTGCAGCCATGACATAGAAACCTGCGCCGGAGATCAGTCGCGGGCTTGGTTTTATGGGATGACTCTTCTGGGCGATCCTACGCTCAAGATTTACAGGTTTATGGGTGGCAAAACCGGCGATGCCAACGGGGATGGAGTGACAGACGCCGGTGACGTGGTATTTCTGGTCAACTATCTATACAGGGACGGCCTGGCTCCGGCTCCTTTGAGACTGGGAGACCCGACGGCAGATTGTACAGTGAATGCTGGGGACGTGGTCTTCCTGATAAACTTTCTTTTCAAGGGCGGACCGGCGCCCGGAGCAGGATGTGCGTAAAATCCAGGGGGGACAGAAAGGAGTCGTCATCCAACTTTGGAGAGGAAGTTTTTTGGAGTGTGGATTGAGCAGAAATCTCCGGTCTGGAGCTTCATTTTTCTGAGTTAGGTGACGTTAATATATAGAAAAGGCGATTTATGCAGGACAGTGGAGGTGGCGTGAAAACCCGAGCCCTGATGCTCTTCTTCCTCATTGTCACTGTTTTTTTGACCTCGTCCACCTATCCCGCTTCATTCAACGGGAAAAGGATTCTGACCGGGATGTGGAGGGGAAGACAGGCAGAGTATGTCGAAGGAGAGATTCTGTTCAAGGCCAAATCCAAGGTTAAGCTTGGCGACTTGAACGGTCTTCTGACGGTCAACGGAGCCAAGCTGGCGGAGGGGCTGGATAAGCTGAGCATGGGGAAGCTGGAACTGGCTCCCTCTGCGGACATGTTTTTAGTGCTCAAGAATCTGAACTCCAGCGATTTGATTGAGTTCGCGGAGCCGAACATGATCGACCGAGCCATGTACCTTCCCAATGATTATTACTTCGGCAGTGGTTATCAGTGGGGACTCCACAATTGGGGGCAAAGTCCCCCGGGGGGAACGGCAGGGGCAGATATCAATGCTCCAGCTGCTTGGGACATATCGTTGGGGAGCTCAGAGGTGTTGATCGCGATTCTGGATTCCGGCATGCCGTTGTGGGGACAATTTCTTATTCATCCGGATTTGAGCGATGTCAATAGGTACATATTGGGCGCAGATCTGGTGGGGGATGGGGAGTTGGTAAAGGATAACTATGGTCACGGCACTCACGTTCTGGGAATCATAGCTGCCATGACCAACAATGAGACCGGAGTGGCAGGGGTGGATTGGAATTGCCGGGTTCTGGTTGATCAGGTGTTCGATAGCCTGGGAGTCGGAACCCACAACACGTTCAAGAACGGGGTTGTCCATGCCGTGGATAACGGTGCCAGGGTAATCAACTACAGCGCAGGGGGGTATGCGTCTCTGGTGAAAGAGCAGGCGGTGAGGTATGCCGATAGTAATAACGTGCTCTTAGTCTGCGCCGCCGGCAACGGAATGGGCGACTCGGTCGTGTACCCTGCTCACTACGCAGACAGCTATCTAAACGTGATGGCCGTGTCGGCGACCACCTGCGATGACCGATTGGCGAACTACTCTAACTATGGCCCATCCGTCTGCGTGGCCGCCCCCGGCGGCTACGGGGCTCCCGGGGACTTCGACGACATCTTTTCCACTACTCCCGACTATGCGGTGACGCTGAATGGCTCACCTTATTATTTGACTCAGACTTACGGTTTCATGGCCGGTACCTCCATGGCCTGCGGGATGGTCACCGGCTTGGCTTCGCTGGTGCTCTCGATAGACCAGAATTTCCGCGCCCACCAACTGAGGGAGATCATCGAACAGAGTGCCGATCAAGTGGGAAATTACCAGTATTATGTGCAAACCGGAAAAAGCTATGAGTTGGGTCACGGGCGGATCAATTGTTACAAAGCATTGGTTCTGGCCTCCGGATACACTTATGTCTATGGAGATGCCAACGGAGACGGCCTGGTGAACGCGGGAGATTTGGTGTACATTCTTAACTACATATTCAGGGGAGGCCCCCTCCCTGATCCTCCTTCGGCAGGGGATGCGAATGGTGACTGCGTAATCAATAGTGGGGACATCGTTTACCTGGTGAACTATCTTTTTCGGGTGGGTCCGCCCCTGCAAAGAGGGTGCGTGGAATAAAAAGACGTCCACTGTCCACTGTCCACCGTCCGCCGCAAAAGCAATGAGAAAGGCGTCCTCAGTCCATCGTCCACCGCAAGACCATATGCGGCTAAAGCCAATCAATTCATCCGTCCTCTTATCAGTTCACTAAAGTGAACTGCAAATATCCCCTTTTTTTAGAAATCTCCATGAAAGCCTGCAGGTTGGGAGTTGTAAGCCCCGGACCAACGAATTGGACTTGGGGGACATGGGGGACGTGGGGGGGCTGTTTTTAAAAAAAATGCTCATTTCTGAATTAGTTGCGGTGGGGGATAACAAAGAGGAATCTGCCTTTTGCAGAAAAGGGTTCAAGGGGTCAAGGATTCGAGGGGTCAAGTGGACTGCAAAGGAGATAAGAGAAGGTTGTGCGTAAATACAGATATTTGAAATACGGAACTTTGCAAACATAATATGTTCATCTCCCATAAATACCGCCGCTATCCGCTTCACCATTGAAGCTGTGGCGAATTTGCCTTGAGTGGTAAGAGAGACTACGGGTTAGATCTTCTGCGGTATCAATGCGGCTAAAGCCGAAGTTATATATGTTTCTTCAATCAGTCAGCTAAAGCTGACTGCAATTGATTTCTTGCATTATTCCAGTTTGCTTTAATAAACTGATGAATAGGGAACCGGACCGGTGGTTCTGGTGCTTCTGGTGCATCTGAAGCTTCTGAGGCATCTGAGGCTCATTTTTATTTTTTTCTCACTTTTCCTCCAAGTGATTCAAGGATAGTGACTTGCGTATAAATTTCGATGCTCAGTTGCTGCAAATTCTCCTTCAGAGTAGGATTTAACTTCAGTTCAAAAATTCAAGATTCTCCGCCATAGGCGCCCGCCTGCCTGCCCGACGATTGGCAGGCGGGCCATCCGTCGGGCAGGGATCCGCCTTTGGCGGAAAAATTCAGA
>JBAVQU010000052.1:0-10358 GCA_049694315.1 Candidatus Zixiibacteriota bacterium
ACGGTAGTTTTTCCACAACCGCTTTGCCAAAAAACGCCTGGCTGTTTTCTCTTGTCTAACAATGAGATGAAAGGATTTTATGTCCATCTACACCAATATAATTGGTGTCAGATGTTTTACAATCACCGAACAATTTACTTGATACAGAAAAAGAAAGCCGATTTCTTTCTCAAAACCCATTCCCGGACGTTGTAAGTGATGAAAAATCGCTGTCCCCACGTCCCCCATGACCCCCAAGCCCCCCATGTCCGGCAGCTTAATGTTGCGGTGCGATTCCCAGACGACAGCGTGGCTCATCGCAATGAATGTACAGGGTCGGATAAATCCGACCACTCCTTCATCCCACGACCTGAAGGTCGTGGCAATAAATTGCAGCTTTGAGGTCAGGGGAGCCTAAGGGTTCCTGGTCTACGGACTCTTGCGGGGCTGGGAGCCCCCGCCTACGAGCTTTATTGGCATCCAACGAAAAGCGGGGGACCGCCTTTAGTCGGAGGGGAAATATCTCTTACCATACCCCATCCAAACGCTGGAACCCAAGAAATCGAGTTTTGAGGTTAGCTTATTTACTATTATTGCCCCACCGAAATCGCCCGGTGATCTATAATAAACATAATGATCTTCCCAATCCCATGTGTAGTTATCCGCCTGAAAATCTTTCTTGAACTCGTTAATCAAGGATCTATCATAAGAAAGGGTGTCATATTTTGCAAGATACTCGTTCAAGTAGTCGATCATTATGCCTTTGGCTTCGTCCTCATTTTCTATGGGATGATAGTCATTCACATTAATGAACGTTTTGATCTTTGTTAACCCAACCAGCGTGTCCTGAAATTCAGCTACAAAGGCTGTTATGGTGGATTGGATCTGGTCTGTGCTTTTTTTAGGTTGGGTGGTGGTGAAAAAGAGCATCTCATAATAGTTTGTATCTGAAAAAAACGAATAAACGTGTAAATAGACAAACACCCGGTAATCCCCCACCAGCCAAGTATGATTCTTGATTATCTCATCGTCTTTAAGCTCATTCTGCCAAGTATCATGAATCTTCTTGACATAGTTGCTATCCAGTGGAGCGCCTTCATATGCTTTGAATATCTCAAATGACAAAGGCTCGCGGTATCCGGGGATGGGTGTGGTCGCTTTTTTAGTACAAGCGGTTGACACCACCATTAAGATCAGAAAGATCTGCAGGAGACTACTCAGCTTTTTCATTTTTACGTACCTCCTTGTATAATCTGAGAATTTTATTGGGCAAGTCATCGTTGGTCAGTTGCTGTATCTGTGCCCCTTCCCATTGAGCTTTGGTGCCGGGGCACAGAATGATCCAGAGGAACGAATAGAAAATGACGAATGCCAAGACCTTTTTCATTCTTCCCCCATTATTGGTGCATTACCTTCGCCGTCCAAGATGAAAGATAGAACCTCGTTTCCGTTTGTCAAGTAGTCTCCTGAAAAATGAGCTATAAAAGTCCAAATCTGAATACTGCCTACTGGCTACTTGATTAAAACCAGCTTACGAGTCTCTTTATGGTTACCTTCTGAAAGCTGATGGACATGGACACACCCCTGGCCACCTCGTTTCTTGCCCCGATAGCCAGCCTGATGCGCTCTTTTAGGATTCATCTCGACACTCTTTCTGTGTATTACTGTGCATCAAGTATGAATCAGCTTGCAGACCGTTTGTGCCTCAGGTCCTCGTGACTTCCCCCCTCATTTTTCTCTCATAGTCAGGCGGAGTTTACCACCTTTGGGGACCAGCCTGTATCTCGTTGACATGTAATCGGTTACTGCCCGACTTTTGCGCGGGGAGATTCGTGTTCCTCCGGCAATGGTCGCCCCCTCTTGTTCATCAGGCTGTGGCTGCATGCGGCACAGGTTTTGCTTTTCGCAGGCATAGAAAAAACAAGGAGGTAAGGTTATCGACCGACTGATAAGGAGGATGAAATGCAGTGCTTCTTCTATGGAACGACACGCAATGAAAGCAATCAGGATGGTCACAACGGAGTGGTTTCATTCTCAGTTCCCGATCTGGGAATAGTCTTCCGGGCACAGTTTTCCGGAACCCCGGTCGAGTGTGAATATGCCAGTCTCTTGGCGCTCTTGGAGTTTATCGAGATCAATCCGCATCTGTTCCAGACCAGAACAGTAGAGATTTTCGGAGATAGCTTTGTGGTGGTAAATCAGGTGAATATGCAGATGGTTTGTAATAGAGATTTAGAGCCTTACCGAAACATGGCTTTGGGCTACAAGAAGAAGATACCCTTTAGCCTAAACTGGATTCCGGAGAAAGAAAACCCGGCTCAGACCGAGCTGGCTGTTAGATAAGAAATTAGTCCTCCCTTCATCCCCTTCTGCCAAAGAGAGCCTCCACCGTCCCCAGGAGGCTCTTTTTTATTGACAACCACACATTCACCCGCTAATTTGAATTCCGGTCGGATCCATACTCCGTGAAGATGCTCTGTGGCGCTGCCCGATTCAAAAGCAGCCAGCGGCCTCCTTGTGTGGACCAAGAGGTTTCCGACGAAAAGCATGGGAAAAAAGCTCACATACCCTGAGTTTTTGAAAAAGCTTGGCTCTTCCTCCAAGGAACCCGCCAATGCCCTGGAATCGGTATACCACTTCACCGGCGAGGAAGATCTCCTGAAAGAAGAGGCCTGGAGGAAGGTGGTTTCCATTCTGGTTCCTGACGATCTGAGGAGTTTCAATCTCGATTTCCTGTATGGAAGGGAGACCAGCGCAGACCAGATCATCAACCAGGCTTCGACCGCACCGGTCAATGCCAGAAAGCGGGTGGTGATATTGTTCGAGCTGGAAAAGCTGTCGGCCTTTGCCAAAGACGTGCTTTTGTCATTTCTGCCCAAACTTCCGGATTCAACCTGCCTGATCCTTATCTCTCCCAAGATCGCATCCCCTGTTCCCAAGTTCTACCAGGCGTTGGGCGAAATCGCCACCACAGTCGATTTTCCCAAAATGCGGGGAAATCAGGTTTCGGCGTGGACTGCCGCAAAGCTGAGGGAAGCCAACAAGAAAGTCGACCAAACCGCCATACAGACACTGCAGGAGATGGTAGGAGACAACCTGGCGGACTTAGCCCGGGAGATCGACAAGCTGGTAACGTACGTCGGACCAAATCAACTGATTACCTCAGCCGACGTGGAGGCCGTAGCGGGTTTGTCCAAGACCAACACCGTCTTCCAGTTGATGGACTCCGTCGGGGAGAGGGACTGCAAAACGTCACTGCATATCCTGAAAAAGCTCACCTCGGCGGGTGAGAATCCCGGAGGGGTGGTCTTCTGGCTGACCCAGCATCTGGAGAGACTGATTTTGGCCAAAGAGTCCTCATCCCAGTCCGTAGGCGCGCTGACCTCCGTCCTTAAGGTAGCGCCTTTTCTGGCAACGAAATACCAAAACCAGGTGAAGAACTTCAGTCTGGACGAATTGGAAAAAGGACTGATTTTGCTGTACGAGACCGACGTTCAACTGAAGTCAAACCTCATGCCGGATGATATGCTTCTGGAGCTTCTGGTGTATAATCTCTGCCACCAGTGACTGGTACTCCTCCTCAGCCCCTGCCTCCCCTTCGTCACGAGAAGGAGGGCAGGACAAAATGGAAGGAGGCATAGAATTCCGGGAATAATCTTCGAACTAATCTGTATCCTATCAGGCGGAAGCTGAATGAACAAGAGTGAGGGGTCGGGGCGTTTAGAAGAACAGCAGGATGACGAGTTGATCCGGAAGGCTCAAGGAAATGATCTCTACGCGTTTGACCTTCTGGTGAGGCGTTATCAGAAGAAGATTTATTATCTGGCTTATCGCATGGTGAAGGATCATGATGCTGCCGACGACATAGCCCAGGAGACTTTCATCCACGCCTATTCCGCCATTAGATCTTTCGAAATAGGACATAGTTTCTACACCTGGCTCTATCGAATATGCATGAACTTAAGCATAAATCTTTTGAAACGTCAAAAACTGGTGATCAGCGAAAGTCAGTTTGGAGAACAACCCAGCCCTCTGGAAAAAGAGGCGCAAAAGACCGATCCGTCCGACCATCTGGCCTCAAAAGAACTGGAACTCAAGATAGAAAGAGCTTTGAACTCGCTACCCCCTAAGTACAAGGCGGTGTTGATATTAAGGATATATGAAGATTCCAGCTACGAGGAGATCGCCCACGTTTTGAACATATCCGTCGGTACCGTGATGTCCCGGTTATTCAGAGCCAGAGAAAAGATGCAGGATATGCTGAGAGAATACAAGGAGTATGCGCGTTGAAATGTGAAAGGTTCGATAAGCTGATTTATCTTTCTTTGGACAAGAGGCTCGACCCCGCCGAAGAGGCTGAACTTAAGGCACATCTATCGCAGTGCAGGCGATGCCGGGAAAAGCTGTCCCAGTTAGAACTCCTGGAGGGGGCGGCAAGACGGCTTCAAATCGAGGAACCGGCACCAGAATACTGGGACACTTTCTCCAGCCGGGTCAGGGAGAAAATCGCCAGCCGACAAGAGCAATCGCCGGCGACGAGCTTGAAGAAAGCGCTACAAAGCGCCTTCAGCTTCTCCCCCTGGAAGGTAAAGATAGCTGCCGGTCTCGTCTCGGTGTTGCTGGTCCTGGTCGTGGGAAAACTATACATGAACTACCACGGCAAAGAAGTGGTGCCGTCGACACCCGTTGTTCACAAGGTCGAAGAACCTCAAGTCAAAATCCCGGCAGTTGAAAAGCCAGTGATTCGACCTGCGCAAAGCGAACAGAGGAAAGACATTTCGCCATCGGATGAGTCTCTGACAAAGAAGAAGACGGCAACGGTTGGTGAATCGAGAAGAAAACCAGTGCCCGAAAGGGAGGTCTTGACTGAGCAGGCACAAATGTCTTCTCCCGAAACGACTAAGGGAGCGATTACGCCGCCAGTCCCTTCGCCCCGAGCGGAAGGCCGTGCTGCGGTCGAAGCACAGTCTGGGATTTCCCAAACAAAGTCTGTCGGAGCCGGAATAGAGAAGAGCACGGAGGAGTTGCAGGAGAAAAGACTTCATGTTGCGCCAGAGAAACTTCAAGGGACAAAGGAGCTTAGCCAGAGAGCAAAAACCTCTGCGGTTCAATTGAAAGACATCACTACCTCTGTGAGACCGTCTTTGAACGCTTCTTTGGTCAGAGATCACTATGTGGTGAACGAAAAACCAGTTCCGAGGATGGAAGAGACCGATACCCTGTTGCAGGCAGACGAGTTGAGAGGAATAATACAGACGTGGAAGACCCATATCAAGGAAGAGCCCGATGACTCACTGAACCAAGAAGGCTATCTTCAAGTGGCAACCGGCTATTATCTTCTTAGCAAACTCACTCAAGATACCGCCATCGTCTCTGAAGGCTCGAATTTCGTGGAAGAGCATCTGGATCAGATCAAAGATCCGGCGATCAAGAGCCAATTAGGTGAGAGATTGGAAAGAATCAAGGCACAGGGCAAAAGATGAGAATCTGAGGAATATTTCTTTTCATGACCTGTATAAGAGGTAGTGTTCAACTTGGAACTCTGAACCTTGAACGCTTTTGCCTGAAAGGAGGCCGGTCATGAAAAGAACGGTTTGGCTATGCTTAGTTCTGATCCTGCTTTTCAGCTCAACAGCCGCTGCCGACGGCATGATCATCCCTCTGCCCCCACATCCGGGTGATCCCTTTCCCCCGAATCTATCCATCAAATACCATCACGTCGACATAAAGATCGACAACCAAGTCGCCCAAACAACCGTTGATCAGGTTTTCATCAACAACTTCCATCAGGATCTGGAGGGAACCTACATCTTTCCCATACCGCCGGATGCTTCCATTTCCAAGTTCTCCATGTTCGTGGGTGGAGAGGAGATCAAAGGCAAGATCCTCGACAGAGACGAGGCCCGCCAGACTTACGAGGAGATAGTGCGTCGGAAGAAGGACCCTGCGCTCTTAGAGTATTTCAAGGATGGAATGTTCAAAGCCTCGGTCTATCCCATTCCGGCAAACGGCGAAACGCGAATCAAGTTGAACTATTCGGAGATACTGAAAGCCAATGGAGGGGTTTGCGGTTATCGCTACACTTTGAACACGGAGAAGTTCTCCAAAGATCCATTGCAGAGCGTGAAGCTGAGCGTGGAGATAAACTCCAATCAACCCATAAAGAGCATCTACTCTCCCTCGCATGAGGTGAAGATCGAAAGGGAGAGCGATCACCATGCTCGGATAACCTATGTGGAGGAAAACACGCGCCCGGACAAGGATTTTCTGCTTTACTATACAGTTTCAGAAGAGGACATTGGTTTCAATCTTCTCCCCTACGAAGATGAGGATCACCAGGGTTACTTCCTGGCTATGATCTCCCCGCAGGTGGAGGTTCCTGCGGACAAGACTTCGAGCAAAAGCATAATCTTGATTCTGGACACGTCCGGAAGCATGGCCGGAGATAAGATCAGACAGGCCAAAGCCGCTCTTAGTTTCTGCTTAAACAGCCTGAATGAGAAAGATCGCTTCAACGTCATCGATTTTGACGATGAAATCAAAAGCTTCAAAACCGGCTTAGTCCAAGCCGGGCACGAGAACGTCCGTGAGGCCCTCTCCTTTGTGGACAAGTGCCAGGCAGACGGGGGGACTAACATCAATGAAGCGCTGGTGAGGAGCTTGAAACAAATAGAAGCAGGCCATGACGCATCCTTCATCATCTTTCTGACAGACGGTCTGCCCACGGTCGGAGAAACGGACATAAACAACATTCTGGAGAATGTGAAGAAGGCAAACAACTCAAAAGTTAGGATATTCGTGTTTGGAGTGGGCTACGATGTCAACACTCGGCTTCTGGATCGACTGGCTCAGGACAATCATGCCACCTCGGACTATGTTCGTCCCTCCGAGGATATCGAAGTGAAAGTTTCCAGCTTCTACAACCAAGTTTCCCACCCCATTCTTACCGATGCCGGTCTCTCCTTTGGCAATGTGGAAGCCTACGATCTTTATCCCAAGGAGCTTCCCGACATTTTCAAGGGATCGCAGCTTCTGATCCTGGGAAAGTACAAAAGCAGCGGAACATCTGCCGTAACGCTGTCCGGATCGACTGAGGGGTCTGCCCGCAGATTCAGCTATGATGTGAATTTCTCTTCAGATAGCAGAAACGACTTCGTCCCGCGACTCTGGGCCACCCGAAGGATCGGATACTTGGTCGACCAGCTGAGACTTCACGGGGAAAACAAGGAACTGGTGGATGAAGTAGTGAGATTGTCCAAAAAATACGGCATCATCACCGAATACACCTCCTTTCTGGTGGATGCGGATTATCGGTTAGCGGCCCACGATTTGGCTCCACAGGCAGCAGTAAGGTTAGAAGGGAGATTGAAGGAGCAGGTCGGGGCGGGAGCGGTAAACCAAGCCAAGACTTTGCAGAGCATAACATCTGCGGTCAGAACTTCTTCCGGTTATGTTGATGCGGAAGGGAAAGCGCAAACATTGAGTAATGTGGTGCAGATAGGAAACAAAGCCTTTTTCAACAAGAATGGTCTCTGGGTGGACACGGAATACGAAGGCAAAATCGAGCCCCTGAAAGTTAAGAGGTTCAGCGATGCCTACTTCGAACTGTTGGACCGAATTCCGGAGGTCGGCAGGTATTATGCTCTTGGAGACGAGGTCATGTTCCTGCTGAACGGCCAAGCTGTCGAAATTTCCGATGAGGGAAAGACCGATTTCACGCAGTCAGAGTTGAATTCGCTGCTCTCAAGATAACCGGGACGTCGAACAGGTCTTCGACCATGTTCGACCTACAGACCTCTCCCCCTGCTTCCCCCTCTCCATGAAATGGAGGGGGAGACCAAAGGGGGTGAGGTTTTCTGTTAAATCCGTTTCATCCGTTGCCAGAGGGACGAAAAAACACAAAAAAGCAGTCCCGCCTTGAGGCGGGACTGCCGAAATCCGTTCGATCCGCTTTGTCCGTTGACTGGGTTACTTCAGCAGCAACATCTTCTTCATGCCCGAAAAATCTC
Source organism: Candidatus Zixiibacteriota bacterium (assembly GCA_049694315.1). GTDB lineage: Bacteria > Zixibacteria > MSB-5A5 > MSB-5A5 > SM1-73 > CAIVRH01. Next base: position 7,989 of record JBAVQU010000052.1, read on the forward strand.
CCGCCTGCATCCTGTAGAAGTATATGCCGCTGGACACCGGGCTGCCGCTCCCATCCGTGCCATTCCAGTCTGCCATGTATACTCCGGGACTCATTTCCTTGTCCACCAGAGTCCTTACTCTCCGCCCCACGATGTTGAAGACCTCGATCTTAACGTGCGCGGTCCTGGAAACCGTGAACTGGAAGTTTGTAGTTGGGTTAAATGGGTTGGGATGGTTCTGCGAGAGCGAGAACTGGGAAGGCCTCGCCTCATCTGTGCCACTCACTTCTTTCACGTCACTTGAGCGGAAACATACCTCATAAGATGCAGGATCGTGCGCAGTTCCCATTCGCGGGACGAAGAACTTGGCGTCTGCTCTGAAGAAACCAAACTGATTGCTCGGAGGCCAGAAGCAACTGTCCATGCAGATCGTCATGCTGTCTTGAATCCAGAAGGTCATGGTCGCGGTTAACTTGTGCGACAATAAGCCTAACCGGGCATCGTCTGGTGCCGAGGCAAGTAAGGAAAGCCAGAAATGAGTGCTGTCACCCGCCCCATTCCCCAGACTCAAAATCTTGGTGTCCCAGTCCTCCACCGCGCCATCGCCTGCAAGCCACAAGTCATTCATCCAAGTGGTCTCTCCGTTGATGGGCCGGAAAATGCTTCTCGCAAAGGTTGCGGGACCAGGCAGTGCAGTCTTGTTCCTGTAGTCACTCAGACTGCAGAACTTGGCCGGATTCGTATGCGTGACACACAAGGGCACGATTACGCCAGCAATCGAATCCACAACTGGATCGCCGATCACATCATCGGTAGTAATGAAAATGCTCACCCTGATGGAATCTGGATAGGTGGGACCTGTAGGCAGATCCTGGCTCGCAGGTTCTAGGTACACGCTGTCGCAGTTGTTTAGATCCACGGTGTCAGCCGGGCAAGTACACCAGGCGGGCGCACTGAGCGCAAAAAACAGAACTAATAGAATCAGAAAGTCCCTTTTCATCTTTCAGCTCCTTTGTCTAAAAAGAAGTTTTCCTCCCCTGAAAAACCAGTTCCCTTTCCTTTACCTTGGCAGTATCAAATAGAAAGGCAACCAAAACTCCAACCATCTGGTCAACTCGATCATTAACAAGTTTACGTTTCTCTCGACCACCTCCTCGAGGAGAGTTTGACAGAACCAAGTTCTTCACATCGGCCCCTATATAAATAATACGCTGTGGCTTGTCAATAAAAAAATTGCATCAAGCCTTTTTTTTTGGATTTTTTTGCACTCTGCGGATCCAGGTGCATGGACAAAAGGGTCGTTGCACGTCATCATTCGTACCTCGCCCGATTCGAGTTTTCTCCTGTGTCCGAGGGACAAAAAGGGAGACTCATGTGGCGAAGGGGAAAGCGGACATGAAGGAATCGGAAATTTTAGCGAGCGGCAAAAAAACTACGGGATAGCCTTTTGGGCTATCCCGTATTCTTGCCTTTTTCCTGGGAAGATCACCCAGGAAACCGTGCTTTAGCCTTCGGACAGGATTACCAGAGACCTACTTGGCAATTGGGTGCAGGTCCACCTCTATACAGATAAGTGACTAGGTAGATCACATCACCCCCATTAATGATACCGTCGCCAGTGGCGTCTCCACGCTCCATTGGACAAACCGGCGCCGGTCCACCCCTATACAGATAAGTGACTAAGTAGATCACATCACCCCCATTAATGATGCCGTCGCCAGTGGCGTCTCCGCAAATAGCCGGATAGCCTTTGGTGCCCTCTCTGAGCACAACGGCACGAGCAGTGTCAATGGTTGTCTGCAACCCAGACAGTCCATTCGGAGACGCAGCCATGATCACCGCATAAGTCACGCTGGCATTAGGATCGTTTCCGGCAGGGATCTTCTTAGCCACCAAAACCGTGTTACGATCCACGGCAGAATCCGGATCCTGAACGTAGCCTACGGTGGGATCAGCCGCCACGCTATCAAGTTGGTCGTCCTTGTATCCCCAAGGAGACACTTTGTACAGGAACACATTGTTCTTGAGGCAGTGGGCTGAGTAAGGAACTTGGCTGTCGGTCGACTTAATCTTGGCCAGGGCAACGCCGGCATAGTAATTGAGGTAGGCTGGATGTGCATCATTATAAAATCCGCTCTGCCAGGCGATGTCCTTGACGGCGTCATATCCGCCATAGTTCCTGCCGCTCTCGCTGAGCAGGGTGTCAAAAGGAGCATCGATGTCCTCAGCCACGCCGACATAGGTGTCATGGTAGCCGGTGAAACCAGTCTGATCCGGCCACCAGGCGGGTGGATTGTGACGCTTCACGGTTACGTACTTGATCACGAAGTGCTTGTAAATGTCCGAAGCAGTGCTCTTGAACATCTTGATCTGCTTGGCCTCTTCCCACCA
>JBAVQU010000053.1:0-182189 GCA_049694315.1 Candidatus Zixiibacteriota bacterium
CGTGTCGTTTCTGAAGTACACCGGGACCACCGCCTGTCCGGTTTGGGGTGGACACGGGACCAGAAGCTGTTTGGACTTAAACAGCACCGAATCCGGCCCGTAGAGGTCATTCGGATCCTGAGTGGCAAGACCGAAAGCTGGAAGAAGAACCGAACTCATCAAAATTGCCAAAATCGTGACCAAAATGGGCTTTTTCATATTCTTCTCCTTGCCGTAACAGTGACAAATAGCGTAGAACAGCCGAAAGGCTTTCTCCAATTTCGTATTGCGGAAAATTGCGTCCTCTTTCCAAAAGGACTTGCTTACAATATAACCCAAAACCCGCTATAGTCAAGAGAAATATTTCAACCGAACAAAAGCTCAAAAAATGGTTGACATGCAGACGTTTCTCTGTAGATTTATGTAGAACAAAGGGTTCATCTTAAAGGATAATAATGAGTTACAGGTTGGCTGAAGTATGTTGTACAAAGACGTCTTGATACTGAACCAGAATTACGAGCCGCTAACGGTCTGTTCGGCCAAGAGAGCTGTGGTCTTGGTCTACCTTGGGAAGGCCGAGATCATTGAGAAATACGACGGCTGCACCGTTCGCTCGGTTTCGCTGTCGATCCCGGTGCCCAGTGTGGTCAGGCTCGGCTTCTACGTCCATGTGCCCAACAAGAGGATTTTGCTCAGCCGCAAGAACATAATCAAACGGGATGGTCACTGCTGCCAGTATTGCGGCGAAAAGGGCAGCCCCATGACCGTGGATCACATAATCCCTAGAATCTATGGAGGCAAAGACACTTGGGAGAATCTGGTCTGCGCCTGCATAACCTGTAACAACATCAAAGGAAACCATACACCGGAGCAGGCAGGCTTGAGCCTGCTGCGGCAACCCCGGAGACCGACCTACATCACGTTTATCCAGCAGTTTGTGGGAATCTCTGATCAGAGGTGGAGACAGTACTTGTTTCTGGACTAAATGAGGGCACACGTTTCAGGTGGTAGGCTATAGGCTATGGAGAAGAGGCTGAAGACAAGAACCGATGGAAACTGAAATCAGAAGTTTCGAAGGTCTGGAAATATCCAGGAAACTCCGTGAGCTTCACTTAGAGGCAAACAGCATCTCGAGGTCTTCTCCTGGGCATGAACTGCAGGAATTAGGTTCGCAAATCAGGCGGTCATCGAATTCTATTGCGGCGGGATGGAATAACAAACATACGAATATTTGTCTCGAAGGCCTAAACAGATCCTTAGCGGAATTGCAGGAAACGAAACATCACTTGCATATAGCCTACCGCAAAGGTTACCTATCGGAAAGAGTCTATGAGAAGTTTCTTGACAAATATAAATATGATGAAGGTGGAAGAATGTTTAAGGGCTTAGAGCAATCTTGATTGAGACGGAAATACGGAGCCTGAGAGCTGGCACCTGATACCTAACACCTAACACCTAACACGCAAGAGGTTTTCATGGCAAAGGAGGTAATCTTAAGCGGCATGCAGCCCACCGGGAAACTTCACCTGGGCAATCTGGAGGGCGCATTAAGACATTGGGTTCAGCTTCAGAACGACTATGAGATGTATTGTTGCATTGTGGACTGGCATGCCTTGACTTCGGATTACGATCAAACCTCTGATCTGCGTGACCGGATAATCGAGCTTGCCATTGATTATCTTTCTGCCGGACTTGAACCGGAGAAGTGTGTCATCTTCGTTCAGTCACAGGTTAAGGAACATGCAGAGCTGCATCTTCTTTTTTCAATGATTGTCCCCACACCTTGGCTGGAGAGGGTGCCTTCCTACAAAGAGAAGAGTGTAGAGTTGAGTCTGGATAGCTATGGCTTCCTGGGTTATCCCTTGCTTCAGGCGGCGGATATTCTGATTTATAAAGCTAACTGGGTGCCGGTGGGAAAGGATCAGCTTCCTCATATTGAGCTTGCTCGAGAAGTAGCCAGAAGATTCAACACCCTTTATGGCGAGGTTTTTCCGGAGCCTCAGGGCAAATTGAGCCAATTTCCCGCAATCTTAGGCCTGGATAATAGGAAGATGAGCAAATCGTACAATAACGAAATCAGCATGGGAGAATCTGCCGAGTCGACTGCCAAGAAAATCTCTACCATGTATACCGACCCGACCAAAATACGTTTGGGCGATCCCGGTCATCCGGATGAATGTCCGGTATACCTTCTGCATAAGATTTACAATCCAGATCCCAAGACCATTCACGAAAGATGTTCGACCGGTAAGTTAGGATGTGTGGAATGCAAGAAACTCTGTGCGGAATTTGCCAACCAAGCTTTAAAACCGATTCGGCAAAAGCGAGCGGAACTGGAAAAGAACTTGCCCTACGTGCAGAAAGTGCTATCTTCTGGTGGAGACAAAGCCAGAGCTAAGGCGCAAAAAACCATGGAAGAGGTGAGGAGAGTAATGAGATTGTGGTAAGAAAGGATGACTAAATCTAAGCCGGGTCGATTTAGCAAAAACAATTGAATTCTGAAGTACAGAAGAACCTCGTTAATCGATGAACATACGAAATGCCATTTGACAGCACCTCGCCTATTAACTCAATATGGAACAAAGAGGAGAAATATGAAGTTCGTTATCACTATCTTTCGAGACGAAGACGGAATGTTCATCGCCGAGTGTCCGTCTATACCTGGATGCGTAAGTCAAGGCAAAACCGAGCAGGAAGCAGAAAAGAACATTCAAGAGGCCATTAAGGAATGTTTAGAAGTGCGGGCTGAAAAAGGTATGCCTTTGACCGTGACTACTCGTCAGGTGGAGGTTCACATTTAGTGTCTATTGTCCCAATTCTGAGACCAAGGGAGGTAGTAAAGACCTTTGAGAAACTGGGGTGGGAAGTTGCTCGCCAACGGGGGAGCCATATCATTCTAACTAAGGTTGGACATATAGCGACACTATCAGTGCCAGATCACCCTGAACTGGCTAGGGGTACGCTGCGAAGTCTGATTGCAAGAGCGGGAATAAGTGTGGACGAATTCTTGGAAGCATTAAGGAGATAGGGCCTCCTGAACGAAACAAGCGTCGTATCCTGTTACGCACAAAGTTGGGGCCAAGGCGCAAAAGACCATGGAAGATGTAAGAAAAACAATGAGGCTTTGGGAGATAACATTATGATGCGCCGGCATTAGACAATGCCGATGTGCACTCTTTGAAAGCTTCGGCGGTTCTTATTGCGGAAGCACCACCAGAGATGCGTTGACGATGTTGGCTTTGCCGACGAGTGGATGGAGATCGATCAATATAACTGATAGAGGCAAAATGGAATCAATCGAAACCCAAATGAGGGAAAGCAGCTCATCCTATTCGGTGAAGTTAGACGCTTTTGAAGGTCCTTTGGATCTGCTCCTGTTTCTGATAAAAAGAGACAAGATCGACATATATGACATCCCTATCGCCCATGTCACCAGGCAATACTTGGAGTACATCGAGTTGATGAAGGAACTCAACTTGGAGATTGCGGGGGAGTTCATCGTTGTGGCTGCCACTTTGATGCGGATCAAGGTAAGGATGCTTCTGCCCAAGACCCAGGATGAGGAAGAAGAGGAAGACCCGCGGGAGGAGCTGATCTCGGCGCTCTTGGAATACCGTAAATTCAAGGAAGCGGCTGACATTTTGAAGGCAAAAGAAACAGAGCAATCTTGCTGGTTTCCCCGAACCGATTTCTCTCTTCTTAATCGGATTCCTGAGCCGGAGATCATGGTGGAAGCTTCTCTGTACGATCTGATCTCCGCCTTCAAACGGATGCTGGACTCTCGCCCCACGGAAACCTTCCATACCGTAAATTACCCCAAAGTCACCATTGAAGAACGAATCGAATACGTCTTGAACTTCCTGTCCCGGAAAAGCCAAGTGATCTTCACCGAGCTTTTCTCCGACACCCCCATCAAGCTGGTGATGGTGGTCACCTTCATGGCCATTCTGGAATTGATCCGACTCCAGAAAATCTATATCCGCCAGACCAAGCATTTCTCGGAGATCTGGGTGTTCCGAAACGAGAGATCGTAAACCGGAGATGTGCGAACATTCCACGAAACCAGAACCTAACTTAAGTTAAGTTCTGGTTTCGTGTTATTTTGATTCAAGCTGCGTTCATGGTCTGCTGTCCGGAGAAAGGCAAGAGGGGACCGAGTTATCAAAAAACAGTTTGACAAAGCTGGCAAAACCGGTAACTTTAGCTCCGAGTTAGAGGACTGTGAGCTAAAAGAGAGAATAGGTTCACGGTGCGACGACTTCTGATTTCTGAACATAGGACCTATGTCCATTAGAGGAAAACTGAATACCGCCGTGCGGCGGTACTTCTTGTCCGGAATCCTGGTAATTGTGCCGCTCATTATCACCGCTATGGTGCTGCGTTTTCTATTTGAAGGGGTCGATGGTCTTTTATCCCCGATCATCGCCAAGCTCATAAAACACCATATCCCTGGGTTGGGGCTAGTTGCCACTATCGTATTAATCTTCATTGCGGGGGTTCTGACTGCCAACGTGGTTGGATCCAGGCTTTTTAAGGTCTGGGAAATATTCTTCATCAAGACGCCACTGGTGCGCACCATCTACGGTTCCTCCAAGAAGCTGCTCGAAGCGGTTACGACGACAGACAAACACTCATTCAAACAGGTGGTTCTGGTCGAGTTTCCCAGACAAGGAGTATTTAGCTTGGGTTTCTTGACTAACGAAGTGGCGGTGAAGCTGAAAGACAAGAAGGATGAGTCGATGGTCGTTTTCATTCCCTCCACTCCCACTCCGTTCACCGGATGGACCTTGGTCTTCCGCCGGGAGGACGTGATTCCGCTAAGCATGAGCGTTGAGGACGGAGTCAAATTCTTCGTCTCGGGCGGAATAGCTGCGCCTGAGACGTTCACCCAAAAAGGTGCATAAGCCATCGAGGAATCAAACTGACCTTCCATTGGTAACGTCATCCCATCATGCTTTCCGAACTCAAATCCGTAGGCGCCACATCGCTTAAGGCCAAGGCGCTCTCCGCCATCTGGACTTTTCCGGCGATAATCTTTGCCGCTCGGGTGATCGGCTGGGCGGCAGAAGCTGCGCAGTTTCTTCTTTCACAAGGGTTGGCGCTGGCGATCTTAGCCTGGCTTCAGGTCTTGCCGGAATTTGCGGTGGAGGCGGTGATCGCCTGGGAAGCGGGCATCGATCCGGAGAAAGTACATCTGGTAACCGCCAATTTCACCGGCTCTTTGCGCCTTCTGACCGGCGTCGGCTGGCCCATGATATATTTCACCGCAGCTTTCTTTAGAAAAAGGAAAAAGCCCGGCAGCAAAAGGCTTTTGAACGTTCACTTGGAGGCAGAACATGCGGTCGAGGTGATCGGTCTTTTGCCCCCTTTAGGCTACTTTATCATCATCCTTTTGAAAGGGACTTTGGGTCTGTTCGACTCGGTCATCCTGGGGAGCATGTATGTAGGCTACCTTTACATACTGCAGAAGATGCCGCCGCAGGATCAGGAAAAAATAGAGGAGGCAGAAAGAATTCCTCGGATGATCCTGAAAATGAGGCCTGTTCCTCGGGATTTATCCATAGTGGCGCTTTTCCTGGCAGGCGGCCTCTGTCTTTATTTTGTGGCTAATCCGTTTTTTTACAGCATGTTGGCATTGGCGACTGTTTTGGGAGTGTCCAACTACGTTTTCGTCCAATGGGTGGCGCCTTTTCTTTCGGAATTTCCGGAAGGAGTAACCGCTTTCAACTGGGCAAAAACGGTGAAGAAATCGTCCATGGCGCTGATGAACATAGTCTCCTCCAACATCAACCAGTGGACGGTGCTAGTGGCCATGATACCGATCGTTTACAGCTTGAGCCGGGGGCAGGTATCGGTGATACACTTCGATGCCCACCAGAAGCTGGAGATATTTTTGACCATGGCTCAGGCGTTCTTAGGATTTCTTTTCCTGGCCAATATGGAATTCAGATGGCACGAGGCAGCCGGGCTTTTTGCCTTGTGGTTCATTCAATTTCTGGTCCCTTCATGGCGGGAGGAGATCACCTACGTTTACCTTCTGTGGATACTGATCGAGCTTCTGCTGGTCTTTGTTGGAACTTACAAGCTGAGGGCTTTCAGAGAATTCAAGGTTCTTTTCTGTTCGCACGTACTGAAGAAGACTTAGACCCCGGGGCCATAAAACCCGACGACAGTTTGGCCGACCAGCTTGCTTGAGAAACAGCCAACGTTGTCTCCTTGTTTGTAGTTGCGTGACTTATCAAACGTTGCCACGACGGATGAATCAGGCAATCTCCAAATCAAAATGACCTTCTGAACCCGTGTGGCTGAGCCTCCACCAAGTTGTGATCCCCCGACTCCTCGAATAGAGAAGCCCGATCTCAAGACAAAGTGTCGAGATCGGGCACGCTCAGAGACAGAGGCAATCGACTGTCTGATACGAAACACCGGGGCAGAAGTTCATCCCGCCCCGGCAAGCACCGAGTTTGTCTGCAAATCAAGTCCAATCCAGATCAGGTAAACTGAAGTCCTTGAGTCTACGAACCAGCCTCTTGGGTCTTGGGTCCCAGAAGTCGCAACACCGCTCTGCGCTGTGCGGCTTGGCCGGTCTTGGTGTCGGCTAATTCCTTGGGTTTGGATTTTCCATAACTGATGTAAAACATCCGGTGCAACGCAATGCCGAATTTGTCTGCCAAGTACCTTTCCACGCTCTCCGCCCGCTTTCGCCCCAAGGCCAGATTATAGTCATCCGAACCGATAACATCGGTGTGCCCCTCGATCTCCAGTATCAGCTCCGGATGTTGCTGCATGGCGGTTCCGATTTCGTCCAAGATGTCCTTCCCAATCTTGCCCAAGTTGTATCGGTCAAAATCGAAATTGACCTCTCTTTCACCGATGGCCTTGAATTCCGTGTAGCCCACGTAGCCGGCCGCTTCTTCTGCCTTTTTGAGAGCATTCCTGGCCGTGCTCAAAGCATCGTCGGCTTTGGCATCGGTAGCTGACAGCTTCTGCTGGAGGTCGTCGATTTGCGCCTTGTTCGCTTTGTTCATGTCTTCCAGCTCCTGAGTCCTGGTCTTGACGTAGGATCTGGACGCACACCCCCATGCCAGGAGGCACGCCACCAGCAGGGCACCCAGGACGATCAACGTCTTCTGACACTTTAAGAACATCGAAATCCTCCTCCTATGGATTTTGGTTCACCTGCTTCCGAATTTCGCAATCTGTCCATTATCGTCGAACCGATGATGCATGCCACATTAACTGTTCCCCCAAGCAGAGTGAGCGGCTAAGCTGATCAAACGTTTCCCCATACAATATAACCCAATACCTGGATGGAAAGCAAATCATTTCAGCGCATCTTTGACCCCGTTCACCACGAACTGGACTGCCAGGGTCAGCAGGATCAATCCCATAACTCTGGTAATGACTTTCATGCCCAATGGCTTGAAGATTCTGAAGATAAAATCCGATTTCACCAGGATGACCATGGAGATTAGGTAGACACACGCCGCGGCCAAGACGAACATGGCTTTCATAAAGAGCGTGTCGGCCTTCGCAAAGAGAATCATGCCGGTGATGATGGAGGCGGGTCCGGTGTGCAGAGGAATTGCCAGCGGGACCACGGTGATATTCTCCTTTTCCTCCTCCTGTTCTTTCTCCTGATACTCGGTTCTGGTCTTTCGACCAAAGAGCATCTCCATGGCAACGATAGAGAGCAGAATTCCTCCCGCAATGGAAAATGAATAGAGCTGGATGCTTAGATATCCGAAGATGTAGTTGCCGAAAATCACAAACAGAAGCTGGATCGCCAGGGCAACCATAAGCGCTCTTCGAGCAATTGCCCTTCTTTCCTGAATCGAGTATCGCACCGTCAAAGACTGGAAGATGGGCAGGTTGGTGACCACATCCACCACCAGGAAGAGAGAGACAAAAACTGCACCAAAGTACGCTAAAGTGGGCATTTATTTGGTCCCGAAAGAATCATCCTGGCGTGAGGATGGGCTTTCAGTCCTCTTTTCTGGTTTCAAATGGCGATACAAGAAATATACGACCGTTAGAACCAAGATCGCAACGATGAGGATATCAGCACGTCGGAAATACACTTTTATGCTCATCCAGTTTTGCCCCATTATTTTCCCGACATAAGCCAACATGAAGCACCAAGGGAGCGACCCGATGAACGTATAGACAGCGAACTTCACAAAGCTCATTCTCGCTACGCCGGCGGGGAGAGAGATGAAAGTTCGTATCACCGGCAGAAGGCGGGAGAAGAATATGGCCCACTCTCCATGCTTCTCAAAGAAGTGGTCGGCAGTGGCCAAATCCTTGGACGAGAGAAGGACATATTTGCCGTATCTTTGTATAAAGGGACGACCTCCCCAGATCCCGACACAGTAAGCAGCCACTGATCCCACGACACAGCCAAGTGCTCCCGCCACGGAGGCGCCCCACAGGCTGAATCGACCAGTGAAGACTAAGTATCCGGAAAACGGCATGATGATCTCCGAGGGAAGGGGTATGCAGGCACTCTCGATCCCCATGGTGATGATTATGCCGGCATAGCCCAACTGGGAGATAACGATAATTACCCATCTTCCAATCGGCTCAAGTATCGCTTCGAACATGACGCGCGCCTCATCTCCAAGAACGTAACCACCGCGCACTGGGAGTGTTCGCCTTTAGGCGAGCCGGTTCTTCCTTCTTTAGAGAATTCCTGGTCGGGCTGAAGCCCGACACTCCAAAAGGCTATTTCCCCTCTTGCCTGATTACTTTTATCTTCTTGAGTCTCGGGCCCACCTTATCAAAAATCACAAAGGTGAGGTTTCCTATCCTGATCTCCTCATCCAGAAGAGGTATTCGTCCCAAGGTGCCAGTCAGATAACCTCCCACGGTATTATATTCTTCAGGGAGATCGGTCTTGAACCTTTGGTTGAATTCGCCGACATATAAACCGGCATTCACGATGGCCAAGTTGTCCGACAAAAGATACAATTCTTCTTCTTCCTCTCGATCGTATTCGTCGCGGATTTCGCCCACGATCTCCTCTATGATGTCTTCCAACGTTATTAACCCGGCAGTTCCGCCGAATTCGTCCAACACCAAAGCCATGTGCATTCTCTTTTTCTGGAACTCTCTTAAGAGCGCAGAGATTTTCATAGAATCGGGCACAAAATAGGGCTTACGCAAGATGTCTTCCAAGATTATCAGCTCACGGTTCTGCAACAGATTAATCATGTCCTTGGCATAGATTATTCCCACAATGTTATCCAGATTATCTTTATAAACCGGAATTCGGGAATATCCTTCCTCGGTCATTGCGCGAAAAGCCTGCTCTTGACCGGAATTCATGTCGAGGGCCACGATCTCCGTTCTTGGGGTCATGGCATTCCTAACCGTAACGTCGGTGAACTCAAGAGCACTGTGAATCAACTCCTCTTCGGTTTGATCAAAGATCCCCTTTCTTTTTCCCTCATGCACGATGAACTTCAGTTCCTCGTCGGTGATGAATCCGCTTTCCTGCGGCACCCTTTTCACAAACAGGGAGACCAGGAATCTGCTGGAATTCGAGAGAAGCTTGACCACCATGAAGCCCAACCGGGATAGGAAATGGACCGACCCCACTGTTCCGAAGGCGACCTTCTCCGGGTAGGCTAAAGCTAAGTACTTGGGCACCAGCTCTCCCAGCACCAGCAGAAGATAGGTGATGATCACCACCACGACACCAATGGCAATTGATTCACTGGAATTCTGAATGGCGCGGGAAGGAATCTTCTGGATCAGCGGAACCAGAAAATTCACGATCTTTGCCCCTCCCACGACCGAAGCTAAGGTTCCCACCAGAGTGATTCCCACCTGAGTCGTGGCCAAGAATACGTCCGGCCTGCTCTGCAGTCGGTCGACGAGTCGCGCTCTCTTGTGGCCCTTTTCCGAGAGATGTTTTATCAGACTTCTTCTGACAGAAATCAAGGCAATCTCGGACGAGGCAAAGAAGCCGTTGGCCAAGATAAGAAGCAGGATCAGAGCGATTTCAATCCAGACGTTTCGCATGCCAACATGCCATCCTCTGGTCACGCAAAAAAGCGGTGAGGGTCTCCACTTAGACCATAATTCTCACCGCATCGATTTTGCTCCGGGCGGCGGACTCGTCCTGACGGTTTGACTTTTTTCACCGACCCTCAACGGAGTCGAAGGGAGCAAAGTCAAAGGACAGCCGACCGACGACCGATGACGTTTCACATTCCTCTCGCCATGTTCTCCAGTCTTGCCACCCGTTCTTCAATGGGTGGGTGAGTACTGAACAAGCTAACCAATCCTTTTCCGGAGAGGGGGTTTACGATAAAAAGATGGGCGGTGGAAGGTTTTGCTTCCTCCATCGGCATTCTGCGAGAAGCATACTCCAACTTCCTCAAAGCATTGGCTAAAGCCAAGGGTTTGTGGCTGGTCTCTGCTCCGGTGCGGTCGGCGGAGTATTCTCTCGATCGGGAAATGGCCATCTGTATCAACAAGGCCGCCAGGGGCGCCACAATCGCCATGATCAAAAGACCCAGTCCACCTCCCCCACGGTCTTCGCTGTCTCGTCCTCCCATGCCACCAAACAGAGCCGCCCAGCGGGCCATGAAAGAGAGCATGCTGATGGCGCCGGCCAGCGTAGCCACAATCGTTCCAGTAAGGATGTCTCTGTTCCTGATGTGCGCCATCTCATGCGAGATCACTCCCTCCAGCTCGTCGTCGTCCAGAACCCTCATGATCCCTTCAGTGACCGCCACGGCTGAATGTCTGGGATTTCTTCCGGTGGCAAAAGCGTTGGGTGTATCAGTCGGGATAACGTACACCTTGGGCATGGGAAGATGGGCAGAGGTCGCTGCTCGCCTCACGATGCTAAAGAGCCGCGGGCTGTCCCCCTCCTCCAGGGCCTGGGCGCGATACATGGCCAGAACTATCTTGTCGGAGAACCAATAGGTCGTCATGTTCATAATGGCGGCAAAGACAAATGCCACGATCATTCCCTGATTTCCTCCCACCAGGCGACCGACAAAGACAAAGAGCAAGGTCAGAAGCGTCAAAAGAAATGCGGTCTTCAAAGCGTTCATTCGTTTACCTCCCGAATAATCTTAGTCTGTAAAGGGTTTTGTGTCAAGTGAAAATTTCACTCATAATACGGAAGCGAGCATGGCTTATTTGCGTACCTCGCCGTCCCAAGATGAGATGAAACACGGCGTCGATAATCATCTGCCGACAGACTGTCTCGGTCATTCGGCAACCACTGTGAGCGTTGAACACAAAAACCCAACTCTTGACCCGCCGGAATCTTCTGTTTGGTCGATCGAGTTTTTGTTGCAAGAAATGAGAGACATTCGATGAAGAAGTCTTCTACGTCGACGATAACTCTAACAAGGGGACTGATCGACAAGATTATTCTTGCTTTTCTGATAAAGGCACGTATAATGGGTGGTGATTTTTCTTGAGAATTAGTAGGAATTGGTGAAAGGAGTCTAAAATGGCTAAAGTATGTGAGATTTGTGGAAAGAAACCTTTGTATGGACATACGGTCAGCCACGCGCACAATCTGAGCAACCGACGATGGATTCCCAATCTGCAAAGAGTGCACGTTACGAAAAAGGGAAGACGAACCACGATCACGGTCTGTTCCAGTTGCATGAAAGCGGGGAAGATAGAGAGCTTAAGCTAAATTTACCCGTGCGGAGGTGCAGCAAGCCCTATTTCCAATCTCCTCGTGTTTACTAACAACCAGCACCTAACTTAAGTTAGGTGCTGGTGTTCTTTTGGCATCCTCTGTGGCTGATCTTGAGCTTCATCAGTTCTTGTTGGATAGGGAAGAGGGGGTGGTTCACCGAAAGGGAGACGTTTTCCCTTCGTATTCTTTGGCCACCGATCTGGCTTTCTCAAGTTCAGATCTCAGAAAGCTCTTGCTTATCCCGGTATCGACTATGTCCCACGGAAGCACAGATTCCACACTCCTCGGATCAAAAGCAATTGAGTCTGGGTCTACATCCGCTTTTTCCCAGGCCTGGCGATAACTCAGGTTCCCTTCGATTGTGTAAAACAGCGCTTCTCCCACCTTGCGGTTTCCCAGCGAGAATATCGCCTGAAGCACGGCCTGCCGAAGGCTCTTTTTCTCCAGGAAGATTCCTCGCAGATCTTTGATTCCATCGGCTATCTCATTCAGTTTTCGCTTCAACTCTTTCTCTCTATTCATGGCACACCACTGGAAAGGGGTGTGAGGTTTGGGGACGAAGGGATTGATGGAAAGCCTGATCCTTTTTGCGCTGTGCCGTCTTTGGAGGTTCGGTTTCCTTGGTCGATCATCCGCCAAGAAAATTCGGTGCACTTCGCGGATCAAATCCACGATCCCCCGGATGTCTGGTTCTTCTTCAAACGGCAACCCGACCATGAAGTAAAGCTTCAGAGTTTGGATGCCTGACTTTGACGCCAGCTCGGCTGACTCCAACACAGATCTTCTTTCAAGGTTCTTCTTGATCACCCTCCACATTTTCTCCGTTCCCACCTCCGGAGCGATGGTAAGCGTCCTCATGCCTGACTCCACGAGAATGGTCAGAAGCCTCTGGCTCACCATGTCTACCCTGAGAGACGACGTGCCGATCTCGAATCCTCTCTGGTGTAGAGTTTCACAGATTTCCTCCAGCTCCGGATGGTCAGATATGACCGACCCGACTAATCCCAGGTGTTTGCTGTCCCCGGCGTATTTTTCCGCTTGGGAGAAGATCGACTCTTTCTTGTAGAATCGGCACGGCTGATAGATGTGGCCCGCGGCGCAGAAGCGACATCCCCAGATGCAGCCCCTGCCTACCTCTATTAGGAGCGAATTCTTGAAGTGGGCGTAAGGGGAGATCAGAGGTGAAAAAGTCTCCAATCCTTCGACTTTCGCCCATCTTCTCGCAATCACAGAGGGCGCCCCTTCTTTTGCGGTCATCCCTTTGACGCAACCGTTTCTGTGGTAGGTGACCTGATAGAATCCGGGAACATACACACCCTTGATTCGGGAAAGATCGAGTAACAGCTCCTCTTTCAACGTTTTCTTCAAACGCGATTGCAGGTAGATCTCCATGAACTCACTGAGCATCTCTTCCGCCTCGCCGATAAATAAGCAATCGAAGAAGGGAGCCAAGACCTCAGGATTCAGAGTCACCGTGACTCCGCCCCCGACGATCAAAGGAGTAAGGGAGCGTCTTTCTGACGAGAGAAGAGGTATCCGGGAAAGCTTTAGGAGTTCCAAGACGTTGGGGTAGTCCAGCTCAAAGGGGATGGAGAAGGCGATCAGATCAAAGTCCCGGATATTCCGATCGGACTCCAGAGTCTTAGTCCCGCCAGGAGTCGGAGAATAGAACTGGAAAAATCGCTCGCAAACTACGTGGTCCGTTTGGTTCAACAGGCGATAGACGGTCTGAAAACCCAAATTGGAGATCCCTACTTCATAGGTATTCGGGAATCCCAAGGCCACTCGGACAGCCCCTGATCCTTTGGTGATTCTTCCTTTTTCTGCGCCAAGCAAGCTTTTCCTTACTACGCCGAAATCCTTCATCTTCCTTCCTGCCAGCGGCCCAAAAACACCGTCAACCCTGTCAAAGGTCGGTGAACCGGAGATCAATTAACCACTTGATAGGCTTCTTGTCAAACCAATTTAGATCGGTCTGTCGCAGGTGTCACCGAACCGACATGCGCGAGGTAGTGAGAACAGAGCACGTGCTTACAGGTGAGGTGAACTCTCTGGTGTTCCGACCCAAACTAAAAGCCCCGCCGAAGGCGGGGCCTTTAGGTACAGAGGTGTTAAAGCAACTGAAGGAATGTTAAAGGTTAAGTGAGGATTTCTTTCTCCATCTCTGGACTGATGATGCTCCGAATAATGGGATGCGTCCTCATCTGAATGCGTCTCGTTTAGCTCCCGTTTTGTTTTCTTAAGAAGGTGGGAACCTCCCAGTCGTCCGCCTGGTATGACGGCACCTTGGTTCTCTCCAGAGGTCTGGAAGGATCGCCCGGGAACTCTCTTGGTTTCAGGCCGTTCTTTTCCAGGCCGAGTTTGCGGGAGAACAGATCAAAGCCCGATTCTGTCTCCAAACCGTCCGAGCCATTCCCGAATCCGGTGGCAATCACCGTTATCCTGATCTCGTCTTGAAGAGACTCGTCTATTACCGCTCCGAATATGATGTTGGCATCAGCCCCGGCGGCATCGGTTATCAGGCTGGCAGCTTCGTTCACCTCCAACAGGCTCATGTTGCTGTTTCCGGTGACGTTGATTAGAAGCGCCTTGGCGCCATTTATGGAGACGTTGTCCAAAAGCGGGCTGGAGATGGCTTGGGTGGCGGCTTCTTTAGCCCGGTTCTCACCGCTCCCATATCCGATGCCCATCAAAGCATCCCCCATCTCGGCCATCACCGTCTTCACGTCGGCAAAATCCAGATTGATCAATCCGGGCACGGTGATAAGCTGGGAGATTCCCTTGGTCGCCTGGAGCAACACGTCATCTGCCATTCTGAAGGCATCGACCAGCTTGGTGTCGGGGGTGGCCAAGCCCAGCAGTCTTTGGTTGGGAATGACGATGAGGGTGTCGACTTTTCCTTTCAGCTCCTCAATCCCCATATAGGCGCGCGCCATCCTCTTTTTCCCTTCAAACTCGAAGGGCCGGGTCACGATACCAATGGTCAAAGCTCCCTGCTGTTTGGCGATCTCTGCGGCCACCGGAGAGGCGCCGGTCCCGGTGCCTCCCCCCATTCCAGCCGTGACGAAAACCATATCCGCTCCACCGAGTGATTCCGCCACCACGTCTCGGTCGTCCTCGATGGCCTTTCTGCCGACGTCGGGGTTGGCTCCGGCTCCCAATCCTTTGGTGAAGCGTGCCCCGATCTGCAGCCTGCGGGTGGCCTTACAATTCTCCAAATCCTGCAGATCGGTATTGATGGATATAAATTCCATTCCGGAAAGCCCGCTGTCGACCATCCGGTTGATGGCGTTTCCCCCGGCGCCACCTATGCCCACCACTTTCATCTTGGCCGGGTTCTCGTAGTTGCCGTCTAACTCAAAAAACATGGCTCCTCCCTCTTTTTTGAAAAATGATGGTTAGAGATATTGACTGAACATATTTTTCACTTTCTGAAACCAGCCCTTTCCTTTCAAGTGACCACCGGACTTTCCCTCTTTCATCTGTTCCCAGCCGTAAAGAATGAGACCCACGCCGGTGGCGTAAATCGGGCTGGAAGTCGTTTCCTCCAGACCGTCTATCCTCTGGGGTCGGCCTATTCTGACCGGAACGTCAAACACCTTTTCGGCAAGCTGCACTACCCCTTCCAGCAACGATCCGCCGCCGGTCAAGACGATGCCGGTCGCCAGAAGATCGAAGTAGTTACTCTTTTTCATCTCCTGCAAGGCTAAGCTGAGTATCTCCTCCATTCGTGGCTCAATTATCGCCGCCAGCACGTTGCGGGAGATCTGCTTTGGCTCTCCGCCTCCGACGCCCGGCACCTCGATTACCTCGTCCGAATTGACCAGGCTGGACATGGCCGAGCCGTAAGCCTTCTTGATCTCCTCCGCGCGATCCACCGGCGTTCGCAATCCGATGGCGATGTCGTTGGTGACATTCTTCCCCCCCAAGCCTATCACTCCGGTATGCCGGATGGAACCATCGAAGAAGATGGCGAAGTCCGTAGTTCCGCCGCCCAAATCCAGGAGCGCCACCCCCAACTCCTCCTCCTCGGGAGCCAGCAGTGCATAGCTGGAGGCTAAGGGTTGCAGGACCAAATCCTCTATCTCCAAGCCGGCTTTTTTCACTCCCCGGTAGATGTTCTGGGCGGCAGTGACGGCGCCAGTAACGATATGAACCTCGGTCTCCAGCCTCACTCCCACCATTCCCACTGGGTCTTTGATCCCGGATTGATCGTCCACGGTGAACTCCTGAGGCAGGACGTGGATTACCTCCCGATCCATGGGCAGGGCCACGGCTTTCGCGGCTTCAATCACCTTTTCCACGTCAGTGGGGGTGATCTCATGGTCGGAACGCGAGACGGCAATCACTCCCCGGCTGTTGATGCTGCGGATGTGGTCACCGGCGATGCCAGCATAGACGGAGCTGACCTTCACCCCGGCCACCATCTCGGCGTCTTCGACTGCGGAGGTTATCGACTCCACGGTCTTCTCCAGATTGATCACTACTCCTCTTTTCAGACCTTCAGAGGGACTGGTGCCGATCCCAATTACCCGGGGCCTCTCCAGGCCGTCTATCTCCGCGATCACCGCGGCAATCTTGGTGGTGCCGATGTCCAAACCTACAATCCTGTTCTCACTAGCCATGTCTACCTCTTGGTTTCAAACCAGCTTTATTGGGAGAGTGATTATTCTTGTCGATGCCACCGGTGGAATCACTCTTCGAAGACATAGTCAGCAACACCTGGTCATCGAACCGGAGATCCATGCAGGCGAGATTCTCCATTTTCTCCCCTTCCGACATTATGGCCTTAACCCTTTTCCATTTCTTTTCGAAGTCACTTTGCCCCATCATCACCTTGTTTCCGTAGGGGAGAAGATAGACGATTACGTCCGGCGCTTCGGACAAGTTGATTTCGGCTATAAGCTCAAGCGAAGCCGGATCGCTTTTCCGCACCAGGCTGTAAAACTCCAAAGCCTTCTGGGTTTTGAAATTGGACCACCTCTGATAAGGCCTGGGAGGCGGAGCTATTCTTCCGCCGAGGGTATCGGCCTCGATCCCGCTCACCAGGGGAAGGTCGCAAGATAGGTCACTTTTGTCCAAGGGGATTATCTCCTGATCCTGGGACAGGCCGTAGAATCCGAAATCCCCCGGTTTGGCGGCACTGGCCGGCAGATTTATCCAGAGGACCGGCGTCTTTTCTTCTATCTCAACCAAAAGCGAGCCGGGAAGCATCCTGGAAACCCGGGCGTCCCGGATTCTTAAGTCTTCTTTCAGTCTGGTTTCGATTCCCTTTAAGCTTAAGCTGAAGACGTTTCTTCCCAGACACGCGTGGAGCTTTTGCATGATTTCGTCTTTGCCGATCTTGCGGTTGCCCGTCAATCTGATTTCCGTTATATCATAGTGAGGAGAGTGGAACCGGTATATGTATCCACCACTAAACAGCAAGATGGCTGATGTGAAAATCAAGAAACCGACATTTTTTTTCACCGTTTCATCCTTCCAACAACTCAAGAAGCCTGGTGCCAACCTTGTGCACGTCTCCGGCCCCCAGGCTGATCACCATATCACTTTCTTTCACCAAGTCTTTCAAGAATGAAGCGACTTCATCGACTTGGGGAACGTAGAAAACGCTGCGATGTCCGAGTTTTTGGGCATGGTCGGAAACCAGTCGGCCCGATATGCCGGGGATCGGCTCCTCCCGCGCCGGATAGACGTCGGTCACCACCAGCACGTCTGACTCCAGAAGCGCCTGGCCGAATGCCTGGTAAAAATCCCGGGTGCGGGAATAGAGGTGGGGCTGAAAAACCGCAATGATTCTCTTTTTCCATCCGGTTTTCGCTCCAGCCAAGGTGGCCCTTATCTCGGTGGGATGGTGGGCATAATCATCCACTACCATCACGCCTTTGGCCGAGCCTTTGATTTCGAACCTTCGGTGAACCCCTTTGAATTTTCCCAAAGCGGTCTTGATCTTCTCCCAGGGGATATCCAATTCCAGTCCGACGGCGATGGCCGCCAGCGAGTTTTTGACATTGTGCAGGCCGGGAACGGATAAGGTTACCTGTCCAACGTCGCGTCCCTTGATTCTCAATGCGAACCTGGTCGAACCCTGGTCAAAGCCGACAGAATGGGCTTGCAGATCGGCCTGGAAAGAAAGCCCGTAGGTGGTTACGGGTCGCTCTATCGACCGAATCAAATCTCTTAGGCTCTCCTCATCCCAGCACAGAATCACTCTCCCGTAAAACGGGACTTTGCTCACAAACTCAAGGAAGGTGGATTTGATTTCCGCCAAATCCTTGTAATAGTCGAGATGCTCCGCTTCCAGGGTGGTCACCACGGCGATAGTGGGAGTCAATCGCAAGAACGAGCGATCATATTCGTCCGCCTCCGCCACCATGAATGCGCCATTTCCCAGGCGCGAATGGGCGCCTAAGTTCACCACTTTTCCTCCCACCACGATGGTGGGGTCCAATCCCCCCTCGGAAAGGATCTCGCCCACCATCGAGGTAGTGGTTGTCTTGCCATGAGTTCCAGCGATGCCGATGCCGTATTTCATCCGCATCAGCTCGCCCAGCATCTCCGCCCTTCTGATCACCGGTATTCTTTTCTCCTTGGCCGAGACCACCTCCGGATTGTTTTCTTTCACCGCGGAGGAGATGACCACAACGTCGGCATGCTTCACGTTATCCCCGGAGTGCTGAATCTGAATATCTATCCCGACGTCTCTCAGTCTTTCGGTGGTTTCGGACGGTCGCATGTCTGAGCCGGTGACATGGTATCCCAAGTCGAAAAGCAACTCGGCTAGGCCGGACATCCCCGCTCCACCAATTCCAACGAAATGAATGTTTCTAATCTTACTGAATCGCATGGGCTACCTAATTCAAGATTCAAAAAGCAAAATTGCAGATCACAATTCAGAACTGATCAAACCTAAATCACCAGTACAAGAATGCGGTCTCGATTTTCGAATTGCCATCTTGCATTTTTCATTTTGCACTTTCAACCTCTTTACGCAGACTGGAACTTGCGGTTACGTTTCAAAAGCATCTCCATCTCATCCACCAGACGCGAAGCAGCCTCCGGCCTTCCCATCTTCCTGCTTTTTTCCGCCATCCGTTTCAGTCTCGGATCATCGGAAAGAAGAGAGCCGATCTCCTCCGTCACCAGTTCCGGCGTCAAGTCCTTCTGCAGAATCATCCGGGCGGCCCCCTGCTTTTGCAGGGCCTCGGCATTATATCTTTGATGATCCGCCGTGGCAAAGGGGAAGGGGATCAGTATGGAAGGTTTCCCGCAAGCGGTGATCTCTGCCAAGGTCAAAGCCCCAGCTCGGGAAATCACCAGGTCGGAGGCGGCATAAGCCGATCTCATGTCTTCGACGAATGGATATACGGCGCATTTAATCTTCTTTTGTTTTGCTTTCTGCGAAATCTCCGAATAGTCGACCTCTCCGGTTTGCCAGAGTATCTGCCACTCGGGTTTGAACCAATCCAAGCACTGCAACATCGTCAGATTTATGCCGTGGGCGCCCTGACTTCCGCCAAAGACGAAGATGGTCTTTTTCCCATCATCCAGTCCGAATTTCGCCAAGCCCTGGCTGCGTTCTCCGTGGATCAAGTCCCTTCTGACCGGATTGCCGACCACATTGAGCTCATTACTCGAATGGAAATACTTGCGAGATTCGGAGTACGACAAGCATACTTTGTCTGCGAAATGCGCCAAGAAGCGGGTGGAGATTCCCGGATAGCTGTTCTGTTCCTGAAGCAAAGTCGGTATCTTTTTTAAGCTGGCAACCAGAACCACGGGAAAACTGACGTACCCGCCGGTTCCCACCACCAGATCCGGTCGGTTATGATTCAATATCTTAAGTGCCTGACGGATGCCCTTCATAAGATAGAATCCAAGAAAAAGGTTGGCCAGATACGATCTTCTGGACCACCCCTTAGTCTGGATGAAGGACAGCTCAAAACCGTGCTGGGGGACGATCTTCTCCTCCATCCCGCCTTCAGTTCCCGCGAAAAAGATCCGGCTGTCGGGAAACCTCTCTTTGAACTCTCTTGCCATGGCAATTGCCGGAAAGATGTGTCCTCCGGTCTTTCCTCCTGCAAACAGTACTTTGATCATATCCCCATCTTGCTTATGATGCGCCCAGATGGAACGAACTTGGTCTGTCGGGAGATGTTCAAAAGGATGCCGATGCCCGCGGCGGAGAAAAGCAAAGACGAGCCACCGTAGCTTAAGAAGGGCATGGGCAGTCCAGTGGTGGGGAAAAGCCCCACCACCACGCCTGCGTTTATCAAGGCTCCCATGAACAGGCTGAACGTAATTCCGAAGGCCAGAAGATGACCGAAATCGTCCGGTGCTTTCCGGGCAATAAGGAGCCCGCGCACGGATAAGAACAAAAACAGTATCAATACCATCGAAGTTCCCAAGAATCCTAATTCCTCGCCGGTGGTGGCAAAGATGAAGTCGGTGTGAGGCTCAGGCAAGAAGAAGAGCTTGGCTTTTCCTTGCCCCAATCCTGCGCCCAAAATCTCCCCTGAGCTTAAGGCTAAGACGGATTGTTTCATCTGATAACTTCCCTGGAGAGGATCCTCCACGGATTTCACGTAGTCGTCCACCCGCGTCTTCTTGTAGCCAAAGATGAACACCAGAATGAAAAAGCTCAAGACCACCGGGGCGATGATGAGAAAGAAGTGTTTAATCCGGGTTCCTCCTACAAACAGCATGCCAAAGAGGACCACCGTGACCAAAAGAACTGCTCCGAAGTGAGGCTCCTTCATCAACAACAATGCGGCTACCCCCAAGATCAAAAAGTAAGGCACCAGGACAAACCTCATCTCTCTTATCTTCTCTTTTCTCTTACTCAATGAATCTGCCAGGTAGAGGATCAAAGCCAATCGGAAGAACTCGGATGGCTGGAAGGAGATGGGTCCGATCCTCATCCACCGCGTGACCCCCTTGGTCGGGGGGAAGAACAGGACTGCGCCCAGAAGGACGACAGAAAGAGTCAAAAGGAAAGGGGAGAATTTTGCGAATCTGTGATAATCAGTCTTGGTCAAGACGAAGATGGCCAACAATGACATGACGCCCCAGATTGCCTGCATCTTGGCAAAGACGATGCTGCTGCCCATCTTGTTCCAGGCAAGGATGGCGGAGGCAGAGTAGACCATGACGACTCCGACGGCCATCATGATCAGCACCAGCGACAAGAGAAGGTAATCGGGTCTGGACCTATCAATCATCTTCCATGATCCTCAGTCTCTGAAGGTGGCCTCTGGCTTGTCGGCCAACTCCTTCACGCGGGTTTTGAACACTTTTCCACGATGTTCGTAATCCTTGAACATGTCGAAACTGGCACAACCGGGTGAGAGAAGAATCGTATCATCGGGCGAAGCTTTTTTGAAGCCCAACTCGACTGCCTCCTGCAGAGAATCTGCGTGAAGAGTGGGCACCAGGTCAGCTAAGGCTTCCCTGATTTTCCCTTCGGCCTCACCTATCAAGATCAAGGCCTTGACGTTTTTCGACACCAACTCCGCCAATCTGCGGAAATCCCCTCCCTTGTCCTTGCCTCCCGCGATCAAAATGATGGGCGGAGCGACGCTCTGCAGGGCATACCATACCGAGTCGACATTGGTGGCCTTGGAGTCGTTGACAAAAGTCACTCCCGACACCGTGGCTACCTTCTCCAGCCTGTGCTCCACTCCGGAGAAGGCCCGTAAGGCCCCCCGGGTAGATTCGGCGGAGACTCCCAGAATGCCGCAGATGGCGCAGGCGGCAGCGGCATTGGAAAGGTTGTGAGGACCCTTGATTCCAATTTCACCCGTCTCCATGATCTCCGTCTCTTTGTCGTTTTGTCTGGCAATCAGCCTGCCTTTTCGGACGAAGGCACCCTGGTCTAACTCCTTTTGGGTGCTAAAAAAGACCTTTCTGCTTTTTCCAGAGGACGCAAACTTGGCGCTCTCGTCGTCGTCGGCGTTCAGGACTACAAAATCGTCCGGAGTCTGGTTCTCCAAAACACGAAGCTTAGCCTCCACGTAGGATTTCATGTCCGGATGGCGATCCAGATGGTCCGGGGTTATGTTCAGCACGGAAGCAATGTGAGGCCTGAACTCTTCAATGCGCTCCAACTGAAAACTGGAAAGCTCCAGGACAATCGTGCCTTGGGGTGAGATCTCTTCCACGATGCCGGAAAACGGGACGCCGATGTTACCCCCCACCTGGCATTCCCTTCCATCCTCTCTTAATATCTCACCCAGCAGGGTCACGGTGGTGGTCTTTCCGTTAGATCCGGTGACTCCCACGATCTTCGCATCCGTCAGCCAGTATGCCACTTCTATCTCAGAGAATATGGGGAGACCCGAGTTCTCGGCCTGGGTCAGTATGGGAGCGTCGGGACGAACCCCGGGGCTGACCACCAGGAAATCCTTGTCGGTGACGACTCGCTGGGTATGACCACCGGTCTCGAAAGCGATGCCCATCTCTTCTAAGCGACTTGTCTGGTCAGACAAAAGCTCCCTTGCCTTGGCATCGGACACAAACACATCGGCTCCCATGTCTTTTAGAAGCTTGGCACAGGCCAGACCTGACCGCGCCATTCCCAACACCGAGATTCTCTTTCCGATGATCCTATCTTTCCGCATAAGGCCTGCTTCCTCTCAACTCTCCGCGCCGTGTTGGCTGGTCTGAGTGGCATTGTCCATCAGGTCGGCAATGAGTAGGCTCTGTTTTCTGTCTGACCTTTGACCCTTCTTTTCACCTGATCTTCAGCGTGCTGAGCGTCAACAGCGCCAAGATCGCTCCCACGATCCAGAAACGCACCACCACCTGCGGCTCCTTCCATCCGGAAAGCTCGAAATGGTGGTGCAGAGGGGCCATTTTGAACACCCTCTTTCTCCAAGTCTGATAAGTAAACACCTGGATGATCACCGACAGAGCTTCCGCCACAAAGACCCCGCCTACGATCAAGAGCAACATCTCCTTCTTAATCAAAATGGATACGGCGCCGAACGCCCCTCCCAGGGCTAACGCCCCGGTGTCTCCCATGAATACCTGAGCCGGATAGGCGTTGAACCACAAAAACCCAAGAGCCGCTCCCAGCACTGCTCCGCAGAAAACCGTGAGCTCTCCCGACCCTTCGAGATATATTATGGAAAAATACCTGGAGAAGTCGATTCTTCCGGAAATGTAACACAGCCCGGCAAAAGCAAATGCACACAAGCCGATAAGTCCGATGGCCAGGCCGTCCAGACCATCCGTGAGATTTACCGCATTGGACGAGCCGGCGATCACCAGTATCACCAAGGGTATGTAGAATATCCCGAAATCGACAAAGTAGTTTTTGAAGAAGAGTATGTCGGACGCCGTGCCGAATTCCTTAGACGGGGGGAAGGCCCGCAGAAGCACTCCCAAAAACAGACCCAAAGCCACCTGACCGGCCAGTTTCTTCCTACCGACCATTCCCTTGGGCTGGTGTTTCTTGGCTTTCAGATAGTCATCCATGAATCCGATAAGCCCCATCCACACGATAACCAGCAGGATCAGTCTAGTATAGGGATTATACAAATCGGCCCACAGCAAAGTCGGAATGACCACCGAGATCAGAATTATTATTCCCCCCATGGTGGGGGTTCCTTCCTTGACCTTATGAGTCGCCGGGCCTTCCTCTCGGATTTTCTCACTAACCTGTCGTTCCCTTAGCCTCCGGATTATGATCGGGCCGCAGATCAAGCTGAGAAGGAGCGCGGTCAAGGTGGCTCCTGCCGCCCTGAAGCTGATGTACCTGAAGAGATTGAAAAATATGAAGGTCTTGCTCAATGGGAAAAGCAGGTGGTAAAGCATCCTATTCCTTATCAGTGCTTAAAGGTGAGATTCAATAACTCAATCTCTCAAGTCAGTTCTGTCGTCCGTATTGGCTCCTCAACGTTAAGACTATTTCCTCGGTTTTCATCTTTCTCGAACCCTTGACCAGCAGCAAATCACCTTCTTTTAGGTTCTCCAAAAGATAGGTGCCGATTTGCCGGTTGTTCTCGAAAGTCAAAACAGACTCAGCTTTCATTCCCGCTTCTTTTGCTCCTTGGCCAATGAATCGGGCGAGTTCTCCCACCAGCAGAAGCAGGTTAACCCCGGACTGGGTCACCCTTTTTCCCAATTCTAAGTGGAAGTGCAGGCTTTCCTCTCCCAACTCCAGCATGTCGGCCAGCACCGCCAGTTTTCTTCCCGGAGTCTTGACGTTTTTCAACGTTTCCAAAGCCCTCTCCATGGAAACCGGATTGGCATTGTAACTGTCGTTGATGATTCTTATGTCTCCTACTTGGATCAGCTCCATCCTGCGGTTTGCCGGGGTGCATCTCTCCAGGCTCTCTTTTATGTCGTTTTCGCTCACCCCCAGGAGCTTTCCCACGGCAAAAGCAGCCAAGGCATTGTAAACGTTGTGCCATCCCAGAAGCTTCAAGCTCACGACCAAGCTCCGGTTCACCCGAAAGCTGACGTTTCCGTCTCCGTTGGCTTCAATTCTGTCCGCGCCCAAATCGGCCCGGTTCTTGATAGCGAAACTTATCACCTGTTCGTCCGCTCTGCTCTGCTTTATTCTATGCGCCAGGATGCGATCATCTGCGTTCAGGACCAAGATCTTAGGGGAGGGCATGTTGTCCGGAAGCTCAAACTTGGCTTGGGCGATTTTCTCCGTGTCCTCCATCGATTCCAGATGAGCCGGTCCGATGTTGGTGATTACTCCCACGGTCGGACTCGACATTCTGGTCAGAATGCCGATCTCCCCAGGACTGCTCATGCCCAACTCCAGGACCAAAGCCTCGGTTGAGGAATCAAGCCCAAACAGAGTGAGCGGCACGCCCACTAGATTGTTGTAGCTTTCGGGCGACTTAAGCACCCTAAACTTGGAAGAAAGCACCTCTGCGGTCATGTCTTTGGTCGTGGTCTTGCCATTGGTTCCGGTTATGGCTACGGTGGGGAGATCGAACTTGCGTCTATGCCAGGATGCTACGTCTCTCAAAGCCTTCTTGGTATCGTCTACCCAGATCAGCGCCATGTTCCGCACATTGTCTGCGGGGACGGCATCTATTCTTTCCTTCGCCACGATGGCCGCTTTGGCTCCCCTTTTGGCCGCTTCTTCCACAAATTGATGCCCGTCGAATCTTTCGCCGGGAATGGCGATGAACAGATTGTCCTTCTCTATGCTCCGCGAATCGATGCTTATTCCCCGAATCAACTTAATCCCGGGAGACGGATCAGCCTTAATCTCTCCCCGAACCACTTCGGTCAGCTCACGTAGTGCAATCTCAAACATAAGTCCTTAGTATCATTTACCTGCGCACCCTCAGAAGTGCGGTTAGTCGTGCACTCACTTAACCCTGAACCTTTGAGCCGGAACCCAAAAGCTCCAAGACCGTTTCCTTATCAGAGAAATGGATTTTCTTATCCCCGATTATCTGATAGTCCTCGTGCCCTTTGCCTGCCAGCACCAGAGTATCACCGGGCCGGGCAACCTCCAAAGCCCGCCGGATGCTTTCTTTCCGGTCAAGGATGATCTCAACTTTGGTTTTCTTCTGAATCCCTCGCATGATCTGCTCGATTATCGCCCGGGGGTTTTCGTGGCGGGGGTTGTCCTCGGTCAGAAAGATGCGATCCGCATACTGAGATGCCACTTTTCCCATCAAAGGTCTTTTGCCCTGGTCCCGGTCTCCTCCGCATCCGAAGAGAAAAAGCAGCTTTCCCTTGGTCATCTGGCGAGCCGACCGGAGTAGCTTTTCAAAAGCGTAGGGCGTGTGCCCATAATCTATCCAGATATTGAAATCCTGTCCTCCCTCGACTTTCTCCATCCGCCCGGGAACTCCCTCCAGCGCCTCCACCCCGGATTTCACCACCCGAGGGTCTATTTTCAGGGCGAATCCGACCGCTGTCGTGGCCAGGGCATTGTAAACGTTTGATTCTCCAATCAGCTTGATCTCCAGTGTGATCTCCCCAGCCGGCGTTACCAAGTCGATAGTTGAGCGCTCCGGAGTGCATGAGATACTCTTGGCAAAGAAATCAGCATCCGGTTTAGACAGGGAATAGGTTAAGCATCTATTTTCAGTTTGGTCGCGGAAGTATGTCCAGTTTGGGTCATCCCGGTTGATTACCGCAAAGCCTCTATCTTTTTTCAGCTTCTTAAACAGTCGTCCCTTCGCCTCCCGATATGATTCCATGTTCTTGTGGAAATCCAGGTGCTCATGGTTGAGATTGGTGAAGACCGCCACATCGAACTCGGTTCCGTCTACCCGGTGCATGGACAGGGCGTGTGACGATACCTCCATCACTGCGGCAGAGATTCCTTCTTCCAGCATGCGGGAGAACAGGCTCTGCAGATCCAGCGATTCCGGGGTGGTATTGGTGGCGGCGATCTTGTGATCGCCGATCCAGTAAGCTATGGTTCCGATCAAGCCAACCTTCCTTCCGGCCTGTTCCAAAACCGATCTGACCAGATAGGTGATGGTGGTTTTGCCGTTAGTCCCGGTGACACCCACCAGGTCCAGTTTCTCTGATGGGAAATCATAGAATCTGCTGGCCAGAGCGGCCAAGGCTTCCCTGGTATCGGGAACTATCACCTTAACCCGGGTCCCATAATCGCCGTCTCTTTCTGCCACTACCACCGATGCACCATTCTTCACGGCCGACGAAATGTACTTGTGTCCGTCGTCTGCATCTCCCTTTAGGGCCACGAAGAGGTCACCCGAATTCACCCGACGCGAATCATACTCAATCTTGTTAATGGTCAGATTCACTTTCCCCCAGACTTTATGGGAAGGGAGAACCTTCAGAAGGTCTTTGAGATTTCGCACGCTTGTTACCGGTCTAAGTGAAGAGTTTTAGCCTTGGTAGTTCTCTGGTTCGAATCTCCACGCTCTTGGGAAACATAAATCATTACACCCTAAAACCTCTTACAGTCCTGCTCTTCGACAGAACGGCTATGACGCCGAACAGTAGTCTTACTGAGGTTGACATTGTATGACCACACACACTGAATCCTTGTTCACTACGGAATCCGGCTCAGGAGACTGACTGGTTACTATTCCGCTTCCCTTGACCTGGAAACGAAGGTCCCGGAGAGCGAAAATCCTAATGGCCTCTCGAGCAGTCTTTCCCCGCACATCCGGTATCAGATTTCCTCCGGCGAAGGTCGACTCCGGCTCGGCCAAGCGATGGGCAAGCCTCTGTTCCTGCCTCGGATGCTTCTCCTCCAGCGAGGCGGGGAACGTTTCCACCGCGGTCGTGGTCGAGAGTGCATTCTTGGCCGCGCTGGTAAGAATGGATTCGCCGGTCATGGAGACGATCCTCTGGGTGGCGTTTTTGAATATGGGCGCCGCAGTCGATCCTCCCAGGTGCACGTTTTTGGGACTGTCCAGGGTGATCAGACCCACCATCTGTGGGTCGTCAGCCGGGAAAAAGCCTACGAAGGAGGCCATATATTTGTTTTCCTCGTATCCGCGCCCGCCCGGCTTGGCTTTCTGAGCGGTGCCGGTCTTTCCACCAATCTCCAAGCCCTCGATCTGAGCCTTCTTCCCGCTTCCGATGGACACCACGCCTTTCATGAAATCGACAAGAAGCCCGGCAGTCGGTTGGCTTATGGCCCTCCTTACCGGGGTGGGGCCGAATGATTCCACGGTATCTCCCCCGGCATCCAGAATGGCCTTGACCACGTACGGCTTCATCAGAACACCGCCGTTGACTACGGCAGAATAGGCACAGGCGATCTGCAATCCGGTGAGCGAGACCCCCTGCCCGAAGCCGATATTAGCCAGGGCAATGTCCGACCATTTGGCCTTGGCTGACGGCAGGAAGCCGCTGGCCTCGCCCGGCAGGTCGATTCCGGTTTTCTGGCCGATGCCGAACTGTCGGGCGTATCGATGAAGTCGATCTTTTCCCACCTTCAGGGCTATCTTCCCCAAGGCTATGTTGGAGGAATAGACCACGCATTCCTTGAAGGTCAGCCATCCTTGCGGATGAACGTCGTGGATGATGTGCTTGCCGAGCCGGTATTGTCCGTTCTCCGCAAAGACTCTGTCTTCCGGCTTCAGAACATTTTCCTCAAGCGCCGCGGCGGCAGTGATGATTTTGAAGGTCGACCCGGGTTCGAAGCAGTCGTTGATGGTTCTGTTTTTGACCGGCAATCCTTCATCTTTTCCGAAGTAGGCCATAGCCAGGATCTCTCCGGTTCTGGGACACATGAAGATGGCATATCCACCGTCAGCGCCGGTTACCTCTATGCCCTTATTCAGTTCCTGCTCCACCACGCTCTGCAGGTCCATATCAATGGTGAGGACCAGGTTTTTTCCATCCGCCGGCTTCTGGATAGGATATTCCGTGATCTGGTAGTAGTTTTGGTGACCGTCCCTCTGAAACATCGCCTCTCCCGGAGTGCCCCGCAGGCTCTGGTCGTATTGGTATTCGATTCCCGCCAAACCCCGGTTGTCAATGTCGGTGAAGCCCAATAGCTCCTTGCACAGATCTCCATAGAGATAATATCTCTTGGTCTCGGTTCTGGCCCATACCCCTTCCAGCTTCTTCTGCTTGATTCTTTCGCTCTCCTCTTTCTCCACGTCTCTTTTCAGCCAGACAAAGCTCTTGCGGGTAGTTAGGTTCTGTTTTATCTGGGAGATGCCGTAGCCGGAGGAGCCCTCGAACGCTCTGGCTACCTGATCTACGTCCTTGACGCTCTCGGGAACGGCAAAGAACGATTCCGCCGGCAGATTGACCACCAGTTCTTTTCCCTGCCGGTCGTAAATGATCCCCCGTTTTGCTTCCAGGACAATGTGCAGCTGGTGCTGTCTTACCGCTATCTTCTTGTATTCGGCTGCCTTGAGAACCTGCAGGTAGAACAGGCGGGAGAAAACCAGAAGCCAGACCGACATGCCCA
The DNA here is from genome assembly GCA_049694315.1 of Candidatus Zixiibacteriota bacterium. Taxonomy (GTDB): domain Bacteria; phylum Zixibacteria; class MSB-5A5; order MSB-5A5; family SM1-73; genus CAIVRH01. The sequence continues at coordinate 28,542 of JBAVQU010000053.1, forward strand.
CCACCAAAGCGATGGTGGATCGTCTTCTCAGAAGCTGTTTCCAGTGTGCCTGGGTCTGCCTCTGAAAAAGTCCGCGGCGCAGCCGGCTGGTCCCGGCGTTAACGGTCATGCTTGACCTCTTTAGCGAAGGCCTTGTCTCCGGAGAGAAGGCTTCTCTGCAGGGCTTTCAGCTTGGCCCACACGTTTTCCTTGACCTCGGTTTTCTTCGTGCCGGCGGTTTCAGCAGATTCGCGAATCCGCCCGATGGAATCGAAGGGAGGATGGACGAATCCCATGTCTATGGCCGCCTGATGTATCCGGTCTACGGAGCTAAGTCTGGTGATCTCAATTTGCACGTAATCTAAGTTTTTATGTTCCTGACTGATCTGGACTCTCAACTCCTTGTTCTGCGCGGAAAGGGTGATCACCGTCACCCTCTGCCAGATATAGAGACATGACAGAGCAATCGGCGCCAGAAAAATCACCAGCAGTTTGAGTCTTAAGTTTCCCGCTTTTCTTGCGGCGAGCCGATTTGTTCTGATTCTGGTCTGACTCAATTTTCCTCTCCCCTCACCGTTCGTCGGTCGAAAGCTCCAGCTTTTCCGCCACCCACAATTTGGCACTCCTGGAATTGGGATTGGACTCTCCTTCCGAAGAAGAAGCGATTAAGGGTTTGGAGGTTAGGACCCGCAAGGTGGCTTTGGCGCCGCAGCCGCAGACGGGAAGATCGGGCGGACATATGCAGCCTCTGCTTTCCTGCCGGAATTTGTCCTTTACCAATCTATGCTCGAGACTGTGGTAGGAGATGACGCAAAGCCTCCCGAGTGGTGCCAAAAACCGGATCGCCTGCATTAGTCCCTCTTTCAACTCATTCAGTTCATCATTTACTTCCATCCGAAGGGCCTGAAACACCCGGGCCAAGGATTTTATCCGGAATCTCGGGTCCACCGCCGATTCCACCAGACTCCTCAGTTGAAAGGTGGTATGGAGGGGAGTCTTGGTTCTTCGATCCACGATGGCTCGGGCGATTTTCTTGGAAAATCTTTCCTGACCAAATCCGAACAGAACGGTGGTCAGCTCGGAGAGCGAATAGCGATTGATCACGTCAAAGGCGGTCTTTTTCTGCGACTGATCCATGCGCATGTCTAATGGGCCGTCCGATTGGAAGCTGAAACCTCTTTGCGGGCTGCTTAAATGCAACCAGCACAACCCCAGATCGAAAAGGAATCCTGACACCTGTTTTATCTTCAAACCCGAAAAAAAATCCTCCAACTGGCTGAAGCGCAGACGGGCAAATGTGATTCTGTTCTCAAACAGGCGCAAGCGCTCCTCGGAGATGGTCAGCGCGTCCTGATCTCTATCCAGGCAGATAAGCTTTCCTTCAAAGCCCTTTAGGATGGCTTCAGCATGTCCGCCGGTTCCGACCGTGGCATCAACTATGATCTCGGAATTCCGGGTCACGAGATTCTCCACCACCTCTTTTACCAAGACCGGCTGATGCATGTGTCCGGCGTCTCGCTAAGCCTGCACCAATACATTCTTAAGTGAAATCGTTCTTTGAGCGTGGTCCGATAAATCTCATCTACAGTCTCGAATGGTCGAGGGGGGAAACAGGGAGGGGTTCTCTGAAAAGTGAAAACCGTGAAAACAGATCCACAGGCTCCTGTGGAATCGGTTAACTGTGGCCAGCTTATGGCCTCAAATGGTTTTTACCCCTCCCATGTTTTTTCCTCGCTGCGCCTCAAGCTTTGAAAATCCTCTCGGCCACATCCTCATAGCTCTCCTGGTACCGTTCCCGATATGTCTGGTATACTTGTGGCGCCCACAGTTCAATGCGCGACAAAACCCCCAAAATCAAAACGTCTTTCTTGATCTGCGCTCCATCCAGGAGACGCTGGGAAACGGTAAGCCGACCCAAGTCATCCATTCTTGTGTCCTCGGATTCCGGAACGAAAACCCTCTCCAGAAACCGGTGTTCCTTCAAATCGACCTTCAAGCTTCGCAGCTTCTGCTCCTGCTTTTCCCATTCGTCTGCCGGAAAGAGGAAGATGCAACCGTCATATCCCGGTCCCATGACGAACGGCGCATCGGAAGCAGGCATGGCGCTTCTCAGTTTCTTGGGGAGCTTAAGCCGACGCTTGTCGTCGATAGTAGATGGATACGTGCCCTTAAAGGAAGTCATGAAAGCGACATCTCCGCTCAGGTTTAAATCCAAAATTGGAAGTGGCGAGAATAGTGGGAGGTCTTAGTCTTGAGCTCAGAAGCCTGCGTTGCCAAAAATCACTTTCTATCAGGCACCTTCCCCTCCCATTGTGCCTCCTGACATCACCAAACAGTCTTTCTTACCGGACGATTCTTGTGAACCTCTTTTCCCGTTTATCCAATAGGGTTCGCGTCCCCGCGTGTTCGTTTAGGAGAATCAATCTCTTATACTTTGCGCCATCCGACTTAGTCCACTTTCGCCCAAAATCACCCATTTCTGCATAATGATAAGCCCCGGCACTCCACTTGTCAAGAAAAAAAACTGCTTTTTGAAAATATTTCTGCCCTTGTGGTTATGTCGACAGGACACCACAAGTTATTGGATACCCCCCATACTGGCGGCTGGCAAAGACGGAAACGGGGAGGCTCAGTTAAGGCAGCCACTAATAGACACCCGGATGTAAGTCATTGAGGAAAATCGGATTCGAGCGACTGCCCTCGTCGTTTGAGAAACTTCCCCTCGCTGGCATGCTCGTTGCGAGAGTTTCTGCTTGAGTTTGAGTGTGTTTGAACCTGACGTCACAAGGGGGGATGATGAGGAGAAGGTCAAGAGCTTTCCTTGCTTTGCTCTTTGCTCTGTTCTTGGGATCTTCAGGCTTTGCCTTGTCGAGCGATGTCATCTCGCAGGTCACCTACCGAGCACTTCTTTCCAATAGTGAGCTGGTTTCAGATCGGAAAGGCGGCTTTGACATCCTGACCCTAAGAGATGGCATAAGATTGCAGGAACTCGGTGCTCCCGATCTTCCGGTCAAGGTGATCCATTTGCTGGTACCCGAAGATGGTCATGTAGCCGGAGTCTTGATAGCAAATGAGCAGCATGTGCTGTTGGATGGAGAGTATTCCATTCCTCCGTGTCAGCCGGACTCCAAAACCGATGGTTCATCCGCGCCATCGCCGACAGGACCCGATCCGTCAATCTACAGTTCGGATTCAACTTTCCCCGGCAGGTTGGCGGAGGTGGTGGGCGAGGGCTACCTGGGAGGGAATCATGTAGTGGCGATAGCGCTGTACCCCCTGCAATACAGGCCCAAGTCGGGGCAGCTTTCGTTTTACACTCAGATAGACATCGGAGTCGAAATGACGCGCTCGGATAGCCCCCCACTATCTTCTCACTTTTACCGCAGGTCTGCGGAAGCACAGCAGATTTATCAAGAAATGCTTTATCAACTGGTTGACAACAAGGACGAAATTCCGGGCTTGATGTGCAGGAGTCCTTATCCCACCTGCTCCAAATCAGAGGTCAACGACGTGGACAATTACTCCTATGTGGTAGTCACGTCCGAGCAACTAAGATCAGCTTTCCTGCCGCTGGTGGACTGGAAGACCAAGAAAGGAGTCAAAGCCACCATTGTCTGCATGGACAGTATTCTGTCCACCTATCAAGGAAGAGACCAGGCCGAAAAGCTAAGAAACTTCCTGAAAGAGGCTTACCAGCAGGGGACCAGTTGGGTGCTCTTGGGAGGGGACGAGGATGTCGTCCCAATCAGGTATGCCTACCCTTCGAACACCTCCACTACTCCGCAGATTACGGATCAGCAGATCTGCGACCTTTACTTCTCGGATGTTGACGGAGAGTGGGACTTAGACAATGACGGAGTCTGGGGAGAACCGCAACAGGATCGTCCCGATCTCTACCCGGATTTGTTTGTGGGAAGAGTTCCCTGCAACGATACCTCGCAGGTGAAAGCTTTCGTGGAGAAGCTGCTTTCGTACGAGGAGAATCCGGGCGATGGGTCAACTGACTATTTGACCCGGGCATTGTGGATGAGCTCGGATCAGATGAGGGACTGGAGTTCAGGATCCGGACAGCAGAGCCTGGTTTCGCCATACGTTCCGTCCAATTTTTCTCAGGATCTGTCCACCCTGATCGAAACACCCTCGGGCAGCGCAGAGAATCCAACCGGTCCGGAGGGGGATGCCTGTATCGAGACAATGAATCAGGGTTGGGGGATCATCGGGGTTCTGGCTCACGGCAAAGCCAGTGCTTTCGTGGCAAAATCCAACCAGACCAACGGTAATCCCAAATCTTGGGTCTCGACTGCTCCCGGGGAAAAAGACGGAAGCGGACACATACCCAACCTGCAGAATGAGTCAAAATACGGGATAATGTACTCCATATCCTGCAGCCAGAGCGCCATCGACGTGGACAAATATCCCTCTCTGGGAGGCACGCCCTGCGTGGGGGAGTTCTATCCTCTGGTTCCGCAAAAAGGCGGAGTGGCATTTTTAGGATATTCCAGATGGGGGTGGGTGAGCATATCTTACATCCTTTTCGAGAAATTCTTGGATTGCCTGCTCAATCGTGATCTCGGGCATCATATTGGAGTGGCTGAGGCGCTCTCCAGATGCGCCTATCCGAACTATCTGGATATCGACTATGGGCACAATCTGTTCGGAGACCCGGAGATGCCGGTCTGGACCAGGACTCCGGCGAATATGCAGGTGATTCATCCGGATGAAACAACCATGGGGCAGAGGACCATCGACCTGTCCGTGATTTCGCAGGGAGAAAGTGTCCCCGATGCCTCGGTTTGTTTGAGCCTCCGCGGCCAGATTCTGTTTTTGGGGAAAACCGACCAGGATGGACACGTATCTGCGCAAGTGAATATTAATGATGTCGGAGAAATGAGTCTGGTGGTGACCAAACCTGATCTCAGTCCCTGCGAGGATTCCATTTCGGTTACACTCGTGGCCGGGGTAAACGATGACCAGACAAGCTCCAGCGCAGAATCGTTTGAGCTGCTCCAAAACTATCCCAATCCTTTCAACCCGGTTACCGACATTCAGTTCAATGTGAAAGGCAGACAGAACCATCCGGTTCACACCAGCGTAAAAATCTACAATATCCTCGGTCAGTTGGTTACCATTCTGGTGGACGAGCCTAAGCTTCCCGGAAGCTATGTGGCAAGCTGGGATGGTAAGGATTCGGATGGAAGAGATGTCTCGAGTGGAATTTACTTCTATACGCTGGCGGCAGACAATTTCCGAAGTACCAAGAAGATGACTTTGATCAAGTAGCTCCGACGGCATTTGGAAAGATTATCATCCGCAGAGAGCGGATGGTAGACTCCTGTCATGATTCTCGGCATCCTGCTATCATTCTGCTCTCAGCATGATGCAGAACGGAATCACGTTGAAAGTATCCTGAAGTCTGCTTTGCGTCTCCCACGTCTTTTGCGGATTGAGAGGTCTTGGCCCGCTAACTTCGAGAAGATTATTCTTGACAACAGAGTTATTCCTCGTATCTTAGGGCCGACTGAAATCCCCGTCCGCGGGATTTAAATCCGGATCAAGATTCATATGATTCTCTTCGTATGAATTTGGGATTTCAGTAAGATGGGGGTGTAGCTCAGGCGGTAGAGCATCTGCCTTTTAAGCAGGTGGTCGGCAGTTCGAGTCTGCCCACCCTCAGTTGATTGCGACCAACCATTAGGGGTGCCCGTCCATTTGACGGGCGGAGAGAAAACCCTTCGAACCTGATCTGGGTAATGCCAGCGTAGGGAGAAGCCATTCAATTGAGAATGAGCCGTTACCAGATTGGGTAGCGGCTTGTTTTTTTTGGCACGAAGATCAAAGCTGAAGGACGATGACGAATAAAAGCAAAGGAAGAAGGAAGAAGGGAAAAGGAAGAGGAAAACAAATGACTGATGACGAATGACAAAACAGAAATAAGAAGGAAATCAATTGAGGATGACGAATGACGGGTAAAAAATGGGGAAATCCGATACAGCACCATCGTCATTCGCTATTTGGCATTCGAAATCCGAATGAAACCAGAGGAGGGAGAAATGGCTGAGCTTCCGGAAATCGGCAAGATATCTGCCGAGATCTTTGAGGAACTGATCTATCCCCGCCTGGGGGCAAAGAGCAAATCCGTCCTGGTTGGTCCGATGCAGGGGACGGATTGCGGAATAGTGGAAATAGGCAACCAGGCAGTGGCTTTGACCACCGATCCGGTCTTCATCGTTCCGGAGTATGGCTGGAAGGAGGCGGCATGGTTTGCCATTCACATACTTTTGTCCGACGAAGTCACCAGCGGGCTTAATCCCACTTATCTTTCCATCGATTTGAATCTCCCCATGGAGATGACCAAACAGCAGTTGGGAATAGTCTGGGACATCATTCATAAAGAGTGTGAGAAATACGGGGTGGCCGTCGTCTGCGGTCATACCGCCAGATACGAGAACTGCCACTATCCCATGGTCGGCGGAGCGACCGTGATCGGGGTGGGCAAGAGGACCGAATTTGTGACACCCCAGCTCATCAATCCGGGCGACCAGATCATAATCACCAAGGGGCCGGCCATCGAGGCGACCGGCATATTGGCAACCATGTTCCCCAAGCTGATTGAAAGAGAGTTTGGGCTCGAATTCTTCCGGCGAGCAAAGAAGGTCTTTTGGAAGATGTCCGTGGTGGAAGATGCGTTTGCCGCGATAAGCGTAGGCGTCCGCGAAAATGGGGTCACCGCCATGCACGATGCCACCGAATGCGGAATCTGGGGCGCTTTGCACGAACTGGCCGAGGCGGCTTCCGTTGGAGTGAGAGTTGAAAAAGAAAGAATCGTGATCTCGGATTGTGTCCCAGAGATATGCGGGTTCTTCGGAATAGACCCGTACGCCTCGATAAGCGAAGGGACATTGATCATCGCCTGCAAAGAGAATAAAGCTGAACAAATCGTGAAGACTCTTTCTCAAAAAGACATCGCATCATCCATCGTTGGCGAGTTCGCTGAACCTCGGCAAGGCATGATTCTGATAGAAAAAGGAAAAGAGCGAGCGCTGAAACATCCTGTCGTCGACCCATTCTGGAGAGCGTTCTATGATGCGCTGAAGAAATACAAAACCAACAACCAATGACGGATGACGCAGGACGAATAACGAATGACGGATGACGAATCAAGGCAACATCTTTCTTCTTAAAAGACAGAACAGATTGAAGAAATGAAGACAGCTGACATCACCTCCGAATACCAGGTCAGTCTGCCAAATCAGCGGTGAGGGATCTTCTGTCCTTGTTCTTGGCGGGGCAGATTCCCCCCAGCAAAACACACATGCTGATCAAAGATTCAACAACCGTTTTCAATTCAAGTCATTAGGTCAAACAAAGAGGATGGAGTTTATCGTATTTAGGTTAAACTTTCCTTGAGGCATTGACAACATCGCTTCTTCATTCCGCTGGTGCTCGTTGAGGACACTGTGAAAGCACTCGCTAAAACAACGTCTCTTGTCTTGGTCGCGGGCCTAATCTTGGCACCCTTTTCGGGCCAACCCTGCTTGACCCAAACGAGATCAGATCAGCAGACCTGTGCCACGCAGCAGACCTGCGGCAAGGGTTCCAGTTCAGGTTGCTGTTGTTGTGCGAATCCATCGGGATCTGCATCAGGAAATGACCTGCAGCAGCGCCAGTGTCCCTGTCAGATCAGCGACAGGCAGAAGGATGAGAGTCTTCCCGCGCTCACGTTTTCCGACTCCGAGGGGAAACCGGAAAAAGCTTTGGTGACTTGGGAGACTCCAATCCTGAAGGAGAAGTGGCTTCTTCCGTCAGTTCTCTCATCGGCTTATTCATATATCCTTCCGAGCAGAGATCGGCCCCTATATCTGATACACTCATCTCTTCTCATTTAAGCTCCTCACGCTCCAGAACAACTAATTGCTTGCTTCTGACCCAGGTGATTCCTATCTTTGATGGGTCAAACCAGGAATGGTGACTGCAAGCATTCGGCAAGCCGGTAAACGGATTGAACCTCTGTGGTTCAACTCCAAGGCGGCGCGGAGTTTCCGCTTTCCGCAGATCACGGTTTTGTGCTTTGACTTCGTCCGAAGAGGTACGCTTGCCGAACTTTGGAGCCATTGTCTTGAGGAGGTCAAAATGAAGATGTCCTTTTGGGGACTTGGACTGGTGATCGGTATCTGTATGGTTGGACTGCTGTCTCAGCCAAGTCGGGCACACGAGCTGGTTTTGGATTCACTGATTGCACAAGCGCTTCGAGCCAACCCCGATTTGAAGGCAGCAGAATCTCGCTATAAAGCCTTCGAAGCTCAAGTGCCTCAGGCCGGGTCACTTCCCAACCCAATGTTCCAGGCCACCATCTCGAATGTTTCAGCCAAGTCCTGGACATTGGGTAAGACGCTCATGAGTGGACACGAATACATGCTTTCACAGACCATTCCTTTTCCAGGGAAGCTGGGCTTTGCCCAGAAGGCAAGCAGGGGGATGGCGCAGCAGTCCGAGCAAGAATACCAATCCACCAAGAGCTTCGTCCTCAGTGAGCTGAAACAGAATTATTATCAGCTTTACCAGTTGCAGAAATCGATCTGGATAACTCAGGAAAACAAGCAGCTCTTGGAAGATTTTGCCAAGATAGCTGCCACCCGATACTCGGTGGGTGAAGGACTTCAGCAGGACGTTCTGAAGGCCCAGGTAGAGGTATCCAAAATGATAGACGAACTCATCTCCATGGAGGAGATGAGAAGGACTACTCAGGCAAAGATCAACGTCCTACTGGCACGTGATCCTCAGGACTCGCTGGGAGAGACGGAAGAACTAACTCTCCAGAGCCTGAGCTTGTCGGAGGAGGAGTTGCAGAATCTGGCCATCCAGAACAATCCCGGCCTTAAGGGAATGGAATTCGAAATCAATGCGGCTGAATCGGAATACAAAATGGCGCGGAGGGAGTACTGGCCTGATTTCGCTTTATCCCTCAGTTACCTGCGCATGAGAAATGACGCCAGCATGGAGCCAGGAGCAGAGAGAAACTTTGTCTCCGCCTCGGCCGGCATAGAAATTCCTCTTTATTTCTGGTCAAAACAAAAGAAGAAGGTGGAAGAAAAAGGTTTTGACTTGAGATCTTCTCGTCAGAAATACGAGGGAATGAAGAACGATTTGAAATTCAGCGTCTCCGAACTGTTCTATTCCCTGAACAAGTACCGACAACAGGTAGAGCTTTACCAGACGGCCATCCTACCACAGGCCCGGCAATCGCTGGAATCGGCTCGGGTGGCCTACCAGGTGGACAAAGTGGATTTCATGACATTGTTGGATAATCAGATGACGCTTTACAACTACCAGATCGCTTTTCACCAAGCATTAACCGCGTATTTCCAAAGCGTCGCACAACTTGAAGAAATAGTTGGAAAACCATTGCTTTAAGAACGGGAGAAAAGGTCATGTCCGAAAGAACCTCGAAATCAATATTGGTCATTCTGCTCGTGGTCGTCGCTTTAGTCATCGGCGTGGCAGGAGGTCTATTCATAGGAAAGAGACCTTCAGGCCTGGAGAAGACGACCGCATCTGACCAGACCTCTGCCAAGCAGCTGTACTCCTGTGGAATGCACCCCTGGATCATCCAGGAGGGTCCTGGGAATTGCCCCATCTGCGGAATGAAGCTGACGCCTTTGAAGGCCACAGCCACAAGCGCTGAGACCAAGCCTGCGGGCCAGAGAAAAATCAAGTTCTGGAAATCGTCCATGGATCCCACATACGTATCCGACAAGCCGGGAAAAGATCAGATGGGAATGGACTTAATTCCGGTCTATGAAGACGAAATCCAACAGGGGGCGATCAGCATCGACGCCGTCACGGCACAAAACATGGGGGTGAGGACGGCGGTGGTCGAGGAAAAGCAACTGACCCGGACGATTCGCGCCGTGGGTTATGTGGATTATGATGAGGAACTCCTGCACATGGTTAACACCAAAATCTCCGGTTGGATTGAAAAACTATATGTGCAGAACACCGGAGATCCGGTCAAAAGGGGACAGCCACTCTTGGAAATCTACGCTCCCGAACTGGTGAGCACGCAAGAGGAGTATCTGACGGCCCTCAAGAATTACCAGCAGCTCAAGGATTCTCCTTACCCAGAGGCGAGAAAAGGAGCGGCTGATCTGCTACAATCTGCCAGGCAGAGACTGCAGAACTGGGACATCAGCGAGGAACAGATCGAGAAATTGGAGCAGACCGGAGAAGCCAAAAAGACTCTGGTTCTCTATTCTCCGGCCAGTGGAGTGGTAATGGAAAAAAACGTAATCCAGGGAGCTTTTGTGAATTCCGGCACGGATCTGTTTAAGATTGGCGATCTAACTACCATTTGGATTTTGGCGCACATTTACGAATATGAGCTTCCTTATGTGAAGTTGGGCCAGACCGCTCATGTGGAGTCGCCTTACCTCCCCGGAGAAATGCTTATGGGTAAAGTGTCCTACATTTACCCATACTTGAACGAAACCACCAGAGACATAAAAGTGAGAATTGAATTGCCCAATCCCGATCTGAAGCTCAAACCGGAGATGTATGCTGATGTGATCGTCGCTTCAGAGCTGCCGGGGAAGAGCATCGTTGTCCCGGAGGAGGCGGTCATACACTCCGGCAAACGGGATATCGTTTTTGTTGATGCCGGCGGTGGGAAGTACTCACCGCGAGAGGTAGTGACGGGTGCCTCGGGCGAGGGGAACGTGATCGAAATCAAACAAGGACTTATGTCCAATGAAAGAGTAGTAGTCTCAGCCCAGTTCATGCTGGATTCGGAGAGCAAAACCCAGGAGGCCATTCAGAAGATGCTGAAGGGCAGGGAACAGGGTCCAGGCAGCCAGGATTCAACCCAATCCCAATCTTCCATGCGGAAGCCGGAGGAAAGCAAGCAGGTTAATCTCAACTTGACCCCGAACAGGATGGCTCATTCGGCAAACGAGGTCTACACTTGTCCCCTGGACGGACATAGCCAGGTACTACAGGTCGGCCCGGGAAATTGCCCGAAGTGCGGAATGAAACTTGTGCCCATCACGCAGACCGGACGGCTCGCTTACACCTGTCCGATGGAAGAGCACCACTACATTCTTTCGAACAAGCCAGGCAAGTGTCCTGAATGCGGGATGGATTTGATAACTCTCAAGAGTGAATAGTACCAAAACGGAGAACCAGATTATGATTGAGAGAATAATCGAATACTCGGTACGTAACAAGTTCCTCGTGATCCTTCTGACGGCAGTTGCGGTCGTCGTCGGGGTCTATTGCCTGCTAAATATCAAGCTGGATGCCATTCCGGACCTGTCTGACGTCCAGGTGATCATAAAGACCGATTATCCCGGACAAGCGCCTCAAATTGTGGAGGATCAAGTCACCTACCCTCTGACCACAGCCATGTTGGCCGTGCCCCGCGCGAAAGTGGTCCGGGGATACTCCTTTTTCGACTACTCCCTGGTATTTGTAATCTTCGAAGACGGAACGGACCTATACTGGGCTCGTTCCCGGGTCTTAGAATACCTCAATTTCGCCCAAGGCAGACTGCCTCAAGGAATCAATCCCCAGCTCGGACCGGACGCCACCAGCGTGGGTTGGATCTATGAGTACACAGTGGAGGATACTTCGGGCAGGTACGACCTATCCGATCTGCGTTCAGTCCAGGACTGGTATCTGAAGTATCAGCTCACATCAGTGCCGGGTGTGGCAGAAGTGGCCTCGGTCGGAGGATTCGTCAAGCAGTATCAGGTAGAAGTCGACCCGGCCAGGCTTCTGGCTTACAATATTCCGCTTTCCCAGGTTAAGGAAGCCATAATGAAATCCAACAGTGACGTGGGGGGAGGGGTGATCGAGATGGGGGAGACGGAATTCATGGTGCGGGGTTTGGGTTACATAAAGAATCTGGAGGACTTGAGGAATATCGGCTTGGGGGTCACTGCCAATGGCACTCCCGTTCTTCTAAGAAACGTAGCGGACGTAAAGATTGGTCCGGAAATGAGAAGAGGTCTGGCAGAGAAGAACGGACAGGGAGAGGTAGTCGGCGGAATAGTGGTGATGAGGTACGGAGAAAATGCGCTCAAGACCATTCAACTAGTGAAAAAGAAGATGGAGGGGCTAAAACCCGGTCTGCCGGCAGGGGTGGTAATAAGGCCAGCTTACGATCGCTCCGAATTGATCCATGCTTCCATTAAGACGCTAAGCGATGCTCTAATCCAAGAGCTGATCATAGTGGCTCTCTTCATCATGATCTTCCTAGTGCACATTCGAAGCTCCCTGGTATCCATCTTCGTCTTGCCGAGTGCGGTTCTGATCAGCTTCATCCTAATGTACTTCCAGGGCATCAACGCCAACATCATGTCTTTAGCCGGCATCATCCTGGCTATTGGGGCTTTGGTGGACTCATCCATGGTGATGGTGGAGAATGCTCACAAGCATCTGGAGAGATACAAGGGAGAGACCGGTGGGGCTGGCTTTCTCTCCTCCAAGGAGCGCTGGATGGTCATCACCGGTGCTGCCAAAGAGGTCGGGCCGTCGCTTTTCTATTCTATGTTGGTGACCACGGTGGCCTTCATACCCATCTTCTTGCTGGAAGAACAGGAAGGGAGGCTCTTTAGGCCTTTGGCTTTCACCAAAAGCTATGCCATGTTGGCGGGAGCATTGCTTTCGATTACTATCGTTCCGGTCTTGATGGGATATTGGATAAGAGGGAGAATCAGGTCCGAGGAGCAAAACCCGATCAGCAGGTTTCTCCACAAGCTCTACCATCCGGTGATCGATTTTGTCTTGAGACACCGCCGGGGCGTGATCGTCACGGCCCTAGCTTTGATGGCTTTGACCATCATTCCCGTTTTGAAGATCGGAAGCGAGTTCATGCCGCCTTTGTACGAAGGGGACTTGCTCTACATGCCGACCACCTTTCCGGGCATATCCATAACGAAAGCCAGAGAGGTGCTGCAGCAAACGGACAAAATCATCAGCTCTTTCCCGGAAGTCGAAACGGTCTTCGGCAAAATCGGGAGGGCCGAAACCGCCACTGATCCGGCTCCCTTAATGATGATCGAAACCACCATCAAGCTCAAACCCAAGAAACAATGGCGACCCGGCATGACCCCAGACAAGCTGGTGGACGAGATGAACCGGGCCATTCAATTCCCCGGCCTAACCAATGCCTGGACCATGCCGATCAAGACCCGGATCGACATGCTGAGCACCGGAATCAAGACTCCGGTCGGAATAAAAATCATGGGTGAGAACTTAGACAGCCTGACTGCCATCGGTGAGAGAATCGAGGCTTCGGTCAGAAAGGTAAAGGGGACTCTCTCGGTCTATGCCGAACGCATTGTCGGTGGCAATTACATAGACTACAAGATAAACCGGCTGGAGGCGGCCCGCTACGGTCTGACAGTGGGAGACGTTCAGGAGGTGATCATGAGCGCTCTGGGGGGAGACAACGTTACCAGCACAGTGGAAGGGCTGCAGCGGTATCCGGTGAATGTCCGCTATCCCAGAGAACTGCGAGACAACTTAGAGGACATCAAGAGGCTTTTAGTCCCGACTCCGAGCGGCGCCCAGATTCCCATAGTCCAGCTGGCCGATATCCAAGTGGTGAAGGGGCCGGACAACATCAAAAGCGAGAACTCCCGCAGAACCGCCTGGGTGTATGTGGACATCAAAGGCATAGACGTAGGGACTTATGTCAAGCAAGCCAAGAAAGTGGTGGAAAGCGAAGTGGCCATGCCCTCGGGATACAATCTGGTATGGAGCGGTCAGTACGAGTATATGTTGCGGGCCCAGAAAAGGCTGATGACGATCCTGCCTCTGGTGATCTTGGTAATCTTCTTCATCATGTACCATAATACCAAGTCGATAACCAAGACTTTCATCGTCTTTCTGGCAGTTCCGTTCTCGCTTATCGGGGCTTTCTGGTTCCTGTACTTGCTCGGATACAACTTGAGCGTGGCGATCTGGGTGGGCATGATCGCCTTGGCCGGGGTGGACGCTGAAACGGGAGTAGTGATGCTCTTGTTCCTGGATCTGGCTTATCACGACAGATTGAAAGCAAACGCCATGCGCACCAAAGAAGATCTGCGGCAGGCGATCCACTACGGTGCGGTGAAAAGAATCCGGCCCAAGCTCATGACGGTGGGAACGGACATGGTGGCCTTACTGCCAGTATTCTGGGCGACTGGCATCGGCTCGGACGTTGCCAAGAGAATCGCCGCTCCCTATTTTGGCGGACTGATCACCTCCTTTCTGCTGGAGCTTTTGGTCTATCCAGTGATATTTTACATTTGGCACGCTAAGAGGCTGCCGGAGGGAGCGGCAAGCCAGATGTCAGAGAGCACCGCGGTCAAGGTTTGAGTCCGTCAACAAAAGGGGCAAATTCTCATGGGGTCCGGAAGCGTAAAAAGTCTGTTTGAAGGAAACTGAGAGAGCAAGGAGGTGAAATGGCGCCATAGACCAGCTGCCTGAGGAAATCAGAATTCAATGCTCCTCTGTCCATCTGGCTTATCGAAGAAGAGATGAATCAGGAGTCAAAAGCTAATAGTGAACAGCTAACCTCAAAAAACGCAGGAGACGTTATGGCTGATTCGAGCAGGAAAAGAAGCAGATCACTTCTTGCAGGCCTGGTTTTGTGCTTGTCTTTGGTTTTGGTTCTCAGCGCCCAGGCATTCTCCGGCTGTTGTGGGGGAAAAGGGAGCGGGGGAGCCTGCAAATACATGGCCGGTGGAAAAACATGCGGCATGTCTTCCGAAGGAACGTCTTCGACCGACGAACAAAAGCTGACTCCAGACTCGGCTCAGGTGCTGGGCCTGGATGCTTTCGCCAAAGTGAAACTGTACACGTGTCCCATGCACCCGGAGGTAAGGCAAAAGAAATCGGGTAATTGCCCGAAGTGCGGGATGAAATTGGAGCAGGAGGATTTCTACGAAGTCTACGTCTGCCCCAAGAAAGAGTGCCCCAAGATTTCGGCCAAAGCCGGCAAGTGCTGTGGTAAGAGCGTGCAGAAGAAGGTCATGAGCAAAGAGGAATACTATAACCTCGCCCAGGTTCAGGACGAGTACTTCTGCCCCATGCACCCGGAGGTAATATCCGCTCAGGCGGGCACATGCCCGAAATGCGGGATGGACTTGGAAAAGAGAACCGTGCGCAAAGCCGAGGAGGAGTCCAAGGGGAAGTGAACGAACCTGCCAGCTATACGTCCGTCGACCGGGATGAAAAATGTCGAGCAAAGTGCTTGACTTTGATCTGAGGGGACTTATATTCAGCACAAATCGCCAGCGTGAGCTAATGACGTAGCTCACTCGAAAGCGGACATAGTATTGCGCCTTTAGCTCAGTTAGGTAGAGCAACTGACTCTTAATCAGTGGGTCGCAGGTTCGATCCCTGCAAGGCGCATGGAAATCAAAAATCCCGCAGTAATGCGGGGTTTTTATTTTGACGGATTCGCCATGATTATTCTGGGTGTTATACAAATGCCCTTCCCTGTAATTTGAATAATCCCCTTGCAGAAAAGGGTTCGAGGGGTCAAGGATTCGAGGGGGCAAGTGAAATACAAGGGAGAAACACCTAAATCTTTTCCGCAACGGATTCATTCTGAACGGATTCACCGTAAACGGATTCACCGCCGGCGGAGATGTTTGACTATTGGTTCTGGCACTTCTGGTGCTTCTGAAGCTTCTGAAACATCTGAGGTCCATTTTTATTTTTTCTCGCTTTTCCTCCAAGCCATTATCGGGCAAGAAATTGCGTACGTTTGAAACCGATGAATCGCTGCTGGTGGTAGCTTTTACCTCCATAGAATCCGTTAGGCAAGCCTTCCGAACTTCGGACAATTTATAAGAGTAGACGTTTGATGTTCTTTCTTTTGGGATGTGCATAATTTATTTCGTCATAAAAGGTTTTGGTTGGGGTTACGTATCGTTTATCGTTAATCGGTTGTCGTTTGTCGAGTTTAAAACCAAAGACGAAGCCGATACGTGGTCGAGGCCTAAACCGATAAACGGTACACAGAATACAGGGGGGTACGATGGGAGACACTCGACTTAGCGAAGAGGCTCCCAGACACTTTTCCTTTATCGCACCTCCCCCATAAATACCGCCACCATCCTTCTCACCACAAAAGTTGTGGTGAATTTGCTACTACTACCTCACCCCCTGTGTCCACCTCTCTCCAGCCTTTGATGGGATTTTCAACGTGAAACGGAGAGGAGGATAAAACGGTCAACGGATGAAACGGATACAACGGATTAGCAAAGTTGTGGTTCGAAACTCACCACAAGATAGTTCGAAGCTCACTATAAATGGTGAATTTGCTTTTTGTGGTAAGAGAGACTACGGGTTAGGTATCAGAATGGTTCGAAACTCACCATAAATGGGATTTAATGTACCCCCGCCTTTGGCGGGATTTTCAAGCTGAAGCCGTAGGAGGATAACGCTACTGGCGAGCGGCGGTGTCTCTTCCTGTCCGCTACAGCCGCTGGTTATGTCTTCCGCACATTGTCCAACTTGCGATGAACGAAAGATACCAAGCTGAGGATATCTAACGCGTCCTGCTCGTCGATAGGCCAGTATATCTTTGGCGCATGGGCAGGGGGATTTCGAAATGTGCCAAAGAGCCCGATGAGCAGGTTCATGAACCCGGTTTGCTCTCCCTTCTCAGTGTCCGTACAAAGGGAGTTAATAGCAAGAACCGGTCTGCCGCTTTTGCCAAGAGCGAAGGCGTCTTTGGCCAAATCCGCCCCGTCGCTCGGAAGGCCCGACTTCGCACGAATCTTATCAGCTACACTCTTCGCTGCCTCAAGCACAGCGTGGAAGTAGTTCTTTTGCAGCAGCTCTGCCCTGCAGAACCTGAGCACATCTGAATGCACACCGCGTGCCTCAAGACCAGTACGCAGACGATTCGCTCGCTCCTGGGCTTCAGATATAGTCTTGGCTGCCTTTGCCGTGCTGAGTCGCCCATCTTCCCGCAGGGTGAGGCCCGAAAAGGCAAGAACCGTATTAAGCTCGCTGCGCTTGGTCTCGAAGTACTCGGGCGAGTCTGCATGGAGTACAGGGTTCATCGCTTTGTGGATAAAGGCTACAACGTGGTTGCCGTAGCCCATCTTGTTCTGATGTCTGGCGAGCGCATTGTACAAGCGTTTCCATTTGGTCAACTCTGGGGACACGTCCGACACGCCACACTTAGTGAGCGTGTGGCCTATTTCGGAACCTGTCAGGCCAGTGTCAGTATCCGCGAGAATCTTGCAGATAGCTTCAAGGTGTTCTGCTCGAAATGGCTCTACCGTCTTCATGATTCTTCAGACATAACGCCTAAGCTAAGCGGTGCGGGGCTTTATCCGCACCTGCTTGAGCGATTTGTTATGTGCAGTTACGCCCCGGGGTTCCTTTCGAGAATTGTGGTTGACTCAGACTGTGCTTGCAGAATTGTCTGTGAAATATGATTACGTAGCTGCCTGACTTGTTCCACAGCTTGCTGAACCGTCTGAACAACTTGTTGCTGGATTTCAAGAGATGGAACGGGAACGCGTATGTTGCGAACAGCATCGTAATCAAGAGCTATTCTTGTAGTGCCCGTTGAGTAACGCAAGCACTGGAGTTGCCCAAGCTCAGAATTTAGGAAGGCGGAAATATAGTGCGGATCAATACCCTGTCGTGGACGAAGGCGGGCAATGTGTTGATTGATATTCGCAGGTGGAAGATTATCAGGGACGACCGCAGCAGTACCTACTCTACCGGTGATTGTGAGTAGAACATCGCCAGCCCGCAACTGAGAGCGGCGCAAAAGACCTTCGTGTATCTCTGGCTTTATGTACTTGATATCGTCACGGAGTATTTCCCCCGCAGAAATATTTTGAATGCGCAAGAACGGGATTGCATTGGGCGTGGGTTGAGTTTGGGGTAAATCCTCAGCGTTGCCAGCTTCGTCGTCATTTCCGTTGTCAACGTAAGCATCACTCTTAGCTTTTGGAGTGGCACCCCCTGCGATGTCGTTCTGTGGATCGAGTAATTCGCTGAGACGCACAACTTGAGTGTGATTGGCGATGGTGTCTATCCGTGATTCGGCATTCATAAACTGTGGCTGGTAATGGTATGCGTCAAGCCTGTCTGTGAGTTGGCTATACCGAATCCAGAAACGAAGCGGAGCTTGGTCAAGAGCAGCGGCGCCAGCAAAGAATGAGGCGGCGATGGTTGAAAGGTCGTTGGGGTCAGGTCTCCCTGTTGCATCATAACCAACGTGGCCAGCAAGAGCCATATAAATAGAATAATCATCGTTGGCGAAATTCAGAGGCTTTCGTTGAAGGAAAACCAAACTTGATTTAATCCCGACATCGGCAGATGGTTTGAAAGCGAAATCTGGAAGGCTAATGATGGCTTTTACCGCGAAGTTCGCTTTGATAAATTGGCGTACATAGTTCAAAGACTTGTTCGCAAGGATGCCGTCGGGGAGAACAATGCCAAGAATGCCACCCGGTTTGAGCAATTGGAGACAACGTTCGATGAAAAGTATCTCGGTCTTTTGCCGTTGACGTGCTCGATCTCTAGAACCGAGTTCATAGTTCTGCAAGATAGCATTCTCGGACTCAACGGCACCGAACGGTGGATTAGTCAGGATAATGTCGTAACCTTGCGGGCGAACCCACCAGTTTGCAATCGCAGTCGTTTGGACACGAAGTGCGTTTTCACAAAGAATGTGGCTGCTACCGTCATCGTTAAGTAGCATTCCAGCTATGGCAACACGGGCGATTAAGTCATTGATTTCGATACCGTAAATATGGCGGGCGGCGAACTGCATATAAGCTCTTATAGCTTGACCTTGTTCATATCGCCTCTCTGCCTCCTTGCGTACATAGTCGAGCGAGTAGAGAAGGAAGCCTGCACTACCACAAGCGGGATCGAGTACCATATCGTCCTCTTGGGGTCTGACCATCTGCACCATAAATTGAACTATGTTGCGGGGAGTAAAGTATTGCCCTAATTGTCCCTTGAACGTTTCGGAAAGAAATTTCTCGAACGCTCTTCCCTTGGCATCAATATCAGTCTCTTGAAGGTTGATATGTTGGAGAGACTCAACGACTGTGTAAACGATGTGTGGCGGTAGAATGAGCGGGTCGCGGAAAGCCGATTGCTGGTGTCGGCGTGCTTCCTCAAAGAGCCTTGCAATTCGGGAAGCCACAATTGCTTCCGTTTCATTCGTACCAATTTGGAACCTGTAAAACTCGCCGGCCCCTGTTCGCTTCTCATCGTAGTACTTCGTGAAAAGTAGCTTGCTCATTTCATCGAAGGATTGAGCTGGATTGAGCCGCCCTGCCAAATTGCATCATGGCAACGCTGAAATGCAGAATTCAATGCGGCAAGGTCAACCGCACGCAACTCCCATTGCCCGCCGCCTCTAGCAAACCGGTACTCGGGTGCAGTACCGTACTGACGTGGTATAGACGGTATTCTGTTGCGAACCCTTTCTTGTGATGGAAAGTCAGCAACATTGTAAGCCCATTCCTCATCGCCTGCCACGACCAAAAGAAAAAGGGAACGGAGAGAATTGGAGTTACCGAAGCCCTGTTCGATAGCTTGCGCCTTGTCTGCGATAGTTAAAGCGTCCCTTTTTGTTTCAATGACAATGAAAGTATCGGTGAGTTCTGTATTTCGATAGACAACCACGTCTGCTCGGTCCTCGGGTGTGCGTCTTGGAACGATGACTTCGATGTCTATATGAGAAGTGAGATAGCCGTATTTCTCGACTAGTTCGGTGATAACTCGAAGGCGCACCCGTTCTTCAGGCGTGAGTCGACGCTCGTGCCGTTCACCGTGAAGATTTGGATAGATTACCAGATCACCCTCGATATAACCGATTGGGTTCTCTTGATTCTCTTCAGACATTCATTCTCCTAAAGTGTGTAATTGCAGATAACGGCACGCGCTTCACCTGCGCCCTCAGGACGTTAGGTACAAGCGCTTGTTCGGCGGTCTCTTTATGTCGAAGGTGTTGTTGCTGGCGGTGTAGGGGGTAGCGGAATCTTCAGCGGCTTGCCGCCTGGGTCATTTTGGTTGCACTCTGGCTTCAGGGACTCGTAAAGGTATTTCTCAGCACCAGATCGCTCTTCTTCGGTCGTTATTTCGATCCACATGAAGCCACATTTATATTTGACGTTCTCCTTAATGCACTTGTTGGGTTCTTCAGGCTTCAGGTGGTTGACCAGACGACTCTCAAGGTTGTCGGCTTTACCGACATAGAAACATCCCCATTTGCCGCTCTTGTAGTTAACCCAGAGCGAATAAACACCTGCACTTGTTGGCGCGTACTTAAGTACTTCAGCCTCATTATACGGAGTGTGAAATGCTGACCATGTTCCTACGCTCATTAAATTTTTCCTTTCTTTGCCGAACGGTTTGACTCACTTGCTGCTGTGATGGATAGACAACGCCGAACTACTGTTTATATGGTTTCCAGATAAACCCGCTTTTGGGTCTTGTTTTTAGATAAAACGCTTTGTGGAAAGCTGCATAAGTATCCTGCAATCAACGGTTTGGGCTAATCTTGGGATTTGTTTTGCGTCTTATATGGTTTCCGTATAATATACAGCCGCTCCTCCCTCAAAGGCTGTCGACCGGGGTGTACTGTTCATGACACCGCACGGGGCTTTTCATGCCCCGGCCTCCACGATTCAAAACGTGAGTGTAGATCATAGTGGTTCGCACATCGTTGTATTTACCCGCCAATCCGACTTTGGATCCATGTGACCAGTGACACCCCTTGATATATTGATCGCAACCCGATTTCTCGCGAAATCGATTCTGTTTGTATGACAAACTATAAACATTTGTGCGACATTGTCAACTTCTAATTTGAATTATTTGTTCGATTATGCTGCCTAGAGGAGAGTCTTGACTTATCTTTGAGACCCCCTCTCCCTTTGTCCCTCTCCCACAAGGTATGAACCGTACAGTACATACCAAGGGGAGAGGGAAGGCTTAAATGTCAGGAGCCAGGGCCAGTGATCTACCTGCTGTTCTCAAAATGAATCTAAACCCACCGCAAGCGGTGGCGCACCGGGCGGCGAAGCCTGTCGGCTGGATACGCGTGTTAGGCGCTTGATGAACACATTTCTAAATTTAGAATCGCATTTTTAAAATCCAATCTGCAACCGATTGAGGCATAACTTCAAGGAAACTGGCAGCTTTCGCCATATAGCCAATCGAGTATCGCCGTTTAGGTCGTGTAGTCAAGAGGGCTTTGAGAACTCTCTCCGCTACCTTTTCGGGTTCCGTCCGTTTTTCGTCAAATTCTGCCATATCTTTTGCCCATTTAAGAAGAGCTTTTTCATAGAGCGCAACCCGCTTGTCCGACTCTTTTTTGAGAATGGCTTCTACGTCCGTCGTGGTTCTTAATCCCGCTGGAGTCTTTATGCCGCCGCATCGTATCATGATGTTCGGAATACTCCAAGGTTTAAGCTCGATGTCAAGTGTCCGAGCAACACAATTGAGAGCAAAATCGCAAGCGTGAATGCTTGTTACATAAGGAGTAGGAATCAGCGCCGGGGTCATGATCCATACGATTCTTCCGCTGGCCTGACGAATCAACGGCAGAAATGCCTGAACCATTGCTACTGATCCCAAAATGCGTGTTTGCAGCTCCCTATGGAATTGATCTAATTCCATCAATTCGACAGGCGCGGGCGAACCACCACCCGCATTGTTGATGAGCGCATACAGACCTTTCTTGCCCCTGCGGCTTAATTCATCGGCGACCATCTTTGCCGCGTTAGTAATATGGTCAAGGTTAGTGAGATCAACAGGGCAAACGGGTACCAGATTGGGGATGTTCAAATTGCGCAGATTCTCGGCGTCGGCTACTTTTCGGACTGTGGCAAACACAGTAAAACCATGCTTTGCCAATTTAACAGCGGTTTCTCGCCCTATACCCGAAGAGCACCCGGTGATAAATACGCCTCTTCCATCAACAAACGACCCATTTGGATCTTTTATGCTCATAGTTCGTTATCTCTTTGTAGATTTGAATCACTATCATTTTCTAGCATGGACATCAACACTGCAGAAAGCGACTAACGATCAAACTCACCTACCGATATGAAGCGCAGCGGAATGGCGGTCAGGTGCTCAGGGCACCCGACCTGCCTACTGTTTGCGAGATGAATCTAAACCCACTGCAAGCGGTGGGGCACCCGGCTGGGGGCCACCCGTCGAAACGACTTAAGGTCTACCGGTAAGGAGACCGCCCATGAAAAAGCCGAATCCCAGGATGGATTCACAATGTGGACACGAGTACATGATTTCTTTTTTTACTGCGCCGGATACCTCTTTGTGTACTTCCTCGGTGAATTCAGCAGATTCTCTTTTGGTTTTTTCCAAAGTGATCGGTTGTTTGCAATACGGACATTTTGCCATTTGTCTCTCCTTATATTTGTAATGTTAGCTCTAACGATTTCAAACCGCCCAACATTGTTTAGATCGATCCGCATAAGATGCGGAACATTGTTTTTCGATCCGCGTAACACGCCTAAGGACAATGCATCGTTTAGGTTTTTATGCTGTGTCGGGTCTTATTCCTGACACATCTTGATTTCAATGCGTCAGTCACCAGGATTCCCCATACGGGGAAGAGTAAACCCGTGACGCAACCTTTAACAGTGTCAGAAGCCAGGGTCCCTGACCTGCCTACTGTTCGCAAAATGAATCTAAACCCACCGCAAGCGGTTGGGCACCCGGCATTCAGTGGTTGGGCAGCCCTGTCCCGTTAACATCCGGTCACACTTCCCCATCCGCGACCACCACTACCCCATTCTTTCCGCTTCTCTTGGCTTGATATAGCGCAGCATCCGCCTTCTCCACGAGATCTCGATACCTCCCGGTCTTCTTCCCGCACGAGGCCACGCCCATGCTAACGGTCACTGTCCGGCCGCCAGGCAGGCGTTTCACCAGTTCCACTTTCAGTCTGTTGGCAAATTCGCCGGCTTCATGGACATCGGTCAAAGGCAGGATTACCGCAAACTCGTCTCCGCCGTAGCGACAGCAAATGTCCGAATCTCTTGCCACGCGCATAAGGGTTCTTCCCATCGCGGCCAGGATCCTGTCGCCTTCCCGGTGACTGTATGTGTCATTGACCTCCTTAAAGTCATCGATGTCGATCAACACCAGGGAGACGAGCGCGCCATATCGCACATAGCGCCTCACTTCAAAGTCGATCTGTTGATAAAAGTAGGTATGGTTGAAGAGGCCCGTCATACCATCGTGCAAGGACAGCCCGACTATTTCTTCAATATGCGTTTCGCTAACCAGCGTGGCGGAGCCCATGTTGGCTGTTATGTTCGAAAGGTAATCCAGCGCGGCAACAACAATCCTGACGTTCCTCCCCAAGGCCGTCGATAGCCCGTATTTGTGTCGCAGAACTTCAGCCCACAGGTCTTCGGCAAATTCCGGGGGGAAATACTGGTAGGTAATCGAGTAGAGAAGATCCGAGAAGAATCTGAGACCGCGGCTCTTCTTGAGATCGCCGAGACGATTCTTCTCGGCTTCGGTAAGCGGTCGATCTCCGGCAAGAGCGGACACCAGATCCAGAGATAGCGCATTGTCGGCCAGGATCCCCCGCCGACGATCAGCATCGGTCTCTTCGAAAGGCGGCGAATTGTCGTTCGGCACCGTCATGGTTGGCATTCACCTCCACCGTGCTTTTCCTGCTTGCCTCGACCGCCAAGCCGGGCCGACCTTGGTCGGATGGAGAGCAGTTTCATGGAGTCTCCTCTTGCCCAGCATTGTTTAGATTGATCCGCATAAGATGCGAAACATTGTTTTTCGACCCGCGTGACACGCTTGAGGATAATGCATCGTTTGGGTTTTTATGCTGTGTCGGGTCTTATTCCTGACACATCTTGATTCCAATGCGTCAGTCACCAGGATTCCCCATACGGGGAAGAATATACCCGTGACGCAACGTTCAACAAAGTCAGGATCACGGACTCCTCACTTACTAGACCACACGTCCATGTGTTCGAAGAAAGCAGTGGACTAATCAAAACGAACCCCAAGTGATCGCAACATTTTAAACGTATCTGTACAATTAACACCAAATGCCTGACAAACATTAGGAATCGGGACCTTTCTTTTCACATCTGGCGCCAACTCTTCATGCGTAACGACCAAGCATCCTTTGACCCTGGCGTAGGCGATCAACCAGCCATCTGCACCCTTTGCGAATTCAGACTTCGCTGCGTCTGAGAACTGGTTCTGATTGTATACCCAAGCCATGATCTCTCTGTAAGATTGTATGATTTCTTCCTCATCAGTCGACGCAAAGGCAGCATCAAATTCCTGCTTCACCCATCTAGCAAGATCGTCATTTCCTCTCTCCAATTCCTTCTTGACTCGATCAATACTCCGAATCTGCCTCTCATCCGCGTAATTCACCAAGCTTTTCCAGAATTTGGGGGCTAAATCGAATGCGTAATAACGACGCGCTGCCTCGATAAATACATTAGCATCTAGGATATATGAAAGCTCATCAATCATCGCGATGCCCCGAAGCCCAAGGATTCTGAGTAACCCTCAAATGCCCGCCCATAAAGACCTGTCAGATGGTAGGCATCATGGTATAATAGTTTGCCTTCTCTTACCGCGCGAACTACCGCGCTCGCAAACAGCTTTCCTATGCGAAGATTTTGCGTTGCGTAGAAGTCGCCGCCCTCTCCTCTTTTTGCTACCCCATGTACCTTATCTAAATAAGCTTGATAGAATTCCAGGAAATCATTCTTTCCGATAAGGTGCAAATCCAGAGCTCTGCGTGCTGCGACAAGTTCACTAACCTTGAAGTAGCGTGCCAAAGCTTGAAAGTGGTCCGAAGACTCACGAACAGAAGGCCATATGTTGCGTAATTGCAGTTCGGGAACAAGAAATTCGGCAGCAATGTTGTTACAGGCTTTCTCTGTGGGATCGTTCGCGGGCTGTAGCTTACGCAGGTCAAAGGCTGCGCTACTACCGAAGAATATGTGAGCTAACTCGTGTGCAAGTGTGAACATCTGTGCTGCTTTACCATCAGCGCCATTAACAAACATTAATGGGGCGTACTCGTCTACGAGAACAAAACCGCGGAATTCGCTTACATCGAGATTACGATGTGTATTATTCCCTACGACACCATTGACAACAACCATGATTCCTACTGCTTCCATTGCTTCGCGAAGATTCATCAGAGCCTTCGTCCATGTTGGCTGCTGAGCAGCTGATCTCTCATCAAAACCGAGTACACGCCGCATGCGCTGGGCAACAGAACTGGGTTGTTCCCCAATCTGCACGGATCGCACGAACTGAAGTCGGTCCGTCCCTTGGTCAATAAGGAACTCTCTCATCCACGTCTGACGCTGTTGCATCATCTGAATGGTTTCAATCAGGTCAGGACTTGGTTTATTCAATGATCCATAGCCAAGCGTCCTGAAGAAAGGAATCGTGAGGCGCTCCTCAGGCGGTTTCTCAAGGAAAAAGAATCCAAATGGCGTCATGGTAGTTTTTGCCAAGGATTCCAATTGCTTCAGCGTTGGCTGGCTTTCACCAGTAGCCCACTCCTTGATTTTTGGAAACTTGCCCTGTAGATCGTTTAGCGTTTTTCCGCTGCGGTCTACCGCCCAGAGTAAAACCTCTTCCTTGACATCTACCCTACTCATTTAGTAAGTTCCCCTTGTTCATCAATTTGCCCCCGCCTCCATAACCGGCTTTACTCACAAAGTACAGTGTGCAAGTATAAAGCTATAATTAAACAAGCGTAATGCAAGAGCAAACTTCAAATTCTCCGAATTTTTGGAAAAAGCATTAGCCTGTCTTGCAAATGTGCTCATCTGTTGCAGGTAGAGCGGGTTTTTTCAACAGTTCCTAATGGGTGTGGCGACCACTCCAAAACATAGTCATGACGCTACCACCCCAAAGGGGAGGAGGAAAGCTTCTTTGTTACTTTGCGTCAGTCACCCCAGGAGCACGGGGCTCGTGACTCACGGACTTGGTACCTCATGTTTTTCGTATACGTCGATCCAGATTGCCCGCCAGACTCAGGACGGGTTTACCAACTCCTCCGCCATCTTCTTTATTTCAACGTCCGGATTCTTCAGAAGAGCAGGTGCATTAATTCTGATTTTGTCCTTTGAGACATTAAGTCGATAGCAACCCAGGCGATTGTTTTCTAAAAGAGACTGACTTGGATTCAAATGTGGTTCAGTTTGCTTTTTCAATCGGTGCAGATATCTGGTCTGGTTATCGCCCGGCTCGAAATCATTTTTGTGAATCCAGCCGTCTTCGGTCGTGAAGACCGCCCAGACCAGCTTCATTAAGTATTTGAAGCTTTTCGCCGGCAGAGTTACTCTTCGTCCATTCACCAGTATCAAGAACTTGTCCTTCACCGGTGTTCCATCCAACACCAAACTTAGCTCTTGTCCGGTTGGGCTGGAAACTCTGTGTGTGGCCTTCTCCCCGGACTGGCAAGAATCAGTGTTTGCAGTCCTCAGGGCGGCGTTCTTTCGGGTTTTTAGGTTCTCTTCTATTCTCTCCTTCAATCTCTGCGCCACTTTGCCGGGAATCACTCTTTCCAGCTCTTCGGCTTTTGCGTCCCGGATTTGTCGCAGACTGCAAAAACCTTTTCTGGTGAGCGCCCAGACGTAATCCCTTCCCAATCCGGGAACCCTCAAACGAGCCAATTTTACCCCGGCATCGTCCACTCCAAAATTCACCTTTAGAGAGAGCCGCTTGAGAAAGTGAACCAATCTCTTATCTGAATTCAGCACCCTGGCAATGCCACCGGCGGCGTCCAAAAGCCAGCTGACTCTCTTGCCGATCTGTTCGATCTGTCCGGAACGACAGGAATACTTACTCTCCAGATCGAAGGTCGACTCAGGCGTTATCCACTCGGATAAAATAAACGCCAGCTTCACTCTCTTAGTGTCAGCCGCAGAAAAGCCGGTCCGGCTGTCCAAAAGGCTCTTGATTTCATCGGCCAACGGCTGGACATTTCCATACCTTTCATTCAAGGCATGCTCATAGACCCGGTTCTGCTGTTCGGAGAAGCTCACATTTACATAGATATCGTCTGAGTCTTTTGTGTTTAAGCAAGAGAAAAGCCAAGTGAAAACATCGAAATCGCAAGACCTCTTAAGTCTCCTTTTCAACCTTATGCCGGTATGAATGGAGATGCCCTTGAGTGCGCACAGAGTACCCAATTTCGACGGAAGGAGAGCCTCTTCGCTTTTTGCCAACAATTCTTCCGCGATAAGCTCTTCTAATGCTCCGGCGAGCACTTCCGCGTCTTCGGCTATCGGTTTCCCACCCAGGCTCGATTCTATGATCTGCTTTAGTTCGGTCAGGTTTTTCGCTTCGCCGGAGACGACCAAGTCCAAGATCACGTCACCTACTGCTTTTTCCGAAAGCTGCGAAGTTATCTCTTCCTCCTCTCCTTCGATGTATCCTTCCCACAGAGCGTCAAACTGAAACTTGTTCTGGGCGATCATAATGGATCTGCCGAAATCCTCCTGCAGACCAAACCTGCCGGCCCTTCCCGACATGTTTTCGTATTCGCTCCAGCTTATGGGCAGCATCACCGCCTTCCCCGAATACTCTCCGGCCTCGTACTTTTGCGTCTCTATGAAAACGGTTCTGGCAGGCAGGTTTATTCCCAGAGCCAGGGTGGTGGTGGAGAAAATAGCCCTGATTTCTCCTTTAAGATAGAAATGCTCCACCACTTTTCTTTCGTCAAAAGTCAAATCTGCATTATGGAAAGCAATACCCTTATTGAGACACGAGATAAGCTTCTCTTTGAGCGTCGTATTTTCGAGCTGGGACAAGGCATCAATCGCGCTCAAGCACGGATGAAGCTTCGCTTCTTCGGAGAACAAAAGTGCACAATCTTCAGAAATTCTTTTGCTATTCAGAAACACCAAAATCTGCTCTCCATCTTGAAGCAATTTTCCCATGTTGGCAAAGAGAATCCGGTGTGACTCCTCCGAGTCCAGTGGCATCAGTTGCTCGGTTCCTTCTTCGCCGGAATCATACTTCCGGTAATGGAATTCGCCGTTTAAAAGCACTCCCTGAAGCAGCTCGATTGGTCTGGATTTCTCGAAGAGAAGCTGGCAACCCAACCAGCCCGACAACTGATCCACATCCTTCAGCACAGCAGACAAGCCCAAAATCTGAGGAGAGTACTTTGAGTTCTTGATTTTGAGCAAAGCCAGCTCCAACACCGGGCCGCGCGACGGATCGGCGATCATCTGAAGCTCGTCTACCACGATGAGATGGATCACGCTGAGAAGGTCCAAGTTTCTGATGAGGAGCTGGTTGAATTTCTCGTAAATCATGATCGCCAGATCGAAATTCCCCTTGTCGATATCCCGATCGTCTTCCTGTCGATCGCTGGTGGAGATTACCACTTTGATCCCCAGGGGCGCATATTTCTCGCGGAAGTCGGAGTACTTCTCCTCGGCAATCGCTTTCAAAGGCACCAGGAAAATGACTTTCTTCCTCTTGAACAGATTGGCTACGGCAGCCAGCTCCCCGCAGAAGGTTTTGCCGGAAGAGGTTGGAGCGCAGATGATCAAACTCTGGCCGTTCAGAAGATTGTGTTTTGTCACGGCGGCAGCCTGTAGAGGCAAAAGATCCTCCCCTTGGGTTCTCTTCCAGCTTTCGATGACCGAATCCGGAATTCCATATCTTACCATCTTTTCGACTTTCATTTCAGCCTCCCAATTTTGGAGCGGTTTATAGTTCGTAGTTAGTGGTTCGTAGTTGAATGCTTCTGTGTCAAAGAGCGAACCATAGAGTAATGAACATTACAAAGCGAAAGATACTGCACTAATGTGCACTTGTCAAGGAAAAAATGCAGCTTTTTGGCGAATTTCACAGTAAGGCTCCAATACGTAGAACTGCCTGAAATGCAATTAGTTAAGCCTCAACGGACGAAAGCCGGTTCAGGTTCATTCATGAGGCTGAAACCTTCTGATCTCCCCTGGTTCTCCTCGTGTGTCGTGGCGCAGATCATCTGAATTCCTACGGCATTCCCTGCCGCCATCATTACTGTGTGATTCCTTTGTGTGAAATCTTGGTTGACTTTGATAGACTCGATCCCTATATTCACCAAAAATTGAGAGACAAACGCACAGCTTCTTTGAGGGCACTTTGAAATGAGCTCAAAAACCAAATCCGCTTCAGAACCGGTGGTTACCCTGAAGCTTGCGCAAGAGCATGGATTGTCATCCGACGAATATGAGATGATCGTCAAGATTCTGGGGCGAAATCCGACCTATACCGAATTGGGCATTTTTTCGGTGATGTGGTCCGAGCACTGTAGCTACAAAAACTCCATTGCGGTCCTAAAGACTTTTCCCAGGGAAGGAGAAAGCCTTCTGGCCAAAGCGGGGGAGGAAAATGCGGGTGCAGTCGATATTGGGGATGGGCTGGCCATCATTTTCAAGATAGAGAGCCACAATCATCCCAGCGCGGTGGAACCATATCAGGGGGCGGCGACGGGTGTGGGAGGAATTCTGCGGGACATCTTCACCATGGGAGCACGCCCGATTGCCTGCCTGGACTCACTTCGCTTCGGTGAGCTATCGGTGCCCAGAGTCCGCTATCTGTTTGATGGTGTGGTAAGGGGAATCGGGGATTACGGGAATTGCTTTGGCGTTCCCACCGTGGCAGGAGAGGTGTACTTCGACGAGTCATACACCGGCAATCCGCTGGTCAATGCCATGTCCATAGGTGTGGTGAAAACCGATCAGATAGCCAGAGCCAAGGCAGAAGGGAAAGACAATCCGGTTCTGTTGGTGGGGGCTTCCACCGGCAGGGACGGAATGCACGGCGTCACCTTTGCTTCAGAAGTGATCTCCGAGAAATCGGAGGAGAGGAGACCGTCGGTTCAGATCGGGGATCCCTTTATGGAAAAACTTCTCTTGGAGGCCACCTTAGAGATCATCAGGGAGGATCTGATCGTGGGCATACAGGATCTGGGAGGAGCAGGTCTTTCCTGTGCTAC
Organism: Candidatus Zixiibacteriota bacterium; assembly: GCA_049694315.1. Classification (GTDB taxonomy): domain Bacteria; phylum Zixibacteria; class MSB-5A5; order MSB-5A5; family SM1-73; genus CAIVRH01. The sequence goes on from JBAVQU010000053.1 coordinate 58,534, forward strand.
CTCAGAAACCGCTGCCAGAGGGAAAAGCGGCATGGAAATTGAGATTTCACTGGTGCCGGTGAGAGAAGAGGAAATGATTCCGTACGAGATAATGCTCTCTGAATCCCAAGAGAGGATGTTGGTGATAGCGAAGAAAGGATATGAAAAGAGGGTACAGGAGATTTTCAGCAAGTGGGGGTTAAATTCCGTGATCATCGGCAGGGTGACCGATGATAAGATGCTGAGAGTAAAGAATCGGGGTGAAGTGGTGGCCGAAATTCCTGCAGCCACTTTGGCGCTGGGTGGGGGAGCGCCGGTATATATCAGAGAAAGAAAGAGACCAGCCTACTTGGATGAAACCAATCGCCTGGACTTAGCTCAACTGAGGATGCCGAAGGATTTCAGTCAGGTTCTTCTGCAGCTTTTGGCCTCGCCCGACATCGCCAGCAAAAGATGGGTCTATGAACAGTACGACACCATGGTGAGGACCGCCACGGTGGAAGGACCGGGATCGGACGCCGCAGTGCTGCGTTTGAGGAAGACGAACAAGGCGATAGCCACCAGCACCGACTGCAACGGCCGATACTGCTATCTGAATCCCCGCGTCGGGGGAAGAATCGCGGTGGCGGAGGCAGCCCGCAACGTAGTCTGCACCGGAGCCAAGCCGTTGGCCATAACCAATTGCCTGAATTTCGGCAACCCGTACGATCCCGAGGTATATTGGACCTTTGCCGAGTGCGTGGCCGGGATGAGCGAAGCTTGTCGAACGCTCAAAACACCGGTGACCGGCGGAAACGTGAGCTTCTACAACGAAGATTCTGAAAGAACCGTCTATCCCACGCCGGTGGTGGGGATGGTCGGATTGATCGGAGATCTAAAACACATTACTACGATGGGGTTCAAAGAAGAAAATGACCTGATAGTTCTTCTGGGAGAGAACACGGAGGAACTGGGGGCCAGCGAATATCTGAGGGTGATCCACAACTTGGTGAGAGGAGACGCACCTGCGCTGAACTTAAACGCAGAAAAAGGAGTCCAGGATGCCTGCCTGGAGATGATCCGGTCTGGAATTGTCAAATCTGCGCATGATTGTTCGGAGGGCGGAATAGCCGTGGCTTTGGCGGAGTGTAGTATCTCCTCTCCTGCTTCGTGGGGCGCAAGGGTGAAGCTGGATCAAAAGATGAGACCGGATGCTCTGCTGTTTGGAGAGTCACAGTCCAGAATAATCATCACCCTGAAACCGGACGACCTGCCACGGATGGAGGAGATCGCCAAAGATCATCAAGCTCCTTTTTTGGTAATCGGAAGAGTGTACGGGCGAAATCTGACAATTGAAGGTCTGATTGATCTCTCCGTGGGAAAACTGACGGAAGCTTATGAAGGTGCCATCGGGCGACTGATGGAGCTGAAATCTGACTCAGCGTAAATAGGTGAAGGGGAGCCTAAACCTCGCCCAAGCTGGTCAAAGGCCCGATAAGAGCGGAATCTGAAGGCGGAATTCTCGCACGTGGCAAGTCCCCTTCATTTTGGAAATGGGTGGCTGCGTATAATTACTGGATGGAGGGAGGAAACAGAGTTACACTCCCGGGCATAGAAGCCGGACACGAAAAATGACGCTGGTAGTGAAATTTCCTCTTGACACCAAGTGATGCCGAGATTAGATTCTTGGGTAATGAATGGGCAAGAAGGACAAAGGAGGTGAGAAGAGAGAATGAAGAAGACGATCTTAATCCTGACTTTGGTCTGCGTGGCGGCTTTCCTGGTATTTAGCCTGGCTTTTTCTCAAGGAGAGAAAACCACAGGCGTGGCTGATTCCGTTAAGAAAGAGGTGACGCAACCGGACACTACCGCAAAGAAGGATACGACGAAAGTGGAGGCTGCCGTCAAGAAGGACACGACGAAAGCTGAGGCTGCCGCCACGAAGGACACGACAAAAGCGGTAGTCAAAGTAGTCCACAAGTATATCGGCACCTCCAAGTGCAAGATGTGCCACAATAGTGAGGCCAAGGGAAAAATCTACGACACGTGGGCGGCTACCGGTCATTCCAAAGCCTACCAGACTCTGGCAAATGACCAGTCAAAAGCCGTAGCCAAGAAGGCAGGCATTGACGATGCCACAAAAAGCGAAAAGTGCCTTAAATGCCACGTGACCGGGTATAAGGAACCGAACGGGGACAAATATGCCATAGAAGAGGGAGTGACGTGCGAAGCTTGCCATGGACCGGGTGAACATTACTGGCCCATGAAAATGATGCAGAACAAAAAGCTGGCCATGGACAACGGTCTGGTTGAGCCGACCGAAGCACTTTGCGTCAAGTGTCACAACAAAGAAAGCCCAACTTACAAGCCGTTTAAGTTCGCCGATGAGTATAAGCTGATAGAACATCACGCACCCAAGAAAGCCCCCGCAACTGAGAAAAAGTAAAGTAAGGATGTAGTCTTTGTCGAGAGAGAACCCCTGCTTAAGGCGGGGGTTTTCTTTTGGCGGGGCCAAAAGTTGGTGCTTCCACTGCGGCGGCATGTAAGCGATATGCGCCTTAAGCCCGCGAGAAAACAGTTGACAGATGATTCTCTTCTCCTAAATTCCAGTTTGTTGTTTGGCTTTTGATCTCCCAAGCGAGGGAATGCATGCACTCAACTGAGAAGTGGAAACTTAAGGTCAGGCCAAGGCCTGACACTCCAAGACTACTGCTGAAGTTCACGTTACCATTCTCCCTATACTTCTGCTGTGCTTTTCTTTGGGCAGGATTGGCGCTTTCTGAAGAAAGGAGTGAGGGGAATAGGATTCCCACGTATCCCGCCGGCATGCAGAAGATAGGTCTAAGAACCCAGATGTTTCTCGATACTTTGCCGCCCGATTCAACGGTGGCGGTGTGGGTGTTCTTCAAAGACAAAGGGATCAAATCCTCTGCCGAATATCAGACCGCGCTGCATCTTACTGCCAATCAACTGTCTGAAAGATCTCTCAGAAGAAGAATAAAAAGAGGGCAAAGCCCGGAGTTGGATTTCACCGATATTCCGGTGAAAACCGAATATCTGGACGAACTCGGAAAAACTGGCGTGAAAATCCGGGTAGTCTCAAAGTGGCTGAACGCAGCGTCTGTTTTAGGAAACAAGCGTCAGATTGAGAAAATAGCAGAACTGAGTTTCGTCGGCACACTGGAGAAAGTGGGCACCTTTAGCCGAAGAGAGCCTGCAGTGGAAGAGAAGCAGCTGAAAAAGATGGGCAAAGCTCAGGTTGGAGAGGCTCTCGGATATGGAGCATCATACGCTCAGTTAGCTCAGATTCATGTGCCAGAGCTGCATAATCTGGGTTACAGCGGCAAGGGGGTTTTGATAACCATGTTGGACACCGGTTATTGGCTGCACCATCCCGCTTTTGATTCCATATTGAATTCAGGCAGGTTGATAGCCATGCATGATTTCATTAACAACGATGACAATGTTGAAGATGGAGCTGACAAGCAGAGGGAACATGGCACCTACACTTTTTCTACAGTGGGAGGTTTCGCGAATGACACCCTAATAGGTCCCGCCTATGGAGCGGACTTCGCCTTAGCCAAAACCGAGATTGCCACGCAGGAGATTCAGATAGAGGAAGATTATTGGGTGGCAGGTGCGGAGTGGGCGGATTCCGTGGGAGCAGACGTGCTGTCAAGCTCATTGGGTTACAACCTGTGGTATACCTACCCAGACATGAACGGCAAAACCGCCAAATGCACCATCGCCGCGGATTTGGCGATATCCAAAGGAATAGTAGTGGTAAACGCGGCAGGAAATGAGAGGAGTTGTCTGATTTCACCGTGCTGGAATTACATCATTGCTCCTGCGGACGGCGACAGCGTAATTGCAGTAGGTGCAGTGGACCTGCAGGGAGACCTTGCCGACTTCAGCTCGGTTGGTCCCACATTCGACCGAAGAATCAAGCCGGATGTGGTCGCCTGCGGAGTCCTCACCTATTGTGCCTCCCCTTATGGAGGATACACCAATGTAAGCGGTACTTCTCTGTCCACTCCTTTAGTGGCGGGCGCCTGTGCTCTCCTTCTGGAAATTCATCCAGAGTGGAAGCCGCATGACGTAATCAATGCTCTCCACAGCACCTCCAGCCAGGCAGACAGTCCAGATACTTTGATGGGATACGGCATCGTGAATGCCGCCAAAGCCAGTGGATTCAAGTACCTGGCGGTTTCACCAGCAGAGCTGAGTTTCGAAGCTTCTTTGGGGGACACCCAATCTCAACAGAAGACTTTGAGCTTGGCCGACTGGCAAGGTGGTCGTTTGAAATGGAATGTTTCCACCACTGCACAGTGGATAACACTTCTTCCCAATTCTGGGTTCACCCCTGACTTGCTCTTGGTCTCAGTTCATCCTTCAGGCCTAAAAGCGGGAATCAACCAGGATTCAATAGTAATCTCATCAACCGATGCCGTCAACTCTCCCCAGAAGGTGCCTGTGTCTCTCTTTCTCTATCCAACCACCCAAGTTAGGGTTTTCCCTAATCCTTTTACCGATAGCCTGACCGTGATTGTGGAAAAGCCGAGTCCGGCAAGCAAGATCAAGATCAGCGTTTTCACGGTGGCAGGAGAGCTGATAGACCGATTCCCGAAGGAATCCGATTTCGGATCGACGGCAGGCGATGGCAAAACGTATGAGCACACCTGGGACGGAAGGAATGAAAACGGTAATGAGGTGGGGAGTGGAATCTACCTTCTTAAAACAGAGGTTGACGATAATTCCACGATTGTCAAAGTGGCGAAGGTAAAGTGAAGGCATTCCTACACTGGTCAACGGATTGAACGGATCAAACGGATGAGGCAGATACGTGGTTGAATGCGTTACATCCGCTCCATCCGTCGACCGCCCTCCCGCTCGTTGCTTTTTTCACAAATTCTGATTGACTAAACCCCGTTTTAATGTAAATTTGGTTTGGTGTTTCGAGTCAGGAGAGATGTAGATGCCTAAGCTGATGCGAAGAATGTTGCAGAAGATTTATGTCAAGTCACTGACCTAAGTTTTTCCCTTCTTCGTTCTTGTCTTTCCACAGCGTCTAACAATTTCACAAAAGAGAAGGGAGAAATGATGGACGTAAGAATATGCCCGAAAATCGGAACCCCATTGCCGGGTCCAAAGAGTGAGAAGCTCATTGCCTTAGACGAAAAATACGTTTCGCAATCTTACACCAGAGTCTTTCCGGTAGTGATCGACCACGCCAAAGGGGCCTACATTTGGGACGTGGACGGGAATTGTTTCATCGACTTTCATTCCGGAATCGGAGTTTGCTCCACCGGAAACTGCCATCCCAAGGTGGTGGAGGCCATCAAAAAGCAGGCCGACAAATCGGTGCATATCGCCTCCGCCGACTTCTACCATGAGCCGGTGGGAAAGCTGGCAGAGAGACTATCGAAGCTTGCTCCGGGGACGAATGGGAAAAGGACTTTCTTCGCCAACTCCGGAACAGAGGCGGTAGAGGCGGCCTTCAAACTGGCACGCTACAATAAGAGAAAACCCCGGATGATCGCCTTTATGGGTGCATTCCACGGGAGAACCATGGGATCTCTTTCTCTGACATGTAGCAAGCTGAATCAGAGAAGATACTTTGCCCCGCTGGTGCCGGAGGTTACTCACGTTCCCTATGCTCACTGCTACCGCTGTCCGTTTAACCTGACCTATCCTAAGTGTGACATCGCCTGCGTAACTTACATCGACGAGGAGATTCTCCAAAAAGTGGCGCCGGCCGACGAGGTGGCGGCAATTTTCGTGGAGCCGATTCAAGGAGAGGGCGGATACATCGTCCCGCCTCCGGAGTATTTCCCTCGGCTGAAAGCTTTGGCAGAAAAATACGGCATTCTCTTGGTCATGGACGAGGTGCAATCGGGAATGGGAAAGACCGGAAAGATGTTTGCCATGGAGCACTGGAACGTGACTGCAGACATCGTGACGGTGGCCAAGGCCCTGGCTTCCGGTATGCCATTAGGCGCCTGCATAGCTTCACAAGAGCTTATGACCTGGGAACCGGGTTCTCATTCCACCACCTTTGGCGGGAACATTATCGCCTGTGTTGCCGCTTTGGCTACCATCGATCTTCTGGAAAATGGACTGGTGGAGAACGCCGCCAAGATGGGTGATTACATCATGAAGCATTTGAAGAAGATGATGGGACAGCATGAGACCATCGGCGACGTGAGGGGAAAAGGGCTCATGATCGGAATTGAATTTGTGAAGGATAGGAAAACCAAGGAAAGGGCGCCGGAGATATCCCATGAGGTGGCGGAGGAGTGTTTCCGAAATGGGCTGATGATACTAACCTGCGGGAAAAACGCCGTTCGATTCATTCCGCCTTTAGTCATCGAGAAGGAGACGGTCGACCAAGCTCTGGAGATATTCGACAAGGCAGTGGAAAAGGTCCAGAGCAAGAAGAGACACAAGAAGACCGACAGGGTGGAGGCGGAGTGAGCAGACTCAACAGCCTTTTGCCGAATCGAACGTAAGCCACGGACTTCTTCTTCCAAAGGAGTTCTTTTGAGACTCTACGAGTATGAAGCCAAGAGACTCTTCGCCCAGTCCGGCATCCCCGTGACCATGGGTCAGGTAGTCGAAACCTCTCAAGCGGCCAGAGCCTTTGCCGAGAAAACGGGAAAGCCGGTAGTGCTGAAAGCTCAGATTCTTTCCGGAGGCAGAGGTAAGGCGGGTGGAGTGAAGTTTGCTGAGACTCCCCCAGAGGCGGAACAAAAAGCGAACGAGCTTCTGGGCACGACCATAAAGGGCTTTCCGGTCCAGAAGATCTTGGTCTATGAAAAGGTGGAGGTCGAGAAGGAATTCTACCTGGGGATCACGCTGGATCGGGTCAACTACAAAATAGTGATCTTGGCGTGCCCTGAAGGCGGCGTGGAAATTGAAGAGATCGCCCGAAAAGAGCCGCAGAAGATAAAAAGGATCAGCCTGGATGTGGATCAGAAATTCTATCCATTCTGGGGCATGGCTCTGGCTCGGTGGTTGGGTGCAAAGGGAGAGAATCTGAAGGTGGCGAGCAACATCGCAGTCTCCCTGTTTAATCTCTTCAAGAAGTATGACGCCAAGTTAGTGGAGATTAACCCCTTGTTTCTGACCAAGGAAGGGAAATACGTCGTGGGTGATGCTCGCATGAGTATAGATGACGATGCGCTCTTCCGCCATCCGGAGTTAGCGGAAATGGGGATTGAGAAAAGGCATGAGGAAGGGGAGATGACCGAAAGGGAGAAGCTGGCCCGCGAATGGGAAATTCCATATCTGGATTTGGACGGGGACATCGGCATGTTCCCCGGTGGCGCCGGTTTCGGCATCATGGGTAACGATTTCATTCACTATTTCGGCGGAAAGCCGGCTAACTTCATGGATTCCGGCGGTGGTCCCACTCCGGAAAGGTTGTCTCGAATGCTCATCCTTTTGGATGAGAATCCGAAGGCGAAAGCCATCTTCGGTGCAAGATTCGGGGGAATCTCCCGCTGCGACGATTTTGCCAAAGGGGTGGTGATGTTTCTTAGAGAGCATGGGCTTTCCAAGCCTATGGTTCTGAGGATGACCGGAAACATGTGGGAGGAAGGGGTGAGGATTTTTCAGCAGGCAAAAAAAGAGAGTCCGGAGATATTTGCGAAGATCGAAATCCACGGCATCGAAACCCCCATAGAAGAGATCGCCAAAAGAGCGGTGGAACTGGCCAAGGGGGTCTGAAATAGGTGGCGGGAAGTGACCCCATCACCGTCTGTTTGAACGTAGTTGCCTGATTCATCAGGCGAAAAAACAGCTCGATGAATCGAGCGACTACAGAAAAAGCTTAGGAGCATTTCATGGCAATTTTGGTAGATAAGAATAGTAAGGTAATTGTTCAAGGCATCACTGGTGGTGCAGGAAAATTCCATACGGAAAGAATGTTGGCTTATGGCTCTAATATTGTGGCGGGAACGTCTCCGGGAAAAGGTGGGGAAGAAGTGTTGGGCTTGCCAGTGTATGATACAGTTGAAGAATGTGTGAAAAATCACGGAGCAGATACGTCTGTTGTTTTCCTCCCTGCACGATTCGTCATGGAGGCGGTGATCGAGGCCATCTATGCCGGAATAAAGTTTGTGGTGGTGATACCGGAACACATTCCCATTCAGGACATGATGACCGTCCGCAAGGAAGCCCAGAAATTCGGCACGATAGTTTTGGGCGGAAACACCGCAGGAATCATCACGCCGGGAGAGGCGAATCTAGGGATCATGCCGGACATAGCTTTCAAGCCGGGGAGAGTGGGAACCGTCTCCCGATCCGGCTCTCTGACCTACTACGTCGCCGATACACTTTCGCGAACCGGCTATGGAGAGACCACCTGCGTGGGCTTGGGAGGTGATCCGGTCTTAGGCTCCACCTTCAATGATATATTGGAGCTTTTCAACAAGGATCAAAAGACCAAAGCGGTAGTGTTAGTGGGTGAGATCGGTGGAGTGTATGAGGAGATGGCAAAGCCCGCCATCGAAAAGATGAATAAGCCGGTCATCGCCATGATAGGCGGAGTATTTGCGCCTCCCGGAAAAAGGATGGGACATGCCGGTGCCATAGTAGAAGGTGAAATGGGAACCGCACAAACCAAGCTGAAGTCACTGGAAGAAGCAGGGGCACATATTGCCAAGACTTTTTTGGACATTCCGAGGATTTTAGAGAGAATGAGAATATGATCATTGTTAGTCCCGGCCACTTCAGTGGCGTGACTTAACACCCGACTGAAGTCGGTCAGAACTCTTTCAAGTTCTCAGTCACTTTAGTGGGGTTGCCTGTACTCGACTGAAGTCGGTTAGAACTTTGTTATGGACTGAGTACTTATGTCCAGAGAATTTTACAATAATGTATATTATTTCATTACAGTTCCAACCGCCAAGCACTTTCCATTTTTTAATACGGCCGAAAAGAAGTCTTTAATCCTAACGAGGCTAGAAAAGTCTAAAACGTTGTTTCGATTAGATGATTTTGATTATAGTATTCTTTCTAATCATTATCATTTCGTTTCATATTTTCAAAATGGAGAAATAATCCCAAAACTTCTGCAAATCATAAACGGTGGTAGTGCTTACGAGTTGAATAAAATTATCGAAAACAGAAAACCTGTTTGGGGTGAATATCATATTTACGTGATAGATAATGAGATGTTACTCGCTAAGGTTAGAGGTTATGTTGTGGGAAATCCTTTAAAACACGATGAGGTTAAGACCGTGGAGAAGTTGGAAGGGTATCCTTTCTCAAGCTTCCATTCTTTAACTAAGAGATTTGGAAAAGAACAGGCATTAGGCTGGATTCAGTCGGTTATCGTATTGGACGATACTGAATTCATTCAGGAATTTTATAAGAAAACAAACTTCAGGTAACTGAAGTCGGCCAGAAAAGCTGTCCAGTTCCCAGCCACTTTAGTGGTGTGACATAATACCCGACTAAAGTCGGTTAGAAGGTTTTTGAGTTCTTAGCCACTTCGGTGACGTGACATAACACCCGACTAAAGTCGGTGAGAATTCTTTTGAGTTCTCAGCCACTTCAGTGGTGTGACATAATACCCGACTGAAGTCGATTAGAACACTACATTTATGACGAAAAAAGAAGCGCTTTTCTGGGAAAAAAGGGAAGGGAGTAAAATCCAATGTCTTCTTTGTCCCGTCGGATGCGTCATCGCTGAAGGAAAGATCGGGGTATGTATGGGAAGGAAAAATGAGGGAGGGGTGCTTTACGCCATCAACTATGGCAGATTGGTCTCCTTGGCCAGCGATCCCATAGAGAAGAAACCCTTATATCATTTCCGTCCCGGCACTCAGATCCTGTCCACCGGTCCGAACGGATGCAATATGAGCTGCCAGAACTGTCAGAACTGGACCATCTCTCAGCAGGAATCCCCCACCGAGTTTGTGGCACCCGAAGACCTAGTCAAGATCGCCCTAAGAGAGAATTCCCCAGGCATTTCCTATACCTATACCGAGCCTTTGATCTGGTATGAGTACGTCTCCGACACCGCCAAGATTGCCAGAGAGAAAGGTTTGACTAACGTGCTGGTCACCAATGGATACGTCCACGAGGGACCGCTGAAGGGGCTTCTGCCATATATTGACGCCATGAACATAGACCTCAAATCCATGGACGAGGAGTTCTACAAGAGCAACTGCAAGGCCAAGCTTCCGTACGTTTTGAGGACCATCGAATTGTCCTATCAGCACAGGGTACATGTGGAAATCACAAATCTGCTCATTCCGACTCTGAACGATTCCGAAGAACAAATTCAGAAACTTGTGGATTTCGTGGCGGGCTTAAGCGACCGAATACCGCTTCACTTCTCCCGATATTTCCCGGCTTACAAGATGGACCTTCCGCCGACTCCTTTGGAGAGTTTGCAGAGAGCTTTTCTGATCGCTAAAAGAAGGCTCAAATATGTCTATCTCGGCAACGCATACATACCCAACACGTCCCATACCTATTGCCCTTCGTGCAATGAGCTTCTGATAAAGAGGGAAGGATATCACACGTCGATAGTTGGGATCAAAGACGAAAAATGCAAGAAGTGCGGGGTATCGGTTGATGTAGTGATGAAATGACGGATAAAAGCAAAGGAAAATGGAAGAAGGAAAAAGAAAAAGAAGGAAGATAACAAACTGGAGTGTACCAGCCTGCTGGTGCGGTTTCAAAAATATAATCCAGCAAGGATTTGGGGTCGGGGTAAGGTACCCCGACCCCACGAGTCCCTCACAGATAGAGTTGAATAGCCCGAAATCGTCACATCAGCATGAAGTGTCTTATGAATCGACCTGCTCTGCCTGAGCCTTTTTCCTCTTCACCACCCCCGGATAGTTCTTTGCCATGCATTCCGGGCAGATGCTGTGACTGAAATCCGCCTCGGTATGCTGAGCCAGATAGTCCTCCAGCTGCTGCCAATAATTCTGGTCGTTTCTGATCTTCTTGCAGAACATGCAGATGGGCAGAAGCCCTTTCAATCGCTTGACCTGAGCCAGGGCTTCCGAGAGTTCCATGTTTCTTTGGCGGAGCGATTTTTCGAGCCGGATGACCCGCTCTCCTGCCCTTACCCGGGCCAGAAGCTCGGTTCTATCGTATGGCTTGGTAACATAATCATCTGCTCCCGCATCTAACCCCTCGGAGATTCTCTCTTTTTCGGTCAATGCCGTCAGAAGGATGATGTAGACGTAACTGGAAAGGTTGAGCGCTCTGAGCCGTCGACAAAGCTCCACGCCGTCCAGGTCGGGCATCATCCAGTCGGTGATGAGCATGTCGGGCGCTTCCTTTTCCAGCACCGAAAGGGCTTCTTGACCATTCTCCACTGCCACCACCCCATGTCCGTCCCTGATCAGGATCGTCTGGAGCATCTTTCGGGACAATGGCTCATCCTCGGCGATCAGTATGTTCATTTTTCACCTTACTGAGATTGGCTGCTCGCATTACGATTTCGACACGCACTCCATGTTCTGGGATTCCTTCACGTAAGCTTCCACACGTTTGAATTCAGACATCAGATCGTCGATCATCCGTTGGATACCCACCAGATTGCCTCCCCGTCCCAAACGCTCCAACCTGAGCGCAAGCTCGGCCATGGTTTTTGCACCCATATTGGATGCCGCACCTTTGAGACTGTGGGCCTCTTTCTCCACCATCTTGGGATCGGCCTTGCCCGCTGCTTCCTCCAGCTTTCTCAACTGCTGCGGCAGATAATTCGAGAACTCCCTGAGTATCTCTCTGAGCAATTCCTTGTCTCCATTGACCCGGTTTAGAGCTTCCGGAATGTCCAGCGGAACCGGGATACGGCATTCTGCTTTGTCGGACCTTTCGTTTTCCGCATTCGTTTGTCCGGGTCCGGAAAGTTTGGACCACTTTTCCACCGAGCTGATCAACTCCTGCGGGTCTATTGGTTTGGAGATGTAATCGTCCATGCCCGCTTGGAGACACCGCTCGCGATCTCCTTTCATGGCGTGCGCGGTCATGGCGATGATGGGTGTATGTTTCCTGTCACTTTCCATTTCACGAATTGTTTTGGTGGCTTCAAAGCCGTCCATCTCGGGCATTTGAACGTCCATGAAGACGAGGTCATAAGCGGCCCGTTTCAGAGCCTCAACTGCCATTTTTCCGTCTTCCACCGATTCCACTGAATAGCCGGCTTTCTTCAACAGGGTGACAGCTAATTTCTGGTTCATAGGATTGTCCTCGGCCACAAGTATGCGAACTCCCTTCCACTTTTGTTCGGCTAGGGTATGTCGAGTAACTATAGGAATAGGTTTCTCTTTGGCTTCAGCTTTCTTGTGGCTCAAGATGGTGATGATGGCATCGAATAATTGAGACTGTTTGACCGGTTTGGTCAGATATCCAGCACAGCCCAAAGCTTCAAGCCGGGCGGCATCTCCCCGCTCTCCAATCGAGGTGAGGATAACCACCAGCACATCTTTGATTTCAGGATCGTTCTTGATGGCGCGTAAAGCTACCTCGCCATCCATCTCCGGCATCTGCATATCCAACAATACTAAATGGTAAGCTTTATTTTCATGAGCCGCTCTCTTCAATACCTGGAGTGCCTCCGTTCCACTTTCCACCGCTTCTGGTAAGCAACCAAAGGACTCCAGTATCTTGACTAAGATGGCTCGGTTGGTTTTGTTATCATCTATTACCAGTATTCTCATACCGCTTATATCAGGACGAGAAAGCGAGGGGGGAACACCCTTGAAGTCTTTCTGTTTTTCCAGAGTGACGGTAAACCAGAAACGACTCCCTTTGCCGGGTTGGCTCTCGACACTTATATGACCGGCCATCTCTTCGACCAAGCGCCTGGAGATAGACAATCCCAGCCCGGTGCCCCCATACTTGCGGGTGGTGGAACCATCTGCCTGGGTGAAGCTTTCAAAGATTCTCTTCTGCTTATCTGTGGGGATGCCTATCCCGGTGTCGGTAACTGAAAAAAGAAGAGTTGCCCGATCTTCGGTTTCTTCTTCAAGCTCCACCCGGATCACCACCTCTCCTTTTTCAGTAAATTTAACGGCATTTCCTCCCAGGTTCGTCAAGATTTGCTGTAACCGAATTGGATCGCCCCGTAAGAGAGAAGGAACCTGAGCATGTATCATGCAAGCCAATTCCAGCCCCTTGACAGAGGCTCGGGGAGCTAGGGTATCAGTCACGCCTTCGACAGTTGCACGTAAATCAAAATCGATAGTCTCTAATTCAACTCTACCTGCCTCTATCTTCGAAAGATCCAGAATGTCATCCAAAAGCCCCATGAGGGAATAGGAGCTTTCCTTGACTATGTTCAAATATTCGCGTTGCTCGCCGGTAAGGTCGGTATCCAGAGCTATGCCAGTCATGCCGATGATGGCGTTCATGGGGGTGCGGATCTCGTGGCTCATATTTGCCAGAAATTCGCTTTTTAGCTGGTTGGCTTCTTCGGCTTCTTCTTTTGCTCTCCTTAAATCTTCCTCTGCTCGCTTGCGCTTTTCCTCCACTCCTATAGCGGAGGCGATGATGCCCATAAGCTCTTTATCTTCCTCGCTGGGAACAAAATCGTTTTGATAGACCACGCACAGTGAGCCAACCGGAGTGTCGCCAAATTTGACCGCGTGACCCACGTAGGTCTGCAGTTTATAAGGGATCACGTTGGGGTCGGTTTTGGCGTAGCGGGTTTCGGGGAGATGGCGAACCACCAAGAAGTGTTGGCCACCAGGTTTGATCACATCATAACAGATGTGTCCCTCCGGTTTGTCCACTGGATTATAGTCTGGAGGTGTGTTCCATTGTCCCCAGGAGCAGAGCAAGTTTCGATCCAGGCGGTTATATAGGGCGCAGGTTGCGCCCATCAGTTCTCCACACAGAGCGGTCAAGTGCTTGATGTTCTCCAGAGGATCTGGACTAAAGCTGATAAAAGTCTTGTTCATCTTTTCCATCCGTTCTTCCGCCCGCTTACGCTCGGTGATGTCTCTGATTATTGCCATATCTGCTGGTTTGCCTTCATATTCAATCAAGGAGGCACTTATTTCAACCAGTATCTTTTTGCCATCTTTTGATAAGAGTTCTATTTCATATCGGTTGGGAGGTTCTTGTCCGGCTATTCTTTCTTGGTACCTATTAGATACTATTTCTCTATATGCTGGAGAGACAAGCTCAATGAATGGTCTCCCCATTATCTCTACTGGGTCGAAACAGACCACGGAGGCGATGGTTGAATTTGCAAATTTTACTAAACCGTCCTGTATTATAACAATTCCGTCATTTCCCTTTTCTACGATGGTAGAGTATTTTTTTTCACTCTCGTGCAGTGCCTCCTCTGCCCGTTTGTGTTCGGTGATGTCTGTGTGCGTACCTGCTGCCCGGAGCGGTCTACCCTCGCTGTCCCGCTCGATGATTTTTCCGCAATTGAGTACCCACCTCCACTCACCTGATTTCGTCCTCATCCGATGTTCGCATCTGAGGAATGGCGTACGACCAGCCCTGTGGTCTTGGGTGATCCTTTCGACCGCAGGCAAATCATCGGGATGGATAAGGGCTTTCCATGCATCCGTATGTGCCTCGATCTCCTCCAAAGTATAGCCGAGCATTTCCGCCCAACGACGATTGCGGACGACCTCTCCCGTTTTCATATTTTGGTCCCAAGTGCCCAGCTCAGCCCCCTCCACCACTAGTTTAAGATGTTCTTCGCTTTCACGCAGCGACTCCTCTGCTTTTTTTCGCTCAGTGATGTTCCGCACGATGACCATGACCTGATTCTCAAGAAGAGGCAAGAGCCTGGCTTCATAGAAGTACTCGTGTTTCCCTATGTTCAGTGAATACTCCATGCTGACGAGCGATTTTGTCTCTTTCAGTTGTTGAAGCGCTTCGTGAAACTTCTTTCCCACGTCCTTCAGAGGAATGTCCTGGATTCGTTTTCCTAAAAGTTTTTCAGGCGGGAGGTACAAATCAACTGTACTTCCAGCCTTGTAGTCCAAGATAGTGCCTTCTGCATCGAGACGAAAGAATAGATCAGGAAAGGCTTGAAAAACCGCTCGCATCTCGGAATTTCTCTGAAGCAGTTCTTGCGAGCTCAGATCCAGCGAGCGTTCGAGCATACGGCGATCATCATCGTATTCCTGGTAAGCAGTATTAACCGCTTCAAGGAAGGCTTGCCATTCCTGGGGGATGGAATCTAAATCGCCGAGATGTCGTTTGAGCTGGCGTTTGAGTAAACTATGCTTTCGTTCCATAGATCAACTTTCTATTAGGGTGGTAATGGTCATGGTCTGGTTATGTAGTTTACAAGGAGATCCGGGCATGGATGGTGAAATCTCCCCGTAAGAATAGAAACCCGCCAGAACCGTTCGATCGCCCAGTACGTCCCGGACGCCCTCGACCTCCTCCTCGATTCTCTGCTTTAGGACCATTTTTCTTCCGACGCAACTGATCAGGATGGCCAGATCTGGAGAGGAGGAGCCGACTGCCTGGTAACTGGTCTTTGCCGCCTCAACCGCACCGTCGATCAACCGGTCGAAGTTGGCTTTCATCAAATGCACGTATGCCCCTTCGGGAACGTCACCGGCAAAGGTCATGCTCTGTTCTTTTTCGCTCACCGACAGAATCGTTCTGACCACCCCGGTCTCGCCTTCTTTGGTCCGGAGACTTAAGGGGAACAGAAGTCCGGTGGCGGGTAGGCCTTGAGCATGTTCCCCCAGGTACTTTTTGTACAACTCCAAGGCTGACCCCCCTTCCAACTCGTACAGAACATTCCCCTTTGATTTGGTTATCACTCTGTCGGGTCCGAAAGGATCCCAGCCGCCGAACGAGCCGTAACCCACTTTGAGCCGGTTTCCATATAGGCCCAGAACGGCGATCGTATCTTTCTGAGGCGGACCGTCCAATAAAACTAGTGTTTCCTCGAACCTTCCGCCGTCTCCAGACAGACCACCGGTGACGGTGACCTTCTCCGGCAGGTGCTTGGTCAGTCCTTTGACCAGATCGCTGCCGTTGATCTTGAGTCCATCCGAAAGCACCAGGACATGCACCAGTCCTTCTTTGTCCAGGGACTGAGCCAGGCGCTCGCCGGCTTGGAAGCTGTTCCCTACTTCCGCAATTTTGATTTGAGCGCCCTCAAGCTGTGTGTGTTCGAAGCTGACCGCCGTTACCACCAAAGAATCATCGGAGACTTGAGTGCCATAAATCTCACCAGCGGTGGAGCATCCGAAGAGATGGGCTTTCGGGTAAACCTGCTTGATTCGGTCCAAACACTTTTGTTCTTTCAATATCGAGGTGCTGCCAAACAGCATAACCAATTGAGCGGATTCGCCTAATCCGCCTGGCGATTCCCCTTCCCATTGTTTGGTCTGACTCCATCTTTTCTGCTCTGCTCTCAATTTAAACCTCCTTTCCGGTCTGAGCTGGGGTTAAGTTGTCTTGATCTGCGAATAATCCAGGATGCTTGACGGCTTGGTGTATTCAGTATTGAAGAATCGCGATAACGCTGTCGGTGAATACATCGAAAGTGCAAACTCTGCCCTTCCTTGACCGCCGTCAGATCTGGTTTATCTTCAATCAAGACGGTTTGAAGCCTTTCTTTGAAATTCCATCATTCTCAGCCGTCCCCATCTTACTTTTCATCCCTGAGAATTCAAGTTGGGAAGGTCAGGGCTTAAGTGGATTTTCCGGCTTGAACGATTGTGGCCTGAATGTACTTTTCTAAGTATTTGAACTCAATTCTCAGATTGTGGATTAGCTCTTCAGCACCGGACAAATCACCTGTTCGTGCTAAAAGCTCCAGCTTGAGGGCCGGCTTGGCAATGCGCCTGGCACCCAGATTGCCAGCCGCCCCTTTAAGGCTA
The DNA here is from genome assembly GCA_049694315.1 of Candidatus Zixiibacteriota bacterium. Classification (GTDB taxonomy): domain Bacteria; phylum Zixibacteria; class MSB-5A5; order MSB-5A5; family SM1-73; genus CAIVRH01. Next base: position 75,333 of record JBAVQU010000053.1, read on the forward strand.
TGGGCTTCCCGCTCCACCATCTTAGCATCACCTTTCTTTGCCGCCTCTTCCAGTATTTGCAGCTGCTTTGGCACATGGCTTAAGAACTCCTGAATCATCTCAGTACAGAAGGCTCTGTCGTTGTCGAGTCGACCCAGAGCAGCTTCCAGATCTAAAGGGGGGTCTTGGAGGTGATCGAGTCTCTCGGGCTCATGGCCTTGTGGTATCACCTCACTGAGAGGGGAAGGGATGGTCCACTTTTCTATGACCCGGATTATCTCGTGTGGATCTATAGGTTTCGAGATGTAATCGTCCATGCCTGCCTGGAGGCACCGCTCCCGGTCCCCCTTCATGGCGTGGGCGGTCATGGCGATGATCGGCGTATGCTTACTCTCGCCTTCCATTTCTCGAATGGCCTTCGTGGCTTCCAAGCCGTCCATGTCCGGCATTTGAACATCCATGAACACCAAGTCATAAGCCGTTCGTTTCAAAGCCCGTAGAGCCATTCGTCCGCTTTCCACCGCATCTACTGAATGGCCAGCTTTCTTGAACAACGTGACAGCTAATTTCTGGTTCATAGGATTATCCTCTGCCACCAGTAGTCGAACTTTTTGGTATTTTTGCTCGGATAGGGTATGCCGGGTGACTATGGAGATAGGTTTTCCTTTAGTGTCCGCTTTCTTTTGGCTCAGGACTGTGATGGTAGTATCAAATAATTGTGACTGTTTGACCGGTTTGGTCAGGTATCCGGCACAGCCCAAAGCCTCCAGTCGGGAGGCGTCTCCCCGCTCTCCGATGGAGGTGAGGATAACCACCGGCACATGTTTGATTTCCGGATCCTGCTTTATGACACGCAAAGTTTCCTCCCCATTCATCTCCGGCATCTGCATGTCCAGCAAAACCACGTCGAAAGGTCTCTCTTCATGAGTCGCCTTTCTCAACATGTGCATTGCCTCGGCGCCACTTTCAACCGCTTCAGTCGAGCATCCAAAGGACTCTAACATCTTGACTAAGATGGTGCGGCTGGTCTGGTTATCGTCTACTACCAGAATTCTCTTGCCGCGTATATCGGGACGAGGTGGCGATGGGGGAAAGCTCTTAAAGCCTTTCTGTTTTTCCAGGGAGACGGTGAACCAGAAGCGACTCCCTTTGCCGGGTTGGCTCTCTACGCCGATCTGGCCACCCATCACCCCCACCAAGCGCCTGGAGATAGACAATCCCAGCCCGGTGCCACCGTACTTACGGGTGGTGGAGCCATCTGCCTGGGTGAAGTTTTCAAAGATTCTCTTCTGCTTATCTGTGGGGATGCCTATTCCGGTGTCGGTCACCGAAAAACGAATAGTGGCCCGATCCTCGGTCTGTCCTTTAAGCTCCACCCGGATTACGACCTCTCCTTTCTCCGTGAACTTAACCGCATTCCCTCCCAGATTCATCAGGATTTGCCTTATCCTAACCGGGTCACCTCGCAGCAGAACCGGGACTTCAGGATGGATCGTATTGGCGAGCTCCAGCCCCTTGGTGGAAGCACGGTGAGCTAAGGTATTGGCCACCCCCTCCAGCGTGGTGCGCAGATTGAAGTCGATGCTGTCAAGCTCAACTCGGCCTGCCTCGATCTTGGAGAGATCCAGGATGTCGTCTAAGAGGCTCAGAAGGGATTGAGCACTCTCCTTGGCAGTCTTCAAGTAGTCATGCTGCTCTTCGGTCAATTCCGTATCCAGAGTCAGGTCGGTCATGCCGATGATGGCGTTCATGGGGGTGCGGATCTCATGACTCATGTTTGCCAGAAACTCGCTTTTGGCGCGGTTAGCTTCTTCGGCTTCTTCCTTGGCTTTTCTGAGATTCTTCTCCGCCCGCTGGCGCTCAGCTATCTCCGTTTGCAGTGCTTGGTTGGCTTTCGCCAGCTCGATGGTTCGTTGCTCCACCCGTATTTCCAACTCCTCGTGAGCTCTGCGCAGCTCCTCCTCCATGTGTTTTCTTTTGAAGAATCCTGGGATTTCATATTTAGTAACCTTCTTGGCCAATTCAGGCTCTCTTCTTACATATTCCCTTATGTAGTCTTCTATCCTGGACGGGTGTGCCATTATGAATCGACAGGCATCATCCCCCTTAGCTCTGCACATGATCTCCGATGCGACTAAGGTTACTCCGAAACTCTCCTCGCACCAGCCGGAAGAATAACCCGCATTCATGACACAGACCGGGAAATCGCTTTTCTTGCCGACCTTCACCCAGGCGTCGGATTCAAACGAAAAAGGATGGTCGTATATGAGGTAGAAATCTTCGTCCGGCGATGGCCGGGACTCGGGAAATATGTCGACGAATGCCCAACCCGAATGGGAAAAATGGACCGGTCCGGCAGAGAGTTTTTCAATAGGATCCTTCAGCTTCATCCTCTTATGGAAGTTCTTGGCATCTGCTTTGCCGATGGCGTGGGCTATGTCAAAAAGGAGGCTTCGGGCAACCATGAGCGCCTCCTCTTTCCCCTGGTCTTTATATAAGTTCTTTACCGTCTCAAAGAAGTCCACGGACATGGAGGCTGCTCTTATCAAGATGTAGCGCTGGCCGAATATTTCAATCGTTCCCTTCGAAGGCTCCTCTATCTTTTTCTTAAAATATCTACCGACGTACTCTTGAGCCTTCTGAAAGATCAGCTCAAATTCCTTAGGAACCTTAACCGCCGTTAACATACCATTCCCCCTTGGCAAGCTTGTCGTCCTGTCGATCCGGTTTAATTCTGTTACATTCCAAGCAAACAGGGATTTGGCCTTTGGGTCAAGCCTCTTGCCCGGACGAATACTCAGTAGCAGATGCTCGTCGTTTTACTAATTGAAGATCATAGAAACACAGAAGCTTCGTGGATCATTTAAGATCCCCCCATTTGAAGGAGAGGATCAGTCAAAACAGGAATCTGTGCTCTGACTGCATTGCCTGAGAATATCCGTTCGCAATACAAAGGATTCCACCCCCAGGAATGCCATGTGCCTCTCCGTCCCCCTTCAAGATAAAGTTCGGCCTCAAATGACGCCCCTTTAGACACAACTTCGGGTATCGCTGAATATTACCGTGCCCGACGCAGAGTGGGAGGTCTGGTGATTTCCCGTTGGATGCCTGGTTCTTCAGCGCGCTGGCCCCCGCCACTTTTGATCACCAGGTTGAAGAATGAACGGATGAAGGCATGAGTCTTCTGTAACAATCGCCATGTTTCTTGGGGGATCGAGTGGGATCATGTCAAAAAGATTCTTGATCGGATTTTCCACTGCCCTTTCCGTGTGTAAACAGTAGAAAGTGGGAAGTGTGTGATTCTACGACTTCAGTGCGCTTTCCAGTTCAGACGATCGGGGGACATATTCCTCCAAGCGTTTGCACTCGGTATTAAGGTTTCCGATGATCTCTTCAGCGCCTCCCAAGTCGCCTGACCGCCCCAGAAGCTCCAGTTTTAAGGCAAGATCCGCAATGCCCTTGGCGCTTAGATTTCCTGCCGCACCTTTGAGGCTATGTGCTTCTCTTTCGACCAGCCTGGCGTCACCCTTTTCTATCGCCTCCTCCAATGTCCGGAGCTGCCGGGGGAGATAGTTTAAGAATTCCCCCAGTATCTCTTTAAACAATCCTTCATCCCCACCAAACCTGTTCAATGCATCCTGAATGTCGAGTGGAAGCTCCCTGGATTCCTCATTTTTTACAGATTTGTCCTTTCCCGGCTTCACCTGCTGGGGATCAGAGGACAGAGCCCATTTCTCAACTGTGTCCAGCATCTGTTGCGGTTCTATAGGTTTGGAGACATAATCATCCATGCCTGCCTCCAGACATCTTTCGCGGTCTCCTTTCATGGCGTGGGCGGTCATGGCAACAATGGAGGTGCGTTTTGCGGGGTCTTCCATTTTTCGGATGGCCCTGGTGGCTTCGAACCCGTCCATCTCCGGCATCTGGACATCCATCAAGATCAAGTCATAGGCCGTTTTCTTCAGAACATCAATGACCATCTTGCCGTTTTCCACCGCATCCACGGGATAGCCGGCTCTCTTAAGCAGAGCGACGGCCAATTTCTGATTCATGGGATTATCCTCCGCCACTAATATGCGAACCTTCCGGCGTTTTTGCTCGGCCATGATGTTGCGGGTGACTATGGGGGCCGGTTTCACCTTTACTTCTCCTTTCTCTTGACTAAAGGTGGTGATCATGGTGTCGAACAATTGGGACTGTTTAACCGGTTTGGTCAGGTATCCAGAACAGCCGATAGCCTCCAATCTGGCGGCGTCTCCTTTCTCTCCGATGGAGGTGAGGATAACTACCATCACATCCTTGATTTCAGGATCATTCTTGATGGCACGTAAAGTCTCTTCACCATCCATCTGGGGCATCAGCATATCCAGCAAAACCAAATCAAACCGTTTTCTCTCATGAATCGCCTTCTTTAATGACTGGATGGCCTCAGTTCCACTTTCCACCGATTCAGCCGAGCATCCGAAGGATTCCAACATCTTGACTAAGATGGTTCGATTGGTCCGGTTGTCGTCCACAACCAAAACTCTCTTCTCGCACATATCCGGATAACAAGGCGGTGGCAATATCTCCTGAGGCGCCTCGGTTTTCTCAAGATTGACCGAGAAATAGAAGCGACTACCTTTGCCGGGTTGGCTTTCCACTTTGATTTGACCACCCATCAACTCCACCAGACGTTTGGAGATAGACAAACCCAGCCCGGTGCCTCCATACTTGCGGGTGGTGGAGCCGTCCGCCTGAGTAAAGCTCTGGAATATCTTGATTTGCTGGTCCTTAGGGATGCCTATTCCAGTGTCGGTCACGGAGAAGGCAAGCGTGGCTCGGTCCGACGTCTCCTCCTGAAGGTCCACTCCGATTACCACCTCCCCTTTCTCCGTGAACTTGATGGCATTTCCTCCCAGGTTTATCAGGACTTGCCGCAGCCTGACCGGATCGCCCCGCAAGAATGCCGGAACTTGCGGGTCGATCATACAAGCCAGTTCCAGTCCCTTGGTGGAAGCGCGGTGGGTCAAGGTGTCGGCTACCGCTTCAATTGCAGTCCTCAGATCAAAATCAATGGTCTCCAGCTCAAGCCGACCAGCCTCTATTTTTGAAAAGTCCAAAATGTCATTCAAAAGATTCAGGAGCGCATAGCTGCTTTCCTTAACAATTCTCAGATCTTCATGCTGTTCCTCGGTCAAATCCGTGTCCAGAACTATGCCGGTCATGCCGATAATGGCGTTCATGGGAGTTCTGATCTCGTGGCTCATGTTGGCCAAAAATTCGCTTTTTAACCGGTTGGCCTCCTCAGCCTCCTGTTTTGCGCTGCGCAGGTCATTCTCCGCAACTGCTTGTTGAATGACGAAAGCCACAGTATTACTCAGCCCATCCAGTATTGCGTCTTCAGCAGGGAGTATGCGGTGTTTAGCGAAAAGAGCCAGAACCCCTAACGTTTCTCCGCCGGGAACTCGAAGCTGGTATCCCGCGAACGACACCAGTCCCAGTTCACGCGCCCATTCGTGGTGGTGCACGCGAGGATCGCTCACTACGTCATTCGTCAGGAACTTGTGGTCTTTGCCCGAGGCGACGAGTCCGATCTTGTAACAGCCGAACGGGACGCGCCGGTGACCTTTGCCGTCTATATGGGTGTACCGGCCGGAACTTGCCAGCAAATGCAGACACCGGTCGCGATAACGACAGATGTGCGGCCCTTCCTTGACTTCAGCATGGACACAGTCCCCTTCACACAGATCTCCCGGCCGAATCAGCCATATCCGACAGAAATCAGCGTCGAAAATACGCACAATGGTATCGGTTATGGTTCTGAATTTGCTTTCAAGCGGAGCCGGTGCAAGAAGAGACTGTTGGAGTAGGTTGACACCCCGCTGCCACCGTAGCCTTTTCTCGCGTTCTTCCTCCGCCTGCTTGCGTTCAGTGATGTCTCTACACAATGTCAATATTTTCTGACCTTTTTCAGTTTGAATCACCGTGGCATTGATATCGATAGGGGTGATCTTCCCTTGTTCATCCACATAATCGATTTCCAGATTTCGCACGTATCCCTGTTGAATGCATTTATTCACTTCTACTGCATTTCTTTCCAGATCATACTTTGCGGTCCACTCTACAACACTTCTTCCTCGTATCTCCTCCAGAGTGGAATGCCCGGATAATCTCACATATTCGAGATTGGCATCCAAGATGTTACCTTGTGCATCTACAATGCAAAATCCCGTGTCAGTCGTCTCGAGCAAGGTTCGGTATTTCTCCTCGCTTGCCCGGAGTGTCTCCTCCGCTTTCTTGCGCTCTTCTATTTCTATTTGCAGTTCTTTGGTTCGTTCTTCCACCCTTTCTCCCAGATGTCGATTCAGGTTTCCCAGTCTGTCGTAGGCAGACTCCAGACTATCTACCATCAAGTTGAATGATTGGGCCAAATGGCCCACTTCGTCTTGAGAAGTGATAAGCGCTCTCTGCTTGAGATTCCCTTTAGCAATCTGCTCAACCGCCTCCACCATGCGGGATAAAGGTCTGGTTATTACGGCGCTAATGCCGAATACAAAGTTCATCCCAATGATGAAGATTAAGAAGGCCACCAATGCGATGGTGACTCGACTTCTTGTTACATCCGACCTCAACTCCTCCAATGACAGCCCCAAATAGAGTCGCCCAATTTTCTGTCCCTTCATGAAGACAGGAGACATTACTTCATAAATCCTGCCATTTGGGGACATGTGAGGATATTCTTTGGATAGAGCAAAATCCTGTAGCTCTGCCTTTTCTGGGTTAAAGCCGGAAATCACCCGTCCGGAATGATTGAGAACTACAATATAGACAAGATCTTTGTTTTGCTTTGCCCCTTCTAATGCTTCATTGATGCCGGCAATATCCTCAAAATACAAGGCAGAGCTGAGACTGAAAGCCGTCATGCGGGCAATGCTGTGGGCTTTGGTATCCGTGGCATTGAGCGCCTGTTTCTGTTGTCTGGCGGGGAAGTAGACCGAGATGAAAATAGATATGACACCGATCAAAAGGGTAATAGTTATGCCCAGCTTCATTCGGATGGTGGAGAACCATCTATGGGAAAAGAGATTCGAAAATAGGCTCACGGATCGACCTCTTCTTGCTTATTCAACAACTTTCGCCAATTGGAGCAACTGCGAACTGAAGTCCGCGCCTTCTTTTTTCGTAGCGGGTAGATTTATGATGATTAGTGGCTTATCACCTTTGGTCCCGATGCCCACAGCCAAACCGGATACCACATAATCGGGTACCCCGGTCAAAGTGATTAGTTGTTTAATCTGACTAACCTTGGTTATATCTTTGATCTTCACCGTTCGCAGAGGGGTGATGTAGAGAATATTTATCTTCATTTGTGAGACTGCGCTGTCCAAGTCAGTGTTGTTCAGATTAATGAAGGCTTTACGAATGGGAATGTCTTCAATTTGCTTTATGGGGGATTCATCCATCGCTTTAGTGAATTCATCCTTTGCGTTGATGGATTCGCGAAAATTCTTTTGATAAACAACACCCACAACGATTTCCTCCCCCACCCGGGCTTTAAGGTTCCGGTCGAATGTCAATATTCTCAAAAAGAGGGAGTATTGCAAATCCACCGGAACAGGCATCTCCTGAGCCCAAAGGATGGTGAACCCCAGGATTGTAATGATGATTACCGAAATGATATTTTTGATGTACATATATGCTCTATTGTATCAGAGTGATCTTTCGCCCCGCCTGATGGTTTGAGCTGACATAACTTGATTTCCCCAATGATATCGTTTTCTTGCCCAGGTTATAATTTATATTCCAACCTGATGATGAAATTTCGCCCATTTTGGGTTATGGCATCCTCTTTATGTTCATAACCCCCCGGCAGTTTGTATTCAACATCAAACAGATTTTTTACCAGAAAGGATGCCCGAACATGATTAAACAACAATTTACTGCTAATATTGACATTAGTTAAAAGATAAGGATCGGTTTTGGTTCCATAGACAGTGATGCGTTCGGTTTCGTAGAGCCATTGGGCTGACGCATAGAAGTGTTTCATCAGGGGGGATGACAATCCCACCTTGAAAATATGGCGGGGTGAATTAGTCAACTCTTCCTTTGTTTCAGCATCCTCGGCATTTTGGTAGTTGTAGATGGCATATCCGCAGAAACCCGTTTTCAGATGGGCATTAAGCTCTAATCCCAACCCGTAGGCTTTAACCCGCTTGAGGTTTTGAAATTGGAACATGGAATCGGAAGGATCTATGGTCTGATCAATCAAATTCGTCATTCGGTAGTCATAAAGAGACATGGTCCCATAAATTTCGCTTGAAATGCGTTGTTCCCACCCCACTTCCGCAGTTACAATTTTCTCCGGTTTTAGGGCGGGATTACTTTTATATCCGGAAGCTGAATCTTCGAAGTCAACCTCATAGATGTTGGGTGCTCGGTAAGCCTGACCATACAGGAGTTTGAGCGTGCCGGTTTTGATAGGATTATAAATAATTGCACCCCGGGGTGCAGTGAAGCCGGTGGTGGTTGAGTTTTCGTCTCTCCGGATTCCCAGGACCAAAGACAGGTTTTCCGCTGCTTGAAACTCGTTCTGCAGGTAGAGGGAGAAAATGTTATAAGGAAAATTTTTGTTGAAATAAGTTACATCCCGACTCCAATACCGGTAGTCCGCACGAAGGTGGTTTTGATATTCACTGCCGAAAGTCAGCCGGTCATCGGTCCTTAGGTCCCACTGTAACTTAAACTCGGTTCCCATCCAGTTACCGTCATTAGAATCCCAGGTAAACGTATTAGCCGGATACCATCCCTTAAAGTTATAATGGTCATAGAATGACCGTAACATGATACTCTTATCCCTACTGACTCTATGGTCATACTGGAGCTGGATGAAACTGCGATCGTCCAAGGTTTTTGCTGCATCATCATTGAAGCTCATCTCCCATGACGCGGTTGGAACTCCTTTCTTCCGGGAGGTCATCATCCCCTCCGCGGTAAAGTCCCGGCAGCGGATGGTAGTCAGAATTCCATAATACTTGTCCCAATCCAGATTTTCCGCTATACCATTATTGGTAGAAGGGTCATCGAATTCCTTGAAGTAGAGGTTTTGACCTTTGATGTCGCCCCATAGACCGGAGATAAGAATGTCCAAACCATTATTCAATTCCTTTCCGAACAAAGCGGCGCCACTCTGCCTGCCGTAACTTCCGGTTTCTGCCGCCAGATTCAATCCGTCCACCGTATTTCCCTTTTTGGTGATGAGATTGATCACCGCAAACATGGCATTGGCTCCATATAGGGCAGAACCTGGTCCCCGCACAATCTCTATCCTTTCAATTGCCCCCAAATCCAAACCCAATTCTGTTCCAATGAACGCCTGGCCATAGAAATTTTCATTGAGAGTATGCCCGTTAAGCAGAAGCAATATCCGGTCATTGTAATCGGTGGGTCGGCTAAATCCGCGCACCCCCAGATAACTATAATTCCGATCGTTGCTTACATAAAACCCCCGAACCTGGTTTAGAACATCTTCCAAGGTTTGATAGCCATAACGCCGGATATCTTCCGACGTGATAATGGTGACCGACGCCGGTGCATCACTGGTGCTCTGCTCATACTTGGCCGCCGTACTGATCTCGATATGGAGAAGCGAATCTAATGATAAGTCCGTGATCTTCTGCCCACGTTCCTGGGTCACGCCGGGGCTAGGGATGAGAAGGAGTGCAAAAGATAAGACCGAGAGAAGAACGTGCTGGTGTCGCATAATAGTCCTCCGTGGGATGCAAGGCGATCTCGCTTAAGTCTCTTTATGGTTAGAGCCTGGCCGGTCACGGCGCTGGGCTGATTTTCCCAGTCCGATAAGCCGTCGAAACGTCTCCGCCGGCCAGCGTGTGAGTTCAGTGCTTGTTTTCAGATAGAAAGCGTTCTGTTGCAGGGGACGGTCTGCAGGAATCTTTAGGTTCCGTCTTGGCGGAACCCAGTTGGGGACTTCGAAATGCCTGCATTCTTGGCTACCAAGACCTCTTTCTTGCCAGCTTCCTGTTCGGAGAATCCGATTTGGTTCTTCAATATGGAGAGGCGGTAACATGGATCGGGCTCTCCGCATCATCGTCTCAGATGACAGGTCTTCTATGGGGAATGTCGGGGGGACGGAAAGCACTGCCCACGTAGATTCAATCGGCTTCGGATTTTGATACTTTAGTAGATAACAGGCTTCTGCCCGGTTCCACCGCGCAAGGTTCACTGGAAGAATCACTTCATCTTGGGTGCAGATGCCCACGGTCCCGAGTGCATGTCAATTGCTACACCTCTGTCGCAGATTGATATGCCGAAACGACAATCGTGGGACCAGGGGAATTTCTCTGCCAACCTTCTTACCCTTTCTCCGGCGTACTTCCGCCAGTCACCGCCGGAACACATCTCCAAGAAGGCTTGTCGGATCTCCTCTTCTCTTGCCGGCCAGGTCAGCTGACTTTCGCCTTCCATTGACCTGATCCCCGCTACTTAACACGCAGTTAGGCATTTGAAGCGTGGTGGAAAAAACTTGGGTTGCTCTTCACCTTTTTCGCTATTTGGCAGGATAGAAGAATGGCGTTGGTCATTCCTCTCGGATCAGCCATACCTTGGCCTGCAATGTCCAACGCCGTCCCAAAATCCGGAGACGTGCGGATGATAGGCAGGCCGATGGTGACGTTGACTGATTCTCCCAGTCCCCTGATTTTCAACGGTATCAGTCCCTGGTCATGATACATGGCCAGGATGCAGTCAAAGCCTTTCGAGATTCCTGGCGAGAAGATCGTGTCGGCTGAGTATGGTCCCACAGCCCTTATCCCCATCTTCCGCGCGGATCTAATTGCCGGAATTATGAGCCTTCTCTCCTCGGATCCAAAGATCCCTTCTTCCCCACAATGAGGGTTCAAGGCGCATACCCCGATGCTTGGCCTCTTGATGCCGAACCATCTCTCTAAGGTTCGCTGCGTGACAGCCAGCTTGCCCAGAATCAGTCTCTTGGTCAGAGTGCCGGATACCTCCGAGAGGGGCAGGTGAGTCGTAACCAGCGCCACTTTGTAGTCAGAAGAGACAAACATCATGGCGTATTCCCTGGTAGCCATGAGATAGGCCAGAAGCTCGGTATGTCCGCGAAAGTCATAGCCGGCGAGTTGGAGACCTTTCTTGGACAAGGGAGCGGTTACCAGGGCATCTATCTGACCGGAGACAGCGAATTGAGTGGCAGAGAAGACCGAGTCCGCAGCCATTTTGCCGGATAGTCTGGTTATGGTACCGATCCTAACTCCTCTGTAATCCAGACTGGTAGAAGTCAACACACTTATGTCTTCCTTCGAGTTTCTCACGTCTTCGGGCCATGCGATTCTCCCAACGCGCGTACCCTTCAAGTACTTTCGGGCAGCAGACCGGATTACCTGATAGGAACCGAATATCAGAGGATGGCAAACCTGGCGGACTCTTTTTTCGGTCACCGCTTTGACCACCACCTCGGGACCGATGCCAGCCGGGTCCCCCATGGTGATTCCGATGATCGGCTTTGAGTGCATGGTTCGAATTCCGTTCTTAGCTGAGAGTTCTCGAATGCCTGAGTTTTCTATGAAACCTCTCACATGACTCAGGGAAGCAGAGCCAACGGAGAATCATTCCACACTTACCAGCGGCATCCGTCCAGCCTCTCGGCGTCGTGCAGTTTATGGGCAGAATAACGTCCTGGCCATGACCACCACGGGCGCCGGTAACGAACAGCTCGGAGTCAGATGAATCGAAAACTAAAAAGGGGTGAGAGCGGCTCTCACCCCAATTCAAAGTGCGAAGCTTTTTGAGGTCAGCTTCAGATCAGCCCGTATATAAGCTGTCTAATTTTGCAGCCAATTGGGCCCGTCCTGAGTCAGTGCTCAAATCGGGGTTGAAACCTGAATCAAAATAGTGTTGGACCACTGTCAGGCTCTGGCTGAACTCGCCGATCTCATAATAGCTGTCGGCTAGGACCAAGGCCAAGTCCAGGTAATTTGCCCGGCTGTCATGGGAAAAGTCCCAAGTTGGGGCAGAGGAAAGCACCGCATTAGCTTGAGCTATGACATCCTGAGGCTTCGACAGAGCATGATAAGCTATGGCCAGCCCTGCTTCGGCGTCAATTTGATTGGGATACTTGGCAAGATACGTGACAAAAGCTTCTTCTGCCAGCCCGGCCTGGCTTTGTCTCAACTCAGCCCATCCCAACCCCAAATATGCATCGTTGGTGTCGGCGCTCAAGCCCATGGCAGCGTTGAAGTCGCCGATCGCTCCGGCGTCATCACCGGCAGCGAACTTTGCCCATCCCTGATTGATCAGCTCCGCGGCGGTTCGATTCGTGACTCCCTTCTTATGGCATCCGCAGACCAACAGAAGCGAAAAAAGCAAAACAACGGTGCAGATTAGGCATCCTTTTCTCATAATGTCTCCTTTTCCGGTCATAGTCGTTATCGGCAGCAACCTGGTTATGCTGTTTCGTTATCTTAAGAGAACCATCTTCTTGGTCTTTTCGAAGCTGTCAGTCTTGACCTTGTAGAAGTAGATTCCTGACGCCACGTCCTGACCGTCTTGGTTCTTGCCATCCCAGACTGCCGACTTGCGACCGGCATCCTGGACCTGGTCCACCAACAGTCTTACCCTCTGGCCGAGGACGTTGTATACGGCCAACTCCACGTGTCCGGGAACGGGCAGATCGTATCTAATCTGCGTCTCCGGGTTGAAAGGATTGGGATAATTCTGCAGGAGATCGTAGCTTCTTGGTATCCCGGCAACATGCTTTCCGGTGGGATCATAGATCAGCCTGAAAACCCCCAGGCTCTTCACCCTGGCGCACACCGAATTTCCTTCCAGGAAGCTTTCCATCTGACTCCACTTACCGTCTTCGAACTGGTAGATTGAGAATAGGCTGATGTCTCTTTCTTTCAGCTCTGAGTCAGTCAACGGGAAGCTTACGGTGGGATTTTTCTCAAAAAGGATCGAAGGACCCAACTGGTAGGCTTTTCCGATCGGTTGTGCCTCAGTTTGTTCGTCAAAGCCGTACCGCGGATCGGCGGAAACGGAGATACAGGTGGCATATAGCTCATCTCTTGCCGTTCCTTCGGGGAAGAATGCGGCCACTTTCTTGTCATAGTTGGTCAGTTGCCCTTCCTTGCCCGCCGCGATAAGCTGAACGCTGATGGTGTCGACCACAACAGTGTCTTTTTCCACTACTGAGCTGGCGAAAATCGAGACACTGGCATTCCCGCTGGAGGGAAAAACGTAGCTTCCCCGGTAGCTTCTTGGAGAGATGGGGGTGAAATACACGAGACTCGGCGCCCGATCGTCGATGACTACGTAACCAACTGGCGTTCCCTTCACCGGAGCGTCGGTATTGACCACAAAGTGAGCGACAGCAGTTGCCACCGGATTCTGCAACAAGGAGAGCCAAACTGTCTTCAAATTGTCGACCGTCCCACACGGCTGAAAGCGCAAAAGCGATCCGATGTCCGGATGGAGCGGATCTCCCTTTCCGAAACAGGGCGAGTTGCACTCCAATCTAAAATCTTCGAAATCCGGATCAATCAGGCGGGGGAAGCTGTCGAGATTGTTGGAGATATTTCCCGAGATCTGATATAAGGTACCACCCTGGTTACCCCAGAAGTCGTTATATTGAACCGCCAGATTCTTTCGGAAACCTCTGGTGGCGGAGGGGGAAAGGCTTCCTTTGAGGTCAGCTATGGCTCCCCCCATGGAGTCACTCGATATATTGCCGAAGAAGATGTTGCTCTTTATCTGGGGGGTGGAGAAGTTTTTGCAACATATGGCCCCACCGGAGGACTGGCTTTGGTTCTTGTAGAAGATGTTATTGATGATGTCAACCGAGCTTTGATTGCAGTCGATCCCCCCGCCTTTTGACCCGGAGGAATTGTGAGAGATCAAGTTCCCCTGGATTATGGGATAGGCGTAGGTGGAGTCGACGGTTACCGTCAGCATGACCACGTTGCCGGTATCGCTGAGAGAACGAGCCGTGTCGGGCGGTTGTCGCACCGATATGGTATCGTTGACCGTCACATAGAACTTGTATACTCCGGTGCCATAGGGGATGAAGTTGGCTTTGGGTTTGTCTGCGTTCACCAAGATCGGCGCTTCCGCTCCTAGGGGGACGCCGTTTGGCGCGACGCTCCAAGTGAACTTAAGCCCTCCGGCGGAGGATGAGCCTGGCGCCTGGAAGACAGAAGAATCGGGGTCATAGGAGGATGAGGCATTCAAAGTGTCCGTCTTTCCTTCAAAGGCATGAGCTATGTTGACCACAGACGCGATGGGGCGCTTGTTTGCAACCACCAGAACCGTGTCCGGCTTGCTCAATGCGAAAAACGTGTCCTGAACCACCAGCCCGAGCTTGTAGACGCCGCTGAAAGGGGCATTGAAGTGAATGGACTGAGAGGTAACGGAGGGTTGAATGATAATAGACGTGGGAGCGGAGATAAGCGACCAGTTATACCTGATCAACTTTCTCTGATCGGGATTGACCTCATACACCCTCCCTTGAAGGTAGGCAACGTCTTGTGGCAATAGTATGGTATCTCTGCCTGCGTTGGCTCCGGGAGCAACCTGAACCGAGTAGAAGACCGAATCATGGTTCTGACTTATCACCCCATAGCGGTCTCTGACCCTCAACCAAAACTTGAACAAGCCCTCTCCGGGCGCCCGGATTTTTTGGATTTTCTTGGTGGAGTCGGTGATTGCGCTGAAACCTAAACTGTCGAAGCCCGTCTTGCCCGGGAAATAAGAATAGACGGGCTGCCACAGATAGAACTTGACGGTGTCACCCAAATCAGGATCGTGGCTTAATGAACCGTCCAGGATTAGTGAATCAGAGACGGTGAGGCCGACTATGGTGTCTCCGTACAATCCTGAGGGGTCGTTCTGGCAGACGGCAATCGGCGGCCGATCCACCGTTATCTGTACCGTGTCCAGACCTACGGTGTCGCCATCGCTGACCGTCAACAGGAACTTGAAGATGCCGCCGAAAGTGGCATCCAAGGGAACGAAATAGGCTTTGGTCGAATCGGCATTTACTATGGTGGCCGGTATAGGACCGGAAAGCTGGCTCCAATGGTAGCTCAAAATGTCGCCGGGATTGATGTCGCAACTCAGTTTTCCGTCCAACCAGGCAGTATCGGCTATTCCAAGAATTTGAGCCACGCCGGCATCGGCATGGGGGGGGTACTGAACATTGAAAGTCGTGGTGTCGGAATAACCTCTGGCCACAGGGCTTCCGGAATCTGCAACTCTCAAGAAGACTCTGACCAAGCCCAGCTGACTGTCTTTTTTTATGGCGATGAGGGCGACCGAATCCGAGCCAAGTGACTGAGGAGAGTAAGTCTGGGTCTTCCAGCAAACGTAATTCTGCAAATATTGCCATCGATACTCGGTAATGGAATCTCCGGGATCCGGATCATGTGACCCTGACCCGCTGAAGAACAAGGTGTCGCCGGGTAAGTATTTGCTCCGGTGGATGACCGTGTCCCTTCTGGCGTACCAAGTCACAACGGCGATGGGAGGAGTATTCTGGGGAGAGGAGGCGACAACCGTGCCGTCTTTCGGATTAAGTGAGGTTTTTGTCTGACCCTCACTTCTCTGGAGAACTGATTCCGAAGACGCAGGAGACGCCTGGGTTTTTCCATCGGGCTTAGGTTCTTCTGCAGCAACTGTTTCCTTGCGGCCTTCGCCTCTTTCATCCGGGCTTGGGCTTCCTTGTGCCGCTACCTGGATCGAATATCCGCATTCGATTCCCCCTCCCGAGCCCTTGGCTGCCTGGTTACGGGCGATGACGTTGTGGAAGACATTGGGGGCCGCCCCGCTCAAAAAGATTCCGCCGCCATCGTGATCGACCCGGTTGTCCACGATAGCATTAAACGAGATGGTAGGGCTGGAACCGGCATCGCAGAAAATTCCTCCTCCGCTGATCCTTTCTTCTGTCGGCAGTTTTATTCTGGTGCCTGTCCCGCCGCGGATGGTGAATCCGATCAGCTTGGAAGTAGAATCCACGCCCCCGGCAAAGAACACCACGCTGCCGTTGTCCTTTCCCCGAGTCAGATGGCTTCCGTCGATTATGGTTCTGTTTATGGTGGCGGTATCGTGGTCCAACAGATAGTTGCTGGCCACAATCAGACTGTCCTTGAGGCCGTTGTTGTAGAATCTGAGATTCTCGTAGTAAGTCCCCCGCTGCACCAAGATAGTATCCCCGGTCGCGGCCCATACGATTCCAACCTGAATGGTGGGAAGATCCGTGGGAATGCGCAACACTTTGGCCGCGGTATAAAAGAAGGTGAAGGTCGAAGTGAACTCGTCCTGCCAGAAGGTTTTGATGCCCTGGGTGGTGGTCGAATCTATCTGTACCCGCATCCTCCAGTAGTAGGCATTCCACGGGCTTAGAGAAGGGCCGTTGTAGAGCTTGTCCCTATCCCCGCCGGCGATGGTGGTATCTTCCCAGAAAACCGTGGTGAAACTCGGATCGGTAGACAGATCAATCTGGAATCTTCTCGGCGTCTCCTTCTCCGTTGGCTTGAGGATTTGCCACTGGAAAGTCGGGGTGGCGCTGGTCACCTTGGTGGAATCAGCGGGCAATGTCAGGTCCACGATGGTCAGCGCTTTTGCCTCGCGGTTCACCGGGCCGAACGAGCAGATGAAAATCACCAGCAAGAAAAGAGCACAAAGATGAACTGAACGGTTCATGGCACCTCTCCTCTTATGTTTAACGTTCTCGCTTTTCGAAGGAAAGAAACCCTTTTCCCTCCGATTTTGGTTTTGTAATTATAAACTCCTCCCTTGGGGATGTCAAGGATTTTTCACAGATTTTTTGTCCGGCGTTGGAATGGAATGTCTGACGGCGAATGGCGATGGTCTCGGGAAAAGACAAAGGCGGAGTTTGAGAGTAACGCAAATGAAGGTCCGCAAAACGTCGGGAAGAGACACGGCAGCCATCCACCGTCCTAAGCACAGGGGAGGAGTGGCTAATAAGAAAGGGGAATGAGACTTAAGTCAATTCATCTGAGGAATCGGACTGATTTTCCTGGATCAATGAGAGGATGCTCAATAGATTGGTGGTGATGTCCGAAAGAATCTTGGAATAGCGTTTCAAAGGCTCAGTGTACTGCCATTTGACGCTGAACGCCTCCGGCGGGAATTCGAACAGCTCCACCAGCGTTCTGCGGTAGATCTCGTCTATGTATCTTAATACAAAGTAGGGATATTCCGGAAGATTGACGTCCAAAAGCTCCCCCCGACTCAATCTTTCCTTGTAGTTTTCGATCTTCTCCAGCACCACGGTGCCGAAACACCAGGGCGACATGATCACTCCTAAGGTGGAGTCGTCCCCGTAGTAACCATAGACATTCTTCAGGACCGCCTCCACTATTATCTTCCGGGCGCAATAGTAGGCTTTGGTCTCCTCACATCTCGGATCAGAATTCTCCATTTTTTCTTTCAGGCTCCTAAGCTCGCTTAAACACTTTTTTTCCAATCCCTCCAGCAGGGCATAGAAATCTTCGAAGTAGACCTTGATATTCTCATTTACCGTGTAGATATAATATCCGCTCTCGTCTTTCTTGACCAAGGGTTCTTTGGTCTTTTTCAGTCTCTCGCTGGAAAACCCTCTCTTTATCCCGATGCTTAGGCTCTCTTCCATACTGTATCCTCAGTGGGTTACCGGTTCGTTTCCTGTTGATTGAAGAGCAAAAAATATGCCTTGAGTTGGGCGATCAGGGCAGAACGGCAATTCCTGCTTAATCCCCGAATTGTCAATAGATTAGGCAAAAGACGGGTGGAAGGAGGATAAGCCCATGTAGAGATGAGGTTATGCAGGAGGGTTCACTTTTTCTGCAAGAAAATGGTGGCGCGGCGCCTCACAGCCACCCCGCCCCGACTTTATAGTCGACTCGCCAGGCGGGCCGCGTCGCTTAACGTGGGGCACTATCTCAAATGAATCGTTCCTTAATCGGGAAAAGAGCGAAGCCACCGCCGGTGTGAATAAAGAGAGTTTTGTCTCGAGACGAAAATCTGCCTTTCCTTATCTCTTCAAGCAGACCATACATGGCCTTGCCGGTGTAAACCGGGTCGAGGATGATTCCGGTGTTCTCGGCGACGCTCTTGATCAGATCCACCTCTTCCTTCCGACTTTTGGCGTAGCCTTCCCCCACGTATCCGTCAACTATCCGGATGTCCTTCCTATTGGGTTCAACCTTAAGGCCAAACATCTCTTTTGTATCCGTTATCAGCTTGAAGATTCGATCAACAAAAGCGCGCGCCGTATCTTTTACGTTGATTCCAATAATCTCCACGTCCCATCGGAGCAGCCTGGACCCCAGCCATAAGCCGGCATAGGTCCCGCCTGATCCTACGGCAGTGACGATCTTATTTACTTCCCGTTTCATCTTCTGAAGCTGTTTTTTCATCTCCTCTGCGGCCCTTATGTATCCCCACACCCCGAGCTGGTTGGAGGCGCCCTCAGGAATGATGTAAGGTTTCCTGCCTGAAGCGCTCAATTGCGAGCAAAGCTCAAGCATCATGGAGTCAACCTGATCGTATCGATCCTCGGAGATATATGTGATCTCGGCATTGACCAATTTGTCCAGAAGCAGGTTTCCGTCCAGCTTGGGGTCGCCGTCTCCGAACAGAACCAAATGGGTCTGGAATCCCAACTCGGCACCGACTATGGCAGTGGCGCGAGCGTGATTGGATTGAAAACCTCCGCAAGTGATTAGAGTATCGGCTTTTTTTCTGAGGGCGTCATGGAGGAGAAATTCCAACTTTCTGACCTTATTTCCAGAGAGAGCGAATCCGGTGAGGTCGTCTCTTTTTATCAGAATCTCAAAACCTGCAGGAAGCTGGGGAAAAGCTCTCAGCCTTTGGATAGGCGTCGGCTTCATGGCAATGCTGGTGCTCTTAGGGTATCTTGTGACCATATGTGAAACCTTCTGTGAAGATGGGGGTTCGTCTTGGCATCATCGCCAAGGGGAACTGCGGGCTGAAGATAATCAAGCGAGTGGGTCTGAGCAAGGTAAATGTTAAACAAACAAATGCGGCCTCACCTAACATCGCTACATGTCGGATTATTAGGACACCCGCTTAGCAGAACCGAATGCAATGCTCCAATAGGGATGACACGCTGTCGCTCAGACAAGCGGAAATCCATCGCGTTTCAGAGTTTGGGTTCTGCCGGCAAGCTCATCAAACGTGACCGTTTCTTCTTGACCGAAAGCCCTTTTTTCATTATATTGACGGCGAATCGCATAACAGGTCATTTCGGGAAAAAGGGTTTAGAATGTCCCAAGTCTACAAAACGCTTATTGCCGGAAAGTGGAGAGAGGGGAAAAACCTCCTGGACGTGACCAACAAATATACCAAGGAAGTTGTCGGAAGAGTGCCTCTGACTGACAGAGAGGTTTTCGAAGAAGCTGTCCAGTCGGCTCAACAAGGATTTTCCCTCATGTCCAGTATGCCCGCATACCAGCGGTCATTAATCCTGGAAAGGACCTCGCAAAAGTTGGAGCAACGAAAAGACGAGATCGCGCGAATCATTGCCATGGAGGCGGGAAAAGCCTGGAAGCATGCCAAGGCCGAGGTGGAAAGATCGATTCAGACTTTTAAGTTCGCATCCGAGGAGGCCAAGTCGATTCATGGCGAGACGGTCCCGATGGATGCGGCCATCGGTAGCGAAAAGAGGATAGGATTCTATCTTCGTTTCCCCGTCGGGATCGTGGGGGCCATCAGTCCTTTCAACTTTCCCTTGAACCTGGTTGCCCACAAGGTTGCGCCGGCGATTGCGGCCGGATGCTCTGTGATACTGAAGCCTGCTTCCACCACCCCGCTCACCTCGCTTGAGTTGGGTGAGATAATGATGGAGGCTGGTCTTCCGGACGGTGCATTGAATATTGTCATCGGCTCCGGAGGAACGGTGGGCAACTGGTTAGTCACTGATTCCCGGGTTGCCATGATCACTTTCACCGGCAGTCCTCCGGTGGGAAGAGACATAAAAGAGAAGTCCGGATTAAAAAAAGTAACGTTAGAGCTGGGTTCAAATTCTGCCTGCATTGTGGATGAATCCGCTGATTTGGATTTAGCCATCCCGCGATGTATCGTGGGGAGTTTCTCTTATGCGGGACAGATTTGCATATCCGTGCAGAGAATCTATATCCACCGAAGGATTCTCGACGAATTCACCCGCCGGTTTCTGGATGGCACCGGAAAACTGAAATTGGGTGATCCATTAGATCCGGAAACGGATGTGGGACCCATGATCACAAAAGAGGATGCGAAGAGAACTGAGGAGTGGGTGGCTGGGGCGGTTTCCGGCGGGGCAAAGATATTGATCGGCGGGAAAAGAGAAGGCAATTTCTACTATCCTACGGTTCTGACCAACGTGAAACCGGAGATGAAAGTGATGGCTCTTGAGATTTTCGCTCCGGTCGTCTGTTTTGTTCCCTTTGATGATTTCTCTGATGCCGTAAGGATGGCAGACGATTCAATCTATGGTCTGCAAGCGGGCGTATTTACTTCTGATATTGAAAGGGCATTTCAAGCGATAAAAGGGATAAGAGTAGGAGGAGTTATTGTAAACGATGTCCCTACATACCGTGCAGATCAGATGCCATACGGTGGTGTAAAAGAATCAGGCATCGGACGAGAGGGCTTGAAATTTGCCATCGAGGAGATGACGGACATAAAGATGGTGGTGTTTAACCTAAGGGGATAGCCGACTTATTTGTTTCAATTATGATAGGGGATAGTTTAATCCGTCTAAATTCAAAATTCAAAGAGCAAAATGCAAGATTACAATTCAAAGTTCAAAATGGTCAAGGGGAGCATCCATGGGGATTTAAATTGCAATTTCAGTCATGTATTTTCAATCTAGTTGTGGTTTTACGAAAACATCACAGACAAACCATCCGTGACGAACGGGGGTGGAGGGCTACCAAATGAATGACCCAATAATGCTTAGTATTATTTTCGGTTCAGGAACTCTGGTCGGAGTTGTTGTTACGTTCGCCGGGAATTATTTCCTAAAGAGACTTGAGCTAAAGGATAGAGAGAAAGAGAGAAAATTTAAAGTCGAAGAGAAAATGATAGAGAGGAGTATTGAAGCGCATATGGAGGCATTGGATCAGATAACAAAGATTTTTAGTTTGGTAAACAGGATTTATGCTGGTGACGGGACCCTGGTGATGTCTAATGAAGAAGAGAAAGAACTTTCTGAATTCTTTAGAAAATTAAATGAGTGGCTAAGAACTAAAGGATTTTTTCTCGAAAAAACGATCCGAGAGCAAATTGGCCGAGTTATAGATCTGGGTGGGAGAGCACTGGGATCGCCATCGCAAACGCACAAACCCAAGATGGATATATTGTACCAGTTATGGACAACAACGCACGGATTGGTTGATGCACTCGAAACTATTTTGAAGGAATACAATCCTCTCTATGATCTAAATATTAAACTGCGTGAATTTGAAACCTCCGTGGACTGAAGCGAAAGAATTGAGAAAATGTAGTGGAAGGCTTCAGCCTTCCATAATCCATATCGAGATGGAGACCTGAAGGTCTCCGCTACACCCAAGAGGGGAGTGGTAAATGAATCTGGTTAGCATAGACGGGGATAATCTGACTTTGGAAGAAGTGGAGGCGGTCGCTTTGCGCGGAGCCAAAGTCAGAATTCACGGCAAGGCGGTGCGCAAAATACGACAATGCCGAAAGTACGTGGAGGAAATGGTCGAAGCGGACAAGACCGTTTACGGAATTAATACCGGCTTTGGAAAGCTGTGCAACCAAAGGATCGGCAAAAAGGACATTGAAAAGCTTCAAGAGAATTTAGTGCTTAGTCATGCGCTGGGAGTGGGTCCCGTTTTCAGCGAGGAGGAAGTTAGGGCCATCATGCTCCTGAGGGCGAATGTTCTGGCAAAGGGATATTCCGGAGTAAGATTGGAATTGATTCAAACCCTCGTGGATATGCTTAATAAAGGTATGCATCCCATGATTCCGGAAAAGGGTTCGGTGGGAGCATCGGGCGATTTAGCTCCTTTAGCCTTCATGGCTTTGGCCATGATAGGAAAAGGCTGGGTCTTTCATCAGGGGAGATTACTACAAGGGGAGAGGGCTTTCAAAAGGGCCGGGGTAAAACCCATTCGGCTGTCCTCTAAGGAAGGACTGGCGCTGATTAACGGCACCTGCGTGATGACTGCCATTGGGGTTTTGGCGCTACTGAAGGCTGAGCGGTTGGCAGAGCAGGCAGACATGGCTGGAGCCTTGAGTCTTGAAGCAGCTTTGTGCACACCAGTGGCGTTCAATGCCAACGTCCAGAAAGTCAGACGACATAGAGGGCAGGCGACATCCGCCCAGAATCTGTTGAACCTAACCAGACATAGCCAAATCAGGGAGTTTCACAAAGCCTGCCCCAAAGTGCAGGACCCTTACAGCTTCCGTTGCATGCCTCAGGTTCACGGGGCGGTCAGAGACAGCCTGGCTCATGTTCGGTCAGTCTTGGAGACCGAGATAAACTCGGCTACCGACAACCCTTTGATCTTCCCTGACCAGCGAAAAGTCATATCTGCCGGGAACTTTCACGGCGAGCCGGTCGCCTTAGCTTTGGATTTTCTCGCTATGGCCACCTCCGAGCTGGCCAGCATTTCCGAGCGAAGGATCGCGTGTCTGATGAACCCGGAGACCAGCAGTCTGCCGGCTTTCTTGGTGGGGAAGCCGGGCCTCAACTCCGGGTTCATGATGGCACAAATCGTGGCGGCTTCGCTGGTTTCGGAAAACAAGTGCTTATCACACCCGGCTTCGGTCGACTCCATCCCCACCTCGATGGACCAGGAAGATCACGTTAGCATGGGAACCATCGCCGCCCGGAAAGTTAGGGAGGTAATCCACAATGTGGAGGACGTCTTGGCCATTGAGTTCCTGTGCGCTGCTCAGGGAATAGACTTCCGATCCCCTCTGAAACCAGGTGTCGGCACCGGCAAGATCCATCAACAGATAAGAAAAAGGATACCACCGGTGACCGAGGATCGGCTTTTGGTCATAGACTTAGTCAAGATGAAAGAGCTGATGAGAAGACGGCTTGAGTTTCGGGCTCGAGACTGAAGCCCCGGATATTGTCTGAAATCAGCAAGGTCGTCTGGATTGCAACAGCCGCGTTCGATCGGACGTTCTCCTTCTAATGAAGCAGGATCGCCAGAATCTACGAACCGTTTTCGCAGAAGCCTGCGAAATTCCGCGTAGATAACCACGCTACCACTCCCTCGCTCTTGCAACTTGAACTCACAGAGCGCATTATTGTCGGCGTTGTCGGGAATAAAACAGGCACGCTTTTTGTATTGATTATGGACGCGGTGAGGTCAATGGCAGAAAGAGACCTAAAGAGATCTAAGGATGATAGAGTGACGCGGAAGGATGTGGTCTGGCGCCCCAGGCGAGCAGTCGCAGTCCGGGCAGTCAAACCCGGGTTTGCGGGACGAGTGAATGGGTCGGAGCCATCGGATTTGCGCACGCCAGGACCGGCTTAGCGGCTGGCAGTTCGAAGCTTCCCGGGAAACCATCCCCGGCCAGGCTCCAGAGGTTTTTGCTTGACAAAAGGGCGTTTTCCCTTACTTTGGAGTTAGCAAAATACTGTAGGGTGAAAGACCAGGAAGATAAGTGGCGCAGATGCAGGAAAGACCAAGGCCTTACGAGAGGCGGACTCCTTCCCGGCTTGAGATGGTGTTTACCTTTGGCGTGGTCTCGATCGTCACCGGGCTGGGAGTGTTGATCTTGGCCGGTGCGTTCGGGATCGATCCGGGCTTGAAAGTTCCTTTGGGATTGATTCTCGTCGGCTACGGATTGATCCGATTCTGGATGCTTAAGTCACGATACCAGAATCTTAAGAGGAAAGAGAAGAGTGTTGACAGATTGACCAAAGAAGACGAGGAAAATGTGCGTAACCCTTAAAAACATGTTGACTTTGTCGCAAAGAGTGTTAATATGAAAAATTGTTTTTTCTTGACTCGAGAAACAATATGACGAGCAAAGTCTTAAGAAGGTGCTTAGGGGCGACGGTTCTCCTGCTTTCAGTTCTCGCTGGTATGGTGTGGTGTCAGGACTTGAAGCCCGGGATCAAAGCCTACGAAAGGGGCGACTACGATCAGGCCATTCAGCTTATCAGCCAGTACGTCCAGCAGAAACCCATCGATGAGCAAGGCTATTTCTACCTGGGAGAATGCTACTCCAAGAAAGGGGCGTGGGACCAAGCCATCGAGCAATACAAGAAGGCTCTGGGAGTCAAGTCCAAATACTTAGA
Source organism: Candidatus Zixiibacteriota bacterium (assembly GCA_049694315.1). GTDB lineage: Bacteria > Zixibacteria > MSB-5A5 > MSB-5A5 > SM1-73 > CAIVRH01. Next base: position 99,616 of record JBAVQU010000053.1, read on the forward strand.
AGCGCAGTCTCAATTGGGTTGGGCTTATTATGCAAAAGGGACGTACGATGAGGCGGAGAAGACCTTCACGGACGGGCTGAAGATGAAGGAGATCGGTGAGTTCTGGGACGGGCTGGGCATGGTGCAGATGGCAAAGGGGATGCTCAATGAGGCAGACTTCTCCCTGCGCAAGGCTATCGCCTTAGACGAGAAGAACGCAAAATTCCAGAAGCACTTGGGCGACGTAAACTTCAAGAAAGGGGTGCTGGTGGTTGCCGTGCAATCGTATGAAAATGCACTGAAGTTGGACAGCTCGCAGGTGGAAGCGCGTCTGAATCTGGCCCAGGCTTATCTCCAGGAGGTAAGATTCAATGAGGCCATGAATGAATTCAAGACCGTGATCCGCATGAATCCGAAGAACACGACGGCCTATCTGGCCTTGGGTGACATTTACATGCTGGACGGAAAGCACGATGCCGAGGCGCGGATAATGTACGAGGAATATCTTAAGCAAGGGCCGCAAAGCGCCAAGGTATCTCTGAACCTGGGCATCATATACTATCGCCTGTCGAAGATGCTTACTTCCTTAGTGGTGGAAGGAGATAGCCTCAGCAAGTCGGGAATGTTGGAGAAGGCCATAAGCTATCTGCAGAAGTCATCCGGACTAAGTCCGGAAGCGCCGCAGGCATATCTTTACTTAGGCAGAAGCTATCAGGACATGAAAGAGTATCCCAAAGCTTTGGAGGCGTTCCAGTCCTACGAAAGGATACTAACCCAACAGAAGTACGAGTGGAAGACGGAGGACGCAGATTTTTGGGTGAACAAAGGACAGGTGCAGGCGGGCATCGGTGATTCGGTTTCGCGGTCTGATGCGGTCGTCTCCTTTGAGAAAGCCATCAAACTGGATTCCACCAAAACCAACGCTTACTCCTCCATGGGAGCGGCCTTGTTCGAAGAAGGGAAGTACACCGAAGCCATTCCTTTCTTCGAAAAGAAAATCGAAGCCGATTCGAGCAACGCCAATGCCCATCTTAATCTGGCCTTGTGTTATCTCAAACTGGAAATGTACAAGGATGCAGTTGAGCCTTTAAGCAAGGTGGTGGAGCTAAAGCCGGATAACAAAGCTTCCGTGGATCTTCTCTCCCGGGTTTACTTAAATCTTAACAGGTTTGGTGAAGCCAAAGACTGTTATCTCAAAGAGATCCAATTGGACCCGACCAACTGTGAACTGCAGGCCAATGTGGGATATTGTTACATGCGGCTGGAGAATCCCGCCGGGGCCGTTCCTTTCTACAAAAAGGTGACATCCTGCTTTCCTAAAAGGACCGACTATCTTTTGAATCTTGCGAAAGCCTTAGAGCTATCGAAAAACATAGACGAGGCTTATGAATATTACGTCAAGGTCCTGGAGATCGACCCCAAGAATAAGGACGCCACTGACGGAAGAGATCGCATCGAGATGCAGAGAATAAAATAACCGTATACCAGCCGGATAATCATAGAGGAGTTCGAAGCGAATGGAACATCAAGACCCCAAAAACAGTGCTTCAGAAGAAGTGTCGGAGGAGGCTCGCTATCAGTATATCGGGTTTGAGATATACCCTAAGAAGGCGAGGGAATTCTGGCAGGGTGAGGAGGAGAAGAAGAAGTACTTAGAGGAAATCAAAAGGAAGGAATCCCGATCGGCGTTTCTGGAAAGAGACCATAGCCTGGTTAAGGTGGTCGTCTTTTCGAAGGTGGACAAGGTGGTCTTGACCATGACTTCGCTTTTCATGGTGGTGAGTCTGATTTTACCTTGGTTCTCCGTCAAGGGGGCGGGGCCGGTTTTCTTTTTCAATCTGGGCAAGCTCGGCCTGACCGGGGGACTTTTCGGCATCTTCTTTGTCCTGGTGGCCTTGACCGTTTTGGCTTCCGCCGCGGCCGGGGTGATGAGCCTTTTATCTCTGTACAAAAAATCAGCCGATGCGGATAGTTACTTAGCTAACCTGAAAAAAAGGTTACAGCTGAATTACGTCCCTTTGATTCTCTGGGTGCTTTTGATCATCGTCTCCATTGTGGGCATGCCCACCAAGTCTTTGGATTCTCCCCTGGGCGGCAGCTTCAACGTGCTGGATTTGTTTACCGCGTCCTCGGTGGGAATATGGCTCAGCCTGCCCAGCCTGATAATAAACTGCGTGAAAATAAGTGACCTATGATTAGCGGGGTGGTGCGGAGCGCATAGGAACCGGTTGGTTATTGACGATTTCATCGGGTCGGAAGACAGGTTTCAAAGAAGGAGGTATGGATGGTCTGATGTAGAAGACACAGGGTCGGAAAAGACGACAAGAATCCCCCCTGAACGGTTAATCCTTTCAAAGGAGCTTAAGGAAGGTAGTCGGGTGTACGCGTGAATCCAACCCCCAAAAGCTAGAAGGAGAGTCTAAATGAAACAGTCGATTTTCATAGCGTTGGTTTTGATAGTTGCATTAATCATCGGAATCGTCATCTGGTCTCAGCTCCCCCCTTACCTCCACGAGGGCGGACCCTTAGTCGCCCTTCTGATTGCCCTCTCGGTGATGCTGGTGTCGTTTATCGTGGAGAGGTTTCTTACCCTAAACAAGGCCAAGGGGAAAGGATCGGTCCAATCTTACTTTAAGAACATGATCTCCATGCTCCAGCAGGGGGATTTTGAGGGTGCGTTAGCCGCATGCGACAAACAGAAAGGCACGGTGGCAAACGTGTTGAGATCGGGCATCGAAAGATACAAGCAGATCCTCGGCGTCGAGAGCTCCGCGGAGAAGCGAGTAGCCGAAACCCAGCGGGCGATCGAGGAGGCCAACGCGCTGGAGGTTCCGCTTCTGGAGAGAAACCTGATCGTTCTTTCCACCATCGCCTCCATTGCCACCATGGTGGGGCTTCTGGGCACCACCATCGGTATGATTCGCGCCTTCGCCGCCACGGGACAGCGAGTGGGCGGCGTCATCGATGCCCAAAAGCTGGCCACAGGCATTTCCGAGGCATTGGTCAACACCGCCGGTGGGCTGTTCAACGCCATCGTGGGGATCGTGGCATACAACTTCTTCGTGAATAAGGTAGATGCGTTCAACTACACCATGGATGAAGCCTCCTATGAGGTGCTTCAGCTTCTGAAAAGCAGAGAGGCGGAAAAGAAATAGCCACGGGGTTTGAGCAGAAAGGAGCATCAATAATGCTTAAGAAAGTTAAGAGGAGAATTGGGGTCAAGATCGACATGACTCCCATGGTCGATATCGCCTTTCTTCTGCTCATTTTCTACATGACCACCACTTCGTTTAAACCGCCGGAGAAGCTGCACGTTACCCTTCCTGCCTCTCATTCAGAGATAAAGCTACCCGAATCGAACATGATCTTCGTCACGGTCACCAAGGAGGACACCGTCATGGTGGAGTACATCACCAAGGAGAAGGTGACCCGGGAAGGGAAAGAGTTAAACGAGCCGGTTAGACATTATGAGGAGGCCAACCCCACTACTCTTCCCCAGGTGATAACCCAGATAAGAGGCAGTGTCCCGGGCGCTTTGGGCTGGTTTCTGGTGATCAAGGCGGACAAGGACGTGCAATACGGCACCATGAGCAGCATCATGGACGCTCTCCAGAAGATCAAAATCAGCAAGTTCAGTCTGGTTACGGAAATGGAGATGGAGAAAGAAAAAGGCAAAGGAACATGATATCCAATAATCAGGAAGTGAGGGAAAATGGCAGCCGTTGACGTAGGCGGAGGAGCGCCGAGGCAAAGAAAAGGGACCGGACTCAGAAGGCCCAAGAGAAGGATCGGGATACGAATAGACATGACCCCCATGGTGGACATCGCCTTCCTGCTTCTGATCTTCTATATGGTCACCACCATCTTCAGTCAGCCTCAGACGATGGAGGTGAATCTCCCTCCCACCGACAATCCCATTCCTGTGGCTGAGTCTCGACTTCTGACCTTGCGAATTGATGCGCATAATGACCTGTGGTGGAACATGGCCAGAGAGACCCCCCAACCCATGTCATACGACTCGCTAAGAGGGTTTCTGTTGGAGCAGAACGAAAAGCAGCCCAAGCTGGTCACCCTGGTGAAAATCGACAAAGATGCCAAATACTTCAAGATGGTAGACGTGATCGACGACATTCAACTGGTGGAAAAACAGATAAAGGACAGAAAGAAGGACTTCAGTTATCGATTCAGCCTCTCACCCTTTTCCGAGTTTGACAAAAGGCAGATGGCGACAGTGAAGGGAGGTGCAACCCCATGAAATCGGAAAAAGCGGTAAGCCTTCCCCGAGCCTCGGGCGTTTTTGTCCCCTATGGGGCATTCGAGCTGAAGAGAAGTTACCAGAGGCATTTGGGCTTGGCGCTGGCCATAGCCGGTGCGGTTCATGTGGTCATCATCGGTGGATTCCTGCTTTACTCCAGCATCGTCTCCAGGGTTCCCGAAGCCAAAGGAGTGGTGAGGATCAAGACCATCGCCGAATTAGCTCCCCCTCCCTCGCTAAGTCAGACGGCACCCCAGGTGGCAGTGGCGGCTCCGGGCGTGGCGCCCCCGTCAGTGGGAATTCCCAAGGCGGTTCCGGATGAGGAGGCTCCGCAGGACGTTACCGTTGCCACGCAGGCGGAGCTGGGCAAGATTCAGGACCTGAGTGCTCAAAGCATCATCGGCGGACAGAGCGGAGATTCCATCGCGGTTGAGATCCCTAAGGAGGAATACCTACCCAGTAAGGAAGAATTCGTGCCCACCGACGAGCAGCCCGTGCAATTAAACGAGGTCAAGTACGAGTATCCTCCCTTAGCCCGGCAGGCAGGAATTGAGGGAACCGTCTGGATCAAGGCCCTGGTGGACAAGAACGGCAACGTGAGAGATGCCATCATCCTCAAGCCGTCAGGCTCCAGTGCCGGATTCGAAGACGTGGCTAAAGAGGGTGCGTTTAAGATCAAGTGGAAGCCGGCGATCAGCAACAAACAGCCGGTGGCAGTATGGGTGGTATATCCAGTCCACTTCACCTTGAAGAACGCTCAGTGACGTGCCTCGGCCCATGGCTCGGGGAAAACCGTGTAGACCCGCGCGCCTGGCCGCCGGAACAGATTTTTCCTTCGGGGGGGTCGCCGGGTTCATACCAAAAGGGCTGATGATCCCTCTTATGATGCGGGGTGTCCGGTGGAAGTCGAGATACTGCCTGAAGGGACTGGAGAGGGATAATGGGGCCGTTGCTTTTCTCCAAGACGAAGTCGCAGGGTTATGCTTGAAAGGTCACGAGGCAGTTTGATGAAACTGCCTTTGTTTTTGTAAGCCCCAAACCAAGACTTGGTGTTGCTTGTCACTTGGAACGAACCACCACACCGGTCTTATCAAGCTTTGGGGTCCGGTGAGTGCATGACGGGTATGCCATCTCCGCGTCGCAAAAGAAACCTGCGGCTCTGATTTTTGTAAACCCATTCAGTGGGTGGCTCCGGTGAGAAGGACCTGGTGCCCGGAAGTGACCCAAGCGTCCTCCGTCGGCACGAGACCAAGGGTGGGTGGCATCAGGCTATAGCGTGAGAAGAGAGACTCTAACTGAAGGGAAGTCCTGTGGATGAATGTGGACATGATCAGAACCACCGGTCGCATCTCACATGTCAGAGGTCTCAGGGCTTGAGTGACCTTTCAGGATCAAGAATTTCCTTAGAAAACAGCGACCTGGATCTTGACGAAATGTGCAGTGGTCGGGGAGAAGAGACACAAGATCTGATCGTCCGGGTGGATCTGGCTTGCGATTAAACGATTTTCTGAAACTTTTCAAAAAAAGGCCACGTTTAGAATGGTTGAGACGTAGTCTTGCACAAGAAAGGAGATGAAATGGAACAGAACGTTCATTCCGTTCCGATAGAGCCGAATTCGGCATTGCCAGAAGGAAAACCCATGGGGGGGGCGTCCAAAGTCTTCAACATCTTCTTTGAACCCAGGAAGGTCTTTGAAAGTCTGAGAATCAAGCCGACCTGGCTGGTTCCTTTCATAATTGCGGCTTTGTTAGGGATCGGATTTTTCTATTACACCTATCCTTTCATCATGAATCAACAGGTGGAGAAGATAAGAGACAACGATAAGATCCCGGATGAACAGAAACAGATGATCATCGAGAAAATGACGGAGAGAAGCCACCCTCCTTTCTGGCAGTTAGGCCTGGCGCCAGCCGGCACGCTGGTCGTTCTGGCGATCGTGGCCGGAGTCTTGTTCTTAGTTTTCAACGTTCTTTTGGGGGGAGACTCGTCCTACCGCCGGGTCTTTTCGGTGTATGCTTATTCTTCGCTCGTAGCCATACCTGAGACCATTGTGAAGTTTCCCCTGATCATGATAAAGAAGGACAGCGGAGTTCAGACCAGCTTAGCTCTGCTCCTTTCAGCCAGTGACAAGAATTCTTTCCTTTACCGAGTCCTCGCCAGCTTTGACGTCTTCACCATCTGGGAGGTGATATTGATTTCTTTGGGGATGGGAGTGCTTTACAAATACAGCACCAAAAAGTCCTTGACCACCGTATTGGTTCTGTGGATCATCTGGATTCTGGCGAAAGCGGGCCTGTCCAGTTTGTTTGGCGGAATGCTGAGCATATAACCTCAAGGAGGAAGAAAATGACAAGGACCGTGCTTTCATGCATCTGGGTCTTGCTGCTTTTGAGCAGCCTTAGCTTTGGTCAGACCGACACCATCTCCTCAAAGGCCTTCTCTTTAGATCAATGTATCGAGATGGCACTGAAAACCAATGCCGGGCTGATTGCAGCCGAGAACAGCTACCGTGTCGCCAGAAGCGACGTCTGGACCGGGTGGGGAAGGGTTATCCCCGGACTGAATTCCCAGTTAGGTTATTCCCGCCAAGTTAGCGGGCCCGGCGAGTTCACGGTCACGGATTCAATTACCGGCCAAGTGCTGGCCACAGGGCTTACGTCCATCACGACCTCTCATCGTTACTCCGCCGGCATCAGTGCGAGCCAGAACTGGTCCTTGGGAGGTTATGACTTCTATAACATCAGAGAGAAAAACGCTGCCACGGGTTCGGCTTTGAACTCCTATCATCTCTCGCGACAGGACTTGATCCTCTCAGTCAAACAGGCGTATTTCGAAGTCCTGAGAGCTACGATGCTTTTGGATATTCAAAAAGATGCCCTGAAGCGGGCAGACGAACAACTCAAGATCGCTGAAACCAAGTACCAGCTTGGCTCAGCCTCGTATTCTGACGTGCTTAAAGCCAAGGTTCTGCATGGGGACGTAGAGCTGGCGCTGATCACCGCCGACAATACCCTGAAGGTGGACAAAGCCACGCTGAACAGTTGGGTGGGTCGGAGCGTGGACCTTCCCATCGAGGTGGAGGAAAACCTGAGCCAGCCGCAGTTTGATTATTCGTACGAAGATGCCCTGGCGCAGGCGCTCAAAGAGAATTTCAATCTGAAGAAAGCCGGATTTGATCAGAGATCAGCTGAGGACCAACTGGGCATGGCTCGCAGCAGTTTCTTTCCCAATTTCAACCTCTCCGGCTCATATTCCTGGGGAAACGTGGATTTAAGCGAGATAAAATGGATCCGTCAACGAGATTACACTTGGAACCTGGGCGCCTCCTTCAGTTTTCCGATATTCGAGGGCTTCCAGAGGAAACAGAACTTGTCTTCTGCCAAGGCCAACTTAAAATACGCCAAAGAGAACCTTCGCCAGACAAAGAACGACGTGACCCTGCAACTCAAACAGGCTTTCTTAGGCGTCCAGCAGGCCAAGCAGTCGATCGATCTGACCAAGAGTAAAACTGAGTCGGCCAAAGAAGATCTGGATTTGACCCAGGAGAAATACAGCCTGGGAGCGGCAAGCATTTTGGACCTTTTGGATGTTGAGGTCAGCTTCAAACAGGCACAGTCAGATCAGGTGCAGGCTTTGTACGACTACAACCTGGCAGTGGCCCAAGCGGACAAAGCCATGGGCAAGTGAGTCCGGTGGTTTGAAGGAGCCACGATTGGTTAGTATTATTGTGAGACAAAGCAAGAGAGATCAGAGTTGATGTGGGGCTATGCGGTTTGGGGAGAAGACGTCTTAACGGAGGAAATATGAAGAAGAAGAAAAAGATTCTGATCATAGCAGCCATAGCCTTGGTGCTGGTGATCGTCGTCGTGGTCAACATTCTGAAGAGCGGGGAGAAGACTTATCAGGTGCAGGCAGAGAAAGTGAAGAAGACCGACATCACCTCCATTGTCACCGCCAACGGCAAGATAGCTCCCAGAACAGACGTCAAGATTTCGGCTTATGTTCCGGCAAAGGTCATACAGCTTCCGGTCAAGGAGGGGGACTTGGTGAAGAAAGGTCAGCTCCTGGTTCAATTGGATGAATCTGAGTATCGGGCTGCGGTGAATCAGGCCAAGGCCCAACTGTCCTCGGCGCAGGCTAATCTGAAGCAGGCCCAGTTGACATATGACCGGCAAATGGGGCTTTTTGAAAAGAAGCTTTCCTCCAAAGAACAGTATGACTTAGCCGAGACCGAGCTTCAGAGAGACAAGGCTCTGGTGGACCAGGCAACGGCAAGTCTGGAGCAGACCCAGTATGACCTCGACAAAACCACTATCACTTCGCCCATCGATGGCATGGTCACTTCTTTGGTCGCCGAGGTGGGGGAAATCGTGATGATTGGCACCATGAACAACCCCGGCACGGTGATCATGACCGTCTCAGACATGAGCCTGGTGGAGGCGGAAGTGGAGGTGGATGAGACCGACATCGCCGACGTGAAGCTGGATCAGGAGGCCAAGATCAAGATCGATGCCTATCCGGATACCACTTTCCGGGGGAAGGTGGGCGAGATCGGGCAGACCGGGACATTGACCGGCGTCGGAACCCAGGATCAGGTGACCAACTTTCTGGTAAAGGTAACCCTCCTGGATACCGTCCCCACCATCCGACCGGGGATGTCTACCACGGTGGACATCACCACCAACCGCCGCACCGGAGTCCTGGGCATCCCCATTCAGGCGGTGGTGATGAGAGAGGAGAAGGGGGATACCGTCAAAGCCAAAAAGGAGAAGACGGATGGGGCACTGGCCTCCGTGGACAGCACTTCCCGGAAGAAAGATCAGAAGGCCAAAAAGGAGGTTGAGGGGGTGTTTGTGATTGAAAACGGACGAGCCAAATTCGCCAAGGTGAAGACCGGCGTCGCCGACCAGCAGAACATCGAGATCGTCTCCGGCTTAAAAGAGGACGATATGCTAGTCACCGGAACCTATAAGATCCTGCGAACCCTGAAGGATGGAGACAAGGTAAAGATATCCAGGAAGCCGGAAGCGGAGAGCGTGAAGCCGAAAGAATAAGTCAAGAGAAAACGCAGGAGGCCTGCGCACGTGAATTGAGGCTGGGGCAGGATCTGTAATCTCCGCGAATTTCCCTTTTACACGAGGAGAGAATCCAAGTGTTGATTCGAACCGAAGACCTGTGGAAGACATATCAGGTGGGGGCAGAGGAAGTAAACGCCCTCCGGGGGGTCCGTTTGGAAGTGAGCCGGGGAGAATACTTGGCCATTATGGGACCTTCGGGATCGGGCAAATCCACCCTAATGAACTTAATTGGCTGCCTGGATACGCCTACCCGGGGAGACTATTATTTAAACGACAAGTTGGTCAGCCAGATGAACGATGACGAGCTGGCCCGCATCCGCAACAAGGAGATCGGCTTCGTGTTCCAGACTTTTAACCTTCTCCCCCGGGCCACTGCTCTCCACAACGTTGAACTGCCCCTGGTATACAACGGAACTGAATCAGACATCAGGAAGAAAAAGGCCAAGGAGGCCTTGCGCATGGTAGACTTGGAAGGCAGGGGAGCGCACAAGCCCAACGAGCTTTCCGGAGGGGAAAGACAAAGGGTGGCCATCGCCCGGGCCTTGGTCAACAATCCCTCCCTGATTCTGGCGGATGAGCCCACCGGCAACTTGGACACCAACACCGGAAAAGAAATCATGAAGATATTCGAGAGACTGCATCATCAGGGGAACACCATCATTATCGTCACCCACGAGCACGACATCGCCAGTTATGCGGATCGAGTCATCCACATCCGGGACGGAGCCATTGAGAAAGAGGAACGGATAAAGCATGAATAAGGGTCGAAAGATTAGGGTCCTGAGACTAAGGTCCGACGTCCGGAGGCAGGAAGAGGGGATAACGGAGGTAGAGACGGTTCCGCAGACGGGGCGGTATCAAAGCTGAGGTTCTGGATCAGATTTCCTAAGGTTTCCCAACCTATGAAATTCCTCGAAGGCATAATCATCGCTTTGCAGTCGCTTTTGGCTAATAAGCTCCGGTCAATCCTGACCCTAATCGGCATAATCATCGGAGTGATGACCGTGATCGCCGTGGTCTCGGTCATATCCGGCATGAACGAGTACGTGGCCAATGAGATCTCCAGCTTAGGCTCCACCACGTTTTTGATCCGAAAGTTCGGCATTATCACCTCTGACGAGGAGTGGTTCAAGCAGTCCAAGCGGAAGGAAGTCACCTTAGAGGACATGAAGGCCATTCAAAAAGCCTGTACGGACTGTTGGAAAGTGGGAGCAGAGGCTGTGACCCAGAGGAAGGTCAAATACAGAAATGAGCATCTGTCCGACATTGAGATTGCAGGTTCCACCGCCAATATAACCGAGATCGAAAACTACGACGTATACGAGGGGAGAAGCTTTTCGGATTTTGAGGTGGAACGCAACCGCCAGGTGTGTTTCGTGGGTTGGGATGTCAGGGACAAGCTCTTTCCCAACGAAGATCCGCTGGGCAAGGACGTAAAACTCGGCAACGATTATTTCCGAATAATCGGAGTAGCGGCAAAGAAGGGGACCTTCTTGGGTCAAAACCAGGATAATTTTGTCCTGATACCGATAACCGCCTTCGAGAAGCTGTTTGTTCGCCGTTTCTACATGCAAATATTCGTTAAGGCCAAGGATTTCATGTCGATGCAGGATGCCATGGATCAGTGTCGCGTGGTGTTAAGGGCACGGCGCAACGTCTCCTACGATAAGCCGGATGATTTTGCCATCATCACTACCGAGGCAGTGATGGATTTCTTTCGCCAGTTTACTCGGCTGGCCCTGTTGGTGATGGGAGGCGTCTCCTCCATCTCGCTGATAGTGGGAGGCATCGTGATCATGAATATCATGCTGGTTTCGGTGACCGAAAGAACCAAGGAAATAGGCATCCGAAAGGCTTTGGGGGCCAGAAGAAGAAACATCCTTTGGCAATTCTTAGTGGAAGCAGTAACCTTGGCGCTGGTGGGAGGTTTAGTCGGCATATTGATCGGGGCCATACTGGCAAAGGTCATTGCGGCATTCAGCCCCTTGCCCGCCGCGGTCGAGCTGTGGTCAGTGGCGGTGGCTTTGGGGGTTTCCTCCTCGGTCGGAGTTTTCTTTGGGATATTTCCCGCCATGAAAGCCGCGCGGCTGAATCCGATTGAGGCGCTGAGATACGAGTGAAAAAGTTACCAGGGTCCAGAAGCCAGTTTTCTGTGCATGTCGGGTCCCCGACCTGGCAGGGAGCTCCGACCAAGTCAGAGGAGGCGTATGCATTCATACAAACCTGGTGGGCGCAGAAAATGGGAGTATATCCCCACTCGGAGTGCTGATAGAACAAGTTAGGCGACATTTTGCTCAGTTGGAAAGTTCGAATTAGAAGGAGCTTTAAAAATGGCTATACATCGTGAGCCAAACGAAAACGAAAGAAGGATTATATGTGAACAACACACACGAGAAGGCAAAGTAAGGTGCTTCGTAAACGATCATCCGATAGACAAAGAATCCGAGATAGATTACCACCATATCAAGCCTTTTTCTCAAGAGGGACCGACAGAAGTATCAAATTTAGCACCAGTGTGCCGTGAACATCATAAAAGAATTGGTACCCTTTCAATTGAAGAATTCAGGGCAAGGTTGGAAATGGAGGATTTCTTCAATAATCCTCAGCCACGAAGATTAGATGATGTGCTAGTGAAAAGAACTGACAAATATGCGAAAAACATTAAAACGGAAATCTCGAATACAGGGGAGCAAATAAAACTATTCTTTGAGAATAGAATAGAGCCTCTTGTGCTACCTTTGTTTAAATGTCCTTCCACAGGCTACAAATACTTTTACATTATTTTGCCAATCCAATATATAAAAAATGATTACAACCCAGAAGGAGGTAGAGACCAAATTCAACCACGCCCGTTAGAGATGAAAAGATTATGGAAATTATATAGACACTTGTTGACGCACACTCAGTTGTCACCCGCGATATGCAGGTTAGTAAATGACAAAATTCTTCTATTTGATGGGCAACATAAATCAGCGGCTCAGATATGGGCAGGTAGAAAGGAAATCGAATGCAAGGTCTACATAAATCCAGATGTGAAAGTCCTAAAAGAAACCAATCTAACGGCGCATGATGATTTGCGTCAAATGCCATTCTTTACTTCAGTCCTAATAAATAAATGGGCCGATTTGTTCAAAGAAGAATGGGAAGAATATGTTCAAATAAAAGGTAAAAAATCAGAGAGTAGATTTGTTACTTTCTTGGTGGAAAAAGGCAAAAGCAAAGCAGAAGCTCTAAACATGCTCAGAAGCAATATCTACGATAGCATTTTGGAAGACAAGGACAGTTTGATATCAGAGTATATCGCAGAGCGCAATCGGACTAGGAAGAATCCTTTGAGCGTCCATGCTCTAAAACAAACAATATTCAAACACTTCATAACCTCTCCTCCCCTGGACATCGACATTGAGGATTCAGATGAGCTTAGAGAGTTTGAGCGAACAAATGTCCTCAACCTTATGAATATTTTGACCCAAGAAACCTTAACAGGCAAATGGAACCCGGAAACGAATGATAACACGCATCGAGTTGCAGAACGGATTTACTCTGCAGGATCATTGAAAGCTTGGAGTGGGATGTTGAGAGATGTCGTTGCCCAAGTTTTAGGATTATATGATGAACGAGAGCGAGATAGAATCATGCTAAGAGAGGTTCATGAAGATAGATGGGATGTTGTTAAAGGAAGGATCAATCGACTATTCGCACATAAAGTATGGAAAGATCCATCCCAAGAAGTGGATAACAATCTGAGAGTTAATAATGAAACTCATGTTCGAGATTATCTTAAGAAACAGGGATTGACGGTAATCTGGATTTTAGGAGGAAGTGGCGAATGAAACCTTCAGAATCAGCCTCGCAAAACGCTTCGCCACTTCGTGGCTCGCCCCTGATGGGGTCGCCTAACAGCGGACATATGGTTAGCGCTTATGCCCTCACCCAAATGCTCGGTTTCGCCTCACACTTCGTATGTCCACAAAACGTTATTCGCCATTGCTCATCTTTGAAAAAGGAAGTGATATAGGACGCTTCCAAGATATTGAACATTAAGGGAGAATAAAAAAATGACGCTCCAAAAGATAAACCCTCGTCCAATTACAGAGTCGATGATCTCAGAGATTGTAACAAAGATAGTGGAGAATTTTCATCCGGAAAAAATCATGTTATTTGGCTCACAAGTTTGGGGCAGGCCTAAAGACTGGAGTGATTTAGATCTTTTGGTGATCATGAATTTCAATGAACCCTCGTCACAACTGTCTGCTAAAATCTCCATCGTGGCTAAACCCCACTTGGTGCCCATGGATATTCTGGTAAGAACCCCAGACGAGATCAAGCGGAGAATCGAAATAGGCGACTATTTTATTCAAAGGATTCTAACCAAGGGGAAGGTTTTGTATGAGCGAGCAGTTAGTTAATGAATGGATAGTAAAAGCGGAAGAAGACTATCGGACTATAGAAGAGTTGTATAATAAATCGCCATCTGATTTTGCTACAACAATATGTTTTCATGCGCAACAATGTGCCGAAAAATATCTTAAAGCTCTACTTACCAAGCACGGAATAGAGCCACCATGGATACACACGCTAGAAACCTTGCTTGATCTGATAATTTCTAAAACACCAGAACTTGACAAGTACAGAGTAATGCTGGCGGAATTGACACCCTTTGCAACTGAATATCGTTATCCAGGGAGAGTTGCAGATGAGGAGGATGCTGAAGTTTGTGTTGAGGTAATCCGTAAATTGCGTAACGATTTCAGACCAATGTTGAATGTTGGGAGGAATGCTAACTCGGTAGGAAAATGAAAAAAGGGTTATCGGCAATGAATAGCATAAGAACATCCACATTCTGATTTCGCCGGCAAATGCTAACGCACTTCTTTTAGCGTACAACGATCAAGTTTAGTTTTCGCTCAATCTGCTGAATAGAGGATCACAATGAATGTTTTTGAGATCAAAGAAAGCATGGCCATGGCCATGGCCGCGATCAGAACCCACAAGATGCGGGCCTTCCTGACCGTATTGGGCGTCCTGATCGGGGTTACTACCGTCATCGCCATGGTCTCGATAATAAGCGGTCTGAACAGGAGCATGGCTCGCCAGATTGAGTCTTTAGGCTCCAACGTCATTTACGTGACCAAATTCGAGATCGGCCTCCAATTCGGAGGTCCCTCGGAAGAGGAGAGGAACCGTAAGGCCATCACTTTTGAGGATGCCATGGCGGTCCAAGAGCTATGCCGTTCCGTAGACGCTGTCTCTCCCCAGAATTGGGGCTCAGGATCCAAGACGGTCAAATACGAAAACAACAAGGCGAGCCGATTTGAGTTGATCGGGGTTATGCCGCAGTACGAGGTGGTGAATAATAACTACGCAGCGGAGGGAAGGTTTTTCACCAACAGCGACGTGAACTATCGAGCCATGGTGGTCGTAGTGGGGCAGGACGTGGCGGATGTTCTCTTCCCCAATGCCGATCCCCTGGGGAAACAACTTACGCTCACTGGGTCGAGCTTCTCGGCAAAGCGACTGACCGTCATCGGGGTGATGGAGAAAAGGCCGTCGATCTTAGGAGAAAGCCAAAACAACTTTGTTCTCTTGCCCTACGGGACTTACAAGAAGCTTTATCCTCAAGAAAAGGACCTTCTGCTGGTGGCTAAGCCCAAAAGCCCGGAGTTAATAGAGCAGGCCATCGACGAGATCACCCAAGTGATGCGGGTCCGAAGAGGGGTTCACGCCGACAAGCCAAACGACTTTGCGATTTCCACCCAGGAGGACCTGATGAACATGTATCGAAGCATCACCAAAGCCATCTACCTGGTGATGGTGGTGATCTCCTCCATCGGGCTTTTGGTGGGCGGAGTGGGAGTGATGAACATCATGCTGGTGTCGGTCACCGAAAGGACCAGAGAAATAGGCATTCGCAAGGCGATCGGGGCCAGAAAGAAGGACATCTTGTGGCAGTTTCTGATTGAGGCCATGACCCTGAGCGGAAGCGGTGGAGTTCTGGGAATAATCATCGGTCTGCTTTTAGGGAAGCTCGTGGCGGCGGTTTCGCCGCTGGAGGCAGCAGTCTCCTTGTTCTGGATAGTCTTAGGTTTCTCCTTCTCCGTCTCCGTAGGACTGATCTTCGGAATATACCCTGCTTACCGCGCCGCCAGGCTTGACCCCATCATCTCCCTCAGATATGAATAAGTGGCGGAGAAGAGGAATGGCGGAAGCCTTCCGGCTTCGCGCGGATTTAAGACCCGTTTTATATTTCCCATCGTCTTAACGGCACCAAACGAGGTGCATAGCATACGTAGAAGAAGCGGCGAATTCCTCCCCGCTCTTGTTTTCTCTGAGCCGAAAAGCTAAACCAGACCTTACTACAGGTCTTTCTGGCACTTTTTTCTTGCTAAGGTGCAGAAGATGAGTTATTCTGATTAGGGAGCTTGAGCGTAGATATGGTGATGCTGGTGGAGGTCCGAAATCTTCTTGCGGGAGGCAGGACATGAGAGTCATGCGTTGGATGTTGGTCTTTTGGATTGGCTTAACCCTTACTCCCGTCGGGACACCCGCACAGACCGACTTCGGCTACATCGCAGAGAATAACCCGGTCTTCTTCGTCGACTATGCATCCTTCAGAGAAGAGACCGGTGAAAAACTCCGCTTGGAAGTATACTACAAAATACTGACCAGAGGACTGACCTTCATCAAGAATGAGGGGAAATTCAAGGCCTCCTACGAGATCGAGATATTCGTTTCCAATAAGATCAACAAGCAGGTGAGTGGAACTTCACTGGAGGAGGACTATCTCGTGAACAGCTACGAGGAGACCCAATCGCCTCTGGATTTCTTGACGAATCAAATCAACCTATCTCTCTACTCCGGCAGATATAAGCTAAAGGTCAGATTCATAGATCACAATTCCGGCTCTTCCCTTGAGCAGGAGAGGGACTTAAACATCCCCTCCCGCAGTGAAAAGAGAGTTCTTTTCTCCGACGTTGAGTTCATTCGTCGGCTCTCCGATGCGCTCAGCCCGGGCTTAGACAGCGCCAAGATGTCGAGATTCGGCAAGAATGGTGAGATTGCCATTCCGTGCGTATCGCGGGGTTACGGCGATTCCGACCCTACTCTTCTTTTTTACTACGAAATATACAATGCTCCCCAGGCACCCCAGCCATACCGTCTTATTTACGGGGTAGAGCATCTGGGCCAGGCATTCTCTCGCCACGAGACCACCACGGTGACGCTGGGACCGCAGACGTATTCCGCTTTTGACAGCATCTCTTTGGCAGGATTTCCGGCAGGAGACTATTCTCTGACGATTTCGTTGGTCGACAACGGCCAAGTGAAGGCCAAGGTGGAAAGACCTTTTCGGATAGACTGGTCGCTCTTCCGCTCGTTGAAGAACGATTACTCCAAGGCGGTGGACCAACTGAAGTACGTGGCTTCACCTCAGGAGATGAAAAAGCTGAAGGAGGCTCCGGACTCGGAGCGAGTGGAGAAGTGGCTGGAGTTTTGGAAATCCAAAGATCCCACTCCCAATACCCCGGAAAACGAGATCAAGGACGAATACTACCGAAGGCTGGCATATGTGAGCGAGAATTTCTCTTTGCCCACCAAGGAAGGATGGGAGACGGACATGGGGATGGTTTATATGATCTATGGACATCCGGATGACGTGGAAAAGCATCCTTTCGATCGGGACGTGCAGGCGTTTCAAGAATGGTATTACTACAAATCAAATCGCGTGTTTTTGTTTATCGATCGTGGGGACGGCGAATACGAGCTCCAGCCTCCCTATGACGGGAAGTACAGGTCCTATTAGAGGCAGTGATGAGGTCCGGATCGTTGCCGCAGATCTGATCGGATGAAGCCCGAACCTCTTGGAACCCAGTTCATGCAACACAGATTTCAGCAAGAAAACTTGGAGTTGTCTAACCTATTCACCCGGGGGTGAAAAATGAGAAGGCATGTACCGTGTTTGGCGATGATGCTTCTGCTTTTTTCAGTGTTCTTGGTAAGCTCGAGGACAAATGCTCAAGGTGACCTGTCCTCGGGCGTCAAATCACCAGAGCCGAAGAGCTTCCGGCTGGGGCTGGATTACGCCTGCTTCAAGGACTTGGCTGACTCCGCCAAGAGCTATGTGGAGCTATATTACTCCTTCAACCGACGCGAGCTTAAGTTCTTACCCGAGGAACAAGGTCTGGCGGCCAAGGTGTTGATGCGCCTGACCATTTTGGACGAACAGGGGAATGAGGTGGAGAGTCGAATGTGGAACGTCGGGTCGAGAGTGAAAGACGCTCAGGAGGCAGAAAAAACGGACTTCATAATCATCGATCAGGTGACCGCCAGTCTGAAACCGGGCCGTTACCAGATAACCCTTGGGGCCACGGACGTCAATTCGATGGCCAATGGAGAAGGGACCATAAAAGCAGAGGTGAAAGGATTCCTGGGTAATCAGCTTCAATTGAGCGATCTGGAGCTGGCTTTCAATATCCAGGCCGACAGCAGCTCCGGGCATCTTACCAAGGCGGGCAGAAAGATTCTGCCCAACCCTTCCCGGGTCTTCACCCACGAAGCAGGCATGGTCTATTTTTATGGCGAGGTGTACAATCTGGCGGATCGCCCTTCGGGCAAAGCGGAATACACGGTTAGTTTTGCGGTTCAAGACACCTCCGGAAAACAGGTCAAGAGTTTCGGAGAGCAGACCCTGACCAAACCAGGGAACTCGGCCGTGGTGATCAGCGGGATAAACATTCACACGCTGGATGGCGGACCATACCTCCTTCGGGTTGAGGCCGAAGACAAGGAGACCGGCCAGAATGCTTATGCAACCAAGAAATTCCTGGTTTTGAGAGAGAAGACTAAGGAGGATCTGGCCAGCGACGAGATAAAGAGGTTCAAACAAGACGTGGTCTACATCGCCTCTCCGGGAGAGTTGGACATGTTTGACCAGCTTAACTTCGCAGGAAAGCAGAACTTCATTGCCGAGTTTTGGAAGAAGAGAGACCCTAACCCGGAGACTCCGGAAAACGAATTCAAAATAGAACACTATCGCCGGATCAGTTACGCCAACGAACACTTCTCCCGTACGGCTGAGTCCAATGACGGCTGGAATACCGACATGGGGAGGATCTACATCGTCTATGGCGAGCCTAACGACATAGAGAGGCACACCTCCACCCGTGGGGATAAGCCCTGGGAACAGTGGAACTACCACCAACTGCAAGGCGGAGCCTACTTCATCTTTTTGGACGAAGACGGATATGGAGTGTACCGGATGGTGGATTCTAATGTAAAAGGAGAACTGCAGGATTCTGCGTGGGAGCAAAGGATCAAGTCCGGAACTGAGGATTAGCGAACCGAGAAGGCCAAGGTGCCGGGATTCAGACACCGGCAGCCAAGCTCAAGTATTGGGCTACGCGAGGAGGACCTGCGGGTGTGGAGGTACGTTTTGCCCAGGAACGTTGTCGGTTGGGGATACCCCCTTGAGTCCCCATTTTCTGGCAACAGATAAGATGGCCGTTACCCACGATGACTTCACGTGGCAATGTAACTCTGTCCCAATAAGAGGAGAATCGGGATGAGAAAGGTGCGGATATCGATCGCCATCATCGCTCTGCTGTTATGTTTTTCCAGTGTTCACGCCCAGTTTATGCACGGGTTTGGCGTAAAGACCGGTGTAGTGCTCGCCAGCCAAGACATAGACAATAGCATGGGTTTTGACACTAATGCGAAGAGCAGGACCGGGTTCGATCTTGGCGTCTTCGCAGAGTGGTTCGATTCTCCGGTTTTCAGTCTATCGACGGAAGCGCACTACGTTCAAAAGGGGATGATAGAGGAGGTCCCCAGAATCGACGAGTTTGGCTTTCCGATGAGTCCGTCTAAGGACGATCATCGCATAGATTATCTGTCGATTCCCGTGCTCGCCAAAATCTCCGTCAAAGGCAAACACATCTCCCCATACTTAGTTTTTGGTCCCAGATTTGATTTTCTTTTGGGGAACAAGTCAAAGACTCTTAAGATCCTGTATGATGAATTAAAGAATACGGATGAGGGATTAACTGCCGGTGTTGGCGTTGAAACCAATACCGTACCACTAAGGATGCTTCTCGAATTTCGATACAGTCCCGATTTTTCAAACGCATACAAGACCGATCTATGGAAGATAAGGAATAATTCATTTGAGATCCTATCGGGATTGAAAAGGTAGGGGAACCATAATTGTTAAGCAGAGACAATCCTCCGTTCGTCGCGCGTTGCAGTTACGGGACACTTGTTCGCCGCCAGTGACCGGCGGGTATCTTTCTTTCGTTCGCAGACAACATATCATTCAACTTCATGATTACTGCTGCAAACCTTACCAAGGTCTTCCAGGACAAGAAAAGGGGACAGATCCGGGCGGTGGATTCTGTCAGCTTCGAGTGCAAACCGGGGAGAGTTTTTGGTCTTTTGGGCTTAAACGGCGCCGGCAAGACCACCCTGATGCGTCTTCTGTCCACGTCCCTTAAACCCACTTCCGGCACTGCCCTAGTGGCGGGGTTTGACATCGTCAAGGAGCCGGAGAAGGTCAAAGAAAAAATCGGATTCCTGTCGAGTGACACCGGTCTGTATCACCGGCTGACCGCCGAGGAGACGGTGAACTATTTTGGTCGGCTAAACGGAATGGACGAGGAGAAACTTCACCGGCGGGTGAGCGAGATATTCGAGAGATTCGACATGAATGAATTCAGAAATAGGCGGGTAGACAAGCTTTCCACCGGGATGAAGCAGAAGATCTCCATCGCCCGGACTTTCATAAACGACCCGGAGGTTTTGATCTTAGATGAACCGACCAGAGGCTTGGACGTGGTCACTTCCCGCGGCATCATCGAATTCATAAAGGAATCCAAGCAGGCGAACAAGTGCATCCTTTTCTCCACCCACGTGATGTGGGAGGCACAAAAACTGTGCGACGACATTGCCGTCATCCACAAGGGTAAGATCCTACAGACAGGAACCTTAGATGAGCTTCGGTCGAGAACCGGCCTGGCCGATTTGGACGATATCTTCGTCAAAACGGTAGGAGAGTGAGCACAAATGAATTTCCGGAAGATAAGAATAGTCTATTTCAAGGAGATGACGGAAACCTTAAGGGACCGACGCACTCTGATCTCCACTGTTTTGATTCCCATCTTCCTTTTTCCGATCCTGATGTTCGGGATAGGCGCGGTGATGAAGATGGAGAGGGAGAAAACCGAAGCCGAGGTGGCGAAGATCGCGATAATCGGGGAGAGCTTTGCCCCCTCTTTCGTCTCTGATCTTCGTCAGGGGAGCGTGTTTCAGACGGTCAACGTAACCGACTACAAGTCTGCTTTAAACAAAAAGGAGATCAGTGCCGCCTTAGAGTTTCCTCCCGACTTTGACCAGAAGCTTCAGTCGGGAGAGAACAGCGAGGCGACGATTTACTACGATGCGGCTGAATCCCGATCGGGCATGACCAAGGACAAAATCAGGGACAGGCTGAAACAATATCAAGACAGCCTGGTGACCGATAGGCTCAAGCAGCGGAACATGGACAGCTCGATGCTGCATCCGATCAAAATCAACGAGCGGAATCTGGCCCCAAAAGAAAAGATGAGCGGATTTATGCTGGGGATGTTCTTGCCGTACATGATAGTCATCCTATCCATGATCGGCGCCATGTATCCGGCCATCGATCTGACGGCAGGGGAGAAAGAAAGGGGGACCTTGGAGACCATCCTGGTTACTCCGGTCTCCCGCTTAGACATCGCCACCGGGAAATTCCTGACGGTTCTGACCGCTTCAGTCATAACCGTAATCTTAGCCACGGCCAGCATGGGGGTGAGCGCCAGCTTAGGTTTTGCCCAGATGAGCAGGTTTTCTTCGGAGCATATCCCGTTTGCCATCAAGCCTTTTTCGATTCTGATAGTCTTCCTTCTCATGTTTCCTTTGGCCGCCATTTTCAGCTCAGCCCTCCTATCAGTCTGCCTTTTTGCCAAAAGCTACAAGGAGGCACAGAGCTACGTCTCACCATTGATGTTTCTGGTGATCCTGCCGGCCATGGTCTCTTTTGTTCCGGAGATCGAGTTGAACTGGGGGTGGGCCTTTGTACCGATAGTGAATGTCTCCCTGGCTGCTCGGGAGGTGCTGGTGGGAACCTTTCGCTGGGGGTTCATTAGCTTGATATTTCTTTCGACCTTCATTTATGCATCGTTTTCGATTTATGTCACCAAAAGGCTTTTTGAGAAAGAGGAGGTCCTGTTTAGGACCTGATCAGTGGTTGTACAGTTTGTCATGGATGCCCTCGTCCGTTCGCGGTGAATCCGTGGTGCTTTATGCTACCGGATTCATCCTGGTCCCCCGCCAAAGGCGGAGGGGAAGGTACAAGGTGTCCGTCACCAACGAGGAATCACTGGGTTGTTGATGAGACTCAAGTAATCTTAAACTCCCTGAAATGAGGTATAGCATTGGCAAGAAAACCGCAATTTAAACATGAGGGCGTGTATCACGCTACCATAAATGGTCATCGGTTCCATCTCCGTCGGGGAGACCCGACTCAGCACGATTTTCTCTGGATTGATGGTCAACAACCACCTATTGTTTTAGACCAAACGGCAGCGGAGTTTGTCAAACATATCATCGACGCTATGTGGCTCTACCAACAAGGAGACGGTGATGAATCCCAGGCAGTCATAGATTATGTAGTCAATAAAATGATGGAAAAGTATTCAAAGAGATTCACCTGGCCAAAGAAGCGCCTAACCAGAGAGAGAATACTTGCAGACCTGCATAGAACTTTTGGAACTTTGATGAGTTTAAGCACAGGCGTCTGCCCAGTAGAAATAGGTCTTAACCCCAAAGAAATAAAATATGGTAAATGGATTGCACCGGCGCGCATGGATTTGGCAGTGACCTATCGATGCAATTTAAAGTGTCAAAAGTGTTACGTCGGTGACGGGAGAATCAACAGAGAACTAAGCACAGCAGAGTGGATCAAGGTTTATGGAATTCTCTGGAAACTAGGAATACCGCAGATCGTGTTCACCGGCGGGGAGCCCACCTTGCGTGAAGACATAATAGAACTTGTCAGCCAAGCGGACGAGTTCGTTACCGGCCTGGTTACCAATGGCACCAAACTTACAGAGCTTGCCGGGGTTTTGAGAGATGCCAGCCTGGATTATGTTCAGGTCACCATTGAATCATGGGACCCCACAGTACATGATCAAATTACGTGTACCGAGGGTTCTCACGCCAAGACAGTAGCTGGAATCAAGAAAGCCCTGTCTGTGGGCTTACAGATCGTAACAAACACTACCCTGGTCAGAACGAATGCTGCCCAGTTCTGCAAAACTATGGAATGGCTGCACGGTCTGGGTCTGAAGCATATATCCTGTAATACCTTGATCTGCAGCGGCAATGGGATACGACACAAAAAGGAGAACGGATTGAGCGATCTGGAATTGAGAAAAATATTAACCGAGGCGCATGAAGTTGCGGACAGACTGGGAGTTAATTTCCAGTGGTATTCCCCCACCTGCTACCATCAGGGGGTTAATCCTGTGGATCTTGGTTTTGGTATCAAAGCTTGCTCAGCCGCAGCTCACAACATGACCATTCAGCCAGACGGTACGGTTCTTCCCTGTCAGTCCTGGCCTGAAACCGTGGGAAATATTCTGACCGATGAATGGAGTTCGATCTGGCAACACCCCACTTGCCTGAAACTCCGCAACCATTTGCTTATGCCTAAAGAGTGCAGCGATTGTGAGTTCAAACAGACATGCGGGGGAGGATGTCCTTTGGATGCATCCCCCCGTTACTTATCCATTCAAAAGGGTGTGAATAAATGAAAAGGGCAATAGTCCTATTTTTGTTTTTCTCCTTAATCGGTGGGGCAGCCAGCGCTGATACCGGCACGTACCGGATATTAGACTACCAGGTCAGTCTTACCCCTCATTCAGATGGCACCGTGGATATTGAGTACTATCAAAAGTGGCTGGTTACCGGGGGGGATATTCCCTGGATTACCGTTGGCACCCCCAATGAGAATTTTGAAATATTAGAGCATAGCGGTGCAGTTAGTGGAATTACCTTAGCCAACCAGGGTGGGTGGAGCGGAGTGCGGTTGGACCTGGATCGTGATTATCTGCCAAATCAAGTTTTTGAGATCTATTTTACCATTTCTCAGAACAATCTTTTTTATGCTGACAAAGAGAGCTACAGATTGGAATTCACACCGGGCTGGTATGATCGGGCCATCACTGACACCCTTCGTATCGCTGTCAAGTTCTTTGCTAAGTTAGAGACTGTTAAGGCCACCCCCCAGCCATCTTGGGTTTCAGGCGAAGAGATGATATGGGTCAAGAATAATCTTGGCAATGGAGAACGTTTTTCCATTTCCGTATCGTTCCCTAAGAAACTGTTTCCGGCAGAGGTGGGTAAAGGCAATCTGAACCACTCATCGAGTGCCGGAAACCCTGCTTTTGTCATTGTCTTGATAATTGTTTTTGTCGTCGTGGTAATGGTTGCCGGAGCTTTTCTATTTCCAAGTGTCAGAGGTTATTCTGGTGGGATGATTTTCTACGGAGGATTATTTGGGGGTGGTTCTGGAAGAGGTGGTGGCAGCAGATCTACCGGTGGTGGCGGTGGATTTGGAGGAAGATCAGTATCCTGTGCATGCGCCTGCGTTAGTTGTGCCTGTGCGTGTGCCTGTGCCGGTGGTGGTGGAGCGGGTTGCAGTAGAAAAACTCAGCATGTATGCCCACTCTGTAAGAACAGGAGAAACCTATGAGAAAACCTATCTATTTCCTGTTGGGTTTGATGATCCTTCTAGCAGGCTGTGGTGGGGATACTCGGTACGATTCAAATATCAGTGTGCCAAAAGGTGATCCTCCATTTCCACCATTGGGAATATCGTGGGTGATTGACAAGGCGAAAATTCTCTCGGACTCGGTAATGGTTAAAGGTGACGTCATATGCCAGAAGCTCAAGGAAGATGGTATTGCTGAGGTGGTCATCGTGATAATTAACAGCGTTAAACATCCAGAGGATTGGGCTACGCACTATGGACGCTGGCTCGGTCTTGGCAGAAAAGGTTTAAGCGTGGAAGGCGGAAACAACGGACTTGTCTGGTTGATACGACCCGATGCTGAAAATAAGATGACTATATCAGTGGGCAGAGGGTTGCCTAGATTCACTACCTCTGATTATGGCCCTATTATTGAAAGAGTGGTGGAATATCTAAACTTTAACAACTTTGATAGGGGGGTTACGGAATTGATTATGGAGACGGATCAGGTTTTGAGGGCGATTTACGGTAGCAAAAGGTAATAGGCATTTCAAAGAGAAAGGAGTTTGGAAATGAAAAAGGCCTTCCTCGGAGTCGGGATTGTAATCTATATCATTGTAATCGTGGGCGTGGTTATGATATTCCTAACCGTGGGTGTATGGAATAGGCTGAATCGAAACTACCAGACGGTGGAGGGTGCCAAGTCACATTACTCAGCTGCCCTCAGTACCTGCACTGAGAAAATCAAAGGCGTCTGGGAAATAGCCGACCAGTATATGAACCACGAATCAGAAACATTCAAAGCAGTGGCAGAGGCCCGGAGCGGTTACCGGGCCACAGCGGATGCTTTTGAGCAAGCACTGAGCGGAAATAAGGGCAGCGAGGAATTGACCAAAACAGGGTCTGATGTGGTAAGAGCTGCTTTGGCATTTAGAATTCAGGTAGAAGCGTATCCGCAGCTGAGAGCAGTCGAGACGGCAAAAGAGAATATGCGCAATATGGAAGAAGCGGTTAATGAAATCAAAACTGCTTTGGACGATTGGGTCACTACCATCAAAGACTACAATACATACCGTGGATCCGCCTGGCCATCTATAGTAGGCGGTTTCATGAGGAAATTCCCTTCTACGATTGAATACTATAAGGGGGATATAAAAAAGTTGAACGTGGAGGAGTTAAATCCTGAAAATACAAATAAATAACAAAACGGGGGATATAGCATTGAAGTGAAGTCTATGATGAGCGGCATTAGGAAATGCCGGTGCTTATTTGCTTCGGGAATTCCAATTCCCGAAGCATCAATAATTAACGAATGTTATTAAATAAAAAAGAAAGAGGGATTTTGTGTTAAATATAATAGGTTACTGGGTTTCTGCAGCTATGGGTGGTTTATTTGTCGCAATTATCGATTGGCTAAGAACATCAAAGCGAGAACGACAAGAAAGACATCTTGCTGTCTTAAAAGAGCAGATTCAATGTTTATATGGGCCAATTTACTATTTGGTATCACAGAACAAAGTTTTCTTCCAGGCCAGTTCCGATGTTCATAAAGCTGGGGAAGAGGTTTATTTTGGTAAAGAGTGGGCTCCTTCTGTACTGGAAGCCGTTACGAAGGAAACTATCGGTCTTATCGAGACATCTAATAAATACATAGAACTGGTTATGAAGAACAATGATAGAATTATGGAGATTTTGAACAACAATATTTATCTTGCAGAGATTGAGGATTATGAAAAATTTTCGATATTTGTAAAAGACTATTTCAGACTACAAGTTGAATCCGGAAGAATTTTGAGAACGCATGAAGAAGCTGATAAGTTAGACAAAGATCCAAAACTTCCATTAAGAGTCGTTTTGAAATTGCCCAGAATTTCTTTCTTAGATGAAGATTTCTTCAAGATGGTTGAAACTCGATTTTCCGAGAAGAAAAAAGAATATAGGAAGTATTACAAGTAACCCTCATGCTTTTTGATGTATCGGCATTGGGAAATGCCGATGCTTATTTGCTTCGGGAATTCCCATTCCCGAAGAGTCAAAAAGAGATATGAAAAACAAAATATCCATTAAGATTCCAAAGAATGTTTTAATATTAGGAATAGTCAGCTTCTTAACCGATGTCTCCTCGGATATGGTCTATCCGCTATTGCCCCTTTTCCTCTCTGACGTTTTACACTCCAGCAAAGTCTTCATCGGTTTAATCGAGGGAGTGGCAGAAAGCACAGCCAGCATACTTAAGGTTCTCTCCGGATGGCTTTCCGATAGGTTGGGGAAGAGGAAATTTTTAGTCAGCCTGGGTTATAGCCTCTCCTGTCTGGGAAAACCAGTTCTCTCCGTGGTCAACACCGGATGGCAAGTTCTCGGTTTGAGATTTTTGGATCGTTTCGGCAAGGGGGTGAGAACTTCGCCCCGGGACGCCATGATCGCAGATTCCACGCCTCCGGAGAGCAGAGGACTCTCCTACGGTTTTCATCGGGCCATGGACTCCGGCGGAGCAGTATTAGGACCTCTCTTGGCTTTTGTATTCCTTCCGCTGGTGAACAAGAACTATCGACATCTTTTCCTGATCGCCTCTGTCCCAGCTCTTCTTTCGGTTTTGGTGTTGATTTTCTTCGTGAAAGAGAGCAAGGGATTAAAGGAAAAAGTGACCAGTCTGACCAAGCTTAGACTCTCCCAATTTCAGCCGAAGTTCAAAATATTCCTTTTGGGGGCCACGATATTCACGCTGGGCAACTCCAGTGACGCTTTCCTTTTCTTGAGAGCGAAAGGCCTAAACATAGGCGTCGTCTACATACCGATACTGTGGCTGGTCTTGAATTTAGTCTATGCTTTGGTCTCTTCACCCGCCGGAGCACTTTCCGACAAAATCGGGCGGAAGAACGTGATCATTTCGGGTTTGCTCATCTATGCCTTAGTCTATTTAGGTTTTGCCTTCGCCAGCCGGTCTATCCACGTGTGGATTCTGTTTGCCGTTTATGGGCTTTACTATGGGCTGGCGGATGGCAGCATGCGGGCTTATGTGGCCGATTTGGTTGAGGAAGACAAGAGGGCTACCGCATTCGGGATTTATCATGGAGCGGTGGGACTGACTGCACTACCAGCCAGCTTGATCTTCGGCTGGTTGTGGCAGTCGGCTGGAGTATCCATAGCCTTCGGAATCGGGGCAGGTTTGGCACTAATAGCCTTGCTGATTATCCGGTTTGGACTTCACTCCGGTGGAAATGCCCGCGTAACCTAATCCCGCTCTTGCACTTCGGGGTTAGCTGAGACGAAGCAGTGTAGCACAAGAACCCGGATGAGGGTATTTTTCCTGGAGGCCTGAGGTTATGATTTCTGCGATTCTTCCGATATATAAACTGAGAATGAATTGTAGCAATAGGAGCAAGGAGAAGCAGGTCGCTTGATTTTCAGAGATTTCACTTGACAAAAGTGTTCAAAACCCGTACTCTTAGATGAGAGTTTGAGGATTTGAAGGAAAGTTGCGGTAAGTTTTTGACTGGTTTGAGCTTTTCAATCCACGAAAACTTAGGATCAATTTTCGTGGTTTTTTTGTTGTACCCCGCACGGGCTTTAGTCTCTAAACCTGCGGGGTTGAGAGATTCCAGCCGGGAAGGCTTGGCTGAAGCCGGACTCCCTGATGACTGGATGCAGTAGAACGGCGCAAAACCCAAGCTTCATGAAAGGTGGTGAGTAAGTTTGGCAACTGGTAAAGTAAAATGGTTCAATGATTCCAAAGGATTTGGCTTCATCGAACAGCAGGATGGCGGCAAGGACGTTTTCGTTCACTTCTCGGCCATAAAGGACGAAGGATTTAAGACCTTAAGAGAAGGGGACGAAGTCAGCTTCGACATCGTTGACGGCCCCAAAGGTCCACAGGCGACCAATGTGGTTAAGGTATAGATCGGACAATTAACTTGTCCAACCAATGACCGGATAAGCCACATAATCCAAAGACCCCGAAAGGTGTTGCGACGCTTTTCGGGGTCTTTCGTTATCTCAAGACCGCGGCAGCTCTTGCTCTCCTCGGACATTTGTGCAAAAATGGCCCGGCTGGGGTCTCGTCGATGGTCCAAAAAGAAGCCTCTATCTTGGAAGCAATTCCGATCTGCAACTCCAGTTCGCAGTTCTGCGGTTATGCTTTCTGCGATTATACCGATATAGTAAGTGAAGCATGGTTTGTGCGGATGACACGAGGAACACAGAGTTTTGAGAGTTTTTGCAGATTTTTTCTTGACAAAATGCCCCCGGAAGCGTATTATGTTTGTGACAGTATGGATTGGTTGCAAGAAAGTTGCAGTAAGTTTTTGGTTGGTGTGAGTTATTCGATCCGCGGAAACTTAGGTTCAATTTTCGTGGATTTTTTTTGTGTTTTGAAGTGGGAGAACGACGGCATTTCGGCAACAGGATTTGGACTTCACCGGGTCCTGGTTGCCTGGGAAGGTAGAAGAGTTAAACTTAAGCTTTAGGAAAGGTGGTGAAAAGGTTTGGCAACCGGCAAGGTAAAATGGTTCAATGATGCCAAAGGTTTTGGCTTCATCGAGGAGAAGGATGGCGGTAAGGATGTCTTTGTTCACTTCTCAGCTATTCAGGAGGAAGGATTTAAGAGCCTGAAGGAAGGGGACGAAGTCCAATTTGACATCGTCGAAGGGCCCAAAGGTCCGCAGGCGACCAATGTGGTCAGAATATAAATCGGCCATTCAGGGCTTGTCCCACCGTTAACCGGACAAGCCGCAACATCGAGAACCCCGAAAAGAGCGTGCATGACTTTTCGGGGTTTCGATTTTCTTGAAGAAAACCCCGGGGTTTGGAATCGAAAGCCAAATGTCCTTTCTTGAACG
The DNA here is from genome assembly GCA_049694315.1 of Candidatus Zixiibacteriota bacterium. Classification (GTDB taxonomy): domain Bacteria; phylum Zixibacteria; class MSB-5A5; order MSB-5A5; family SM1-73; genus CAIVRH01. The sequence continues at coordinate 128,528 of JBAVQU010000053.1, forward strand.
GTCTGCCTCCTAAAAGCCCGTCTCCTCCTTTTTCTCCGGCGGTTCCCCGCGTTCCATGAAAGGCACAAGCGTGGTGGTATCAGGCAGTCCCTTGGATCGATGGATATGGCAGTATTCTGTGGGCAAGGTTTCATCAGTGAAAACGTCGGTGATGATTCGAGGGCACTTGTCCGTGGCCAAAAGCCCGCTCTCCCAGCAGACCGTTCTGAAGTATATCCCGGAGGGAGCCTTGAACTCTTCCGCCGGAAGCTTCTCGTGTGCCTTGGTCATGAACTCGGTCCAAACCGGCAGGGCAGTAGTGGCGCCGGTGACGTTATGGCCGATTACCGTTTTGTCGTCGTAGCCGATCCATACGCCGGCAGTGATTTGGGGAGTGAAACCGTTGAACCAGTTGTCTGAACAGTTGTCCGTAGTCCCCGTTTTTCCTCCAGCCGGTCGAGTAAATCCTCTGGCTCTCGCTCCGTAGCCGGTGCCCCTTTCTATCACCGACTGAAGCATGGTGGTCATGATGTATGCGGTCTGAGCCGAGAGAACCTCATCTCTCTTGGGAATCTTGTTTTCCTCCAAAGTCCTTCCGTAGCGATCGGTTATCTTAAGGATGTATCTTGGTTGCACCTTTATGCCGCCGTTGGGGAAGACCGAAAAGGCCGACACCATATCCCACAGAGTCACCTCCGAGGTCCCCAAAGCCAGGGAGGGATAGGGAGAGAGGGGGGAGCGAATCCCCAGGTGGGAGGCATAGAAGATGGCTTGCTGGGGCGTGACCTTCTGGATCAATTTGGCAGAGACCACGTTGATCGACTTGGCCAAAGCTTTCCTCAACGTGACCGGGCCTCGGAAAATCCCGTCGAAATTCTGGGGACTCCAATCCTTTCCATCCTCCCCTTTCAGAACGATAGGCTCATCCTTCACGATGTCCGTAGGTTTAGCGCCGTTATCGATGGCGGCAGTGTAGACGAAGGGTTTGAAGCCGGAACCCGGCTGCCTGAGCGCCTGCACTGCCCGATTAAACTCGCTTCTTTGGAAATCCTTTCCGCCTATCAGACTTAGGATATCGCCGGTTTTGTTGTCCATGGCTACCAGAGCACCCTGAATCTGTTTGTATGCTCTTCTTCTGACCGGCCTTCCGCCGCTGGAGTCGATCACCACCACCGTATAGCTGGTATCTCTCAATGAATGGTTTCGCTCCATGCCGTGCTGGAGGGTTTTCAACTCGCCCAGCAAAGCCTCCTCCGCTGCCTTCTGTAACTGGGAATTCAGAGTGGTGTAAACCGAAAGCCCGCCCCGATAGAGAGCATCTTCGCCGTATTTTTTCTCCAGGTACTGCCTGATCATCTCCGTGAGATAGGGAGCCTCGCCCAGAGGCGCGGAGGATGGATGCATCTCTAACGGGAGTCTCTTCAGGGAATCGGCCAGTTGTGGAGATATTTTGCCGAAATCCTTCATGGCTTCCAGGACGACGTTTCTTCTTTTGAGCGCCAAGTCCGGGTGGGCGGAGGGCGAGTACCTGGTGGGATTCTTGGGAATGCCGATGAGAACGGCGCATTCGGATACCGTCAGATCCTCCACGTTCTTGCCGAAGTATACCTGGGCGGCAGCCTGGACTCCGTAAGCACCTTTCCCAAAATAACATTGATTCAAGTAAAGCTCCAAAATCTCCTCTTTGGTATAATTCCTCTCGATCTTTATGGCGGTCAGTATTTCCTTGATCTTGCGTGGGACGGTTTTTTCCGGCGAAAGAAAAAGAGTTCGAGCCAGCTGCTGGGTGATGGTGCTGGCACCTTGTGCCCGCTGTCCTGACCAGAAATCGTGCCACACGGCCCGGCAGATGGAGAGGAGGTTGGCTCCCCAGTGATGAAAGAACCTGCGGTCCTCGGTAGCTAAGAGGGCGTCCACCAGATGCGGGGGGATCTTTTCCAAAGGCGTGAATATCCTTCGCTCGGTGTAGAATTCCTTGATGATCTGGCCATCGGCTGAATAAATCTTGGTCACCAGGTTAGGCTCGATGTTGTGTAGCTGCGCTAAGGAGGGGAGATCCTTCTTATAGGAATTGTAAACTACCGCAATCCCAACCAGCAGAAGGATAAGAAGAACGAGAAATGCCCACGTAGCCAAGAGAAGTTTCTTCTTCCTCTCTCTGAGAAAATCCTTGCCTTGTGTCCAGCCACGTTTCAGCAATTCCATTCAGGTCGCCTCGTGATTTCGGAAACTTAAACTAAGCTACGACAAGAAAGTAAAGTCTATTAGCAGGAAGGTCAAGGGAAATTGAACAAGGGGTATTCAGATCGCCATCCCCCACGTCTTCATCCAGGGGAGAAGAAACCCTCACAGCTGATTAAGCAGATTAAGCGGATAAGGGTTTTCGGTCTGCTTAATTCGTTTCATCAGCTGTGATGGTCTCTTTTTCGTCATTTTTCAGTTGATTTTACCACATTTCATATTAAATTGTTTTCTGTATGAAAGAAGCACTGGTCATAGCTTACAGGAATGACGTGGTCGAGAGCATCCATCGCGTAGCCGCGGTGGTGGTGGATTCTTCGGGTAAGCTTCTGTACTCGGCGGGCGATCCGAATTTCGTAACCTTTCTGAGGTCGTCTGCCAAGCCGTTTCAGGCCGTGCCGGTGGTCGAGAGCGGAGCGGCGGAGGCATTCGGGTTCACTCAGCGGGAAATCGCCATCATAGCCGGATCGCACAATGGTGAGAAAAAACACGTTCGGGTGGTCCAGAGTATTTTGAAAAAGATCGGTCTGAGCAGGAGCTACCTTCAGTGTGGCGCTCATGTTCCGCACTACTATACCGCTTTGGACATTACCCCGCCCAAGAAGAAATTCTCGCCCCTTCAGCATAATTGTTCCGGGAAACATTCCGGGATGCTGGCCATATGTACGTGCAAAGGGTGGAGTCTGAAGAACTACTTGAACCCCCGTCATCCGGTGCAGAAGATGGATTTGAAAGAGATTTCCGATCTTTGCGAATATCCCCAAACCAAGATCGGGATCGGAATAGAGAATTGCGGCGCTCCCACATTTGCTCTTCCGCTGAGAAATATGGCGATCGGATTTGCCAAGCTGAAGAACTTCAGATCAAAAGATCCAGTCACATCTCAGTCATTACAAGTGGTGGCGGACTCTATGTGGAAATATCCGGACATGGTCTCCGGCAGAGGAAGATTAGATTACGTGTTGGCAGTTGCCAGCAAAGGGAATATCCTCAGCAAAGGTGGGGCGGAGGCTCTACATTGCGCGGTCATCCTGGATAAGGGGTGGGCGGTGGCGGTGAAGATAATGGATGGCTCGGCAAGAGCTATCGCGCCAGCGGCTATCGAAATTTACAGACAACTCGGTTTTTTGAGTCAAGCTCAGCTAAAGACTATCAATGATTTTGTCTCACCTCCAATCCACAATCACAAAGGAAAGAAAGTCGGATTCCTCAAAGCGGAATTTAAGTTGGATTAGTGTGGCGTCGCACCATCGTGGACGACATTTTGACGTCCGAGACAAGCTCGGACGCTACGACTGCTAATCGGTCATCGATCATTGCTCTTCACGGGCAATCATGAAAGGGCCGCTCTCCGCCTCTATACAGTCTTGACGTCCGAGACAAAGCTCGGACGCTACAACTAATATCCCCCAGAAATTTCTGTTGCAATTTTCGGAGGAATGCGTAATATTCGCCCTTGCATCTCCTCGCTCAAGGCGAGAGACTTTCGAAAAAGAGGAAAACCACATGAAATCAGAAATAACCAGACTTCTGCCAGAGATTGAGCAAATAAAAGAAGAAAGGCTGAAAGGACAAGTGATCTCCACTTGGGAGGAGGCGATAAAAAGGGGCGGCTGGCGACTTGAAGACTTGGATGTTGTTCCTTTCACCCTATTGATCCCCGAATGTAAAATCAACTTGGTCACGCATACCAGAGCAGTCACGCAGACTGCTCTGAAGATCGCTATCGTGCTTCTGGATTTCTACAAAGAAAGGGTGCAAATCAACATGGATCTTCTCGTCGCCGGAGCAATTGTGCACGACGTGGGGAAACTCCTGGAATACGGCAAAGACCAGAGCAAGATAGTCAAAAGCAAAACCGGAAAGCTTCTGAGGCATCCTTTCTCCGGCTCGGCTCTGGCATACAAGCACGGGTTACCCGACGAAGTTGTCCACATGATCGCCACTCACGCCAAGGAAGGAGATGGAGGATACCGCTCCATTGAAGCCATGATCATTCACTATGCGGACTTCATCAATTTTGAAAGCCTGGGAGGGAAAGCTTAGAATTCGACGCTCGAAATTCAAGATCGCACATTCAAAACCCAGAGACCGACTAGCAAAGGTTTGATGATCTATCTGGAATAATAGGGAAATCAAAACTAACTGCAAGGAGAGATGAGATGCCCGCCAACCGAAGACAGGTCAACCTAGATACAAAGGAAATGCCAACCCAGTGGTACAACATCCTGCCAGACCTACCGGAGCCGCTTCCCCCGCCGAAGGACCCGGAAAGCGGGGAGTCCAGAATCAAGAGCCTTCCCCAGATACTGTTAGCTGAATGCTTAAAACAAGAATTCTCCAACGAGAAGTGGATCGATATTCCGGAGGAACTGCAGCAGATCTATCATCAGGCGGGCAGGCCCAGGCCACTGTTCCGGGCCATCAATTTAGAAAAAAGGCTGGACACGCCAGCCCGGCTCTACTACAAGTCGGAATTTTACAGCCCCACAGGAAGTCACAAAGTAAACACGGCTTTGGCCCAGGCATACTATGCCAAAAGAGAGGGATATGAGCGATTGACCACGGAGACCGGAGCGGGGCAGTGGGGAACTGCGTTGGCTTATGCCGCGTCTTTAGCCGGTGTCAAGTCCACGGTATATTGGGTGAGAGCGGTGCACGACTGGAAGAGGGACCGAAAGAACTTGATGGAGCTTTTTGGGGCGGAGGTGTACGCTTCCCCCAGCCCTAAGACTGAGTTCGGTAAGACGCTTTACGCCAAAAATCAGCAACATCCCGGATCCTTGGGCATAGCGATTTCCGAGGGAATGGAGGATGCCAAGAAAGATCCAAAAGCTATCTATTGCCTCGGCTCGGTTTTGAATCACGTTTTGATGCACCAAACCATCATCGGTCTTGAAACCAAAAAGCAGTTTGAGAGATTCGACGACTATCCGGATTTGGTCATCTCCTGCCTGGGTGGAGGAAGCAACTTCGGAGGCTTTGCCCTACCTTTCATGCATGATGTTTTGAAAGAAGGCAAGAAGATCAAGTTCATTGCAGCCCAGAGCCAGGCGGCTCCCAACCTGCAAGGGGAATACAAGTATGACTTTGCCGATTACGCCGAGATGACTCCACTGCTGAAAATGTATACTCTGGGACATCAGATCAGCATGGTGCCGGTAAAGGGAGATGGTCTACGATACCACGGCTGCTCGCCCATCCTTAGTCTTCTACGAGACAAAGGATTCATCGACACTGTTGCCTATCCGGCTGACGAGAAATATGTGTTCGAGCGAGCCAAGTGGTTTATCCAGGCAGAAGGATTCCTGCCCGCACCAGAGTCGGCGTACAGCGTTGCCTGCGCCATCGACCAGGCGCTGAAGTGCAAAGAAACCGGAGAGAAGAAGGCTATCGCTTTCAACATAAGCGGACACGGGTTCTTGGACATCCCCGGATATAGAGAAGTTCTTAATCTGAAGTGAGGCGGTCCGCGAAATCAGACGATGCGACTGTCCTAGGCGGAGAGCGTGTGTGGCTCTCCGCCGTGGCTGGCTTCTATCAACTGAAGTGAACCTCAAGGTTCACGGTTCAAAGTTCGAGGTTCAAAGTTCAAAGTTCAGAGTTCAAAACCGCAGATCGAGAATATCAAACGCAGGGCTTACTGCTCTGTGGTCTTTACTCTCGATCTGAGTCCGGAGACCTAAGAACAAGAGAGATGAGAGGAGCGGAATATGCTTAAGATCCTATCTGCTGCCTTGTTGGCCTTGTTGCTTTCTGTGATCTTGGCTCCAACGATTTTGGCCCAAAACGCTACTGGACAGAAGTCTCAAGCCTCGTCCGTGAGTGACAGCCTGAAGGGGACCGCATCCCAGACCAACCCGACGGAGCTTGAGAAAAAGGAGCGACTGGAGAAAGCTATCCGATATCAGAGGGCAAAGAATGTCCATTATTTCGTGGATCAGGGATACACCATCCTCCTTTTGGTTCTGTTTCTCTTCTTGGGGATTTCCGCTTTTCTCCGGAGGCAAATCGAGAAGTTCACCCGAAAGCGATTCTGGGTGGTGGCATTCTACACGCTTTTATTTCTCATCGTGGCATTCGTTGCCGGGTTTCCGTCGAGCTATTACGGATTCACCCTGGAGCAGAAGTACGGGTTATCTAATCAGAACTTCTTTCAGTGGCTGGGTGAACAGCTTAAAGGTCTGTTGGTTCTGGCCATCATTGCTCTGATTGCAGTGGAAAGCATATATCTGGCTCTGAAAAAGGTTCCGCGAACTTGGTGGATATATGTCTCGGTGGTCTTCGTTATTTTCACCGTGGTTTTCGTCAACTTAGCTCCGGTCCTGATCATGCCCCTTTTCAACAAGTACACGCCTTTGCCGAACGGAGAACTTAGAGATAAGCTGATGAAGCTGTCCCAAAAAGCACAGGTAAAGGTGGAAGATATTTTTACCATGGACATGAGCAAGCAAACCAAAGAGGCCAACGCCATGTTCACCGGGCTGGGCAGTACCAAAAGGATCGTTCTGGGCGACAATCTGACAAGTGAGTTTGCTCCAGACGAAATCGAAGTGGTGATTGCGCACGAGATGGGACACAATCTTCGGCATCACATCTGGAAATTCATCGCGCTTTCCTCCGTCATGACCGGCATTGGTTTTCTTATCATCCATCTCTCTTCGGGCAAAATCATCAGCAGATTTAGAGGCAGGCTGAGGATAGAGAATATGGCGGACATTGCGGGATTGCCTTTGATGCTTTTGATATTCTCTCTATATGGGCTGGTCACCATGCCCGTCGGTCCCACCTTCTCCCGGCATATGGAAAGACAGGCGGACCAATTTGCCTTAGACATCACTCACAACAAAGAAGCTTTCGTCTCCGCCATGAACAAATTAGCTTACATCAACCTATCCGACCCCGACCCCAGCCCGATAATCGAATTCTTGCTCTATGATCATCCACCCATATCGAAAAGGATAAAGTTTGCACGAGAATATGAATTCAAGATGTAGCGAAGACACTCAGTTCCCATGGTGGAAGGCTGAAGCCTTCCGCTACAATTTTGATCGAATTTATTGTCATGGATTTCAAACGTAAGGTTAATCGGTTGGATCTTGAGTTGTATCGTGAGAAAGGGATTTACTTTCTTACAGTCTGCTGTTTCAATGGAAAAGGAATATTCAAAAGTGCTCAAATCGTTAATGAGCTACTAAAGAAATTAAAGGTGTGTTGTAAAACTCACGGATTTACAGATTATGTCTACTGTTTCATGCCAGATCATTTACACTTACTCTTAGCAGGCGAGGAAGGATCTGATCTAACAAAGATGGTCAAACAATTTAAACAATTGACAGGTTATTCATTCAAGAAAGAAACTAGCGAGCGGCTTTGGCAGAAGAGCTATTATGATCATATTCTGCGAAAAGAAGAAGATGTGGTGAAAGTTGTAAGGTATATCTTAGAAAATCCCTTGAGAAAAGGATTAACCAAACATCCAGAGGAATATCCATTTTCTGGCTCTTTAGAGTTTGGACGAGAAATATTCAAAATGTAGCGGAAACCTTCAGGTTTCCACTCTGGGAGGCTAAAGCCTTCCGCTACATTTCAACAAGCGGGATCGAGGATGGAGAAAGAATGTGAAGGGAAAGACCATAATTGAAAAAATCCTTTCTAAAGCGTCGGGCAAAGATGTTTTTACTAACGATCGGGTGTGGGCGGATGTGGACTTAGCGGTGATTCGGGATTTTGGTGGACCTAACGCAGTCCTGGAGTTCGACAAATTCACCAACGGCGGTAAGGTGAAAGACCCGAACAAAATCGCCATCACCTTCGACTATCAGGCGCCGGCCAAAGATATGAAGGTGGCACAGAATCAGGTTTTGTGCAGGGAGTTCGCCAAAAGACAGGGGATCAGTAACCTGTTTGACGTCAATTGGGGAATAGGGCAGCATGTGCTTTTGGAGAGAGGCATGATCAAGCCGGGTTCCGTGGTGATAGGAACCGACAGCCACATGAATCTCTTGGGAGCGATGGGATCGTTTTCCTCTGGCGTGGGAAACACGGATATTGTCGCAGCCTGGTATTCAGGAAAACTCTGGTTCAGGGTGCCGGAGACGATCAAAGTGGTGTTCAAGGGAAAATACAAGGAGCCTGTCTCGGCAAAGGATCTGACCCTGAAGTTCGTGAAAGAAATCGGAATGGACAAAGCTAATTACAAATCGCTGGAGTTTTATGGCGAGCCGATCGACAATCTCTCACTGGCCGGGCGACTCACCTTGGGAAGCATGATGACCGAGATCAACGCCAAGATCGTCTTCATCCGACCCAACGGAGAACCGTTGGAGTTTTTGAGACAAAGATGTGGCGACGGCCTGGAGATAGTGACCTCCGATGATGACGCTCACTTCGTGGATCAGGTGGAAATCGGGGTGGAGAAACTAATCCCTCAGATAGCCTGTCCCCATAGCCCGGACAACGTCAAGCCAGTGGAGGAAGTCGAAGGGGTGCCTTTCAATGAGGGGTTCATCGGCTCCTGCACCAACGGAAGACTGGAGGACTTGAAGGCGGCGGCAAAGATACTGAAAAAAGCAGGCAAGATTCATCCAGAGGTAAGACTGATTATTACTCCGGCGACTAAAGAAGTGGCGATGGGGATGCTGGACAGCGGCCTGTACAAGACCTTCATAGGAGTAGGTGCTATGGTGACCAATCCGGGATGTAGCCTGTGCACTGCCGGACATCACGGTGTGTTGGGCAAAGGAGACGTCCTTCTTTCCACCTCCAACCGTAACTTCTTGGGCAAACTGGGAAGAGGAGCAGAAGTCTACCTTTGCAGTCCGGCCACGGTGGCAGCCTCGGCAGTAGAAGGGAAGATAACCGATCCGAGGAAGTACTGGTGATAAAGGCGTTCAAAGTTCAACGTTTAAAGTTCAGGGTTAAAGCGTGTGAAAATCGAAAGTTTTGAAGATCTGAAAGCCTGGAAGGATTCACGGGAATTGGTCAAAAGGATTTACACCTTAACGAAAGGAAAGGATTTCGGCAAAGATTTCGCTTTACTAAATCAGATTAGAAGAGCCGCGATATCTGTGATGTCTAACCTATCAGAAGGATTTGAAAGAGGATCAAATCAGGAGTTCGTTCAGTTTCTTTACGTGGCTAAAGCCTCTTGTGGTGAAGTGAGAGCCCAGTTAGTGATCGCCTATGATCAAGGTTATATCGATCAGAAGGACTTGGATGAAACGGGAAATCTGGCCAAAAGCGTTTCGGGATTAATTGGAGCTCTTATCAACTACTTGAAGAGTTCGAAAATGAAGGGCCCGAAATTTAATGCAGCATGTTGATCATCTATCATCCGAGGTTAGTCGTCACCTTTCGACTTTGAGGTTTAGACCTTGAACTTTGAACGTTGAACCTTAAACGTTCTTCTGTTCTATGAAAGGCACATTAGTTAACACCGCTACCGTTTTGTTGGGGAGCTCGCTGGGTCTTTTGATCGGCGTGCGATTTCCTGAAAGAATCAAGACTGTGGTTATGCATGCTTTGGGTCTTTCTACTCTTTTGATCGGTTTCAAGATGGCATTCAAGACAGACAATGTCCTTCTGGTGATCGGAAGCCTGGCTTTAGGAGGAATAATCGGTGAACTGATCAAGCTGGAAGAAGGTTTAGAGGGCTTAGGAGAGTTCATAAAGGTAAAGGTGAAGTCGCAGTCAGGAAATTTCGTATTGGGATTCGTCACCTCCAGCTTGGTCTTTTGCATCGGTCCCATGACCATCATCGGCTCAATTCAGGATGGGGTGAGCGGAGATGCCAGCGTACTCTACGTCAAATCGCTCTTGGACGGCTTCGCCTCCATGGCATTTGCCTCCAGCTTAGGAATTGGGGTCATCTTCTCTTCGGTCACCGTGTTAGTCTTTCAGGGAGGGCTGACTCTTCTCGGCGAGAAGCTTTCTTTTCTTCTGAGACCTGCAGTCATGAATGAGTTGGTGGCCACAGGAGGTTTGATCATGGTGGGCATAGGAATCTACCTCTTGGGCATAAAAAGAATCAAGGTGGCCAATTTTCTGCCGTCCTTAGTAATAGCCGTGATCTTAGCTTTGTTGTTCAAGTAGCTCAAAATAAGGACAATTTCAAGCTTCTCAGTTCTCGTATTGGAAACACACTTACATCAGGGAGGGTGGCTTATGGTAACCATGACTGTTGACAGCAAAATTCTGAATCTAAGACCTGAACATATCCAGAGGAAGTTGGGGAGCAAGAGCAAAGTCTGTCTGCTTAATTCCCACGACGTATTTGGGGTGCTGAAAGACGAAAAAGTGATCGTGATGGCCTGCAATATCCGCATAAAACACGCGATTCCGGGGATAATGAGGGCGGCGGAGGATTTGGATGCGGTAGTGGCTTTTGAGTTGGCCACAACGGAGGGCGGGTTAGATGGGGGCTACACCGGCCAAACTCCACAGGTGTTCTTCCAGACCGTGGTAGATTATGCGGAAAAGACAGGATTCTCCAACCCCTTTTTCATCCACGGCGACCATACTACGGTGAGGGACACCAGCCCGGAGGCTTTCGAATCCGCCAAGGATCAAATCAAAGCGGAGATTGAGGCCGGGTACACGTCCGTGGCCATAGACGCTTCTTTCAATGAATTGGAGGACAACATAAGGATCACCAGCCGGCTGGCCGAGGTGATGGTGCCGTATGGACTCGGTCTGGAGGTGGAGGTGGGCGAAGTGAAATCCACGGGGCAGGAGGCGACTTTGACCACGGTGGATGAGGCCACCACCTTCATTCGCGGATTGTCCGATAACGACATTAATCCCGACCTTCTGGCCATCAATAACGGCTCGAAGCACGGCAACTATCTGGTAGGTGAAAAGATATTCATCGACTTAGACCGGACCAAGGAGATCTTTGACTCAGTCAGACCATACGGGGTGTGTATGGCCCAGCATGGAATCACCGGCACTCCGCTGGCCCTAGTGGGCAAATTTGCAGATTACGGGATTCGTAAAGGAAATGTAGGTACCGAATGGCAAAACATCGCCCATCAGTTTTTGCCCAAAGACCTGGTGGACCAGATGCGAGAATGGGCAGATGACCATAAGAAGGACATCAAATTTGCCACCAGGGAGTTCAAAAAAGAAATAGACTCGATTCCCGCGAAAAACGCTCAACAGATTGAGCAAAGGGCATATGAGGTAGCCTCTTCCTTCATAACTGGTTTCAGAGCAGAAAAATCAGCCGGTTTAGTCAAAGCAAAGCTGCTGGAGAGGGAACCCAGACGAAAGCCAAGCTCGTGAGTGCCGGGAGGAGACGGGATGATCGGCGGAAGACAAAAGAAGGTGCCCGTTGAGAAACCCTCGTTGTGTCGCATGAACTTGTGCGGAAAAAGCTTGACAAATTCGGTTTTTCCGATATTTTGTAGGCGAACTGGAAAGGGGTGAGGCTATAGAAAAAACAGTTAAAGGGTTTTAGTTGCTCATAGGCGAGAGCACTTAGCGTTTGCCGTCCAAGGTTTGATGAGGCAGGCGCAGTGGAAACACAGTCGGAGGCTTTTACCATACCTTATGGGGAAGTCGAGTCAAAGACCCTTTAACTCAAGAAAGCATTTGCACTCTACTGCCGAGTTATCCGGACCTGGGAATGAGATGACGGAGTGGTGTAAGTCCGGAGCCTGCTCGGTTTTTTTGTTGGTGAGGAGTGTGTCGTTTTCCAGAGTCGTCATTCCTGGCCTCTGGCTTCTTCTCCTGGTTTTCTACCCAGGCGCGATAAGCGCATTGTCCGTCTCCGAATATACCGACATGGAGATTCTGAAATCAGATCAGGAAGGGGTGACTTTCAAATATGTGGTACCAGAGCCCGCCCAAAGCAAGGTGGAAGTTTCGGGCAGGGTTTCGGATCTCATCAATGTCGACAGGTGCGCTTTATCCAATCTCCCCGGCAAACCGCAACTGCCGATAAGAACGGTGGTGATGGGGGTACCTCTGGATGCAGAAGTCTCCGTCGAGATTCTGGACAGAGTGGGGGCCGAACGGACGGGAATCGATTTAGCCTACGCATTCAAAGTCACGGAGGAGAAGACCAACCCGATGGGTTATGGTCTGGTCTCGTCCCAACCGAAGGTGGGGAGTGACGAATACTATCCCAGGGAAATTGTCGCCCTTGGCTCTCCTGTTTTCTTACGGAGCCAAAGGATCGTCGAACTGCAGATTTCTCCGGTTCAATATAACCCCGTCAAAAAGAGCATAAGATACTATTCTCAGATCACCGTGCAGGTTCGCTTTTCCGGTGGAAAAGGAGGAGGTCTGGAGAAGGAGGGGGACGCTTTTGAGAAGGTCTACCGGAACGTGCTGCTAAATTATGACCAGTCCAAAGGATGGCGGAAGACGGAGGAGCGGGGTTTTGTCCCACCAGGGTTGATTTATCCCTTTGGCTATTCCGACCACTGGTACAAGGTAGTAGTGAGGGAGAACGGGATCTACCAGATCGACCAGACCATGCTTTTGCAAGCAGGGATCCCGGTAAGCTCCATAGACCCGCGAACATTGCGCATGTTCTCAGGCGGAGGGAAAGTCCTCCCCCTAGACAATTCCAACCCATTTTTAGAGCTCAAGGAATTATCCATTTTCGTCTCGGGCGAGGAGGACGGTAAGTTCGACACAGGGGATTTCATCCTCTTTTTTGGCTGGTCTACCAACGACTGGGACTATGATTCCACCGGCAGAAGCATGGGCTTTCACACCAATCCGTTCACTAATGATAATGTTTTCTGGTTAACCTTCAATCCTTCTTCTTCGTTCGGAACACCCCCCAGAAGGATGCAGGTCAAAAATGGAAATCTGGGAGAGCCAAACCCGATCATCCCGCAGAAATTCGAATCGAGGACTCACTTCGAGCAGGACTTAACGCTTAGAAGCTACTCCACCGGCTACGTCGCGGACTATTTCAACTGGTACTGGATGGAGACCTCTTCTACCAGGATGTTTGTGGACCTGCCGGGAGCTTCATCCGGCGATACCTGTCTGATTAAGGTTAAGCATACCGATTCTTATCCGACGATTTGGGTCAATGGCCAGCCGGCTTCCGTTCTGGGCGGGCTCTCCTCTGCTTCGCTTACCGTAGCCCAAAGCGGTGATTTTCATGGCGGCATCGTGGACACTCTGGACATCTCATTTCCCGGAGGCGCTTTCTTGGACTGGTATGAAATCGAATATCCCCGGAGATTCGAGTGCAACAACAGACAGCTGTTCTTCGAAAGCCCTGCCGTTTCCGGCGTGATTCAGTTTGATGTCTCTAATCTCTATTCTTCCCAGACGTATCTGTTTGACATTACCGATTACTTCGATGTGAAGGAGTTTGAGGGCGTACAGATACAGGGCGATCTTGCCAGATTTCAGGACACGGTGAGAGCGGATAACCAAAGCAGGTATTTTCTTTTGGATCAAAGCCGAGTCAAGCAGCCAACCGGGCTTTCCCCGGATGAAAAATCAAACCTGAAGGACGTGACCAATCGGGCGGATTTTCTGATCATCACTCATCAGGATTTCTACGATCAAATCCAGAGTCTCAAAAGCTTCCGAGAGTCATACAATCACCTGTCGGTGAAGGTAGTCAAAGTCCAGGACATATACGATGAGTTCTCGGGGGGACTTTTTGATCCTGTGGCCATACGGGACTTTCTGAAATTCGCCTACAAGAACTGGGAGAAGCCCGCACCCGCGTTTGCCTTGCTGGTGGGAGACGGCAACTACGATTATAAGAACAATCTGGGTACCGGAGCCTCCAACTTCATTCCTCCCTTTGCTCCAATCTGGGAGGGGGATCGATCCGTGTCTGACGAGAACTACGTTTACTTCGGAAGGTACGGCTACCTGGATTCCGATTCCACCTATTCAACCTTGGACCGAAAGCTGGACATGGTGGTAAGTCGATGGCCGGTGAAGACCACGGAAGATGTGGGAGTGGTGCTGGACAAGGTGATAGGATATGAGAAGACTCCGGAATTCGGCAGCTGGAGGGATCTGATCACCCTGGTGGCGGATGATGAGTTCACCGACGAGTCCAACTCCGAAGGTTTCCACACGGAGGATACCGAGGATCTGGCCAAATATCACATCCCGAATGGGTTCAACCTGTCGAAGATATATCTGATGGAGTACCCTTTCGATTTCAACCACGAAAAGCCGGGGGCCGAGGAGGCCATCATAAGCGCTTTCAACAGCGGTTCCTTGATCATCAACTACATAGGGCACGGCAATCCGGACGTATGGGCGCACGAGCGAGTATTCAAGCGAACCCAGGATATCCCCCGGCTTAACAACAAACGTAAGCTCCCGCTGGTCTACGCAGCTTCGTGCAGCATCGGTCTTTTCTTCAGCCCCACCAGTGAGGGGATGGCAGAGGAATTCTTAAGAGCCGAGGACAAAGGAGCCATCGCCACCATATCCGCCACCTGGCTGGTCTATCCGGATCCGAATGCTGCCTTAAACTTCGAGGTGTACGATCTCCTTTTGAACCAGGATTCGCTTTCCGTGGGTGAGGCACTCTTCATCGCCAAGCTCTTGAGGCAACCCAATTCCAACGACCGGCAATACGTCCTTTTCGGTGACCCGGTGATGAAATTGGGCGTGCCCGAGTTAAGGGCGAAGTTGACCGAGGTGTCTCCCGAAACCCTTTCCGCCATGAGCTTAGTAGAGGTGAAGGGGGAGGTTGAAGATGCCAACAGTGCTTTGCTATCCAGTTTCGACGGGACGGCAACAATCTCAGTCTTCGACTCGGAGAGAAAGAGAACTCACACCATGCCCAGCGGAGGAAAGGTCAACTATGATCTCCCGGGTCCGGTGATGTTCACCGGTGGGGCAGAGGTCAAGGGTGGGAGATTTCAAGCCAGTTTTGTGGTCCCCAAAGACATCAGCTATGGAGGCAACACCGGAAGGATCAGCGTGTACCTGGAAGGCGAAAGCCAAGATGGGGCGGGAGTTCGGGATTCTTTGGTGATAAGCGGGTCTGACACCACGGTGACAGATACCATCGGTCCTCAGATAACCTTGAGCTTCGACGATCAACCCAGCTTCAATCCGGGGGAAACGGTTTTACCTAATTCAGTGCTTAAGCTCCTGATCACCGACGAGCATGGAATAAACATCACCGGAGAAGTGGGACATGGGATCACCCTAACGATCGATCAGGATCTTCAACACCAGATCGACCTCACCGGGGGTTTCGAGTACGAGCCGGGAAGCTATCAAAAGGGCTGGGTTTCTCGTCAGCTGCCCGGCCTCTCCGAAGGAGATCACCTGCTGAGCATCAAGGCGTGGGATAACGCCAACAACTCCTCGGTTTTGTCGGCGGGAATAAAGGTGAGCGGACGACGGAAGCTGGCGCTTAACCAGGTCATGAACTACCCGAACCCTTTTTCGCATTCGACCAGTTTTTACTATGAGCTCTCGGCGAGCGCCGAGATGGTGGAAATAAAGATATTCACTCTGGCCGGAAAGCTGATTCGGCACATTTCCAACGCTTCGGCCCGTTCAGGAATCAACTACTCCACGACCTGGGATGGGAAGGATCAGGAAGGGGACGACGTTGCCACCGGAGTCTATGTATACAAGATCACCGCGGAAGGCACGGTGAACGGCGAACCAGAGAAGACAGAAGTCTTCGGCAAGGCGGTGGTGGTGCGGTAATCAGAGGAAAGAGGAGATCAAGATCCGAGACTGCCGGCTCAGTTATTATGGCCAAAACGCTGCCGATCTTAATAGGATGACCGGTTGACGATTTGAGAGTATGGAAGTTGACGTTGAAAAGCCCAAACCACTCTTGCTTCCAAAGTCTTGGCGCGTGGGAGGCAAGGAGGAGAAAGCATCTTTAGGAGGTTCAAAGATGAGGAAGCTTATCACTGCAGGTTTGACCCTGAGTTTGGCAATTCTGTTTGCCGGTTCCATCTGTCGAGGAGACGTGAGTCGCTCCGGGGTTCTGTTCTTGCGGATTGCAGCCGGGGCCAGAGCCGCAGGGATGGGGGAGGCTTTTGTGGCGATCTCCGACGATGCCACCGCCACCCACTGGAATCCGGCGGGGCTGGGCATCTATCCCCTGACTTCCAGCTGGCTGGAATATCCATTGCCTTCGCAATTCGAGCTTAAGTCGATAGCGCTTTTGCGAAACGACGTACCGGATCTCAACTACAAGCGATACGACGTGTGGGCGATCAGCGACCAGGACCTTTTCAGGCTCCACCGATCCGGTTGGGCTAACTACGAAGAATATGCCACCTCGGCCGGCGAGTCTTTGGAGAGCATTCTCAGGAAGTATACCCAAGTGGCGGATGACGATAAGATCAAAGGATTCGAGGAGATGACGGCCCGCTTCAATTATCCGGTAAGCAAAGACTCTCTGAGGGTTTTGCAGGAGAAGGTCCTAAGCAAAAGCCAGGCAGCCCCAGAGATGTCATCTGCCTGGGACGATTTGCTTTCGGCCTGGGACAACTGTCTTTTGATACCGGAAGGCCTCTTGAGTCTGGTGGGTCGAGTTAACGGCTTTTTGAGTGACGATACTCTTTCCTCCGAAGAGATGACTCAAATCGTCTCTTCCGTTCGGAAAATCATCACCAGGAATCTGATGCAGACGGTGAGGATCCCTTACCGGATATTATTCCCCGACAGTCTGACCGCCATTGCCTCGGAAGGGAAGATCCTCTGGGTAGGCACCAAGGACGGTCTTTTTTCCTTTGATGGCAAGAGGTGGAAGGAGTATTCGAAAAGCGACAGTCTTCCTTCCAACCATGTGACTGCCATTCTCCCCCTCTCCGAGCGATACGTTTGGGTGGGAACAGACCAGGGGACTGCCAAGTTTGACGGGTCCAAGTGGACCTTCGTTCCATTCGGAAACGACACGACGGACCTGCAAGTAGTCGACTTTGCCAACCATGGAGAGCGTGAAGTCTGGGCGGCTACCAAGAGCAAGGTTTTCAGACTCGAGGGGGAATCGTGGCAGCCTCACGAGGCATACGGGTTAAGGATTGGAGACACGCTGGCAAAGGTGGTCAGGCGGTTCGTGGGAAGCGAAAGTGACCAGGTCGTGCTTCAAGCCATTGAGAGGGTCAAAGCCTATAATGGCCTTCAGGATACGACGGCAGCTTCCGGCCAGACCATCAATCTGCCATTTGAGCTAGGTTTGAACGGAGAAATCACCGCCCTGACCTTGGATGATCAAAGGAACCTATGGGTGGGGACCAACCGGGGTCTTAAGAGATACACCGAAAATCAATGGTTCACTTATGGATACCGGGTGTATTCGGCAGTGGAAGGGGATGACGCCGGAAAGGTGGCCCAAGGATTCTTGAAATCAGAGGATCAAGAAAGAATACAGAAGCTTTCGCAGATGATCATAGACTATAACCAGTTGGACTCCAGCGGAAAGCTGGAGCCCGGTCAGAAGGTCTACGTTTACAGCAATGCCACCGGCAGCCAGATCCTATCGCTGGCAGGCGCAGGTGGAGAGCAGCTGGTGGTGGGAACGCAGTATGGCACCGTCAGATGGGATGGTCAAAGCTGGGGAAGGTACTATCATGCCGGGCTGGAAAATGCGAAGACCAAGAAGATCATTCACCGGGAGGGCGAGCTTTGGTTCGCCACCGCAGACAAGATGGTTATCTATGCTCATGCCAAGAAGGAAATAACTTTTATGCATGCCAACTGGCTCCCTGAGCTGGCTTCGGATCTATACTACGAGTATATTTCATATGTTCAACACATGGAGGGATGGGGGACGGTGGGGGCGAACCTCACCTTTCTTTCCTTGGGGACGAATCAGCGCACCGACGAATTTGGAAACCCGCTGGGGCAGTTTAGCAGTTATGACATGGCCTTTGCCTTCTCTTATGGCACCCGACTGAGCTCCAACGTGGCTGCCGGTCTCTCCGCTAAAGTGATTTACAGCCATCTGTCTGATCAGGGAGCCGGCCTGGAGAAGGGAAAGGGGTCAGGCTCATCCTTTGCTTTGGATGCAGGGCTTCTGTATAACACTTTCATCAAGAGACTGACCCTGGGAACTGCCTTGACCAACCTGGGACCCAACATCGCATACATTGATTTGAATCAATCCGACCCGCTTCCTCGCAATCTGGCGGTGGGCTTGGCCTACCGGCTGGTGGACACGCCTTTTAATCGTCTGACGGCCACGGCGGAAATCAACAAGGAGCTGGTCGGGTTGAATAGCGGATTCAGCAACGAACTAAAGGAAGCCATCGAAAACGTAGGAATCGAGTACTGGTACGGAGCCTACGTGGCGCTTAGAGGCGGTTACATTTATGACAGGACCGGAGACATAAAGACCCCCACCTTCGGTGTCGGGTTTCAGTATCGTCTTTTCCGCTTTGATTTCGCCTACATCCCTTCTTCCAAGGATTTGGCCCTGGCCAACACCATGCGGTTTTCCATGACGGGAAGGTTTTAACGGACGGTCAACGGTTCACCCTTGATGGCCGGGGTTTGGCAGTCTGATTCCAAGATGAGGAGCGGTTTGAACCCGATGAGATTCAAAGCTATTGCCACGATCGCGCTTCTGCTTTTCAGCGGCGTGACTTTGGCGTACTCTAAGCAGGTTCTTGAGATTCAAAGCAAGAAGGTTCTGAGACTCGATAAGTCGTCAGCCCAGGGTCCGGGATTGAGTTTCAGAAGCGATGTGTCCCAAAGGAATCTGCTTGGTTTGCAGAGGGAAAGCCCCTGTTCGCTGCCGCTTTTGTCCAAACGTGCCGCGTCCGTTACGAAAACCCTGAGAATATTAGGAATCAGAGTGGAGTTTGAGGAGGAGGTTCCGGATGATCCCCGCACCACCGGGAATGGGCTTTTCGACATGAGGACTCAGGGGCAGTTCTATGAACAGGAGGGGCACTTAATAGACCCTGCTCCTCACGACACCCTCTATTTTGAGAAACATATTCAAGCCTTGAGCAATTACTGGCATGACGTATCCGAAGGACGGCTGTCGTTGGAGGGCGAGATTTTTCCCAAAGCCGAGACTTTGGCCTACCGATTGCCTCATCCCATGGCTTACTATGGAGCACCGGATTCCTCTCTTTCGGTCAAGGTGGAGATGCTCAGGCGATTCTTTCACGACAGCTTTGGCTTGGCTGATTCCCTGTCGGTCCACGGGGATCCGCAAATCTACCACATAGATTTCTCCAAGTACGATTGTTTCGTGATCTTTCATGCGGGAGCGGATTTGCAGGGGGATCTGGGTACGCTGGTGAATCCCACGCCGGCTGACCTTTTCACCGGTTTCATCACTCTGGGCGACACGGTGTGGGTGAATGACGGTACCTTCCCCATCACCGAAGGGACCTTCATGCCGGAGACCCGCAGTCAGGACAACCGAGTCACCGCATTAAACGGGGTTTTTGCCCACGAGTTTGGACACCAATTGGGCTTGGTGGATTTATACAACTCGCAGAACTTCATGACCCAGGTGGGGGACTTCTCCCTGATGGACAACAACGCCCAGAATGTGGGAGTAGACGTGGGATACGGGGTCTTCGTCTCCGGTGTTTTGCCGGTTTATCCCGATGCCTGGAGCAGGGCCTATCTGGGTTTTGTCGAGCCGCAAGAGATCAGAAGCGAGAACGGCATCAAGCTCTTTGCCGCTGAAAAGCTGACCAATCAGCTTCAACTGATAAAAATACCCGTAAGCCCGGAGGAGTATTTTCTTTTGGAGAATCGGGAGGTGGATTTGGATGGTGACCATTTTAGCGGGCTGCGGGTCGACAGCACCACCAATGTAATTTTAGGTCCGGTGGATATGAACAAAGACTTCAACCGGGAATATGACTGGCTTCTCCCCGGTTCGGGAATTCTAATCTGGCACGTGGACGAAGGGGTGGCATACTTAGACTATGACGGAAACGGGGTGAACAACTTTTGGGACAATGACCTGCAGGCAGACAAAGACCGACGTTTCCTCACCATCGTGGAGGCGGACGGGATCGTGGATTTCGGGGGCAATTATTATAACGGGTTTGGGGACAAACAGGACATTTTCTACGACGGGAATAAAACTGAATTCACACCCCACAGTTTTCCTTCCTCGAAGAGCAACAACAAATCGGACACACATATTTCGGTAACCAATATCGGCTTCTGCGATACGGTGATGAGCTTGGACATCGCGCAGGATTGGGTTCAGTCCGGGTTTCCGCGGAAGTTTATCCCCGAGGCCGGCGCCAGCCCGCCGGTCTCCGGTGACTTGTGTAATAACGGCAATACGGAAACCTTGGTTTCTTCCGGCAGGTTCATTCATGCCTGGGGTCCGGGAGGCACAGGGTTGTTCCCCTATCCGGACTCAGTTCAGGCCATGAGGTTTGACTCCACCGTAGTCACTTTTCCTTTGGCCATATTCGCCGAAGACACTCTCTCCACTTTCTTTGGACCTCCATCTTTGGGCGACTTGAACGGAGACGACACCCTGGAGATCGTGGCGGCAACCGTGGACGGAAGGGTCTTCGCCTGGCATCCGTATGATCGGAATGGAGACGGCAGAGCAGATCTGGTGAACGGGTTTCCTGTCCATCTGGGAGAGAGAATATCTATGGGCCCGGTGGTTGCAAATTTCGATGAGAACCACGTCGATAGAGAGATATTGGTGGGTGGAGAGCAAGGATTAGTGAAGCTGGTGGGTCAAGACGGAGCAGTGAAATACGAAAAAAGGCATACCGGAAAAGTAATCGGTTTAGCCATGGATGATACCTCTGGCATCTTTTTCTTACTCACTGAAGACACCGATAAGGGATATTTAACTGAAGAAAACATAATTGATTCCGTTGCGACGGCCGAGATTCCTGCCACGGGGAACTCTCTGCCAGTGCTCGGAGACATAAACAGAGATGGTTATTTGGAGGTCATGTTGGTCAGTGGCGATGGGAAGGTTCACGCATGGGATAGTGATCTGAAACCCTTGCCGGGCTTTCCGGTTGAGACGAACCTGAGTATGGTCAGAGCGAATCCCGTGTTAGGCGATTTGGACAAGGATGGCCATCTGGACATAATAGTGGCTTACCAAGATAGAATCTTTGCATATAACTTTGGGGGTAGCCCATTAAGTAACTTCCCAATTACCATAAGTCACCCAGGCGGACCGACCGACTTAATAGAGTCTCCTCCAATTTTGGGGGATGTGGATGGAGATGGTTACCCGGACATAGTAGTTGGAACCAAGAACAAGCAGATTTTGGCCTACAACAAGGACGGGAAGATGGTGGACGGATTTCCTCTTCCGGTGAACGGGGCGGTTACTTCCTCTCCCATTTTGCTAAATCTGGACAAGGACGTGAATGCTGAGCTTCTGACCGTGAGCGATGATGGGTTCATTTATGCCTGGGATCTGCCCGGGGAGTACAAGAAGCAGAACTTCCCGTGGACCATGTACGGTCATGACGCCGGACACACCAACTATTTCCCCGAGGATAGCCTGCCGCCGGTTCGTCCCGTAACCGGAGACCTTTTGCCCGCAAGCATGGCATTCAACTATCCCAACCCGGCCAATAGCCAGACGAAAATCAGATATTTCCTGAAGCAGGATGCAGAGGTCGACATCAAGATATTTGATCTTTCCGGCATGCTGGTGGAAGAGTTTCCCGGTCCCGGGACGGGGAGAATCCACAATGAGCGTCCCTGGGACTGCTCCAGATTTGCCAGTGGGGTGTATCTATGCCGGGTGGAGGCCAAATCGGAAACGGACAACCAGGTGGTATTCTTCAAAATCGCGCTGGTGAAGTAGGCCTTGTGCCGAGTTGTCAACGGATCAAACGGATCAAGCGAATGAGAACAAAAGGAAATGAAACCACGCAGGAGGAAAAATGATAACCAGATTTTTCCAGATAGGAATTTGCCTGATGATGCTCAGCCTGGCCGTCTTCTCGATGGCTCACGGATCTACGTTCATCGAGAACAAGACACAACCGCTTTCTTTTCGACAGAGTCTGGCCACGGATGATTTCGAGCAATCGCAGAGAGTCTTGAGATTGGCCCATAGTCCTTTCCTTGCTTATCAGGCGGACTCGACCAAAGAGAAAGAAGGCGTGGACGTGTATGGGTTCAAAGGCAAGTCGCTAAAAAGAGCCTTCCTTTACTCTCTGATCGTTCCGGGAAGCGGAGAGTTCTATGCCGGCTCCAGGATCAAGCCCGCTCTGTTTTTGGGCTTGGACGTCACCATGTGGGCCCTTTATTTCAACTACCACGGCAAAGGGAAGAACAAAGAGAAGGAATACAGAGTATTTGCAGATTCATCCTGGTCTGAGGGTTTCTATGACCAGTGGCTGCATGATAATTTTAACGGGCGGGATGGTCAGCCTATCCAGTCTGACACCGAGGCTTACTGGGACAAGAAGCAACAAGACTACGTCTATTTTTCCCACCATCTGCCGAACAGCAAAACCCAGCAATACTATGAGATGATCGGCAAGTATGAGCAGTTCAGTTGGGGTTGGGAAGACTACTCGGATGCAACCGCAACCAGCGCCAAGAGAGAACACTACTTGGAGATGCGTCACACCTCCAATGAATTGCTGAATAAGGCCAAATACTCCGTCATGGTCTCTTTGGCCAATCACGTACTCTCTGCCTTTGATGCCGCTTTGACGGTAAAGAAATATAACAAGAAAGGGGAAAGATTTGGGCAGATCGAACTTAGGATAAGGCTGACTGAAGGGAACCAGGAAGTGGTCCCACGGCTGTCGGTGAGCATGCGGTTCTGAACAGCAAGAAAAAGCAACCGGTAAACGAAAGGCAGCTGACCCAAAGTGGCCGGGAGATCAAGAAACCACGCAAAGGACGCAAATTGAGACGAATAGGCTTGGCTTGCCTGCTTCTGATGGTCCTCTCTCTTGCCGAGAGTGCCGCGAAAGAGAATAGCTACGTCGTGGTTGACCCTCTTTCGAAGCCCGTACTCTCGCGCCAAGAGTGGGGACCTTCGCTGTGCGACCGGTTGCAGTCAAGCCTTTCTTCCCGGCATTACCACGCTGCCCGAGACTCGGAAGACCTCTTTTTGATGCCCGGCGAATTCGGAGAAAAACACAAAGGCGCCAAATCGGTGACCAAGGCGGCCCTGCTTTCTCTGATTCTTCCCGGCGCCGGAGAAGTCTACGGAGGCTCCAGCACCAAGGGAAAGATATTCGCATTGGCCGAGGCCTCGGTCTGGGCAGGATACTTCGGTTTTCAGACTTACGGTCACTGGCTTAAAGACGACTACAAAAGCTATGCGGCCCTGCGGGCGGGAGTGAATCTCGACGGGAAAACCGACGATTTCTACGACCAGTTGGCCTTCTACGACAACCGGGATCAGTACAACCAATTTGCTTTACTCTATCATCCGGGAGAGGCTCGGCCCTATCCGGAGAATGATTACTGGAACTGGGAGTGGGATAGCCGGGCATCCAGACTGCATTATCGGGACATCAAGAATCGAAGCAAGGATGCGTCGCGAAGGGCATTGTATATGGTAGGGCTGTCGGTCATTAACCGGATCGTGTCGGTAGTGGATGCGATGAAGACCGTCCGGGCGTACAATCGAAAGAAGAGCTTTGAATTATCCGGAGTGGAATTCGATTTCAAAGCCCAACCGCTTGGTAAGAATCCTAAATTGATGTTTTATGTTTCCCGAAGATGGTGACAAGAGAGCTTGAAGTTAAGAGTCAAGGTTTCGTCTCTTCCCGTTCGCATTATTTCAGCCGCAATTCCACCTTTTCTGACCCGTACCGGTACATTCTCTTTCATGAAATCCTCATCCTGTCCGCCTCAAGGAAAGGACTGAGCTGCGGACGATGGCGAACTATCTTTCGAGACGGAAGGAGATAAACAATTGAAAAAGCACACACTGCTGTCGGCAGTTTTGATTTCTCTTTTTGCCTGTGCCTGGCATGGAGAGCAGACCGGAGGCTTGCACCCCCCGAGTCCTGGTGTCGCTGCAAAGGAGTCAGTCTCACACGGCTCGGTGAAAGGCCTCCAACTGGTGAAGGTTATCGGAGAAACCAAGCTGGGTGCATCGTTTCTTTCTTCTCCTACCGGAATCGCGGTTGATTTATTGGGCAACTTATTCATCGTCGACTCCGGCAACGACCGGTTGGTCAAATGCGATTCTGAGGGCAGGTTTATGGCGGAAACAGGAGGCTTCGGCTGGGAGGCCGGGCAATTCAATCGTCCAACTTACGTCGCCGTGGACAACGGGTTGAATGCTTACGTGGCGGATACCCAGAACAAGCGGATCCAAAGATTCGATCAAAGCTTGAATTTCGTCTCCAGCATTCAGATCAAAGCACAGAGTGATTTTTCGGGATTTGGGTTGATAGAGGGCATCGCCATAAATTCCTCGGGCGAGATCATCGTTTCCGACGTCGAAGAGGATCTGCTGGTCAAACTGAGCAGCTCCTATGAATATGAGAAAACCTTCGGAGGGTTAGCAGAAGTGCCGGGGGGGTTGCGAGACCCTTTGGGGGTATTTATCGACCAGGACGGCAGTACTTACGTAGCGGACTCGGAGAACGACCGAGTGGTAGTATTCGACGTTTTCGGCAATTTCGTGAAGAGCATGGGAGAGAGAATTCTAAGTCATCCCTCCGGGGTGGCCGTGGCTTTAGATCAGACGGTCTACGTGGCGAACACCGGTGACAACAGCATAGCGGTGCTTGACCCGGATGGGAATCTGATCTTGCGATATGGTGGTGACGCATCTGGTCTGGTGAGTTTATCTAAGCCCACCGATCTTAAGTTAGGAAAGGAAAACAAGCTTTTTGTGGTGGATTCCGG
Organism: Candidatus Zixiibacteriota bacterium; assembly: GCA_049694315.1. GTDB lineage: Bacteria > Zixibacteria > MSB-5A5 > MSB-5A5 > SM1-73 > CAIVRH01. The sequence continues at coordinate 153,524 of JBAVQU010000053.1, forward strand.
AAACAATCGGATTTGCGTTTTTGAAACGCTGAAATAAAGCTAAGAGTAGAGGACATAGAGCGTAGGGCATAGAGCATAGAGTTGAGAGCTGTGGACCCCTGGTTTATCGCGGGCAACTAACACGTTGTCGGATGCCATGGCGCGCGACGGACGATGGCATCCGCGACAAAGACGATTCTAAAAAGGATAGCCTTTCGATGCACGGACTCGTGGCCACAGGTTTCGAAGGACTCAAGCAGAAAGCAGCGGATGAATTGCTTCTCACTCTTCGCCTGTCTGCTCCCTTTCGCATGGTAGAAAGAAAAAGCAGAGTTGGGGTCAGAAGGTACCTGGTGCGCCTGTTGAAAGCCTCGTCGATCTGCTCTGTATTTCTATTCTTAACCAGGGTCCTTCTCGTTCAGGCTGCCGACGGTTCGAATCTCACAACCAATGTCTCAACTCATTTAGTAGGAAACGGAACCAAAGGTCCATACCACTTGGGGGATCAATACATTGTGGACGGCACAGCGAAGATCAGCAAGCATGGCGTTCCACTTGAGCCAAATCGAGATTTCTTTCTTGACCGTGACCAAGGCCTGCTTACCTTTTCGGCTGATCTTCTTCCTCAAGACACCGTGGACATCGATTATGTGAAACTTGATCTGAGCCTTAAGAAAAAGTATTTTCATCGCGAGTTGGTGTATGCTGGGAATGACATAGTATCCGGCGGGTTCGGCTCATCCGGTGGCGGAGGTTCGGCTGAGCAGTACCCAAGCTCCATAAGCAGAGGTAAGATCTGGGGTTTTGCCTCCCCCAAGAGCGGTTCGGATTTGGTGCTCTCGGGAAGCAAAACCTTTTCATTAGATGTGGGATCGGCACAAGATCTTTCACTGAAGCAAGGATTATGGCTTTCAGCCAACGGAAAAGCCAGTCAGAATTTAGATATCTCTCTCCAGGTTTCGGATCAGAATATGCCAGCAACCACCGAGGGAACGACCAAGAAATTGGACGAACTGGACAAAGTCCAGATTCTGGTAAGCTCCCCCCATTTCTCCGGCACTTTAGGGGACTATTACCTTCAACCTTCAGTGTCCGAGCTTTTCGCCTATAACAAGAAGTTAAAGGGAGTCACGGCAGAAGCAAAATCCGGGAGAAGCTCTGCCTTTCTGGCCTTGGCATCATCCAAAGGGGAATCCTTCACCAACAAGTTTCCGGGAGAGGATAACAAACAAGGCCCTTACCAGCTGAAGGGGAAAAACGGTGAGTCCGATCTCATGGTTTTGCCGGGGACCGAGAAGGTCTGGGTGGACGGAGAAGAGATGCAACGGGGTTCAGACAACGACTATATTATTGATTACGGCAGAGGAGCAATTCAATTCACTCCCCGAAGATTGATCACCTCGGAGTCTCGCATAGCCGTCGACTTTGAGTATTCAATGGAGAACTACCAGAGAGACCTCTACAGTGGGAACGTGATGACCAGCTTCCTGGGAGGAAAAGCAGAACTCAAAGCTGGCGGAATGCTGGAAAAGGATGATGCCGGACATCCTTCATCTTTCACGCCGTCCACAGAAGACAAAAGTATCCTGAGCTTGGCCGGAGATGACAGGCTGTCGGCCTCCAAAGACGGCGCCGTACGGGTTGGAGAAGGGAAAGGGGATTACGAATTAGCCCACGACACTTCGGGGAGCCTTTATTATCGATATGTGGGTAGTGACTCCGGTTCCTATACAGTTACATTTTCCTGGGTTGGAGGCGACAAAGGAAGCTACCAATATCGAGGTGGAGGAGTGTATCAATACGTTTACCCCGATCACGGAGACTTCCTGCCGGTAGTGCTTCTCCCTCTGCCGGAGAGTCACTCCCTCTTCGATTTGAATTTGTCGGTTTCTCCACTTAACAATTTGAAAACTCAGGTAGAGTGGGCCGGAAGCGAGAGAGACGGAAACACTCTTTCTCAAAAAGATGATGAACACAACTGGGGGGATGCAGTTTTCCTCAAATCGGCATATCGGAACTCAGACTTCAAATTTCTCACATCGAGTTTTCGCCGGTTGGAGCTTGGGGGAGAATACAGCCTGACAAAAAAGGATTTCGCCCCCTTCGGCCGAATGGATCAGGTGGAAAAAGAAAGAACATGGGGCTCTGCCCAGAATCCCGTTCCAGCGGACGAGAGGACATATCGGTTCAACGGTGTTATATCACCTTCCCCATTGCTCCTTCTGGATTTCGATTACGGAGAGCTGAAAAGAGAGAAAGATTTCTCCTCTCACCGGGGAAGCCTGGGGGCGGAGATTTCACCCCTAAGCTGGATGTCGGCCAAAGCAAGGAGTGAGAGGATCAACACCATCCAGGCTATGGCCGAGAGCTTAAAGGAGCAGACCAGATGGACAAGAAATTCAGTGGTCTTAAGCGGCAGAGTTCGCCGGCTTTCCACCTCTCTGTCCTGGAACCGTGAGGAGAGGAGGCTGGCCGAGTCGGATACCTCGGACCAGGGAGACAGGTTTGACCAGCTTGACCTCAACGCATGTCTCGACTGGTCGAATGCGCTCAAGACCAACACCGAGTTTTCGTATCGACAGGATGACCAGCTCGAAGACAGATGGCTTTCCAAGTCCTACTCATACGTCTGGAGCGGTCGGCTTTCCTTGAGAGATTACGCCGGAATGCTTTCCTCTGATTTAGAGGGTGCTCGTAGGGTGAAGAAATATCGTCAGTCTCTGACTGCAGACAACAAGGAGAACCTGCTGAGCGCGCGGGTAGACCTTTACCCAAAGAGCCAGCTTTTCACTCTCAGGGCTTACCATTCTCAAAACCAGGTTTACTCTCAGGGGAGGCTGGATACTTACACCGAGGTGGAAGATGGCAAAGGAGACTATCGTTACGAGAATGGCGAGTATTATCCCTCTCCAGAAGGGAACTTTGTCCGCGTGTCGGAATGGGTGGGAGAGACGCAACCTTCTTTAGACCTGAACAGAAGCATTCGGCTGATCTTCTCGCCCAATAAGGTCTCTTCCCTGAAAGGCGGAAAATCATTCTGGACCGATGTGGGCCGGATTTTTTCCAGCGATTCTTTCATCAATCTTCGGGGCACCTTCACGGACGACAAGTCGCCAGGTTTCTATCTTCTCTACCCGCTGACCAAGCTGTCCACGCAATCAATCTTATCACAGAATACTGCAATAAGACAGGATTTATATTTGCTGCCCAATTGTCGGTCACTTAATTTTCAGTTGAGATGGGAACAATCCAAAGACGAAAATCGGCTGGTTTCCAACGGTGCGAGGCAGGAGGATAAATCCACTCAGGAGGTTCTGGCGAAGTCCTTAATCTCTTCGGGGTATGTTTTTGAATCCAAATTCACCAAAGAGAAAGTTGGGGATGACTGGGGAGGGGCTCCCGAAGACCGTATCCAGGGGAGTGGGCTCCGACTTACTCTCACCAGAAGACAATCACAGACCTTGGAGCTTGGAATATCCGGAGAGTGGAGGGAGCGACAGGAGAAGATTCAAAGGACTAAGGTGGAGTTTTTCTCCCTATCCCCTGAGTTTCTGTGGTCGCTTCTGTTAAGGGGAAGATTGAAAGCCGAATTGGAGTGGACTCACTTACGCTCGGTTCCCGGGAACAGGGACCTTTCTTACGTTCTCACCGAAGGAAAAAGAAGAGGCGAAAACTACACCTGGCATTTTTCTTTCGATTATAAACTGAATCAATACCTCTCTTCATCCGCGGTCTATTCCGGGGAGTCGATGTCGGATGAAAGAACCAAACACACTGGTAGCATGGAACTAAAAGCTTACTTTTAGCTGATGACCGGGAGAAGCATGAGAAAGTTGCAGAGAGAAGTGGTGGTCTCAAAGTGTCGAGACGATTTGTCGTCTCGGATGCGCCACTCGTTTGGTCAAAACCTAACAAGCGAGACCAAACCAAAGGTTCTCTCTCATAGGCCGGCGTGTTGCCTCTTTGCGGCCATATTTGTATGCCTCGCCTTCTTCTCTGGCCGTCTTTCTCTGGCAAACGACAGGCCGAGCGGCCAGGATGAGACATGGACTTCCAATGACATTCGAATTGAGGGAAACAGGTTCTTTGATGACCGGAAGCTCTTGTCGGAGTTAAAGACGAAGTCTTGCCCTGGAACCGAATTGGTGGAGAGGAACATAGATCGGATACTGACTTTGTACGACGAGAAAGGCTTTCCGTACTGCCAGGTCTCCCCCTCAGATTTTCGAATTTCAGCAAAAGGCCGACTTTCTTTTTCCCTCAAGGTGCAGGAGGGTCCCCGAGTGGCTATAAGAAAAATCCAGTTGGAAGGCCTGAAGACCACCAGGAAAAAGGTCATCATGAGGGAACTCGGGAGTGACGTTTTCGGCTATTTCTCCCAGAGGCGTGTGGACAAGAGCCTGTCCAACCTACGACGACTCTCGTACATAAAGGACGTGAAGGAAGCAGAGCTTCTGTCCGACCAGAATCCTGAGGATGGGATACTAAAGATTACCCTGGCAGAAAGAAGAAACAGCTCCTTCAGCGGGATCCTTGGATATCTGCCCTCCAGCGGCGGCAAAGGGAGCTTGTTTGGCAGCATGGCCCTGGTTTTTGACAATATGTTCGGCACGGGAAGAAGAATGGAGTGGAACTGGTCCAAAAAGGATCCTTACTCGTCCCGATTCTCCTTCCTTTATCGGGAGAACTGGATTTTTGCCCTTCCGCCTACACTGGAATTGAAGCTCGACCAAGCCGATTACGACTCCACTTATCTGCAGCTGTCTTTCGAAGCCACACTGCTTTTCAATTCCACCCATTGGTTGTCCTGGGGGTTGAAGGGAGGCTGGGAAAGGGTCATCTCCGGTTCGGCAGCAAGAGGCTATCTTCCCGATAGCAAGAAGTACAAAACGGGCCTGATCGTGACGGTTGATGCCGTGGATCAAGCGGAGAATCCTCGGAGAGGTGTTCTCTATCGATCGGAGATCGGCTACGTTCAGAAGCGGAATTATCCCACGACCCTTCTGATTCCCGGAAAACAGAGAACTTTTCAGACCATCCTGGCTCTGGACTTGAACCACTTCGTACCTGTCTTCAAGAACCAGACATTTTTCCTGGGATTGCACCTCAAAGATCTGGAGACTGACGAAAAGATGATTCCCGTTTCTGATCAGTTCAAATTGGGAGGGATAAATACCATTAGAGGATATCGCGAAGAGGAGTTCTTCGGCACGAGGGTAGCCTGGACCAACATCGAATACCGGTTTCTTCTGGATGAGTATTCAAGATTCTTCCTCTTTACTGACTATGGTTACTTCCAGCGAAAGACTGTATCGCCGCGGGATGGGGTTCTTGAGAAAACCTCTGAGGGCAGACTTGGCTACGGGTTCGGATTCCGGATAGATTCAAAAGCGGGATTGTTGGGAATCGATTACGCCTTGGGTGAAAACGATAGACTCAGCCAAGGCAAGATTCATTTCGGAGTAATGAACAGGTTCTGATTCCAGCACAGATGAGCCGGATACTGCCTTTCTCCAAAATCCACGGCAAATATGTCTCGATCGCCCATCAACCTAGATCCGCTTCTTGCTGTTTCCCTCCCGAGGGAGGCAGCGGCCCTTTTGACAAGAAGACGTGATGAAAAGAATTCTCTCCTACTTCAAGCTGATCCGGCTCCCAAATAGCCTGATTGCGAGCATCTCGGTTCTTGTAGGGGCCTTAGTATCCGGAGATATTGAGTGCTGCTGGGAGAAGGTTCTCTTTGCCAGCCTGTCCGGACTCCTGATCTCTTCCGGAGGAAACTCGATTAACGACTTCTTTGATCTGGAGATCGACCGGATAAACAAACCTTATCGTCCTCTGCCCCGGGGCGAAATCGCTCCCCGGTCTGCCTTAAGACTTTCAATCTATCTTTTCGTGTTTGGAATAGTCCTGAGTTTTTGGGTGAGATTCCTCAGCATTCTCCTGGCTCTGCTCGCCTGTGCCCTTCTGATAGCCTATAGTTCAGCTCTGAAAAAACGATTTCTTTGGGGAAACGTTGTGGTTAGCCTCGTCTCTTCTCTGGCCTTCGTTTACGGGGGGACGGCCACCAGCGATTTGAGGCTTTCTTTGATTCCTGCTGCTCTGGCATTGCTGTTTCATTTAGGACGCGAGATCTTGAAGGATGTGGAGGATGTGGAGGGGGATGCTGCCTCCGGCGCTTGCACACTGCCCATCAAATTGGGGGTAGGTCCTTCGCTGGGCATTTGTACCTCAGTCTTCTCTTTTCTTGTGATGTTGAGCGTGCTTCCCTATGTCCTTCATGTCTTGTCTCTTCCGTACCTGCTTCTGGTTGTCCCGGGAGTTGACGTTGTACTGGTCTACGTCGTTTGGTCCATGTGGAAGGATCCTTCAAAATCGAATCTTCACCGACTCGCCAACCTTCTAAAGGTTGATATGCTGGTGGGAATGGCCGCCGTGTTGTTAGGAAGGGTGTAAAAAGATAGCCCCGTGTCGTTTGGCCAGTGAGCCTCCGAGAATATCATGCGAACGCGAAGGGTGATGGTAGGGGGGAAGGACGAATGGGGTGTGAGATAATTTATTGAGGTCCAACCTATTACTACGTAACGGATCTGCCATTTGTTGGGGGTCTTCCGTGCCCTCCTGTCGCCTGTGCAAAAATATTGCAGAAATCTCTTGACAGACCGGTTCAGATGTGGCATACTGAGAGTTGAGGGAAAGGGATATTTTGTCCCCAGGGGGAAATCCTTGAGAGGAACCCTGTTTTGGAAAGGTAGCATCGGGCGAGAGTGGGGTGAGTGCTTAAGCAACGAATACTCTAACGAGATGATCAATCTTTTTGATTGGCTAAGGAGGTGAGTCGCATGGAACTGAAGGAATTAGTGCTGGAGATTGAGGTACTGGAGGAAAAGATCGCTCCAAGTAGCGTCTCAGGTGGTCGTCCGTAATTAGTCATACTTGAGAATAACAGTACCAGCACCTCCTTTCGAAAGGCCCCGGATCTTGTGGGGCCTTTCCCTTTCTATGAGAATTCGGGCAAGACTCCAAAACCCTAAAGGCAGATTTCAAGAGCAAGGATTTCGAATCTTTCTGGCCCCAGGATTCAAAGTCGGACAGGCAAACTTACCTCTGTTGCAACAGTTGGCTGACCTCTTGTAGGTTCAAGCTTCTGTGCTCTTGTTCCCACAGCTCTTGTGTGATGTTTTCAAGAGCGGAACATAGGCTCTCTCGTTGGTCAAACCTGCAAAGGGGAGCGGGACAGGCGTTGATCCGGGTATGGTTTGTGTAGGATTTGGAGTACAAGTGGCAGGCGCTGGCGCTTCCTATGCCATCTTGATCTCCCCAATCAGCTCTTTTGCCGCCTGCCTTAGATCGGACAGCAATTCCTGTTTCTTCTGATCCTTTAGATAATTGCTTTTTAGTTCCTCATTTTCTATATTGTTACTCAGGGTCCTTAAGATCCCGCAGGCATTTTCAAATTCCGGGTAAGCCTTTTCAACATTATGGGAGGAGAGAAACAGTTTGCCCAGATGATGATGGATTCGCCACGTCATCTCCATATTGCGGGTCTTTTCTGCTAGACCCAGGGCGTTTTCGAAGTCTTTTTGCGCTGCCTTAAAATTTCCGCTCTTCCATTCTATCCTTCCCGAAATTAGATAAAATGTGGGTTGGAGCAATACATATTGCGCCTGACCGGAATTCTTGGCTTGGTCAAGAAACTCCCTGGACTTTTCTATCTCTTCATGATCTAGATAAATCTCGGCGTATCCCAACGTTAATGAAAAAACTTCCTCTCCGAGATTCAGCCTTTTTGAAAGAACATAAGCTTTATCCAAAAGCTTTAAAGCCTCTTCGAATTGCCCTTTTTTCCTAGCAAGCATGCTTCTTATCTGACAAGAACTTATTAAAGACCTCTCATCATTTATGGTATTTATGACTCCAGTAACTTCTTCCAATAATCGATTCAAACTCTTTTCGTCATTAAGAACTGCGAGGAATTTGCTTAACGCTATCAGAACTAGAACCTCTAGTTCTTTATCTTCTATTCTTTGTGCAACCTCCTTAGCTTTCTTAAAATATTCGTAAGCGGTTTGATACTCACCCAATTCGAAATGAGTCACCCCTAAGTCTTTAAGTATCCGTCCAATCCTTTGCGGAAAATCTATTTCCAAGGCCAGATTTAGCCCCTTCTGTCCATATTCCAGTGCCTCTGGATAGTTCCCGATTTTTCGATAGACTTCGCTCAGGTTCTCCAGGTTAAAAGTCTCTTCTGTTTTGTTTTTTATCTCTTCATTCAACTTCAACGACTACAGGTAATAATCAATGCACTTTAGATATTCACCTGATTCAAAAAGCGTTGATCCGATATTATTTAAGCAACGTCCTATCCACTCCTTATTATCCAGCTCTCGATACACAGAGAGGGCGTCCGTAAAGTACTCCAGAGCCTGAGAGTATTGATGTTGTGACCAATAGACCAGCCCCATGTTATTAAGAGTGGAAGCCTCAGAGGACTTATTTCCCAGACTCCGATCTATCTTTAGAGCCTTCTGGAACGATGCGAGAGCATTCTGATATTGGCTGTCTGTCCAGTAAAGCAGGCCCATATAACTCAAGGTATTGGCTAGCTCCAGTGGGGCGTCCAACTTCCGGTGAAGCCTCATGGCCCTCTTGAGGCAGGATATTCCTTTCCGGTAATCGTGCTGGAGCCGATAGGTTTCCCCAAGATCGTTGTAAGTTTTCGCGAGCATCTTCAGATCGGACGAGTCCTGGATCAATTTCAGAATGGCCCGATAATCCTTCTCCGCTTCCCTAAGCTCCCCGACTTTTTTGCAGAAGTCCGCCCTCTTCATCAGGGCGGCTGTTAGTTTTTCCGCAGCTTCCTGCTCGTTTGAGAATCCTGAAGCAATGCTTATGGCCTGCTCCAAATATCTTAACACCTCCGGATTGGCGAATCGTTGTTGCATCCTTTCGGCGGAGGCCAGCGCGTACTGATAGGCCTTGTCCAGCACTCCCGCTTCAAGATAGTGATGGGCCATTTCGAACACCGATTCTTCGTCATCCTTTGAGTCCATCCGTTCCAGAAGCTCTCCTATCTTTGAATGCCAGAGGACTCGGGTGGCTTGGTCCAGTCTCTGATAAAGCAGACTCTGCAGACTCTGATTGGCAAACTCATGATAAGTCCGTCCCTTGGCTGAGTCTTGTTTCCTGGTGAGCACTTGGTCGTTCGTCAGGGTCGACAGAATCTCCGACAGCGTCCTTTCGTCAAAGATGCCCAGCCCGGTGAGCAGTCGGAACGCAAACTTCTTACCCACTACCGCCGCGACATTAAGAAAATGAAGGGTTTTAGGATCATATCTTTCAAGGTTCCGCATCAGAATCGTCTCAATCGAATCCGGAACGGCTGCCACGTCCAACGTTTCGCCGTCTGAAGTCCAGGTAGAATCTTTCAACACAACCAAGTCATTTTCCACCAGATACCTCAACAGCTCCATGATGAAGAAGGGATTGCCTGAGGTTCTTTGGTGGACAAAGGTAAAGAACTCCACAGACAGCCGCTGCCGGACGAACTTCGATAGAATCAGTTCTTTGGTGCCAGACAGGTCAAAGCGCCGGAGGTTGAGACATTCATCCTCCTGGTTTCGTGAGAGAAGCTCGATCAGATGCTGTGACGGCGTATTCCTTTTGGACTTCTCTTGGCGTAGGGAGCAACACAAGAAGACTCGCCCTTTGTCCTTCTGCTCAGCGAAACGGTTTAGAAACTTCAGCGTCAGAGAATCGGCCCACTGAAGGTTTTCGATGACTAAGACCAATGGAAAGACCCGAGATATCTGCCGCAGAAGCTCACACAATCGCTGATGAGAAGCCTCCTGTGTCTCCAAGGATCCGGAAGAGTCATCTTCTGACCGGTCGAAGACCTTCTTCATTGCCGGAGGCAAGTGATCCGGGCATCGATCTTTTACGTAAGGCTCCAGTTTCTGCAGGATTTCCATCAAGGGCTGGTAAGCCACGGTTTGGCTCTCCAGGCAGCTTGAATCCACAAAAACCATCCCTTTGAACTGGCATTGGATTCCGAGATGTTGGAGCAGAAAGGTCTTTCCGACCCCCTGTTCTCCGTGAAGAAAGAAACACGTCCCTTGGGAGGAAATGGCAAGCTTCAAACGCTTTTCCAGTCGGCTCAACTCCGTCTGTCTTCCTACCATAGGACCGCTGTGAAGATGACAAAGAAGAGTCTGTCGTTCTGAGAATTGGGGCTTGGTAGTCTGCCGAGAATTGCGGTCCCCGCCGGTCTCGATCATCTTTTTGACTTCTCTGGCGGAGGAGGGACGGTCCTTTGGCGACTTCTCCAGTAGTTTGATGATTAGCCGGTCCATCCAAGCAGGCACTCCGGGATTAAGCTCCGATGGTGGCTGCGGCTTTTGCTCCAGGTGGGCGGAGATTATCTTAACCGGGTCTTCAAAGCAGAAGGGCAGCTTTGACGTCACCAGCTCATAAAGAATAACCCCAAGAGAATAAAGATCAGTCCTTTCGTCCAGAGGCTCGGGTTTGAACATTTCCGGAGCCATATAGGGAAGCGTTCCTTTGGTCTCCCCTTGTCTTCTCGACCCGATCTGTTCCGACAGACCAAAGTCGAGAATCACCGGACGGAAGATTCGGTCCGTCACCTTCAGATTATCCGGCTTGAGATCGCAGTGAACCAGTCCCCGAAGATGGAGAAACTCCAGAATGTCACAGATCTGCCACAACAGATGACTAAGCTCACCGTACTCCGCCAACGTGGCGTGGGGCTGGGTTTGACCGTCCGGTGGATTTGCGCCGGAGCGCGGGGTCGCCGTGGCATGTTCCAAAGAGAAAGTCGAAGAGAACCCGACCAGGCTCTCTTTTAAGCTTCTGCCCTCCACCAATTCCATAGTGAAATAGGGAAGTGGTTTGCCCGGACGGACGTTGCTCTCGGCATAGCCGAAATCGAGGGCCTGGACTACACCTGGGTGGGTCAGTTGACGCAGAAGAAGGAACTCCTTTTGAAAACCCTGTTCCAAAGGAAGATCACCCGGACCAGGGGTGAGGACCTTGAGAGCGACGTCTTTCCCGTTCCATCGGTCGCAGACTTTGTACACTCTCCCCAGTCCGCCTTCTCCGAGGTCCTGTAGTATCTCGTAGCGATTAGAGAGGATGGGATGATTTCTCTTGAGGGGCATCTGACCTGAAAACGGGGTAAAAAGCTGTCGGGACGGAGAACCCACCATGACTGAATTTCCAAAGCTGGGTACTACGATTTTGTAACTTCAATCTCTTCCTGTTTCTTGGTTGGAAGAGTGACGGTGAAAATCGTCCCGGCGGAAGTGCTCTGCACCTGAATCGTACCTTTGTGATTCTTGATTATTCTTTCGCATATGACCAGCCCAAAGCCATGTCCGTGCTTCTTAGTGGTAAAGTGCGGCTCGAAGACTTTGGTCAAAAGCTCAGGTGGTATGCCCGGGCCGGTGTCGGAAACTCTTATCTCAGCCATCTCCTCTCTTCTGGCATAGGCGGTAGTGATGTTGATGTTTCCTTGTGGCCGGGGGAGAGTTTTTATGGCTTCAGCTGCATTGTTCAGCAGGTTCAGTAGCACCTGTTGAATCTGACCCACGTCCATAGGGAGCGCAGGAAGTCCCGGATCAAACGAGGTCTCGAACTCAATTCCAGAGAACTGCTTCTGCGGTTTCAAGGAGAAGATCAGATCCTCTATCAAGGTGCGCAGATTGTATTCGGTTATCTTGGTCTCGATCTTGGAGAAGTCGACCATCCCGTCCGTGAATCTCTTCATCATTTCCACGCTTTCCGCGATAGCCTTGGAATTCTTGTCCAGCTTGGTCACATCTCCTTTCTTGACGTTCAAGGACAGAAGCTCGGCATTGCTCTGAATGATGGTGAGGTAGTTGTTGAGTTCATGGGCAATAGAGGCAGCCATCTCGCCTTTGGTCACCAAATTCTGTGAGTAAATCAGATATTTCTCCGCGATCACCTTCTCAGTTATGTCTTCGATCACCAGGATCAGTCCCAGGATGCGGTTATCGTGACTATTCAAAGGACTGACCTTCAGGGACAAGGCAATCTCCTCCGATCCGAACCGGTGATAGGATTTGGCCTCCTCGAAGGGTTCACCGGTATACAACACCTGGTAGCAAATCTTTTTCCATCTGGTCCTGTCGTCGGGAGGGACCAGATCCAGGAAGGAGACACCCTTGAGGGAACGGTGAGTCGGTTCTTCTTTCCAGCCCGCCTTCTTGAAGATCTCCTGTGAGGTTTTGTTGGCGATGGTGACCTTTAGATTGTTGTCCACCACTACTATCCCTATGGGGGTCTTGTTCACCACGTTCTCGTTGTAGATTTTCATCGCCAGGAGGTTCTCATAAAGCTTGGCGTTCTCTATCGCGATGGCGGTTTGCCCGGCGAACAACTCAAAGAGGTAGAGGTCGCTCTGGAGAAAGATGTTGCTTTTGGAGCTATTGTCCAGATAGAGTATTCCGATTATCTTCTCCTTGCTCTTCAGGGGAACACACATGATCGACTTTAAATCCAGCTCCATGATGCTCTTTTGCTTGGAGTATCTCTCATCATGCTGGGCGTCAGAGGTGTAAACGGATTTGCCCGCTTTGGCTACGCTGTTGGCAATGGACATAGAAATGCGAAAATCATCTTTGGACAGAGATTCCTTGCAAATGTTATGGGCAGTCTTGAACTGCAAACTGCCCTCCTCGTCCAAGAGCATCAGGAATCCCCGCTCGGCCCGCAGCAATTTGATGGCCCGCCGCATGACCATCTGGAGGATATCATCCAAGACGAGAGTGGAGTTGATGGCTTTGCTTATGTCCAGCAAAGCTTCGAGATCATCTCTCCTCACTCGGCTCGATTCTGGGGAAGCGGATTTCTCCTGGTCCCTCTCCAGTCGCGGTTGAGCCGACTTCACCTGATCGAATATGGCCTCCATCTGGGCCAGCGTATCGTCGAGGTCAAGTGGTCCGGCGCTCTTTCCGTTCTTTGAGACGGAACCATCCAGACTGAGACCTTGTGGATTTGCGCCCTTACCTGGTGGGTGCTGGTCTTCAGCTACGGGGAACTTCACTTGATCTGGAGCAGACATATTTTTTCCTTTGAGAATCAAATTCCAATTTGAAGGTCTAAGCTCTTCTATATTATCGGTTAAGAAGAAAGACGGCTTAACCTGAAAATGGGCCGAAAACGAGAAATTTTCTCTACGCAGAAATCACCCTTGGCCAGAAGCAGTAGGCGGTCCACACAGTCTACCGGAACGTCGCCCGGCTCTCCGTAAGAGCTCCGGAATAGTCTAGGATTTGTCAGGGGACGGGCGATGGCACCGCGGCGGCGGCTGGTCTGCCGTGCCGCCGTTTCACACAGGGGCCGTCTGATACTATTGTCGCCCGTCCCGGTCGAAAAATCGTTGATAATTGGGTTTCCCCCGTTATATTATCAGTGGCTATTACAGCGGATGATCGAAAGGGCAAAAATACTATTCGGGGTTCGCACCCTATGATTGGGAACCGCTACCAAATATCGGCAGAACTTGGGGCGGGAGGAATGGGGAGGGTCCTCAAGGCAACCGACCGTTTGACAGGTAAGAGTGTTGCCCTGAAGATCCTATCGAGTAAAGACCCTGAACAGATTGAAGGGCTGAAGCAGGAATTCCTTCTCCTGAGGAGACTTCATCATCCCGGCATCGTGAAGGTTTATGATTTCGATCTTAACGAAACAGGCGAGCCATACTTTGCCATGGAGTACGTTGAAGCCAAGAGCTGGAGAGGTTCCACTCGCCCACCGGATTATTCCAAATTCTGGGATCTGTTGCTTGAAGTCTGCTCCACGCTGGATTTTCTTCACTCCAAGGGGATCGTTCACGGGGATCTCAAGCCTTCCAACATTCTGATCTCCGAGTCCCCGCAGGGTCGACTCCTTCCCAAGTTTACTGATTTCGGCTTTGCCCGACACGGAAAGACACAAGAGTCCGCCTGGTGGAAAGGCACCCTCGCCTATCTGGCCCCTGAAGTTATCCGGGGCGAGAAGTATGGTTTCCAGGCAGACTTGTATTCGCTGGGGGTTTTGGTCTATGAGGCCGTATTCGGCAGGAGGCCCTTTGACGAAGCGGAGCCTATGGACTTGGCCCAGGACCATCTGGAAAAGGAGGTGCTAATTCCTGAAGAACCTGCAGTGCCCGCCGCCTTGAAAAAGCTGATCTCAAAGCTATTGGAGAAGGATCCAATAGACCGCTGCTATTCAGCCTACGAAGTGCTCCGTGAAATCGAAGGAATCTCCGGAAAGAAACGTGCCATCCAGCCTTCTTTAGCCGAGAGTCTGGTCCGGTCCTGCGATTTCGTGGGAAGAGAAGAAGAGCTCTCGATCCTGAAAGAAGCCTCGGAATGCGCTTTAACAAAAAGAAGCCGGGTGGTCCTTCTCTCTGGCCAGCCGGGCACCGGAAAGACTGCGCTGGTGAGCGAATTTACGGCTCACCTTCAAGTCGAAGGCGTTCCCGTAACCAAGATTCCGACGGAGCTTGGGGAATCCTCGGACGTCCTGAGGCGAAAGGCGTTTGATCTGGCATCAGGCACCCGACAACCATCGGTCATGATTCTCGAGGATTTGAACCTCACGGATGTTGCAGCCGTTGAATTCGTCTGCGACCTGATCCGGCATTTGCGGGAGAGAAGAATTCTGATCTGCTTGACCACGACCAGCGGTTTCTTTGCCGCGGAGAACGACCAAAAGATAGTCGGCCTCAAGCGCAAAATCGAAGCCGCCAGTGAGGCTGCCTTGAGCCACATCCGACTGGAGAATTTATCAGAGCCTGAGCAGAAGAGGCTTTTGGGTTCGATGTTCGCCTGGAAGGCAAATCAGGAGAAATTGGCTGAGGAGGTTCACCGAAGAACCAAAGGGAACCCTCTTCTGATTAGAGAAATACTGCTCTGGTTAGCGGGAGGCGGTCAGATTCGCAGAGAAGACGGTCGCTGGACAGCGGAATTGGACCAGACAGGTGACGTCAGTTTGCCTGAGGCAGTGGCAGCGGAGATCGCCGATGGCCTTGCCGGTTTGAGCCAGGAGCAGGTGGACCTGCTCTCCGCCGCATCCGTCCTCGGCTCGGAATTCGAGATTGACCTGCTCGCTCATGCGTGCGGGACCGCCCCTGAGTTTGCACTGAAGCAGACAGAGAATCTCCTGGCCAAGGGAATCTTAGTGCGGCCGTCAACCCCGCCCGGCAACGAGAAAATCGGTTTTGTCAACGGTTTCACCCGAGATTTTGTTTATGAACGGACAGACCCGGAGAAGAAAAGAAGTCTCCACCAGGCGGTCGGATGGTATCTGGAGCGAAAATACGCTGACGAAATTGATCGTCATGCCAACCAACTGGCCGACCATTTCTACCGGGCAGCCGATGGTGCCCGTGGGCTCAAGTATTCGCTTTTGGCTGCCCATCAGGCAGAGGAATCACATTCCATGAGTCTGGCGATGAAACACTACCTGCGTGTTTTGGATCTTAGCGCTAAGCATCCCCTGCTGACACCGGCGGACAAAGCGCAGGTTCTTTGGAACTTGGCAGAGCAGTACCGGCTCAATGGGGACTACACCAGAAGCCTGCATTATTATGAAGGTGCCTTGGAGACATGGAGGGGGGATCAAGACAAAAGCCAGAAGTGCATCGACGTGTATCGAAGGATGGCTGAAATCTATGGGAAAACCAGCGAACACACCAAGAGCCTGGAACTGCTGCACCAGGCACTGCGGATGGTGAATCCTACGGACTCGCCGGAAGAACATGCTTCAGTCTTGGTTGACCTAGCCTGGGATCAGACGATCAGATGCGAATACGCCGAGGCAACTGACCATCTGGAGAAGGCGATCTCTACGCTCCGGGGGCAAGGGCTGTCCCCGGTGATGGGTAATGCTCTGAAGTGCATGGGAAGCGTCAATTGGGCCATGGGAGACTATACTCAAGCTTTCGAGAATCTGTCAAAAAGCCTGGCCGTCTTCCGAGAACTTGACCAAGTTGAAGACACCGTTAACTGCTACATTATGTTGAGTCTGGTCTCGAGAAGCCAGGGACTTTCGAGCCAGGCCCTGGAGCATTCAAAAAAGGGGCTGGCAGCCATGGAGTCCCTTAACGACCCGTATAAGCTGTCCATATTGGAAAACAATCTCGGACTAGTTTACATGGATTTGGCCCAGTGGGATCAGGCATTGCAAAGTTTCTCCAGGAGCGCGGAACTCAAGAGGCAGATCGCTGATCTGAGGGGACTGGGACTGTCTCATAACAACATGGGGCTGATCTATCTTAGGAAAGGCGTTTTCGACAGAAGCCTCGAACACCTTAACACTGCTCTGCAATTCTTCCGAGAGATTCGTGATAGAAGCGGCGTAGCCTTAGTCTACCACAACCTGGGTGATCTGCAGAGAAACCGAGAGGAGTGGGAAAGGGCCGCACATTACCTGCGGCGGAGCCTAAAGATAGCCAGGGGCATCGGTGAAGAAAGCCGGATCGCCGATTGCCTGCTTCTATTGGGCAAAATCGCCATGGAGCAGTCCGAGTTTGTCCGAGCGGGGCGACGCTTGAATCAGGCCTTGGAGCGTTGTCTGAAGACCAAAGACAAGCTGGCGGAGGCTGAAGCTCAGCTGGGATGGGGGGAACTGGCGTTGCGGATGGGCGATTTGAAACGGGCCGAAGAACGTCTCGATAAAGTGAGACAAATTGCCGAAACGTTGGGCAACAACTGGTTGGAGGCACGCTTCAAGAGGGTTTATGCCAATTATCTCCGGGTCAAAGGAGAGCCGGATGCCGGTTTGAGATACCTTCTCGAGAGCAGCAACACGTTCAAAGAGCTGGGAGCAAGATATGAGCTGGGCATAACCTACCTTGAGTGGGGAAAGATCAAACTAGAGATGGGAAAGATGAAGGAAGGAAAGGCTCTATTGCATGAGGCTTCGAACCTCTTTGAAAAATCGCAGGTCGAGGGTAAGAAAAAGGAGGTGGAGACCTTGTTGGATCAGGTGAAACAGATGCGGCATATTGAGACAGAAAGAATCCAGACTTTCTACCGGTTGGCGGGGCTGCTGAACAGTATCTGGGACACGGACGAGTTGTTGTCGAAGGCTCTGGAGCTGGTCATAGATCTCCTGAATGCGGAGAGGGGAGCGGTCATTTTGTATTCTGAACGAGACAACACCTTCGAGCTAAAAGTTTCGCAGGGGTTGGAACCGGAGACCTCCCGGGACGCGGTGACCATCAGCCGCCGGGTTCTGACCGACGTGATCAGAAACGATTCGCCGCTGATCGTGGAGAACGCCACAGGGAATCCGCAGTTCGCCGACAGCCAGAGCGTGATCATGCATAACATTCTTTCCATCCTATGCGTCCCCTTGAGAACTCGAAACCGGCTCATCGGAACGGTCTACCTGGATCATCGCAGTCTTCCAGGGGTCTTCTCCGCCGAGGACGTCGATTTTCTTAAAGCCTTTGCCAGCCTTATCGCTACCGCGATCGAGAAAAGCGAGTTGTATGTGAAGGCCAACGAGGAGATCTTTCAATTGAAGGAGGTTCTGCACAAGTCTTACCAATATCCTCACATTATCGGAAACAGCCCAAAAATGCAGGAGATTTTTGGTCTGGTGGAGAAGGTGGCCGGCTCGAAAACCAGCATTTTGATCCCCAGTGAGAGCGGAACCGGGAAGGAGTTGATAGCTCACTTGATTCACACCAAAAGCCCCAGAAGAGATGGACCATTTGTGCGGGTAAACTGCGCTGCCTTACCCGAAACCCTACTGGAAAGTGAGCTCTTCGGCATTGAAGAGAAGGCCGCTACCGGGGTCGGCTTTAGAAAGGGGAAATTCGAGCTGGCGGATGGGGGAACCATCTTTTTGGATGAGATCGGAGACATGAGTCTGTCGGTGCAAGCCAAGGTTCTAAGGGTCTTACAGGAAAAAGAGTTCGAGAGAGTAGGGGGGCAGAAGCCGATCAAGGTTGACATCAGAATAATCTCGGCGACCAACATGGATCTGCAGACCAGGATTGAAGCAGGCACATTCAGAAAGGACCTGTATTACAGGTTGAATCCCATAGTTATCACGATTCCTCCGCTGCGTGACAGGAAAGAAGACATACCCTATCTAGTGCGTCACTTCGTGAAGAAGTTCTCGGACGAGAATGAAAAACCGGAGGTGAAGGTGACTAAGAAGATAATGCGTGCCCTGGAGAACTATCGGTGGCCGGGAAACGTTAGAGAGCTGGAGCATCTCATCGAAAAGGCAACCCTGCTGAGCGAAAACGGAGAATTCCCCAAGGACGTCTTACTCCCTGAAATGGAGAGAGGAAGGGAATTGGTGAATCTGGACGAATATGGTAAGCTTCAGGAAGTGCTGGATTGGGTAGAAAAGAAGAAAATCATCCAGGCTTTGGAAAGAAACAAGTGGAATCAGGTCAGGGCGGCTGACGACCTGGGCCTGAATGAAACCACTTTAAGAAGAAGAATGAAGAGGCTCGGTATCACAAAGAAGGTTCGAGTCAAGTCGTCATGAGTGGCGTTTGTCCTTCTAACTCTTTCCCTCGCAATAGATAAACTCAGACTCCCCACAAGTCGTTTTCAGGGTCATTCGGCGAAAATGATACTTATTGTAACCTCTTGTTGATGGAGAGGTTATGGTCACAGTCTCGCCATTTCGTCGCTATTGACGATATTCCCCCTCGTTTGTCCCAGAAAGTTCAACTCTTCCATTTTGGCTAAACAATTGATGTACTTAGAGTAAGCTGGTAGTGTCAGTTTCTGGCACTGGGTTTGCAATGCTTCAGTTTGGAACTGGTAGAATAACCTCAAACCAAGGAGGTAGCCGTGTTGTCCAAACTGAATCTGTGTCGTGCTGTGATGCTGGTACTATTAGCCGTTCTGCTCATTGGTTGCCTGACTGGTGGCGTGGTCTACGGAGATGGCGGCGGCGGTCAGATCCCTGATCCTCCACCTCTACACGCTCCCGGCAGCGGAACCGGAGGTATCGATGGTTGCTCCGTCCTGGACGCAATCGTAACTGCAATATTGCTGGTCATCTGATGCGAGGGGAGCCTGTTTGCAATGATTAAGAGCGCACCGGAATACTCTGAGGAAATCAGTCGAGCTGTGCATTCCCACTTTAACGCCGTGATAGAAGGCGAAAGCGGCGTCGGTAAGCAGTATCTTGCCGGGTTGATCCATCGAGAGAGAAGATGGGGAGGCGAGTTCGTGGTCTTTGACTGTCAGGGAACACCCAAAGAGCAGACCAACGTGGTGGAACAACTCCTCTCCCCACCCTTTCTCGGGCAACCGGCGGGCAAAAACACGCTCTTCATAAGAAGAATAGATCTGCTGGAAGGATACCTGCTGGCCAGGTTTTGCGACTCTCTCGGGGAGTTGAGTAGCCGGAAGACTCTCCCCAGGAGTCAACTTCTCAACCTGGGCTTGATCGGCTCGCTGCTTACCGCTGAAGACGACAAGTACGAAGACAGAATTCAGCTTCACCGGCTCTTGAACAGCCTGTTCTGTTTGAAGATCAGGATCCTTCCCCTGAGAGAAAGAAAGAGAGACCTGCCTCGGTTAGTTGAAACGTTCATATCTCTTTTCAATAAGGAACAGAAAAGACAGATCCGGGGAATAACCGGTGAAGCCCTCGGAGTTTTGTCTCGATACGCTTGGCCTGATAATGTGCGTCAACTGCGGATGGAGATTGAGCGAGCCGTCACCCTGACCGGGGATGGTGAGGTCATCCAGCCGTCCGCGCTATCCCATAACCTTGTAGAGTGGGTATCCAACGTGCGTTTAGTGCGCTAAATATGAGTAGACTTGACCGACTGCTTTTGATTCTGGATCTCATGAAGTCTAAAAGAAGTCTCACGGCCTGTGACTTGGCTGACCAATGTGAGGTGTCTGAAAGGACCATCCACAAGGATATTCAGACGCTTTCCGAAGCCAAAGTTCCGATCTACTTTAACGACGGGTACAGGCTCCGCCATAAGGCGTTTTTGCCGCCCCTTAATCTCTCTGCGGACGAATTGCTGAGCCTATATGTTGGACTAAACTCCTACCCGGTTCAATCGGTCAACTGCTTCAGAAAGTCGGCTAAGCGGGCACTGGCCAAGCTGGAGTCTCTGATACCGGAAAACACCAGACCCGCCTACGAAAAGGCCAAGGAACACATTAAGGTTCAGCCCGAAAAACCGTGCTCCCACAAAGGCGCCGACCTCATGTTCCAGTTCTTAGGACAAGCGCTCTGGCCGGAGAAGAAAATCAAGCTGCATTACGTTTCACCTCTCTCCTCCGAGCAAGTAGAACTGACGCCGAGAGCGTTGCTTTACAAGAGAGGAAGCTGGTACCTGGAGGGCGTGGTTCAGAGCAAGATCAGAGACTTCCGGTTGGACATGATAAAGAACGTGAGCCTTACCTAAGATCGCCTCTTCTCGGGAGAGGGCTAAAGCAGGTCTGAGGAAAGGCCTTCTGTTCACCTAGGGGACGAGTGTTGGCGTTAGGTGAGAGAGGGAGTAGTCTATCTGATGCCCAGGTCTCCATCTGCGCGACTCTTCAACCCATGGAGGTTCTCACCACTGTCAAAAGCCGGTTCCTGTCCCTCGAAGGCAGGTAATTGCTCACGGTGGAAGCCGAACCCCCACAGCATCTTTTGAACGAAGCGTGAAAGCCCCGGTAGTTCTTAGCCGCTTTAGGGGGGTACGTCTGGACACGGGCGTCCGCGGTCGACCGTCCGCAGTCCGCCGCAAAACCTAAGCTAAACCTGTTAGACCAGAGGTGGCGCTTCGATTCCCAGACGGGAGCGTCCGCTCATCGAACACACCGGGTCGGATGAATGCAACCGCTACAAGCAGCGCAACGCAAATACAAAAGCCCCAGCTTCTTGTTTTGCCGGGGCTTTTCATATGTTTACTGCTTTGTACGATTCGATCTTTGGGTTCTCTGTGGCATTCCTTATGCTGCCTTTACCCTATCTTTCCCAAAAATGTCGGGTCGCATAAATGCGACCGCTACTCTTTCAATTTCACTATGGTGACGCCGGCGCCGCCTTCGTTCCATTCACCGAGTCTTATCTCCTCCACGCGATGATGGTGTGTTAGAAATTCGCCGAGCTTCTTGCGCAGAGCACCGGTTCCTTTGCCGTGAATCAGGGAGACGGTGGTAAGCCCGGCCAGATAGGCATTGTCTAGGTATTTATCCACGACTTCGATGGCTTCTTCTCCGAGAAGACCTCTCAAGTCAACCTCCGGAGACACCTGAGGGAGAACGTATGACGACCCCACATATTCGGTCTCGACTTGGGTTTTCTCCGTTTCTTCGATTCGGGTCAGCTTTTCTTCCTCGACCTCGTAGGGCACGTTTCCTACCAGCACTTTGAATTTCTTGGATGACTCATCTTTGGACATCACCTCTCCCCTGATGCCCAGGGTTTCGATCCAAACTGAATCCCCCGGCTGGATAATTCCGAGCTTTTTGGAGACCTTCTCTTCGAACTTCTCCAGCTCCTGGGTTAGCGAGGTATTCTTCTCTTCCAATACTCGATGTGCTTCTTTTACCACCTCTTTCTGGGCTTGGTTTTTTCTTATCTGGGAGATCAGCCTTTCCAGCTCTGCCCGGGTGGCTTCCACCATCAGCTTCGACTCTCGCAAAGCATGGGTTTTCAATTCCTTCTCTCTATCTTCCAGTCTTTTCATCCGGTCCCGGTAGAGGTTCATTAGCTCGTCGGTGATCTTTTTCTGCTGTTCCAAAGCCCGGCGATTCTCCCTGACCTGTTTCAAGTCGGTCTCCAGACTCTCCAGGAGCTTTCCTAAGTCCCTTTCCTCACTTCCTACAATCTGTTGTGCTTTCTCCAAAATCTCCTCCGGCAGACCCAACCTTCGTGCTATCTGGATGGCATAACTGGAGCCGGGATAGCCGATTTGAAGCCGATAGGTGGGGGTTAAAGTCTCCCGGTCGAATTCCATGGAGGCATTCCTGACTTGCGGATATTCTTGAGCCAGCATCTTCAGCACGCCATGGTGAGTGGTCACCATGACCCGTGCCTCTCTTCTAATCAGCTGATCTATTATGGCTTCGCCCAAGGCCACTCCCTCCTTGGGGTCAGTCCCTCCACCCAGCTCGTCGAAGAGGACTAAGGTTCGTGAGTCTGCGTTCTCCAACGCCTCCTTAATATGGAGCATGTGAGAGGAGAACGTCGACAAGGACATCTCAATAGACTGCTCATCTCCAATATCAGCGTACACCCTTTCGAATGCGGAGATCTCGGAATAGGGTTTGGCCGGTATATGAAGTCCTGATAGAGCCATCAGCGTCAGAAGGCCGACAGCTTTGAGGGCTACGGTTTTTCCCCCGGCATTGGGACCGGTGATTATTAGGGTGGAATAATCCTTTCCGATCTCGAGGGAAAGGGGAACCACGGGCTCACTTTCTTTCGGGAAATGAAGTAATGGATGCCGGGCTTCGATCAAGTGTATGTAACCTCGCTCGTTCAACGAAGGAGGATTCCCGTCATAGCTAAAGGAGAACTGGGCCTTGGCATGGATAAAATCGAGTTCCTGGAGGATCCTGACCATGACGTCCAGATCCAGAAGATTTTCTCTGATTTGATCGGTGATTTCTCTTAAGATCCTTTCGATCTCAGCCTCTTCCTCTAAGGCCAGTTCCCTCAGCTGGTTGTTCATTCCCAACACCACCAGCGGCTCCACGAAAAAAGTGGCACCGCTTCCGGAACGATCATGCACTATTCCCCGGCTCTGAAAGAACTCAGATTCATCCATGGGAATCACATACCGTCCGTCCCGAATGGTAATGACGTCATCCTGACGCGGACCTTTCGCTTTGCGGGCGCCGATCATCGACTCCAGCTTGTCCAATATTCGATTCCTCAAGGTCTTCTGCTGGTGACGAATGTCGGACAGTCTTCCCGAGGCAGAATCTCTCATCTCGCCGGATGGGTCAAGCGCTATGCCTATGGCTGAAAGTATCTGGTCAAAGCTTCGGAGCTCGGATGCCAGGGCGCTGACGAGAGGGTACTTCTCTTTCTTGTTCCTAAAGAACTTGATTAAGGATCTGGAGACGGACAGAGTGTCGGCGACGCTCAGAAGCTCCCCGGGCTGAAGGAACGCGCCTTCGGTCTGGGCCCTTTTCAACGAAGGACGAATGTCTTTCATGGAGGAGAGTGGAAGCTTCTCCTCATACAGAAGCATCTCCTTCAACTCGGTGGTCTCTTTGATTTCCTTTTCCGCTACCTCCCGGTCTTTGGAGGGAAGAAGGGAGAGCGCCAGTTCCCTTCCCATCTCCGACAGGCAACGACCGCCAAGCATCTCTCTTATTCTGTCGAACTCCAAAACCTTCAGCGTGTGTTCGTCCATCTGACCCCAGCGAGTTTATTCAGTTAATCAAAAGAAACAAAATCCCAACGGGAAGACTCCTGACGACTACAAAATCTATTTCTCCGTTGGGAATAGGATTTTGCTTGTTATTCTGGATCGGGCTGAGTTATGATCCGAAGTAGTCCTCCATTGCATGGATGATCCGAGAGACCGTGGAGTTGTCCGCTGAGAATTCGCCGATGCCATGGGAGTCTTTGCCCGGTTTGGCCTTCAGTGTGTCCTTCATCTTGTTCACCAGGTTGGGGCTGTTCGGATGCAAAAACGTGGTTTCATCGTAGATCATGGGCACCACTCCCCTCATGCCCGGTGCAAAAAACGAAGTATTGAGCTTGGCATTGAAAGAGTCCGGGAGGGGAAGAAATATGAACAAGAACAGTATCACCCCCAAAAGAATCCACCCATTGAAAATCCCCATGATGGCTCCCCCGACCTTGTCCAAGTTTCCCAGCGATTTCAAGGAGGCGACTTTATAGAAAATGTATCCCACCAGCTTGACGCATACGTAGACCAAGACGAATATCACGATGAATCCCATGAATGCGACCATCACCGTGGACACTTTCATGTGGGAAAGGAACTTGGACGTCAGCCAGTCGACCCAATTAATCGCAAAGACCAGGCCACAGGCCAAGGCCACCACCCCCATCAGTCCGCTGAACAAGCCTCTTCGGGAGCCCACAAAGACTCCCACTAGGAGAAGCCCTAACAATACGAAATCTATCCAGTTCATCTATCCCCTCACTTTCTACGGCACTTCGGCCAAAAGCAATATTCTGTCGAATCGGCGTGGATCTACCCTCCTGATTTGACTTAGTCATGGTCTTGGGCAAAAAAGGCAGCGCGCACAAAAAGACAGCACGTCACCTCGATGTTCGGTCGGGGCAACGTGCCGCCTTCTTTGAATCAGTTCCTGAAGCATTCATTTTGCACCACAGGAGTCCGTGCAAAACCCACATGCAGACGAAACTGCCTGCCTGAAGCTAGATCATCACACTCTCTCTTGTGCCAGACTTTTCATTTAGGTCCGGAGATGGACTGAAGCTGGGAAGAAACCAGCTGAGTGACCAGTTTCCCCTCCGCTTTTCCCTTGACCTTGAGCATCACCGATCTCATTACCTTGCCCAGATCCGCAGGACCGGAAGCATTGGCCTCCACTATTGCCTGATGGATGGCCCCAGACAACTCCTCTTCGGTCAACTGCTCAGGAAGATATGCCTCGATCATCTCCAGTTCAGCCTTCTCCCGGGAGACCAAATCCTCTCTTCCCCCTTTGTCGAATGCTTCTATCGAATCCTTGTGTTTCTTGACTGACGAAGAAAGCACCGAAATCACCTCGTCGTCGGAAAGATCTGCGCGTTTTTCTATCTCCTTGTATCTGATCTCCGACTTGAGCATGCGAAGTACACCCAGCCTCAGACTATCTTTGCTCTTGAGCGCGTTCCTCATGTCCTGATCGAGCCTTTGCTTTAAGGATATTCCAGCTTGGGCGCCTCCTGGATCCGGCATGAATTAGTAGTCCTCTCTTCGTCGACTTTTTCTTCTTGCCGCCGCCATCTTTCTTTTGCGGCGCTCGGACGGCTTCTCAAAATGCTGATGCTTCTTGATGTCCGCCAGAATGCCCGCCTTCTCGCAAGACTTGCTGAATCTGCGCAAAGCCTTCTCGAAGGTCTCGTCGTTCCGAACTATAACATTCGTCATTTCATCCCAAACCCCCTTTCCGTCTCATGAATTCATCAACTCCTTTCCAAATTCATTATACGCTCTAAGCTTAAGCTTGTCAAGGAAGATTTGCGCCAGCTCACAGATTTTTGACCAAAAACGGAGCTTGTCTAAGCTCACAAGCTTAACTCTTTGGAAATCAAAAGATTAGCCCCGCGCCGCCGCTCCACCATTCGTTTGATCGGAGCGTCGGCTGTCAGCACCTGTCATGGAGGGTCGCCCGGTCTGGCGACCTTACTTGTGTTACAAACCTCTGAAGGAATGCTCCAGGAATGAACTTACTGGCACGAGGAGACGATCTGAGGTGTGTAGTCGAGGTCTGTAGCGTGACTAAATCCCAATAGCCAACCCATCATAAGCCATGACTATGTTTTCCAAACCCATCTTTTCTGCGAACCCTACCACCTCTTCCTCCTTTCCTTCCAACTCCGGAGGGATGTGGGTAAGAATCGTCGATTTGACCTTTCCCTTCACCAGGAGCGGAATCAGCTCTTCCAGTTGGGGATGAAAGCACTCGGTGATCACAAGATCCGAGTCTTCGATTATGCCTGCCAAATCATCCGAATGTAGAATGTCGCCGGAATAAACCATCTTCTTCCCGGCAAGATTTAAGACAAAAGAGAAGCTCTGCATCTGGTTGGCTGATTTCAACTCCTCTACCACCCTGTAATTGCCGGCAAGATGACGGTTAAGATGGGCCTTGACGGTAAATCCTTCGCCTTGAAACGCAAAGTCTGGCACCATGCCATGCAACTTGAGCTCCAAGGAAATTCTGTCAGGAAAAAGATAGCAGGTGTCCAGAAAGCTTCTCACTCCCGAAATAGCCTCCTGGGGAAGGTAAACACTCAACGGAATTCTTCTCCGGAGAAGATGCATCATCTGAATTAGTAGAAAGAGGCCGCCAAGGTGATCTATGTGGGAGTGAGATATGAAGACTAAGTCAATCAACTCCGGATCAACATTGTTCCTCAGGAGGGAATAGCTGGTTCCTTCTCCGCAATCTACTAGGAAATTGAACTTTTCAGTCTGAACGAATAAGGAGGAACAGAAACGAGTAGGGGAGGGCATGCCGGAGGATGAACCCAGGACTGTTATGCGACAGCTACTCATTTATTGGCCTCTTCGAGTAGGTCTGATATTCGCCATAAAACTCCGGAGCCAGCCCTGTGTCCCGCCCAATGGCCGGCATTGCCACCTAGGAACCGTCGCCACATGGAAGTCATCTGACCGGGGCGTGCCTTTCGGTCTTTCCAAAAAACTCCACCGTGGTGGCGATCCCGTCCTCTAAGCTGTGTTTTGGCTTCCAGCCAAGAAGTCTCTCCGCCTTGGTGCAGTCGAGAACACTTCTCTGCTGTTCTCCCGGTTTAGCCGGACCGTGGAGCACCTTTTGTTTTGAGCCGGTTTTCTCCCTTAAGATTCCGAAAATCCGGTTTATGTCGGTTTCTGCGCCGGTTCCTATGTTGAAAACGTCGCTTTTGGGATAGTCCAGCGCCAGAAGATTCGAGCTCACTACATCCTGCACAAAGACGAAATCACGGGTTTGTGCCCCATCACCGTTTATCACGGCTTGCGTATTTCTCAGAAGTCTATCGCAGAAAATCGCCACCACCCCGGCCTCTCCCAGGGGATTCTGTCTGGGTCCATATACGTTGGCATAGCGCAGCGCAATGTAGCTGATCCCGTGAGTCTCGCGGTAGAAATGAAGATACTTTTCTATGGTTAGCTTGGCTACCCCATAAGGTGAAAGAGGATTTGCCGGATGATTTTCGTCTGCCGGGAAATAGTCCTGCTCTCCATAAATAGCTCCACCGGTGGAGGCGAATATGACTTTCTTGACATTGTGCTTGACACAAGCATTTAGCAGATTCAATGAGCCGATGATGTTTACTCCCGCATCGAAAACCGGATCAGCCGTCGATTTTCGGATATCTATCTGGGCGGCATGATGGCATAGCAGATCCGGCTTTGTTTTTTCAAAGATATTGTCCATGACCACACTTCTTATATCGGCTTTGAAGAAACGGGCCTTTTTGTTGACATTGCACTCGAGGCCGGTCGACAGGTTATCCACGACTGTGACCTTATGGCCTTGGTGAATGAATCCATCTGCGACATTCGACCCGATGAATCCGGCTCCGCCGGTTACGAGAATTCTCATCGTACCTCCTCCCAAGGCTCCCAAAGAGCATCTGGTAGAATAGTATAATGGTGGGGCCAGTCATTGTCAATAAAACAAAGATCCTGCACTCTGTTCCTGCAGGTTCTGGATTTCTTATCGCGCAACTGTCCTATTCTGCTTTCCTATTTCAAAAGCACCATCTTCTTGGTTTCTTGGCATTCTCCTGCAGCAAGCCTGTATAGATAAACGCCACTGGCCACGTCATTTCCGCACATGTTTCTCCCCTCCCATGTGAATGCGTGGTGACCCGGAGGATAGTATCCTTCGAAGCTCCTCACCAACTCGCCCAGGGTGTTGTAGATCGTTAGGATAACTCGGGACTCTTGCGGAATGGTGAATCGGATGCTTGTGACTGAATTGATCGGAATTACTGCCAAAAAGAATCTCGTCGATTCCGTCGAAGTCAAAGTCCACCAGTTTCATGTCGGTGATAGAAATGGGGTAAGCCCACTCAAGTTGCAGATTGAGAGTATCCGCTGGGCGTGAACAAACGTCTCTGGTTACCAGAGCTACCCACAAGGAAATTGTCACAAGCGTCCCAAGCCTCATCCCGCATTTTGAAGCAAGACGGAGTCTTCTCATCAGACCCCCCCTATAAGAAAACCTGGATTAGAGTTCCTTGTCTTAACCGAAAGATAAACATGGCGTCAGGAAAATCAAGGATTATTTTGGAAATTCGATTGCTTGATTTTTGCGGGGGTCCGAGGAGCCCCGTCGAGAGACGGGGCTCCTGGAAGGGGCTGTTTTACTTGAAAGAAGGAAAGAAATGCGTCTAATGGTTAAGCAAAAGTCGTACCGGTTTTCCAATGCGCTCTCAAGTTTCGCGTCTGCGTCTGTATGGCATTGACAGACAATATGTTAATGGGCTGGAGCAAGGGAGCTGGAGCAGCCCGAGTTAGTGCGATTATTCAGCGAAATTCGTAAGTTTTTACGAATAGGCCTTGAATTATTTCGACCGTCGGACGCGAATTGACAGGGGCTAACTTATTTTCATACAAGTTATTACAGGCACGTACATGGGCAAAGATGTCAGGGTTCCGTGGTTGCGTCAGTCTCCGTCGGGAGATAGGACGCTGAATAGCTTGCTGCTCTGGGAAGGTCAGCTACAAGAAAGAAGGGCAATTTGACTGGTCGCGTTGTCACCTTGGTTCCCTGCGTGAATCTCGATGCACAATGTCGGTGAGGAACGCAAGCAAGCCCCAGATACTACTCAGTCTCTTTCCGTTCGACCGCCCGTTGGAACGGGGGATGATTATGGTGATATCTCTCGCCTATTTGACTCCCAACTCGGATCTGCCCAATGAATTGGGCAACGGCGAGAGTACGTCCAACAAGATGAAAGGAGGGGATCAAGCGAAACGGGCATCAGCTTCAAACCGAAAACAGCC
>JBAVQU010000054.1:0-11286 GCA_049694315.1 Candidatus Zixiibacteriota bacterium
TCCATCCAAAAATTCGTTTTGTACCTAAAAGAAATGGAGTTCAGATATAACCATAGAAACCAAAATATCTTTGAAATCTTGACTCAAAATCTCTGCAATCTTGTGTCAGATCCTTTATAATCACCAAGATTTAAATAACCTTCTGGTAATTCTTTTACCCAAACGGGTATTATGACCATAAGTAAAGATACCCCGTCAAGATCGCAAAGGCTCTTCCCCTGTGGGGAGAGATTCATCCCGCCAGGAGCTTGGTCTTGAATAAGATGCCACCTTTCTCTGAACATCCGCCGACCTGGTCCCGTCCTTCGACAGGCCCAAGGTAGTGGCAGTTCGACTTTGCTCACTGTCCCTGAGCGAAGTCGAAGGGAGCGAAATCGAGCTGTGAAAGCGGGACGCTCCAAAAGCTCCTCCTCCGTTGGGGTGGTGGTTAAACGCCCAGCCGACCATTTGGAAGGGGATAGGTCAACAAATAAACGCGGGGTGAGTTGGGGGGATATTAGAATTCGAAAAAAATTGTCAAGGCAAGTTCTTGACTTTTCGTAATTAGGATGTATATTTACATTTTGTTGTCTTTAGATAACTATATGAGGAATTAGGAGAAAACTACAATGAGAAGGTCACGGCTTTATCTGGTGCTTTTGATCGCGTTTTTAATCATCGCCTCTCTGTGGGCTCTTTACCCCAGCATCAAATCCTGGACCACTTCTGACGCTGAAAAGCAGGCTTTGCGCACTACACAACCTCAGGATCTGATCAACATGGAGAAAAGGGCCATAAAACTGGGTCTGGATTTAAAGGGAGGGATGCATGTGGTCCTGCAGGTGGATGAGACTCAGCTCAAGGAAGGTGAGGCGTCGGACGCCGTGGATCGAGCGTTGGAGATCATCCGAAACCGGGTGGATCAGTTCGGAGTGTCCGAGCCGCTGATCAATAAGACCGGCGGAAACAGAATTATGGTGGAACTGCCCGGACTTCAGGACGTCCAAAGAGCCGAAGCGTTGATAGGACAAACCGCTCAACTCGAGTTCAAGCTGCTAGAAACACCGGAAAATACCACATCCATCCTGAAGAAGATGGATCAGGTACTGGCTCACGTAGATACCTCTTCGAAGACGGAGGGAAAGAGCGCGACTCAGCAAGAAGAGAAGGGTAAGGAACAAAAAGGAAAGAAAGAGGAAGAGAAGGCGGCCAAGGATCTTTTCGGCGCGGCTAAGCCAGAGAGCACTCGGGATACGACGCGCGACACCAGCGCTCTTTTGGCAGAGGAAGAAGGGGCGGACAAAGAGCGTCCCTTCAGCCAGTACCTGGAGTCTTTTGGGGAGCGGACGATAGGTTACTGGGTGTTAGACGAAGAGAAACCGAAAGTCGAGCTTCTGCTGAATCAGCCTGGGATCAAGCAGGTGGTTCCCGAGGATGATGAATTCGCGTGGTCCACCGGAACGGAAACCTTCCAAAATCAGAAATACTGGGGAATCTATTTGCTCAAAAAGAGGGTCGAGCTATCCGGCAAATACCTAGTCGATGCCAAACCCCGATACGATCAGTTCCGCAAGCCGGAAGTCAACTTCGTTCTGACCAAACAAGGGGGTAGGATATTTGCCCGGGTGACCGGCGCTAATATCGACAAACCTTTAGCTATCACCTTAGATGGACGGGTGGAGTCAGCTCCGATCATTCGGTCTAAGATTCGTGACCAAGGCGTTATTGAGCTGGGTGGCGGGTCTACCATCGATGAGGCTAACGACTTAGCCATTGTCTTGAGAGCTGGTGCCTTGCCTGCGCCGGTCAAGATCATCGAGAATCGAGTGATTGGACCATCGCTGGGGCAGGATTCCATCCATAAGGGTACCACCGCAGCCGTGCTCGGTTTCTTGATAGTGATCCTCTTTATGGCCGTGTACTATCGGATTTCGGGAATAATAGCGGACATCGGCGTGTTTTTCAACATAGTTTTCCTTCTGGCCGCCATGTCGGCACTTCGGTCCACCTTGACTATGCCCGGCATTGCCGGCATCATTCTTACCGTGGCAATGTCGGTGGACGCCAACATTCTGATCTTTGAACGGGTACGAGAGGAGTTGAGGAGCGGAAAGACCGTCCGGGCATCAATCGATGCCGGCTATAAGCGAGCACTCAGCGCCATCATCGATTCTCACATCACCACTCTGATAACTTCGGCGGTGCTGTTTCAATTCGGCACCGGACCGGTGAAAGGGTTTGCCGTGTCCTTGAGCTTAGGAGTGGCCATCAATCTGTTCACCGCCGTGGTGATCACCCGGGTTATCTTCGATTTAAGAAAGCAACATCAGACTTTAAGCATATAAATGCGGGAGTAGCAGAAAATGTTTCAAATCCTGAAGAAGACCAACATTGATTTCGTCGGAAAACGATACTATGCCTTCGGTTTCTCTGCCATCCTGGTGATTTTGGGGATAGCGGCATTTGTGGCACTGTTTTTGGGAAAGGCAGATCTGGGAATAGACTTCGGTGGCGGAACCCTGGTGCAAGGCTATTTTGACAAACCGGTGGATATCGGCAGCCTCAGAGGGGCGATGAGCAGAGAAGGATATCCTGATGCATTCATTCAGTCACTCAGCCGAGAGAGACCCAACTTTTTCGTAATTCGGGTCAAGACCACCACGGAGGAAGCCGTTACCAAGATCTCTCAGAATATCTTAAGTGTACTGGCTAAGGAATTCCCGGACAACAAGTTCACTATGGACTCGGTGGACGGGATTGGTCCGGCCGTGGGCAAGACCCTTCAGCATCAGACCCAGATAGCCGTGCTGATTGCCATAATAGGCATCCTGATCTATATCTGGATAAGGTTCGATTTCCGGTTTGGAGTAGCCGCCACTCTGGCTACGTTTCATGACGTTCTGGCGATCTTAGGGATTTTCTTTTTATTGCACCGAGAGATCACCCTGTTGTTCGTCACCGCGCTCCTGACTTTATGCGGCTACTCGCTGACTGATACGGTGGTGGTCTACGATCGGATCAGAGAAAACTTGAAGCTTTTCCGAAAGAAGGGGGATTTCAACTCCACCATAAACGCCAGCATCAACGAGGTCTTGAACCGAACCCTCAACACTTCTATTCTTGCTTTCTTGCCGGTCACGATTCTCTTCTTCGTCGGCGGGCCGGTGGTACATGATTTTTCTTTGGCCATGATGCTCGGCATAATCGAAGGCACCTATTCCTCATGGTATGTGGCAGCCAGCATCGCGGTGGAATGGGAAAAGAGATCGCCCCGGCGATTCAAATAGATACGATAACAAGTCTTTCTTGCAACTTTCTTTCTCGACGGTTGACCATTTGCTGAGCCCGGTTTTTTCCCTTCCTTGCTCGACACGGCCATCTCTCATCTATGCATTTCTTCTCACCGACCTTCGCGGCGCGGGACTGAGTGCAAAGCCGCCAGATTCGCTCACGAGTATCCCCGCTCTCTTCAAACGAGTGCCAGAGAGTCCACCATTATTTTGTCGGATCCACCGATTCCTTCTCCTCCAAATCCGACTTAATTACGGCATCAAGGGTTCGGCATCCGTCGGTGAGGTTTGGTACAAGTCCCTGGTATGGTTCTTGAAAGAAAATACACGCAGGCGATTCAGATGTGGCTTGAGATTCAAAGCAAAGAGGGCTATATCGGAGATAGCCCAGCTTTCCAAGCAAGGATCGAATCTTCAAGAAAGCAGTTTGAGGTCGTATTACTTGTTAGCGCGGTCGGCAGGAGTGGAGTTGTTTTCAGAGCCAACTATTCTTGGAAAAGGAGGTTTTAGAGTATGGCAAAGGGTACCGTAAGGCGAGTGATGAGAGAAAAGGGATTTGGATTCATCTCATCTGAGGACGGAAGAGACATATTCTTTCATCGCTCAGAACTTCAGAATGTGGAGTTCGGCAGCTTACAGGAGGGCGACCATCTGGAATTCAACATTGTTAAAGGGGATAAGGGTCCTCAGGCAGTCGGCATCAAGAAGGTTGACGAGTAGAGGGACCTACTCTTCCCCCATTTGTCCGCATCCAAATTAAAGGGTCAGAAGGCAAAATGAAGATTCTTCTAATTGCTCCTTCTCTAGATAGAGGGCGGAGTGATTTCTTGAGAATGCCCCAGCTTACGTTGGGTGTCATCTCCGCGTTGACTCCGGCGGAGATAGAGGTTGATATGGTGGAGGAGGAGATCGAAGAGATTGATTTTGCCAAGAGCTATGACTTGGTGGGAATCTCCTGCATGACGGTAGTCGCTCCCCGGGCCTACGAGCTTTCCGGCGTTTTCCGGAAGAAGGGCGCTAAGGTGGTTTTGGGAGGAATCCATCCGTCAGTTATGCCGGAGGAAGCCATTGCTCATTGCGACTCCGTGGTCATCGGCGAGGCGGAAGGATGTTGGGAAGAGCTTATCGACGATTTTAAGCAGAACCGGTTGAAGAGGATTTACCGATCTTTCAATTCTGACCTTTCCCGATTCCCCATCCCCAAGCTGGGCCAGAATCACACTCCATTTCGGGTGACCCCCATCTTTTGTACCAGAGGCTGTCCTTACGCCTGTGAATTCTGTTCGGTGACAGATCTTTACGGAAAAAAGCTCAGGCACCGCCCAATCACCAACATTGTGAAGGAGATCGCCACAAGAGACAGCAAGAAATTCTTTTTCTTGGATGACAATATCATTGGGGATGTCAGATTTGCCAAAGAACTCTTCACTGCTCTTTCGGATTTAAAGATTCGCTGGGTGGGCCAGGCATCCATATCCTTGGCTAAGGACAGGGTGCTGCTTGATCTGGCGAGAAAATCCGGTTGTGCCGCTTTGTTTATCGGAATAGAATCGGTTTCCTCGGACAATCTTAAGAAGCTGCGCAAAGCTCCCGATACCGCTGAAGAGTACGTCCAGGCTATCAAGATCATCAAGGATTCGGATATTTTGTTCCACGCCTCGCTGGTCTTCGGCTTTGATGATGATGACAAGAGCATATTTGAGAAGACCCTGAGCTTTTTGCATAAGAATAGAATCCCCAGCGCTACCTTCAATATCTTGACCCCGTATCCGGGCACGGCGATCTTCGAGAGATTCAAGAAAGAAGGGAGGCTTTTAAGTCGGAACTGGAGCGACTACAACCATCGAACCGTAGTTTTCAGACCCAAAAGCATGACCCCGGAAGAACTGTCAGAGGGCCTGATCTGGTTAGGAAAGAACTTCTACGACAGGACTTCAATATTCACCAGATTTTTCCATAACTTCAGTCATCCTCTGCTCTACCTTTCTCTTAACTGGGGACTTCGGAACGATTACAAAAACAAAAAAGCCGAAGATTGCCTCCCTCGATCCACGGAATCTTCTCCCCCACCCAACGTCCAGATTGAAGCCCCAGGACTGGCAGGCTAACCTGGGTAGAGTGGTTGGCGTTGATTGAGCCTCCCCCTCTCGGGATTGCCCCATCTTCTGACTCTGGCTCGGACTCGGTGGATGCCCTCCTCCCGTTACCCACACAGCGTGCAAACATCCGGAGACCTTCAATTGTATAATCTTATGAATATGAAGAGGCTGTTCTTTCTTTCTATCTTCATGGCTCTTGGATCGGCGGCTCCGGCGCAGACCGGAAAGGTGGTCGTCAACCCACATCCCTCTGCTTTCACCATAGCCCGATTGAAATATGGTGGCGGAGGTGACTGGTATTGGGGCTCTTCGGCTATCCCCAACATGCACCAGTTCCTAAAGGAGAATACCAACATCCCGGTCAGGGAGGAAGAGGCGCGGGTTTCTGTAATGGACGAAGAGCTATTCTCCTATCCCTTTTTGTTTATGACCGGTCACGGAAACATAAGATTCACTGATCAGGAACTGGACAGACTGCGAACGTATCTGACCGGTGGTGGTTTTCTCTTCGCCAACGATTCCTACGGCCTCAGGGAGGCATTTTTTCGGGAGATGAAAAGAGTCTTTCCAGACAAGGATTTAGTCGAGCTTCCGTTCAATCATGGAATCTATCACGCTTACTATGATTTTCCGAATGGTCTGCCCAAGATTCACAAACACGATGGGAAGCCACCGCAGGGATTCGGCATATTCGATGAGGGAAGATTGGTGGTGTTTTTCGACTATGAGTCCGATATAGGCGACGGATGGGAAGATCCCCAGGTGCATAACGATCCACCGGAAAAGCGGGAAGCGGCTTTGAAAATGGGAGTCAACATCATCACCTGGGTTTTGGAGAACTGATCAGGCCGGATCGAGGAACAAAAAACAAGGAAGAAGAAAGAAGGAAAAAGGAACCGGCAGTAACGAACGGGCACTATGCCCTTTCCCTTGAGGGAGAGGGTAGGGTGAGGGGGACTGAAGGGATGGTTCCAAAGCAGAAAGATACGTCGATCTTAGTGTCGTTTTGCGAATCGTCTTGAGATCGCTGGAAAACGAGGTAATTGAACGCAAAGGCTTATGAATAACAGCTACCACTCGAATAGCTATGCAGCTTTGGCGGCGCGCCTCAGACTGTTGGGCCGCTCCTACACCAGAAGCAAGGTTATCCAGGGGATACTGATCTTCATATCCTTGGGCCTGGGACTCGGACTTGTCGGTCTTCTGGCCAACTCCATTTTTGTGTTTCCGGTGGCGGCACGAGTGGCTTATCTGGGGGCGGCAGCTCTGTTGCTGATGAGTTTCTTTTCCTATTTCTGCCTGCGACCCATAGTTCATCAACCCAGCCTGAATGATTTAGCCTTGAAAGTAGAAGTTAGATTTCCTGAGCTCAAGAACCGGCTGATTGCTGCGCTGCAGTTAGTAAAGAATCTTAAAGAAAACCCCGAGGGCTATTCCACTGACATGATCATGGCGGTGATCGAGCAGGCGGATTCTATATGCGGGCGATTGAACCTTAAGGAAATCATCAACACCGATCCTCTCAAGGAAATGGGCAGGATAGCGAGCTTACTGGCAGCCTTTTCGCTGGTCTTCGCCCTGATTTTTCCGGGTGCATTCCGAAACTCCTTCTACGTTTTTTCACATCCGCTGACCGAATTTGTCTCTCCGCAAAGGTTTGTCTTCATCATCTCCCCCGGTAATGCCGAGGTGGTCAAGTACTCAGATGTGCGAATAAAGATCAAGGTGCAGGGGGAGGGACCTGGAGACATAAGTTTTGTGTACAGAAACGAGGGAGCGGGTTGGAACAAAGAGAAGCTCTCCAGTCAAAGGTCGCCCAGCGAACTTAAGGGTCAGGAGGCAGCTTTAACACAGCCTGATTATAGTTACCAGTTCAAAGAGGTGAAGAGAAGCTTCGAGTATTACGCTGAAGCCAAAGGAGTACAAAGCGACCACTATAAGATAACGGTGGTGGACAAGCCCAGGGTGGTGGGCCTCAAGCTGACCTTTGAGTTTCCCCGATATACCCAGCTTACAACCCAGGTGATTGACGAAAACGACGGCAATATCAGGGCCATAGCCGGGACCAAGGTGGGAATCGAAGTAAAGGCGAATAAAGAGCTGGAAAGAGGAGATCTGGTTTTCTCCGACTCGACCAGACAAGGAACCAAGATTGAGGGGAACTTAGCTTTAGGAGAGATAGTGGTCGAGAAGGACGACAGCTATTCTATTGATCTGTGGGACAAGAGCGGAAATCAAAGCCAGGATCCCATTGAATATACGATTGCCAAAGTGAATGATGAGTTCCCATCAATCGAGATTTTGGAACCGGGACAGGATCAGGATTTGACCGAAACGATGCAGGTTGGTCTTTTGGTTCACATCTCCGATGATTACGGTTTTTCATCACTTAAGCTCGTCTATCAGATCGTTTCCGGCGGAAAAGAGTCGGAAGAGAAGAGCCTGGACGTCGAAATCCCGAATAAGACTCGGACGGAGGCGGACATCCAGTACCGCTGGAATCTATCCAGTTTTCCTTTGCTTCCCGGAGACTTGGTCAGATACCGGGCGGTGGTTTACGACAACGACTCTTTCTCCGGTCCCAAGAAAGCGGAAAGCAAGACCTATACTCTCAGGCTTCCCTCCTTAGACGAGATCATAACCGAAGTGGAAAAGGAGCAGGAAGGACAGGTAGTGGACCTGGAAACGGCGCTTAAGGGGCAGAAGGAGCTTAAGAAAAAACTCGAGGACCTCTCCGGGGAGATGAACCGATACACTGGCCTGGACATGGACTGGCAGAAAAAACAGCAGTTGGAGGAGACCTTAGGGAAACAACAAAAGCTGGCTGGTGATCTGCAGAAGCTGGCCCAGAAGATGGATGAGAACATCCAGAAGATCGAAGATAACAAGCTTGCCGCCGCCGAGCTGGTGGAGAAGATGATGGAAATTAAGAAACTCATGGATGAGATCGCCACTCCCCAGATGAAAGAAGCCATGCAGAAGCTGGCAGAGGCTTTGAAAAACATGGATCCGGACAAGCTCAAGGAAGCCATGAAGAAGATGGAAGTGTCTCAGGATGAGATGCTGAAGCGGCTTGACCGAACGCTCTCCTTATTGAAGCGGATGCAGGCGGAACAGAAGCTGGGCAACTTGATAAAGATGATAGAGCAGATGACCCAGAAACAGGAGAACCTGAACCAGAGTATTGATAATGCGCCGAAGGAAGATCTGCCTGGCCTCTCCCCAGACGAAAAGAAGGTGAAGGACGACTTCGGCGAGTTCGAGAAGAAGCTAAAGGAGTTCACCGATCTTGCCACTGGGTTGTCCATGTTGCCGCCGCAAAAAATCGAGGATCTGGCCAATATGCCGGAAGAATCAGGGGTAAAGGAAGACATGGATCAGGCCATCTCTCAGCTTTCCGGCTCGGATAAAAGCGGATCGGCGAAATCCGGCAAGTCCTGTTCCAAAAAGCTCAAAGATATGGGGGAAAAGCTCAAGAACACCCAAGAGCTGATGCAATCCGGACAGAAGGAGGAGATTGTCCAGGCGATCCGAAAATCTCTTCATGACGTGTTTTCGCTCTCTGACAAT
Organism: Candidatus Zixiibacteriota bacterium; assembly: GCA_049694315.1. Taxonomy (GTDB): domain Bacteria; phylum Zixibacteria; class MSB-5A5; order MSB-5A5; family SM1-73; genus CAIVRH01. The sequence goes on from JBAVQU010000054.1 coordinate 8,939, forward strand.
CAGGAGGAGCTGCTTGACCGGGTCGGTATGGTAGACCGGGGAGACATGGTATTGTTGGATATGGCCCATGACCAGCAGAATCTGAAGACCGCCGGTGGCAGAATCTCCGAAGATCTGGAGAGCTTGTCCCACCTGACTCTTTTTATCAATGAGGACGTCGAAAGGTACATGGCGCTCTCCGTGGCCGGCATGGATCAGGCCGTCCAGCGTTTATCGGAAAGGAAGAAGGAAGTGGCTTCGGATGAACAGAAAGAAGCCATCTACGATCTAAACGTCACCGCCCGCCAGCTTCTGTCGGCCATGCAAAATGCCAACAAATCGTGCAGCGGCTCGGGGATGGAGCGGATGTTTCAAAAGATGCAGGGGATGTGCAACAAGCAGGGCGGCATAAATCAGGAGACGGAAAAACTGGGCCAATGCAGCGGGGGAAGCATGCTTTCCCTCTCCCAGCAGGAGGGTTTGGGGAGACTGGCAGCCGAGCAGGAGGCGGTCAGAAAGGCATTGTCGGAGCTGGAAAGTGAATTCGGCAACCGCTCCGAGATCGCCGGCCGCTTGGACAAGGTGGGGGATGAAATGAAGAAGGTGGTCCAGGACTTCGAGAGGATGCAGGTGGATCAAGGGACCATGGATCGGCAACAAAAGATACTCTCCCGCCTTCTGGATGCAGAAAAGTCTCTAAAGGAGAAGGATTACTCCAAGCAGAGAAGGGCGGAGGTGGGGGAAGACGTCTCCCGTCCAAGCCCGAAGGGGCTTCCTTCCGACATCACCCAGGGAGAGGAATCAGCCAAAGACGATCTTTTACGATTCATGCAGGAAGCATATCCCAAAGAATACGAACAGCTGATCAAGGACTACTTTAAGGCACTCTCCGAGGAGAGACCGAAGGAGTAAGAGACTAAGACTGGGATTGAGACAAAAAGAGTCTGGCACTTAGCTCGGGTATCCGGTGAGGGTATCCGACTTTTTTATGCGAATAAAAACAGAGTCCCGCATCTGGCAGGACTCTGTTCGGAACTGAAAGAATTAGTTGGGTCTTTACCCATATTTATTTTCGACAGTCTTCCATCCGAACTTTAGCGAATTCCTCTTGTCCAGCATCCCTGGAAGGCGAGGATACGCAAGTCTGGAGTTTCCAGCTCTGCCTTGGAGGGATCCATCACTTCAGTTTGATCTCAAGGTCTTCTGCCGGCCAACAGCTTCCACAAGGTTCACCTAAAGGTGAACACTCCAGTTGATCCTATTGCTTGCGATGGGGATTGAACTCTCTGCCAACAGGCCACAAGAAATATGGGATGGCATCTTGAGCCATCCCAAAGGTTCACCTAAAGGTGAACACTCCAGCTGATCCTATTGCTTGCGATGGGGATCGAGCTTTCTGCCAACAGGCCACAAGAAATATGGGATGGCATCTTGAGCCATCCCATATTGGTACTTCTGCTCGAATCGTCGAAGATTTTGCACTTTCGCGTGGGCCGGGATTACCAGAGACCTACTTTGCAATTGGGTGCAGGTCCGCCCTTATACAGATAAGCGACTAAGTAGATCACATCACCCCCATTAATGATGCCGTCGCCAGTAACGTCTCCACGCTCCATTGGACAAACCGGCGCCGGTCCACCCCTATACAGATAAGTGACTAAGTAGACCACGTCGCCCCCATCAATGATACCGCCGCCAGTGGCGTCTCCGCAAATAGCCGGATATTTGGGGTACTCTCTGGCTACAATGGCACGACCGGTGTCAATGGTTGTCTGCAACTGAGCCAATCCGGTCGGACCCACGGCCATAATCACGGCGTAAGTCTGGCTCGCATTGGGATCGTTTCCGGCAGCGATCTTCTTAGCCACCACTACCGTGGAACGATCCACTGCAGAATCCGGATCCTGAACGTAGCCTACCGTCGGATCAGCCGCCAGGGTGTAAAGCTGGTCGTCAATCCAACCCCAAGGAGACGTAGGATACAGGTAGACATCGTTCTTCACGATGTGAGCAGAGTAAGGAACTTGACTGTCGGTCGTCTTAATCTTAGCTAAGGCAATGCCGGCGAAGTAGTTGTTGTACGCGGGACGTGCAGCAGTCCAGTCGAATCCCTGCTGCCAGGCGATGTCCTTGACGGCGTCATATCCGCCATAGTTCCTGCCAGTCTGGGTGCCCAGAGTGTCCCAAGGACAATCGATGTCCTCAGCCACGCCGACATAGGTGTCGTTATACCCGGTAAAAGCAGTCTGATCCGGCCACCAGGCGGGTGGATTGTGACGCTTCACGGTTACGTACTTGATCACGAAGTGCTTGTAAATGTCCGAAGCAGTGCTCTTGAACATCTTGATCTGCTTGGCCTCTTCCCACCA
>JBAVQU010000055.1:0-62825 GCA_049694315.1 Candidatus Zixiibacteriota bacterium
CCACTTACGACGAGTGGGACTTAATCTCCCGAAACACTCAGGCGGTGGTATCCGGGATCTATCTTTTCAGCGTGCAGGACAAGGACACCGGGAAAAATCAGGTGGGCAAATTCGTGATAATAAAATAGAACTTCCACGTGCACAGGGGAAGGGTATCTTAACAAAAACGCAGGAAAACGCAGATAGGCCTTCGTGCGCCTGCACTCTTGAGTCAGTTGCGTTCTTCCTTGGGGTTCCACGGTCCGGCGCAAGGTATACTGCCAATCGCTCCTGCCTTGGGCAGGAAGGATGGGGAGTGCTTTGACATCAAAACATGCCCCGGCTCCGATCGGCGCAAACGTGCATGACCATTGACAGGAGCATGAGTACCCAGCTGCCTTGTCCTTCGTCACCTGTACCATCACCGAATCCGACAATCGGGTTGTTGCACTGGGGGGAATCCTGCTCTGTACGCAAGGACGGGCATCCTGCCATCCAGGGAGAGATTGGAGAGAAGTTGCATCACCACCTGCGAGCGCGACTCTTTGGGCCGTCCCATCTTCTGTCCGGACCAGCCAGAGGTCTGCCGCGTATGCAAAGACGATCATATAGTTTACGACATCCGGCAATAGTATCAGCCGTGATTCTCCGTTTCAGCCCGGCCAAGCCTCCAAATGCCCATCGACCTGGAAGAGGAATCACGCATTCATTGCGCACGGCAATTGATCGTCGGGTATGGCATTGAAATTCCAATTGGAGGGCAAACGACTCACTCGGCGGACTGCGGATGGTCAACGGTGGGCGTCTGAATTGGACAGCCATTAGCGTCCACTTTGGTGTGGGGCGGCGTATTGGGGCATTTGTCTAACCCATCATAAACACCATCGCCGTCCGAATCCAGGGGGCAACCTCTGTCATCCACCTTTGCCCCCAGAGGGGTATCGGGGCAGTAATCCTCCCCATCCGGAACTCCATCCCGGTCTGAATCCCTCGACTTGCCAAAATAGTAACTGATCCCCAGAAACACCTCCAGCGTGGCCTTGGGCAGGTCAAGCTCATTCGGTCCGGCGCCGACTAGGTCCTTCGGGCCCGTGAGACTGGTCAAGACCCGGGTCAGGTAATGGAATCTGGTGCCGAGACTTACTCCCCACTTCTCCTTAAGTCGATATTCCACTCCTCCGCCTCCCGATATAGTGAGTTCCTGGTCTTTTAGCTCAAAGGGATTCCGGTTCATGTCCGGCACTCGGACAACTTTCCCGTCCTTGTCTCTTATGTTCCAGAAAGCTATTCCTATTCCGCCAAAGACATAAGGGTTTAGCCTTTCGTACGGCCTGAAATGGTAGAAAAGAGAACCGTCCAACCAGACATGGGTGAATCGGTTAGCGCCAGGCTCTTGCGAGAAGGTGAATCCTGCGCCGGACGCCTCGTTCGTGGACTTCCTGGCTTCCCAGGTCTCGGCGTAGGCAGCGGACAGGCCGACAGATACGTTTTCTTTCAGTCCATATCTAAAAGTGACAGTGCCCTGCCTTCCCACCGCATAGATATCTGAGTGGTCGGTAAGTCCTGGCTTCCACAAACCGCCTTGCAACCCTACCGCGAATTCTCGGCTGAAATCCTGAGCAGCAGCGGGCTCCATGAAAAGGCAGATCAAGACAAGAAACAGCGAGAAGTGAAAGGATCTATGCACCCAAAAAACCTCCACACCGAGGATTCTTTTGAGACAAGACCACATTGGCTATATAACACACGAGCTACGACATTGTCAAGGATTTTGGTTGCGGGTATCCCGCAGGCCTACCGGCCACCTAACTTGAGGGCCTAGGCCTGACTTAAGTTAGTTGCCGAAATTAGTGGGGAGGCACAACGCTCCTTCTTCTTCGTCGCCCACCAGCTGCTGGATGGGGACAGATGGACCAGGATCGGAAAATCATCCCAGAGGACAAACATTCTTTATCTATTAAACGTATGTAGATATGTAAATATATGAAACCATTGAACGAGTTTTTCAAAGCGCTGGGTGATCCGACCAGAAGGCAAATCGTTCAGCTTCTGAAGGGCAAGGACATGACGCCTTCCGAGATGATAGAGAGAATAAGAATATCCCAGCCTACGCTCTCCCATCACCTGGATGTGCTCAAAAGAGCTGATTTGATTGACGGTGAAAGGGAAGGGCAGTTCATCCGATATTCGTTGAACATGGATGTTTTTGAGATGGCGGTTGAATACATGATGAGATTTTTAAAGCGAGGGTAGTGCCATGCGATGGAGAGCAAAAAGAGAGATTTTGCCGTTCATTATCGTCATTTCCTTTGTGATTCTGTCGATTCTTTTTTATCCGACGCTGCCGGAGAGAGTCCCTTCTCACTTTGATGCCAAAGGGATGCCCGATAAGTTCTCACCCAAACTGCAGCTGATGCTGTCGGAATTCGGTTCAATCATGGGTCTTTATCTGATTCTAACCTTTGTTCCACTGATCGACCCGTTCTGGAAAAGAATCCAAAAGAAATATAACATATTCCTGCTGTTCCGTGATTTGGCTCTACTTTTCTTCTTGTTTTTCTACATAATTACCATCATTGCTGCGAAGAGGGGAATTCTGCCGCCCTATGTTTTGGGGATAGCTTTCGGGCTCTTGTTCGTGCTCTTGGGCAATTATATCCCCAAACTCCCGAGGAATTTCTTTTTCGGCATACGCTCGCCCTGGACACTGGCGTCGGAAACCGTCTGGAAGAAGACTCACATCCTCGGTGGCTGGGTTTTTGTCGCGGCAGGCATGGCAATCGTGGCTCTGTCTTTCCTGGGAGTCCATCTCGGAATCGCACTTCTTATAACTCTTGCTCCCAGCATCCTGTTCATCGGAATTCTCTACCCGTTTTTTCTTTACAGACAGCTTCAAAAAGACGAGAAGACAAGAGCGCCTGAATTGTAAAGCAGAAAATCGGATTGCAAAGTGATTGCTTTTCACTCTTAAGGAAGGTAAATTAACGAAGGCAAACCCTGTTGCGCTGATCGTGGCCGCGTGATTCATCGAGTGAGGCAACAAAGACCGGGATAATCGAGCCTACAATAAGTCCATCTAACGAGGTGACGCCATGAGGAGGTGTTTCGCTATTTTCTTGATTTTGACCTTCTCTTCGCTCGGAGTAGGAGGAATACCTTTGGCCCGAGCCGACGGAAGGTCGGGGAAATTCATTATCTACGCCGGCGAGAAGGAGAGCGGATCTGAAACCTGGTCCGTTTCGGAATCAGAGGGGAAGATTAAGCTCTCCGATCGATCGGCATTTCAGGTAATGGGACAGGACATCATCGTGAAGTTAGACGTGTTGATGGACAGCACGCTCGGTGCGTCGGAGCTGAACGTCAGCGGGAAGGCGCCAGCAGGCGAATATCGGGTTAACACCAAATTCACGGAAGGCAAAGCCATAAGCCACTTGAGCGGAATACAAGACACTACCCTGGAGACGCAGGTGCATAAAGACGTCTTGATCCTGCCTAACGGGGTTTTCTTTCCTTACACTTTTCTGGTGCAGAGATATGATTTGAAAGAAGGGGGAACTCAGGAGTTTTTTGCCTATGTGGTGCCGGTGGAGATTTCCATTAAGGTCGATTACAAGGGAGAAGAAAAGGTGAGTTTTGCCGACGCCGAACTTGAGCTGAAAAAGTTCTTCGTCAATCTGGGTGGGCAGGTCGGGGTCTATGTGTGGGCCAATGATGCGGGAGAAGTCGTCAGCTTGAGCATCCCCATGCAAGGGATTGAGGTCTTCAAGGAAGGATACAAGCCAGCCTCGGCGAAGGCAGAAGCCGATACTCTTAAGAAGCTTTATGCGTCGGAAGACGTAACCTTCAAATCGGGAAACCTCAAGTTGGCCGGAACTGTTACGGTTCCCCAGGATGGCAGAGCCAAGCATCCCGCGGCCATTATTATCTCCGGCTCGGGTCCGCAGGATCGGGACGGGAAGACCCCGGATCTCAAATTTAGCCTTCAGTACAAGGCCTTAGCGCATACCTTGTCCAATTTCGGGATCTTGGTCTTGAGATATGACGATCGGGGAGTGGGAAAGAGCGAAGGGAATTTCGAAACCGCCTCCCTGTCCGATTTTGTCTCTGACGTGAAAGCCGGCATTAGTTACCTTCGTTTAAGACCGGATGTGGACAAAACCAGAATCTGCCTCATCGGCCATAGCGAAGGAGCCATCATCGCCCCCATGATCGCCTCAGAAGATACCGTGATCAAAGCCATCGTCTTAATGGCAGGAACCGCAAGGCCACTCGATCAGGTGATCTTGGAACAACAGGATTACATGTTGAAAAAACAGAATGTCTCGGAAGACGTGAGAAAACACGCGATTGATCAACAGAAGGATTTCTTTGCCTGGGTGCGCGGAGAGAAACAGCTTAGCGCAGAGCAGATAAAGCAGCTGGGGAAACTGGCGGACCAAAAGAAGTGGCTTTTGGAGCATTTCCAGCATGATCCGATCAAAACCATAAAGACCGTGAAATGCAGAGTTCTGATCGTGCAAGGCGGAAAAGACCGCCAGGTTTTTGAGGAACACGCCAGGATGCTCAACCAGGCTTTGGATGATTCGGGGAACAGAGATCACACTCTGAAAGTCTTCCCCGATTTGGATCACCTTTTCTGCAAGGCTGAAGGCGAAGGAGATTATGCCGAATACGCTACCGAGAGACCCTTAGATCAGGAATTCCTGAATTTCCTGACTGATTGGCTGAAGACAGAGTTATAAAAGGATTACTTGAATTGATATAAGGATACCCATTGTGGTTGTTAGGGTTAGGGCGACGACATGGACAAGTCGCGACCCTGCTGATCGGCAGTGGTCGGGATAATTGAGCTTCTGAGCCTTTGAACATATTATGAAACTAGTCACCTCCTTTCAGATGAGGAACATCGACAAGAAAACCATTGAGGGTGTTGGTATCCCGGGTTTGGAGTTGATGGAAAAAGCGGGACTGGGGGTGGCTGAAGCGGCTAAAGAAATGCTTGGCGACCCAAAGAACAAGACGGTGGCCATCTTTTGTGGAAGGGGTAACAACGGTGGGGATGGGTTTGTGGTGGGGAGGTATCTTTCACAATGGGGCGCGGTTGTCAGATTCCTGCTGACTGCGAAGAAAAGCGAAATCAAGGGTGATGCAAAGACGAACTTACAACGAACTGTGGAACTCAAGTTAGACGTTGTGGAGATCTTGAGCGCGGCAGATATTCCTGCTCCCACTGATGCGGATTTAATCGTCGACGCTCTGTTTGGCACAGGATTTGACGGAGAGATCACCGGATACGTAAGAAATATAGTTGAAGGAATCAACTCTTCAAATATCCCGATTCTCTCCGTGGACATACCATCGGGTCTTCATGCCGACACCGGGCAGTTCACCGGAGCCTGCGTGAAAGCAGACCGGACCGTGACCATGGCGTTACCCAAGATCGGTCATTTCTTTTTTCCAGGAAAAGAGATGTCGGGAAAAGTGTCCGTCGTCGATATCGGTGTCCCCCCACATGTGGTAGAAGAGGAGAACGTCAAGTTGAACCTGATCACTCAAGAAGAAGTCAGACAGATGATCCCCAGGCGCCCCGGCGACGCTTATAAAGGAACCTGCGGCAGAGTAGTTTTGATCGCCGGATCCACTGGACTAACTGGTGCGGCCTCTTTGGCCTCGTTATCGTCCCTGAGGGCCGGCGCGGGAATGGCTATTTTGGGCATTCCCCATACTTTGAATCCAATCCTGGAGATAAAGCTGACCGAAGTGATGACCAAGCCTTTGCCAGATGTGAGAAAGAAGGGAGTCTTAGCCTTAAGAGGATTGGGAGAGATCAGAGAACTTTTGAAGTGGGGAGATTGTTGTGCCATCGGTCCCGGGTTGGGACAGCATTTCGAGACTGTTGAACTCATCAGAAGATTGATAAGCAAATTGCAGATGCCCGCGGTGATCGACGCAGATGGGTTGAACGCCATTGCCAAGGACACTTCAATCCTAAAGGAATGCAAAGCTCCTCTGATCCTGACCCCGCACATCGGAGAGCTTTCGAGATTGAACAAGGTCCCGATCTCAGAGATTGCTATGGACAGAGTCAAATATGCATCTGATTTCGCCAAAGAATTCAATTGCGTTTTGATCTTCAAAGGCGCTCCGACCATGATTTCCGAACCTGGCGGTCAAACCTATGTCAATCCCACCGGAAACGCCGGTATGGCCACTGCCGGATCAGGAGATGTGCTGACTGGAATCATCGTCGGGCTTTTGGCTCAGATGTTGATGCTAAGAAAAGTTGAAAATCCCACCAAAGGCGGGGGTGAAGATATAAAGAAGATCATGCTCGATTGCGCCTGTTCCGGTGTTTTCATACATGGTTTGACCGGCGATTTGGCAAAAGAGGAAAAGGGTGAAATGGGCATGATCGCTGGGGACATGATGGAAAAAATTCCGTCTGCGCTCATAAAGTGTAGGGGCAATTCATGAATTGCCCCTACAAGACCCTTGTTTCGGGGCACCTTACACCGAAACATAAATGGTCGCAGGTCATTTGAAGCTTTTGTGTTTTCTCACCACCTCACTCAGATAATTCCTACACAATTGACTTGAAGCCCTCTTCAATATTTCTTATATTTGAAATGTGAACATAGCAGATTTCATTAAGGAATACCAGTGGGCAATAATATTTGCGTTTATATTTGCGATAATGGCTGAAATAATATTGAAACCCTTCAGGAAATTATTCAGTTGGATTCGCAAAAACATAACAAAACTACTAGCCACCAAGAGATTCGAGCAGAAGTATAGAGACTGGCTAATTAACAAATGTAGGTTCTTGAATGTCCGAGGGATAAAGACCAATGCACCTGTCGCGATTGAAATAGAAAAGGTTTTCATCTCATTAAGATCAAAGAAACCTTCTCATAGTTATCCACTGTCTGTAAGATATTTTCAAAGAGAATTTGAAATCGACGTAAATAGATTATACATTAGTGAATCAGCTCGCGAGGAATTCACGCAAAAAGCGAAGGGAGAATATGAAAAAGAGAATATTTATGAGTTGAAGGATCTCTTCCACCTACTCCAGAAAAAATTCATAGTAATTGGTGCCCCTGGCAGTGGAAAAACGACTCTTCTGAATTACCTGGCTCTAAAATTTGCGAGAAGAAGTGCAAATGCGCTATTTGGGATTGAAGATGATATCCTACCGATTTTCATCAATTTGCGCGACACTATAAGAGAGGGTTTCTTAGAAGTAAGGAAATTTGTCGATAACTATAACAATTACCCGAAGCTCCCATTTTTCTCCCCAAAAGGTTTCTTTGAGAAGAGACTGTCGCGAGGTGAATGCATAATCTTGTTAGATGGTTTGGATGAAGTAGCAACATTGGAAGAACGAGCTATAGTGGCTAAATGGGTAGATGAACTATCTACAGTGTATTCCAATAACCTATTTATAGCTACGTCTAGGCCTTACGGCTACGAGACCGCACGCTTTTACAACGACTTCTTAGAGCTTCATATTCTTGATTTTGTCCCGGAACAGGTTGATGAATTTATAAGATATTGGACCAAGGCTATAGAAATTAAGGTAAGAGAGGATGAAAGCGAGTTAACTTTGAAGGAAGCTGAGAAGCACGCCGAGGAACTTTTGAACGCCATAAAGGAAAATGCAAAGATAGAAGCCCTCGCTGTTAATCCCCTCCTGCTGACTATTGTAGCCCTTGTTCATCGGTACAGAGGTCACCTGCCCGAAAGGAGGGTAGAACTATATGAGGAATGTTGTGATGTTCTCCTTGGACATTGGGACAGAGCAAAAGGTATTACTGGAGAACTGCAACCACGCCAGAAAAGAGCTGTCCTACAACCTCTGGCTTTCCATTTGCATCGGAATGGAATCAGAGAAGAAAGAAGAGAGAAATTCGTTGAGTTGCTAGGTAGTGAATTACCCAAAATCGGGATTTCCAGGGACAGAGCGAATGACTTCTTGGATGATATCAAATTCAGGTGCGGAATTTTGGTAGAGACTCAGTTAGGCTTTTTTGGGTTCACTCATCTGACTTTTCAAGAGTTTTTGACAGCCAAGCATGTTCTAGATAATGACTTAGAGAATTTTTTAGTAGCCCAAAAGAGGCATAAATACTGGCTAGAGGTGACCTTACTCTACTGTGGAATGAAGGACACTACCAACTTGTTGCAAAAAATCTTAAAGGAAGAAGATGATATATTTCATACCGGCCTTTTTCTTTCAGGAAGGTGCCTTGTTGAAAGTTTATCGGTATCACTTGGACTGAGAACCAAAATCACGCAAGAGATGTTCGATGTCTACTCAAACGGAAAAGAGTTCGATCAATCCAAAAGAGTTAGCCTGGAGATTCTGAAACAACTGAAAGACCATCAGTTGATTTCAATGTTAACTGAGAGAGCTAGTGATAAAGAACGCGATGTTAGGGTGAGTGCAGTTCTCGCGTTGGCGCAAGTTAAGGTCAGAGAAACAGTCTTGCCTTTGATTGAACTCCTAAAGGATAAAGAAAGTGATGTTAGAGAGCGCGCTGCTAACGCCTTAGGGCAAATACAGGCTAAAGAGGCAGTTTTGTCTTTGATTGAACTCTTAAGGGATAAAGAAGGTGTGGTTAGAAGGTGTGCCGCTTATGCCTTAGGACAAATCCAGGCTAAAGAAGCAGTCTTGCCTTTGGTTGAACTTGTGAAGGACAAAGAAAATGATGTTAGGTGGAGTGCCGCTCTTGCCCTAGGTCAGATCCAATCTAAAGGAGCATTTTTGCCTATGATCGATCTGTTGGAGGATAAAGACAGAGATGTTGGATGGCGTGCTGCCATTGCCTTGGGACAAACCGGTTCCAAAGAAGTAATCTTACCTTTGACTGAAGTCTTAAGTACTAAAGATATAGATGTCAGACGGCGCGCCGTTTTTGCCTTAAGACAAGTCCAAGCGCAAGATACAGTCTCGTCTCTGATTGGACTTCTGAAGGATAGAGAAGTATATGCTAGAGGGCATGCAGCTTTCGCCTTGGGACAGATCCGGGCCACCGCAGCAGCCGTAAGTTTGACTAGGTGTTTGAAAGATAACGAATCTTTTGTTAGAGCTAATGCTGCTAATGCCTTAGGGCAACTCCGGGATAGAGAAGCTGTTCCACTTCTAATTGATCTTTTGAACGATAAAGAGAGTTATGTTCGAGGCTCTGCAGTTGAAAGCTTAGGGCAACTTCAAGCTCCAGAAGCCATTTTACCGCTACTTGAGCTTGTGAAGGATAAAGAAAGCTATGTCAGAGCACGTGCGGCTTTTGCATTAGGGCAAATCGGTGACAAGAACGCCATAAGGAGTTTAAAACTACTATTAAATGATCTGGAATTCGAGGTCAGGGAATCTGCTTTCAATGCCTTAAAGGAGATTTTTGAGAGAACTGGCACCCCGATTTATTAGGGAGTAGGAAACCTCCCGCCTGGTCAGGGACTCAGCGGGAACCGAAAATTCTGAGATTTCGGATGGAGGGGTAGTTGAAAAATCCCCCTAAATCCCCCTTTTACAAAGGGGGATTAGAAACTCCCCTTTTTCAAAGGGGGAAACAGGGGGATTAAAGAATTCCCCCTTTTCTAAAGGGGGATAAAAGGGGGACTAAAATCACCTTTAGTTTGGAGAAAAGAAATATGGATAATCAGATTGGTGCAAAGATGAAGAGAACTTCCAATGAGATTTTCCTGGATTTAGTCAGGCTTCGAAGAGAACTTCATCAATATCCTGAATTAGCTTTCCAAGAATTCAAAACTTCCGAGAGGATAGTCAAGGAATTAAACAAGTTAAAAGTTAAAGTTAAAAAGGGTGTTGCCAAAACAGGAGTTGTTGGAGTTTTAGAGGGGAACAAGAATGGAAGGACGGTGGCTTTGAGGGCGGACATGGATGCTCTGCCCATTCTGGAACAGACCAACTTTCCATATAAATCTAAAAATAGTGGGGTAATGCACGCCTGCGGACACGATGTGCATATGGCTTGCGTAATCGGTGCCGCAACTATTCTTTCAAAACTGAAGAAAGAATTGAAAGGTTCGGTGAAGCTCATATTTCAGCCCAGCGAGGAGGTTCACCCGGGCGGTGCAAAACCGATGATCCAGGCGAGAGTCTTGAAGAATCCCGACGTTTCCTGCATCTTCGGCTTGCATTGCGATGCAGGAATCCCCGTAGGCAAAGTCGGAGTTCGGGAAGGCCCCTTCATGGCCCAGGCGGATGATTTCGACATAGTCGTCTCAGGCCAGAGCGGACATGGCGCCAGGCCGCATGAAGGGGTGGACGCCATAGTAGCTGCCTCGCAGATTGTACAAGCCTTGCAGACCATAGCCTCAAGGAAAATCAGTCCTTTGGAGCCGGTAGTGATAAGTGTGGGCAAAATTGAAGGGGGAAGCGCACGTAATATTATTTGTGACCGGGTGATATTGAAAGGGACGGCCCGAAGCTTGAACCAGGCGGTGACCAAAGAAATTCCGAAACTCATAAAGCAGATAGCGTCGGGCATTGCGGCAAGTGCCGGAGCCTTGGTTGAAGTGACCTATTACACCGGCTACCCCGTGTTGATAAATCACCCAGAGGCAACCGATTTAGTTAGAAGGACGATTGCAAAGATGTTCGGCCAGCAAGCCGTGTTCGAGATAACCAAGCCCCTGATGGGCGCTGAGGACTTCGCTTATTTCCTGCGGAAGATTCCCGGCTCATTTTTGAGACTGGGAACAAAGAATCCAAGCAAGGGCGCGGTTTATCCCTGGCATCATCCCAAGTTCACCGTGGATGAAGATGCTATCAAGATAGGGTCGTCGCTGTTGGCAGGAATCGTCTTTGCTTATTTGAACGGTTGATGACCTCTCCCCACTTCCCTCTCTCCACGGAATGAAGAGGGAGACGAAGGGGGCGACGTGAGAAACAGTTCTTTAGAAAGATCCACAGCGCACAAGGTGAAATAGCTAATCAATTTGGGAGTGGGAAGTGTCGGGTAAGAAACGAGTCGATTCACGGACTTTATTGGGGGGAGTTTTATCCTGCGTTCTTTTTCTGCTGCTTTTGTCTCCTCGGATAGAAGCCAAAGGGAAATATCTGGAAGGTGATTGGGTCAGCTATTCGGTATTCAGATACGTCACCTCCATCGCCTACGATAACCGCTACGCCTATTTTGGCACTACCGGAGGAGTGACTCGTTACGAAAGATTCAGCCAGGGGTGGGATTCTCCTTTTACCACCAGCGATGGCTTACCGGACAACTGGATAAGAAACATAGCTTACGATCCCGTAGGCGACGAAATTTGGGCAGACACTTATGGCGGTGCAGCCGTCTATTACCGAGGATTCAGCGAATGGTCCAAGGATTACAGATTTCCCAGGAATCTGTCCAAGAGCGACACGACCGATTTCCGGTTACCTGATTTGTTCACGGATTATGGACCTGCCACCTCCGGCAGCGATTACGTGATGGATGACAATTTGACTCGATATCCCATTACCGATTACTTAAGGGACGATTTCGATCAGGTGTGGGTCGGCACCTGGGGCTTGGGTGCGGGTGTAACATCGCTGCGTGATCTTCGTCTGAAAATGTTTCCCTACGGGCTTTATGACAAAGACGTTAAAGCCATACTGATTGACGGAGACGATATCTGGTTTGGCGGAACCGGTTCTTTGAGTCCCTCCAGCGGGATTACCCGATATGATCGCAAGAGCTTAACCTGGCAGTACTACTCCACCACGTACGTTCCGTTTCTGACCAACCATCTGGTGAACGCCATGGCAGCTGACAGTCGATACGTCTGGTTTGGCACTCAGCGCGGGCTGGCCGGGATGAAAAAGAAAGATTCCACCTGGAGATCCTATACTTCATTCAACGGCCTACCGGATGACCAAGTCACCGCACTGGAGTCCGACGGAAGCTACTTGTGGATCGGTACCGCCAGAGGACTGGCTGTCTATGACGTGACTTTCGACTCCTTGACCGCCATAGAAGATCCCCTGCTCAAAAACCTGTACGTTTTCTCCATTCTGGCGGATTCAAGCTACGTCTGGGTCGGCACAGAGAATGGAGTGTACACTCTGGACAGAGAAAAGGGGGTCTGGTATCAATTTGCAACGCCGGACGGCCTGTTGAACAGACAGGTCAGATCCATCGTCCGATGGTCGGGCCAAAAAGTCTCCAGCGGCAAAGACGAGCTGTGGTTTGGCACCGACATGGGGATTTTAGGCTACAGCCCGGTAAGCGACAAGAGCACAGTCTACGACAATAGACTGAGCTTCCCGGAAGTGGACGTGGTCAAGCTGGCGTGCGACAAAAAGAACATCTGGGTGGCCACTAAGAGCGGAGTTTGGAAATTGGACCGAGCCACGGATATCTGGATCAAGTACACCACCGACGACGGTCTCCTGGACAACAACGTTCAGGATCTGATCTTGGACGGGGATTACATCTGGTTCGGCACGCCCCAGGGAGCAACTCGATTCTTCTGGAACGATCCGAGGATAAGTGAATAGGGAACACCTATTCAGCACTTAACTTAAGTGCCGGCCTAACCACGAATTGGTAAGACCAATGGTGCTTGCGTAAAGCGGAATTTCAGATGCGGATAAACCAAATCGGCGAATTCGGTTTGATCGATTTGATCAAAAAGAAGATTTCCTCTGAGGACAAACGAGTGATCGTCAACATCGGTGACGATGCCGCAGTGATCAGAACATCCCCGGATCGGCTTTTGATTTTCACCACTGACACTTTAGTAGAGAGGATTCATTTTCATTTAGACTACTTCAGTTTCGAAGAGATCGGATGGAAGGCCATGGCGGCAAACTTAAGCGATATCGCGGCCATGGGTGGGCGGCCTAAATATGCCTTGGTCACCGTGGGTCTACCTAAACTCATTCAGGCGGAGAGTGTTCTTTCAATCTATAAGGGCATGTCCAAAATAGCTCGCAGGTATGAGTGCAAAATCATCGGCGGAGATACCACCCTGGTGCCAAAAGACCTTTTCGTCACCATTGCGCTATTAGGTGAAGTGGAAGAGAAATTCCTGACCACCAGAAGCGGCGCGAAGAACGGGGATTTCATTTGCGTCACCGGGAATCTGGGAGAGGCACAAGCGGGGCTTGCATACTTAAGAAAATACGGCCGCGACAGACTCTCTTTTGTCCGAAAACACCTGCAGCCCTATCCACGCATCAGCGAAGCCAGGACCTTAGTAAGAAATCTGAGAATCCATTCCATGATTGACATCAGCGACGGCCTGTCTTCAGAGCTTTTTCACATAGCCGAAGAGAGTGGTTTGGGGGCCGTGGTTCTCGAAGAGAGCATACCGGTCTCACCCAAATGCCTGAGACTTGCCTCTGTTTTGAATCAATCGCCACTTTCGTTGGCACTCTCCTCAGGAGAGGAATATGAACTCCTTTTCACCGTGAGCAGGAAGGATTCGGCAAAAATCGAGAGAATGCAGAAGAGGCTGAATGTCTCGGTCATAGGTGAAATGACGGACCGGACGAGGGGGATCAGATTGATTCGGAGATCAGGAAAAATCACAAAGCTAAGGAAAATGGGGTTTGTACACTTTTGATTGTGGTCAGGGGTGGACTAGTGAGGGCTATCTGGAGACAGAAGGGGCGTCCAACTCTCGGTTCCAGACGTACTTTAACCGAGTTGCCTGCCCTGGGAGAGGAAAGGACTGTCCGCACCTAGGGCGCGAACCTGTTGTTGCTTGGTTGGTCAAACCTGGCACCCCGAGACAAATGTAACCATCAGAACGTGACCTGAGACCAAAAACAAATGAAAGCTTGAGCTTGACACGAACCTAGTTTTTAGTTATCTAAAGCTGAGATGGACGAAGCGGAGCGGATCGAATCGTGCGGTAATCTTGTTTTGGACGTTGCTCGGGACGGTGAGCTGGCCGAAACATAGGGAGGAGGTGTGGAAGGCATGGACAGAGAATTTCCCGAATGCAAGAAATGCGGTGAAGGCGTGCTATTGCCTCTGTCGGATTATGGGAGAGAAGGTGCTGCCATCACTTACAAAGCCTGGGTATGCTCCAATCCCCAATGTGGTTTCTCCATTCGAATAGACAATGGCGAGATAAGCTTCGGCAAACCTATCGGTTTTTCAGAGAAATAAGACTTCTGGTCCGGGTTTTCGAGAAAGCTGGCTTAGCAAGACATCTGCGCTTCGTCCATCCTCAGAAAAAAAAGAGCTATGTGGCGCATCATATTCCAGAACTTTTGGTTCAAGCTGGTGGCGTTTGTCATGGCCCTGCTCTTATGGTTTCACGTGGCCACCGACAGATCGTACGAATATGCGGTCACGTTTCCGCTGGAAATCGTCAACGTCCCTTCGCATTTTGTCCTGGCGGAAAGGCTACCTGATCAGGTGCAGGTGAAGGTTCGGGGCAAGGGAAAGGAGCTGTTGAAACTCCTTTTGGCGGAGAGACAGAGCCTGAGGATAGATGCCAAGGAACTCAAGACCCAAGAGACGACTTATGTCATAAAGCCCGGACAGATACCGATTCCGGAGGGATTGGAGCTGCAGGTAACCGATATCGTGTCGCCTCAAGAGCTAAAGATAAAGCTGGACCATCTGGTGGAAAAGAGGGTGAGAGTGGAGGCCGATGTGACTATCCTGCCGAAAGACGGATTTGCGCGGGCCGGAGAGCTGCACTACAACCCCAAGGAGGTGGTGATTTCCGGACCAAAAGCATGGGTCGACGGCCTGACAGCGGTTCACACCGAGAGGAAGATAATAGAGAATGCGGACGCGTCGATATCAGGAGTGGTCGATCTCGTGGCACCTCCAGGGTACAACATTCACCTCTCCTCGAAAAACGTGAATTTCTCGGCAGACATTCAGAAGGCCAAGGAGAAGGCGATCTCGAATCTGCAGGTGGAATTGTCGAATGTCCCGAAGCACCGGGAGATTGCGAGTTTGCCGGACAACGTCAGCGTAATCATTTCCGGCCCCGAGAGCCTCATCGACCAGATGAGTGCCGACGAGATCAAGGTGGTTGTCGATTGTGCCGGGACCGGTAAGGGAGAACAGACCAAGCTTCCCGTTTTGATAAGATTGCCGTCGGGAGTCAGCCTCAACCGGGTAGAACCGGACTCCGTCGAGATAACGGAAAAGTAGACCTCCGCCGCCTCGATCTTTCTTTTGGTCATAGCCGCGACGGTTGGTAAGTCACTGCCTCTAGGCGCATTCGGTTGGAGGAGAGCAGGTGAGGTTGGCTGGGCTGAGCAGACCTGGATATGCGTAGAGCGCCAGGATGATGACAGGCTCTGCTCTCTTTCTCTACCGATTTTATCCGAGAGATTTCGAAATCAAGCCTCCGCTTATCCCATCTGATACGAAGAATGAATGAACTCACAAGACCAACGTGCTTATCTTAGGCATTGAGACATCCTGCGATGAGACCGCCGCCAGCGTGGTGAGAGACGGCAGGGAGATTCTCTCGAACGTGGTCTACTCGCAGATGGTACATGACAAATATGGCGGTGTGGTTCCAGAGCTGGCTTCGCGTGAGCATATCCGGGCCATCGTTCCGGTGGTCAGAGGAGCCTTGGACCGGGCTGAAATCCCTTTGAATAGAATAGAAGGCGTGGCCGTCACATATGGACCGGGGTTAGTAGGCTCACTTCTGATCGGACTTTCCTTTGCCAAAGCCCTCTCCTTTTCTCTGCGCCTTCCCTTGATCGGAATAAACCACATTGAAGGGCACATCTTTGCCGATTTTCTGCAGCATCCGGAGATCAGCACTCCATTCGTCTGCCTGGTGGTCTCCGGAGGTCATTCCACCTTGGTGTACGTTGCCGGAAGAGGCCATTACGAGTTTTTGGGACAGACCAGGGACGATGCAGCCGGGGAAGCGTTCGACAAGGTGGCGAAGGTCTTGGGCTTGGGCTACCCCGGTGGACCGGTAATTGACCGGGCTTCCGCCGGAGGCCAGAGAGATTTTTTCAGATTTCCCCGGGCGCGTCTGGAGGAGGATAGTCTGGATTTCTCTTTCAGCGGTTTGAAAACGGCGGTGGCTCTCTGTGTCTCCAAGCTGCCGGAGAATGAGCTGGACAGTCGCAGGATCGACATCGCCGCCAGTTTCCAGGAGGCGGTGGTGGATGCACTGCTGGAAAAGGGGATTAAGGCCTGCCACAAGAAGAATGCTCAGACCATAGCGCTGGCCGGGGGAGTCGCCAGAAATAGACGTTTGAGGGAAAAACTCGAAGCGGAAGCAAAGGAACATGGCCTTCGGGTTTTCTATCCCTCTCCGGTTTTGTGCACCGATAATGCAGCCATGATCGCATCGGCCGGAGACTTTCACCTATCGCGGGGAGAAGTGTCTGGACTCGATCTTAATGCCATGCCCTATGCCCCCCCGCTGGTACCTGCCTTGTAATGTCAGCCCACCGTCACACCATCCGCATTGAATACTGAAACAGAGTGATAGGCCGATGGTCGTGTTAAACGAAGGCGAGGCTCTTCTCCTGGTTCAGCTGTGCGCAGACTACCCACCTCATATCTTCATTTGATCTTCGCATTTCTGCAGTTGAAAATCTGAACACCAATCCTCAGTTGAAGGGGAATTGTGATTGCTCAATTCCAAGAGATGTGACAAAAACGCTTGACAGAATCCTCAATCGCATTATCATGTAGATGTGAGGACAAAGAGACTTCTCATATGTGTTTTTGTGGCCAGTTGTGGGGTCCTTTCGCTCGGCTGTTCAGTTCTTGCGCATCCCTTCTTTCAAAATCGTGCGTTAGCTCTCCAGTTTGCCGTTCTTCCGGATTCTGTTCTCCGCTCAATCCACGATAATCTGAGGGATCCCCGGTTTGTGGAGCACGTACGAGCCTCAGAACTCACTGATCACAGAAGCGTACAATCGTCTTACTTAGGTCTTTTGGGGTACTCGGCGGAACCTGTGGGAATCGACTTACTAACCGGATTCTCCCGATCTCAAAGACTTCACGTTTCCTTAACTTCCGGTTCTCTCCAGCGGAAAAGCAATTTCAGCCCTTCGGCGCACCAAGCTCACGGGATCAGTTACAAGAGGGTCTCAGTCATTGGAGCGGGCAATGCAGGAGGGATCTTTGTTGGCTTGAAACACGCTATGAGTCAGTGGGGCAAATCTAACGGCAGGTTTCATGTGAAAGACGATTGGAAAGGAGACCATCTGGCGCAGACAGATGAATTGAGCCACTGCATGTGGGGGTATAGAATGACCCAGTTTTTTTTCTCGGCTTACCAGTGGACGGGTTTCTCTTCGACCACCAGCCAGATTCTGTCTGTGTCGGAATCGGCTCTGATTCTGACTGCAGTGGAGTACCCGATAGATGCATACAACCCGCAACAAGGCTTAGGTGTATCCGATTTGATTTTCGATTACCTAGGAGTGGGATTGGCTCTTGCCAAGAGACATATCAGTCAACTAGAGGATTTCGATTTCAAGATAAGCTGGAAGAGGAATAACCTTTCTTTCAATCATCCCGGTTTTGCCCAAACTTACGAGGAATACGACGATTTCATCTACTGGCTTACCTACCGAACGAACCTGTTTATGCCTCGAAGAATTTTCTGCATCGGTGTAGGTTACAGCGTGACTCATCAAGGAATCGAGCCGAGGAGACAATTTTTCTTGGGGGCGGGTATCTCCTTGTCGGATTGTGCTTCTTTGTTCTGGAGGAGATTGAAGGGACCCACCAGATTCCTCGACGCACTCTACCCGAATCTGCGTATCAAACTTTAACTTTAAGGCCTTGTTGGGCTGTCGTCCTCGCCCCGCCCTTGGGTGGTTAAGGTGAATGCGGTCCCCAAGAGATTGAGTCTATCCTGTGCCTCAGACTGTCTTGGCCGCGTTCCCCGGCAACCCGGTTCCTCGCACCGTGCGTGCGCAAATTCTTACGAATGCTCTTGGGCAGGCAGCCTGATATCCTCCGGGAGTACCCCAGGCCACGGAACGGGCTGTTCCATCCACCCAAACGGATCTCTCGTGAGCCGGGAGTTACTCCTTTGTTGCGCAAAAGAAGAACAGGCCAGAATTCAACTCTCCCTAAATTGCAGCCGATAAGAAGCTCTGTAGACTGCTCAACCAGGACAACCTGGAATTCTGAAACTTGCCTTCGCTTCTCTGTTATGACCCGTATTCCAATTTGAGGGGGCACATGGGCAACAAATCCAGCCACAATGGTGGCCTCGTCAGTCAGGCTACTTCGAGCCTGCCCCGAAGTGAAGAAGACGACGATGGCCGCAACGCGGTTTGTCCTCCCGCGGCCTCAATCTCCATTGATGAACAAGACAAATCCTCCACGCCTCCGAATCTCTCTCGTATCCTGGTGGTGGACGACGAGGAATACATCTGTGATGTGATAAAGGAGATGCTTTCCAGCGAGGGGTATCGTATTCAGACTATCACTGACCCTCAGAGATCTCTTGACGTTATCAGAACCCAGCCAGTGGATCTGGTCCTGACTGATCTGATAATGGGGAAAATATCGGGGGTGGACGTTTTGAATCAGACCATGAAATGCCACCCGGATGCAATCGCGATTCTCATGACCGGGCAGCCGACCATAGAGAACGCGGTGACGGTTCTGAGATCAGGGGCGTACGACTACTTAGTTAAGCCGTTCTCCATGGATACGCTGAGGGCAGTAATCAAGCGCAGTCTGGAGAAACAGAAACTCTACCGGGAGAACATACATCTGAAAGAAGCGGTGGCTCTTTACAAAATCAGCGAGGCCATGGGCTCGACTATCCGATTGGACTTCCTCTTGAACTTGATCCTGGAAACTGCCATCAAAGAGCTGGATGCGGATATGGCGTCTTTCTTGCTCGTAGATGAAAAGAACCATCGCGTGACCAACAAGGCATCTTTGGGGGTACCTGTGGAAATCTTACATAGCGGGCTTCTCTCCGGCCAGGATAACATCTCCAAATGGGTCATCAAGCACGGAAAGCCGCGCGTCGTCGACAAAGATCAAGCTCCTGATCGCCTGTTGTCTCCGCACCTGAAAAAGCACATGCGGTCGGCCATATTCCATCCCCTTTTGGCCAAGGGGAGGGTGATCGGGATTCTGATCTTGATCAGATCCGGCTCCAACATGTCGCCATTTACCACCGGACAACTCCAGTCGCTCTCCATCATCGCCTCCAAGGCGGCATCTGCCATAGAGAACTCCATGCTTTACGAGGAACTGAAGGATTCCTATATGCAAACCCTTACCGCCTTGGCCAATGCAGTGGAAGCCCGCGACATCTATACTCGTGGACATACGGAAAGGGTATGCCTAATGGCGGAGTCTTTGGGGGGACAGATGGGATGGGATGAGGAGAGGCTTTGGCAGGTGAAGATGGGAGGGGTTCTGCACGACATCGGAAAGCTGGGCGTGCCGGACGCAATTCTGAACAAGGCCGACATTCTGACCGATCAGGAATTCGAAACCATGAAGCAGCACCCCATATGTGGAGCGAAGATCCTGGGGGGGATCTCGTTTTTGAGTCCGGCCATTCCCTATGTCCTGTACCACCACGAAAGGTATGATGGAAAAGGATATCCCTACGGATTGGCAAGGGAACAGATACCGGTCCAGGGGCGGTTGATGGCGGTTGTGGATACCTTCGATGCCATGACCAGCGACAGGCCCTATAGAAGAGCCAAGGATTTCAAGATGGCTCTAAAGGAGATCAGGGACTGCGCCGGAACCCAATTCGATCCGGATATGGCTCAGCTTTTCGTGAATACCTGGGACAAAGGGCGGATCGATAAAAGACGGTTAAGAATAAGGAAAAAGCCATGAATCCTCCATTCGGCAATTTTCTGAAATTAGCCATATGCGTCTCCTAGTCTTCGTCGACATTTTGTTGCACATCTTTTTTTCAAATACAAGCAGGACGAGTTTTCGTATAAGATCAAAACATTACGATAAGCGATTTCTTCTTCTGCCTGTCCGGATGAGAAGCCTGGTTTCTTCGTCCCCGGAAAGACCGCTAGAGAAAAGCTTTTGAGTGTTTTTTTGTTGACACCGCTAAGAGAACCAATATATTTTGGCATTCAGTTTTCTCAAAGCTTGTTGAAAAGCTGCGAAAATCGCTTTCTATCCCGTTGGCTTCAGTAGGTGCTCCCGATCGACCAAGCCGCGGGAGACAGGAGTTCAGTTCGAAAGGGACATAAGACCATCAGAATACCAAAAAGGAGCTTTAATGAAAAAAACCATGGAGAGGGTGGACTACGATATCAGCGGACTCAAAGGCATTGAGACATTTCCTAGGGTGGACGGGCTGCGTTTTCCTCTGATAGGTCAAACGGTGCTGATCACCTCGGTTAACAAGGAAAAGATTCCCAGCGTGGGAGCAGCCAATTCGATCTCCATTTTTTCCTCGCGTCCCCCGGTCGTAGGCTTCGGCTGCAACACCAACACCATTACCGCCAAGAACATCCTGTCAACGGGAGAGTTCATAGTCAACATCCCCGGGGCAGAGCTGGCCAAAAAGATCGGCAAAATTGCAGAGGTCGAGGCCACCGCCGAAAAGGAAATCAAAAATGCGGGATTATCGCCCGTAAAATCCGTCAAGCTCAGCACCCCTCGTATCCTGGAGTGTCGTGCTCATCTGGAGTGCTCATTAGATTGGACCAAGAGATACGGGGAGGACATGGTGATATTCGGGAAGGTGCTTCTGGCATCAGTGGACAAGGACGTGGTGGAGGCGGAGCTGTCGGAAAGATACAAGGAATTGAAGCTGTTCGCTCAGCTCGACAACGGCCTGTATGGCGTGATCAAAGAGGTAAAAAAGCTTTCCGCTGAGCAGTAGACCAACCCTTCTTTTCGAGAAGTCTGTGCGGTCCTCCCCCGCGTTGTCCGCCAAGAAGTCTACCGACGAAGGCAGGAGTTGCTGCAGTTCAGTCTGCGAAGGATAGGACATACAGTCTCTGCTCACTTTCACCTTGTCCCACGGTCTCATCACCACCCTAACGCTGCGGAAACAGTCTCTTGGGCGGAGATTTCTTCTGCAGAGGCGAATCGTATCGCTTTGACTCATCATTCTGCCAGACAAATGGCTCCGGTTAGATTCTCCTGACCGCACCATTTGGGCAGTCACAAACCTAAGAAGACTCCGATGTATCTGCAGGCTGTCCGCGCTGGGTTGGTGTCCCCACCAGCGGAGCGGATAGGTTGTCGGTCACGAAAACCAACCACAAGCCAGGGACCTGTTCTGGCCGACCCAGAACCGAGGACTACTCTGACTGAGGACCAAGATTCACTTCAGCTTAAAACAGACCGCATAAACCACCCAAACAGCCACCGGTTGATGATTACTGATGGCCGGCTTGTACTTGATCTTGAAGGCGCCTTGTTTGGCTTCTTCTTCAAAGCCCAGGCTGGTACCAGACGGCTTAAAAACAAAAGCGTCTCTTACATCTCCATTCTTGTCCACCAGCGCCTTGATCCACACCGTCCCTTCGATGCCCGCTTGCCGGGCTAAGGGCGGGTACTCATATTCCCCCTCCGACAATGGAACCGGAGACTCATCATAGGGCACAAGCTCCTCCGGTTGTGGAAGAATCTCCGGCTGTTTGGTCTCCAAGCGGATTGATTCACCCGTGCCCTCTCCAAATCCCTTCAAATCTGAAGCAGTGATTTGATCCAATTCACCCTGAGAAGCGATTGTTGCTCCCTCTCGCGCTTCTGTATCCGGGACCGGTTTTGGTATGCCGATAGTAGGCTTAAAAGCATCAGGTCCGGCCACCGGAATTGGTGTCACTTGCCTCAGAGTGATGACCGGCGGAGGGTAGAATGTGGAATCATTGTATACAGCGGGTGGTCCTTTAGCTTCTATGGGCTTGGCAGCTGCATGCGCATAAAACATTAATCCGAGAACAACCGCCATGTGGAACAAGCTGGCGAGCATCAACCCCAGTCCCAGGTTCTTCTGATAGGCCTGCTTCAGCTCAAACGCGCCATACCCAATCAAGTTGAGTTTTGGTGACATCTTGCACCTCCTGGACTTGAAGATTCTTTCCTCCAGATTCTCCATCAATTCTCACACCGAAAGATAAGAACCATTGTTGGTCACGAAGGACGACAACCAGCAGGGGACCAATCTCCCGTTCTTAGCCACTTTAGTGGCGTACGCTCTTGACCCTGACTTAAGTCAGTCTGAACAAGGACACCAGCGTACAGGATGTTCCGGATTCCCAAAGACCGTGTATCAGTCATCAGCGATGTTGTGACCGTTTACACAAATCCGAGTAGTGCAAAAACCGCGCCGAAACTGGCTATTCTGGCCATTTCTCTTCAGCCGAATAAGATATTGATCTGCAAAGGCTTGATGAAGCACGCTGGATGGCCGGCGACCTTCCGCCATAAAACAGTACATCTCCTTCGCAGCCATTTGCGAGTGGCAGATAGGAGGTCGTGTGTCAATCAAGGTAAGCCGTTAGATTACAGGAGAGAAGGAATTCGTGAAGAATCACGAATCGCGTTGGACATTTTTGAGCAGTCAGTTTGGGGAGACTGTAGCGTTGCGCCTCTCAGACCGGGAGCCGAGACTCTAAGAGGCCAACGCCGGCAGGGAAATGTTGTGTTTCTTCATTTTGTTCCGAAGGGTGGCTTCGGGGATGCCCAAGAGTCGGGCGGCTCGCAGCTTGATCCAGCTTGATCGCATCAGGGCTTCAATGATCTTCTCTCTTTCGAATTGGTCTACTACTTGGAACAGAGAAACATCGTCGGCCACCGCAGCATAGCTGACCGGGCTGGTCACTTTGTCCGGCAGGTAACCGGACATGTCTCTTTCGCCGGCCTGAGACAGGACCACCATGCGCTTGATCTCATTCTCCAGTTCCCTGACGTTTCCGGGCCAGTTATACTCCAGGAACCTGTCCATGGTCCCGTTTCTCTCATAGTCCCTGATCCTTTTCTCCTCCACCCCATACTCCTTGAGAAAATGCCCGGTCAAAAGTGGTATATCCTCCTTTCGATCCTTCAAGGGGGGGAGCTTGATGCTGAAAGCATTGAGCCGAAAATAGAGGTCCTGACGGAACTTCCCGTTCTTGGTCGCTTCCTTCAAATCCTCAATGCTGGAGGAGATGATCCTTGCATCGATTTTTCTGGGCTTGGTTTCTCCCAAGCGGCAAATCTCTTTTTCCTCGATAGCTCGGAGCAGCTTCACTTGGGTGGACATGGGAATCTCTTCCACCTGATCCAAGTAAAGAGTCCCGCCTTCTGCCTCCTCGAAAAGCCCGGGGTGATCCCTGTCTGCCCCGGTATATGAGCCTTTTTTGTGACCGAATAGCTCATTCTCCAAGAGACTTTCCGGGAGTGCGGCACAGTTCACCGCGACAAACCCTCTGTCTTTTCTTCTGCTGGAATAGTGGATGGCCTTGGCCAAGAGGTCTTTGCCGGTTCCGGTCTCGCCTTCCAAGAGGATGCTTATGTCGTAGTCTTTTATCTGCTTCAACTTCTCAATGCTCTCTCTCACCTCGATGCTCTGGGTGACAACGTTATCAAAGGTCATCCTTCCGTTGGACTTGGCGATTTGACTGGAATGAAAGAGGCTTTCTTCAATTGATTGCCTCAGGTCGCAGACCTGCTTGAGTTCTTCGTGGTCGCCAGTATCTTTGAAAAGCCTCTCGGCTTCGGTCAAGAAGACCCCGGCTTTTCCGCAGTCGCTGTGTTCGACCAGAAGATCGGCTATGCCGAAGTTGACCAAACCCAGATGATATTTTGAATGCAGATTCCTAAAGAGGCTCTCCGCATTGCCCAAAAGACCCAGCCTCTTGTAATAGTCAAACGAGCCGGATCGCCCCGCCTCCAGGTAAGTTCTGGCCAGTTCGTACCTTGCCCCGATCGGCTGGAGACACGAAATGCTCCGGCTAAAATGCTCGGAGGCCTTATCTTTTTCTCCCTTGACCGCATGGACATGACCGAGAATCCTGCACACCGTCCCCTCCTCGATTTTGTCACCTAATGACTCGGACACTTCCAGTGACCTCTGGCAAGAGAGCAAAGCTTCGTCATACCGTTCCTGGGCTGATTGCAACTCCGCCAACAGACGGAAACTCTGGTTAGTGATGTCTCCCTCCGGAGCCGCTTTCTGGCCGATCTCAATTGCTTTCAAGAGACAAGCGTTTGCCGTCGTCACATCCCCCTGCTCGAAGGCTAACTGACCGGCATACTCGTAGTATATGGCCAGCTCTCTGACGTAATTGCTGCTTTTGGCAACATCAAAGGCCCGGGACAACAGATCCCGAGCTTTCTGGAAATCTCTTCGCAGACATGCCGTAAAGCCCAAAGACAGCATATCCCTACAGAGACTGAGCTTATCACCGCTTCTTTCGCTAAAGGCCAGACTCTCCTCCAGGTGGCTTTCGGCGTTTCGCCAATCTCCCATCAGGATGTAGACTCTGCCGAGATTTCCGCAGCTTATCGCAGCCATTCCGAGATCACCAGCTCTCTCGGCTAACTCCTTGGCGTCGCTAAGGTATTCTATCGACTTCTGGAAGTCACACCGGACAAAGTAAATCCGGGCCAGCAGATTATAGGATTTTAGCATTTCCACCGGATCTGCGATCCGGCGGTAGGTGGTTATGGCATCCCTAACATAAAGCTCTGCGTTCCTCAAGTCACCCAGGCTCAGATAGATCTTACCCAGTCTATGCTGGATCTGCGCCACCTTCTGGTTTTCGGAAGTGTCCCTGAATATCTCGTAGGCTAAAGTGGCCCTGTCCAGCGCATCTCTATAACCTCCAAGGTTGCATAGGGCGATTGAAGCTAAGTAGCATATGTCGCCCTTCTCCGCCTGCGTCCACTCAGATCCCGGTTCTCTTTCCGCCTTCCGTATTTCCTTGATCGTTTCTGAGAACTTCCCCTTTTGAACCAGAGACCTGATCAGCTCAATCCTCGCCTTGGAAGGAGATTTGATGCTATGAGCTTGCGTCTCCATCTTTTGCACCATAGGAAAGGAGGATTAGTCTGATTTCGCTCTTGCTTTGACTGAGCTTTGCGCTCTTGCCGCCTTCTTGACGACGTGCTTGAGATAAAACTGAACAGTGAAATTAGTGAGCGCAGGGACCGAAATCAGGCTCGGCAGATCTCCGCCTGGGCTGCGACGGTCACAACTGGGGACGTTGGTGGTGTGAGGCTCCTCACCCCAGGGGTGGGCCTCAATTACTACCAGTCCGTATCTGCCCGCCCTAGGTCCCCACCCTGAATAGCATGGTCCCCAACTCGCAAGCAAGACTCCTAAGACCACGGCCATGACTGCGATTTGTTTTCTCATCGTCCACCTCCTGAAAAACAAGAACCACGAGAACCCATTGGTGAATATGCGTATCACACCTCACCTGTGAGCATGGCAAAAACTGCGCCAAAACCTGAACCGTACCCCGTTTTTCCGGCGTCGCTAAGATATTGACTCGTAATGTCTTACTCCACACAATGATAGGATGTCCGCCGTCTCGGCTCCAACAGATCCTGTGCTTCGCAAGGAATTGCGTGTCAGCATTTGGCGGCTCAACCGAGTTTCAACTAACCCATTATGATTCAGGGCGAAACCGACTCGTCAAAAATTGCGAATGAATCCGCCAGTTTTTGGCTGCCCGCGACAAACTCATTTCTGACAGCACGCAGCTTGGCCGACTTCCGCTACCCTGGTTAGAGCTTCTTGCTCCCGGGAAATCGGAAAGGAGGCGAGACAAGTAGATTACGGGGCGAACCAGGGCTGGTCGGTCGCCTTGGGGGGGACTGGGTTTTGCCTTCGAATGTTTCAGATTGAAAGACGAGGTCACATCGTATCTATGCTGTGAAAAACTCTGAGGTTACGTTTCCGGTCAGTTCTTTCAGACGGTTCGACCTCGTAACCCCCGGAGTCTGGTGGTGACGTCTGAGCGAGGCAATTGCCTGAAGTCCAGGTAGAAAGATTCGCACAAAAGAGACCATTATGTACGTAGATGACTCTGTAAGTCTCCGCGAAGGTTCACCTTCCGGTGAAGGACACGGACTCTGATTCTGTTTTAAATAAACTGTCAGGCTCTCCGATAGATAAGTATATGAGCTACTCCGAAGACCGGACTTATGGCTTTGGACCATGGGGGATGACCAAAGCGGTGAAGTATTTGATTCTGACGAATGTCGGGATCTTCGTCTTAGAGTACTTGTGGGGTTCGGATCTAATCTATTTCTTGGGACTGACCCCGACATTGGTGCGAAATGGATTTGTATGGCAGCTGGTCACCTACATGTTTCTCCACGGGGGGCTGTTTCACATTCTTTTCAATATGTTTGCCCTGTGGGTGTTCGGGTGCGAGATTGAAAGAACCTGGGGAACCAGGGAGTTCGTGAAATACTACTTTCTCACCGGAGTTGGGGCCGGGCTGTTCACCTTCCTTCTCTCCTATAACTCCGGCGTACCAACCATCGGAGCCTCCGGAGCCATTTTCGGGATTCTGGTTGCGTTCGCCGTGATGTTCCCCGATAGACCGATTTATCTGTATTTCATCTTCCCCCTAAAGGCCAAATATCTGGTGATCTTCTTTGTCGTGGTTGAATTCTTAGCGTCCTTCAGGCACACCTCCGATGGTATCGGGCACTTTGCCCACTTAGGGGGAATGTTGGTTGGGTATTTGTACATAAGGGCTGACCTGAAAACTCCTGCCTTCCTAAAATTATCAAGTCACCTCGATCGTTTCAGGGACTTGAAGCACAGGCATCGAATGAAAGTCTTGAATAGAAGAACAGAAGAAAAACGGAGATTGATGGAGAGGGTGGATCAAATATTAGACAAGATCAACCAGGTGGGTTACAGCAATCTAACCAGAGAGGAGAGGAAAACCTTAGAGCAGGCCAGCCAGCTTCTGTCCGAGCAATCCGAAAAAAGATAAGAAGATAAACGGACCGAATGGGAGGCGAAGCTCTGCAAAGGTGAGTCTATAACCGGGCTTTGACGATTCTTTTGAGGCGATCTCATGTCCAAAAAGATTCTGGTGGCGGATGACAGTCCTACGGTGAGAATAGTAGCCGACTCTCTGTTGAGAAAACACGGCTATGCCGTGCTCTTGGCCGACGATGGCGCTAAGGCCTTGGGGATAGTCAATTCCGACAAGCCCGACCTGATACTGCTGGATGAGTCCATGCCCGGGTCCAAAGGTGAAGAGGTGTGCAGAAGGCTGAAGCAGAATCAGGAATCGAAGGATATTCCGGTGATTGTCCTTCTATCCGGGGATGAAGTAGAAAGAGAGCCGGAACTACGACTGGCCGGTGCAGACGCCTTCATAATCAAACCCTTTGGCTCCAAGCAGGTTCTTGACCAGGTGCAGGATTTGCTGCGAGGCAGAGAGGGTTCGTCATCCGATGGCGTTAGTGCCCATGTCGCCCCTGCACCGGAACCTGCAAGTCAAGATC
This sequence comes from Candidatus Zixiibacteriota bacterium, assembly GCA_049694315.1. Taxonomy (GTDB): domain Bacteria; phylum Zixibacteria; class MSB-5A5; order MSB-5A5; family SM1-73; genus CAIVRH01. The sequence continues at coordinate 27,372 of JBAVQU010000055.1, forward strand.
AAGTCGCCGGAGAATCGGGTGCGTCGCACCCCAAAGGAACTAAAAAGACCACCATTCCGGCCCGGAGTGAGGGATCCGATGGCGGTCTGGACATAATTCAGACCAGCGATGTCATGGAGAACCCGGAGCTGTCCGCTCCTCCCTCGGACGAGGGGGGAGTTCACGGATTTGAATGGTTTATGTCCGAACTGCAGAAGGAAACCCAAGAAGAAGAAAAGGCGGCTTCAGGTTTCGGAGAAAAGGCCGCAGCCATAAAAAAGAAATCGTCCGGCGCATCGGTCCAATCCGCACCCAGACCAGACCATCAGAGGAAAGAAGGGACTCCGGAAATGCCCGTCCGGGAGAAGGGATTTGAGGAGTTCGTGGAAGATCTGAGACGGGAACTCGACGAATCAGAGGAATCCGTAGAAACCGGAGCGGAAAGATTCACTTCCATCAAATCAGGTGCAGAGGAAAAGACGGAATCGGCCCGGTTCAATCAGGTGCTTGCCGACTTAACCGAGAAACTATCGGAAAGGGTGGCCCTGGAAGTGACAAAGAAGATAAGCCCGGAGTTTTTGGAGGGAATCATCCGGGAGGAGATCGCAAAATTAGCAAAGAGCCATGAGGGATGAGGAATTTACCCTGTCCTGAAGATCACAGTCGCCAATGCGACGATCCGTGCCGACCCCGGCATGACCACCGCATTTCAAATTTTCCCCCTGAACATTCGTAACGATAAGTAAACACCGCGCGCAACCAGGAACACAGAAAAAGGAATTTGGAGACGTGAAATCTCTGGCTCATTTTCGCACGAACAGACCCTTCCTTCCTCCACTCCCGACCCTCCTTTTTCCGTGCCGTCCGTTGCCGAGATTTCCGGTGACAATCTGGATATTCTAACCCGCTCCCTGGAGGATCACGTGGGAAACGTCTCTCTTCTGGCAGCTTTTACCGCAGGATTAATCTCGTTCATCTCGCCTTGCGTTCTTCCATTGATCCCCGGTTATCTTTCCTTCATCTCCGGAGTCTCGGTGGAGGAGATGAAAGGCGGAGAGAAGAAGTCTGAAGCTCTAAAGAAAGTGAGCTTGAGCACGCTGTTGTTCGTTTTGGGATTTTCCGTGGTTTTCACTGCTTTAGGTGCTTCGGCCACGTTCGTGGGAGAGTTTCTCTTGTCCAAACTCGCTCTTTTCAGCAAAATAGCCGGAGCCGTCATCGTAATTCTGGGACTGCACATCATGGGGGTGTTTAAGATTCCTTTTTTGAATTATGAGAAAAGATTCCATGCTCGAAGCAAACCCTTGGGCCCTTTAGGCTCCTTTGTAGTCGGCGTGGCATTTGCCTTCGGCTGGACTCCGTGCATCGGCCCGATTCTTGGCGGGATTCTCTTGATGGCCTCCAATCAGGGCACAGTGGGCAAAGGTATCGTGCTGCTTCTGTCTTACTCTCTCGGGCTGGGGATTCCCTTCTTCGTAACCGCGGTGAGCTTCAACACTTTTTTGGGCGTTTTCGGGTGGGTGAAGAAGCACTTCCGCACCATAGAGATCATAAGCGGCTTATTGTTGGTGGTCATTGGGGTTCTGATTTTCTTCGGCTCTTTTGGTTATATCAGCGCACTCTTCAACCAGTGGCTCGGCGCAGGGCATGAAGGTTAGAGATAGCCGAGTCGTACCAAGTGAAAACAGTCCACGAAGAATCAAGTTCCTTCGTTCATGGCAAAGAATCCAAAAATCGTTCTTTTCTCATTGTTCATTTGCTTGTCTATTTGTCGGCTTACGGTCGGTGCAGACCGGTTGGCAGGGCTTCTTCCCGACGCCCCGAAGGACTGGATCAAGTCGGAAGCAGTGCAGAGATATAATCGGAAGAATCTCTTCGATTACATTGACGGAGGGGCAGAGGTCTATCTGACATATGACTTCAGGCAATTGGTGGTCCAGAAATATGTGCCCAAAATCCAGGATTCCGTGCAGGAGAAATCCATAACCCTGGAGATCTGGCAGATGAACTCGTCTGAGGATGCGTACGGCGTTTTCTCTCTGGATCAAGACGGAGAAGAGATAGGTATTGGTCGGACCGGGGCGTATATTGACGGTCTCTTGAGATTCTGGAAGGGGCCTTTTTTTGTGAGGATTTTGGAGCCTGAGGGAAGCAGGAAAGAGATCATCCTGGAACTGGGGAGGCAAATTGATAAGAAGATCAAGGGAGAGGGAGAGCTTCCGCTGATGGTTTCGGCGGTGCCGTCAGATAGTCTGGTGGCCGGCTCGATCCGTTTTTTTCACAAACAGATTATTCTGAATAACCTGTACTCTTTTACGGACCAGAACATCCTCGGTTTAGACATGCAGACTAACTGCGCTCTGGCAGATTTCCAGTCAGGTGACGACAGCCTGAAGCTTCTTTTGGTTCGATATCCCGACACCACCAAGGTCAGGGGAGCAGAAGAACGTATGCAGGCACTTTACCCGCGAGAGAACTCCCGCAGTCCTGATAAGATATTTGAGAACAAGGAAAGAGAATTGGTGGGGATGGACTTAAAAAGAGATTATCTAATTTTGATTTTCGAAGGAAAAAACAGAAAAAATATCCTCTGGCTCCTAGATCGTGTGAACCGCTCACTGGATCAAGGTGGATCCAGATAGGTCCGCTGAGGTTTTCTATTTTGCAGAAATTCAAAGCCTTTTGACCGTTGGACAGTTACTGCGATGTGAGGATTTCAACATGAAAGACAAAATCACTCGACGGGATTTCATCCGGGTATCTTTGGGGACTGGCGTTGCTCTGGGATTATCGCATCTGGGCTTGCCGGAGCTTCTGGGTCAAACGTTGGAGAAAAAAGAGAGCTTTCCGGACATAGCAGTAGTAACCAATGGTGACCCGGCCTCATTAGCCCGTCAAGCAGTTGAGCTTCTGGGTGGGATGAAAAGATTCGTCTCCAAAGGAGACGTGGTCGTGGTGAAGCCCAACATCGGCTGGGATCGAAGCCCGGAGCAAGCCGCCAACACCAACCCGGAGGTGGTGGCAGAGGTGGTGAGGATGTGTCTTCAGGCCGGAGCCAAGAAAGTGAAGGTTTTCGACCGCTCGTGCAACAACCCATCCCGATGTTACCAGAATTCCGGCATCAAGAAAGCCGCTTCCGACGCGGGAGCAGAGGTCAGTTTTATGGTGGACACCGGTTTTTCCAAAATGAAGTTTCCAAAAGGTGAAGTCCTGAAGGAGTGGCCTATGTATAAGCCGGCGATGGAAGCAGACCTTTTGATAAACGTCCCCATTGCCAAAGACCACGGGTCGTCCAAGCTGACCATGGGAATCAAGAACCTGATGGGAATCATGGGGGGCGATCGGGGACAGATTCACTGGAATTTGGATGACAACTTAGCCGATCTGGCGAATTTTGTCCGACCCCAGCTGACGATTTTGGATGCCTACCGCATACTGGTCAACAATGGTCCGCAGGGAGGTAGCTTAAAAGACGTCCGGGAGAAAAAGACTATCATCGCCGGCACACAGATTGCCAGCGTGGATGCTTACGGAACAACCCTATTTAGCATGAAGCCGACAGATTTGGGGTATGTGGTTAAGTCCAACAAGTTCGGGCTGGGCGAAATTGATTTGAACAAGTTAAATATAAAGATGGTAGGCGTGAAGTAGCTCTTGTAGGGGCGATTCCCCGCCTGAGGCGGGATATTCCACATGAATCACCCCTGCGCTTGCCGCAATTGACCAGGGGCAGATATTGAAGACCACTCGACGAGTTTCACAGGTACTCTTTCTTCTCTTTTTCGTTTTCCTTTTTCTCGCCGCCAGTTATCCACTGAAGATCAGGATTCCAGTCGATCTCTTCCTGCGAATGGATCCTTTGATTGGGCTTTCCTCCATGGTTTCTGCGCGTGCATTCATAGGAACGTTCATTTGGGCCTTCCTGGTTTTGGCCCTTACTATTCCTCTGGGAAGATACTTTTGCGGATGGGTTTGTCCTTTGGGCACCACTTTGGACGTAACCAGCTTCATTTTCAAGAACAAAGTAGGAAGAAGTTACACCAGGCTCAAATACTTAAAATACATGGTGCTGGTCTTTCTGCTGGCAGGAGCCGTTTTTTCGGCCCAGCTTTTCTGGTTTTTCGATCCGATCGCTCTTTTCACCAGATCCATAACTTTGTCCGTTTGGCCGATCATCACGTTGCTATCCAGCACAGTGTTCGACTTGGGCTTTCGAATCACTTGGCTTCAGGATGGGCTGAGCAATGCGCAGAATTTCTTCTCCTCGACGCTATTGCCCGACCAGCTTATGTTCTTCAGGATGTCTGGCTGGATATTGCTGATCCTTTTGGCCATCTTGGCTGCAGAATTTGTGTCTCGCCGGTTTTGGTGCAGAAACCTTTGTCCTCTGGGGGCTTTTCTTGCCTTCTTTTCGAGATTCCAGATTTGGAAGAGAAGAGTCAGAACGGATTGCACAGATTGCTCTGTATGCCAAGACGTCTGCAAGATGGGTGCCATAAAAACAGATTTCAGGCTGACAGATTACGGGGAGTGCGTTCAATGTTACGACTGCGTGAAAGATTGCCCAGGGAACGTCACGAGTATTGATTTCAAGGGTAAGGTCCAGCCTTACAGATTGGATCTCGGCAGAAGGAGGCTTCTGACTTCGGCCGCCGCCGGTTTAGTATCGGTAGGAGTTCTAAAGACCAGTTTTGTGAGTCGGAATTCCAAGTTTCATCTTATCCGGCCGCCCGGGTCCAGAGAGGAGAACGAATTCTTAGATCGGTGTATACGGTGTCACGAGTGCGCCAAGGTGTGTTCAACTTCCGGGAGGTTTTTGCAGCCCGCCTTGTTGGAGGGAGGGTTAGAGGGGCTGTGGACTCCAATTGGGGTGGCTCGATATGGTTACTGTGAGTTCAACTGCAACCTGTGCACCCAAGTCTGCCCGACGGATGCCATTCACGTTCTCGATTTGGAGACCAAGAAAAAGACCGTAATTGGACTGGCCTATGTAGACAGAAGCAGATGCATCCCCTGGTACAAGAACGAGAATTGCCTGGTATGCCAGGAGCATTGCCCGACCCCCGCCAAGGCCATAGAATTGAAACAGGAGAAGGTCGTCCACTTTGACGGGTCCGAGAGGCTGGTAAAACGCCCTTACATAAGGGACGACCTCTGCATAGGCTGCGGAATCTGCGAAACCAAATGCCCGGTCGCAGGGAAATCAGCAATAGTCGTCACGCCGCAAAACGAACAGAGGTGGAGCGATTGATCTACGTTCCTCGTGTTTGTGTTGTGTCAGGACCGTAGTCCTGACACCTTTTGGAGAATCAGTAGCCAGGATTTCGCTAAAGACGGAAGAGTGGAGCTTCTGACGCTACTGAAGACTGCGTATTCAATCCCTTGCCCCATGTAGTGGCTTGATACCCCTTCAGATCATCTCCAAATTAGAGAAAGCTGCGGGGAAGTCAAACCGATAAGAATAGGAACCTCCTATGTTAACCCGAGTTGCTCTGCCACTCCGCATGTCCGAACCGTCCGTCTGTTCTGCCTCTTCATTTCCTAACATTCTTCTTGACTTTGATTCCTGAAAACCTAACTTTGCACAGCCGGACGGCACGATCAAAGAAACAAGAAAAGATGCCGTCTGGATTAGGGATCAGCAAACTCGTTCTGAGATTCAACCCTACATTAGCATAGAGAGATCACATGAACTCAGCCCGCACCGTTTCTTTGTCTCGCGGAATGGAAATCAAGAAAAAGATTGAGAAGATCATTTTCTTCTTCCGTTTCGAGGAATTTGTTGCCATCCTTTTTCTGGCGCCAGTCACTTACTTTACCTTAAAGGCATTCTTGTTCTTTCAGGCCCAGGGGGATGTTCCCCGTCGGTTTTCCGGTGGAGTGGCTCGCTTGGTGGCGGTGCTGATTGCCCTGGGAATAGCGTGGCTGATTGCCAAGTACAAACCGGAGTGGAGGCTTTTGCGCGACGGCCTCCCTTTCGGCTATGCCATCGCCATCTACACAAACCTGCATGACACGGTGCACTTTGTCAATCCGCATGACGTCCATAATATTCTCATAAGAGCGGATGCTTTTTTATTCGGGGTTCAACCTTGTGTCTGGGCGGAGAAGTTTATCCATCCTTATCTCACCACGATTTTCTCTTTTTGCTACGCGATGTATCTTGCTTTTGCTCCCATAGTGGCCCTAGTCCTTTATCTTCAGAAAAGATATAAGGAATTCCGCTATACCTTAGTCTCCGTCATCTTCTGTTTTTATCTGGGCTATTTCGGGTACATCCTTTTCCCTGCCGCCCCCCCTCGGTACACGCTGCTTCCGCAATTCACCCGTTCTCTACATGGCCCCCTGTTGGATGCCTCAATGAAGCTCATAAACGTCTTCCCTTCCACCAGTCGCTGCGCTTTCCCCTCCTTGCATTCTGCGATAACGGTTCTTTCTCTCCTTTTCGCCTTCAAGTACTTACGCTGGTTTTTCTGGACACTTCTTCCTTTCGGTGTGGGACTGCTTTTAGCCACCATTTACCTTCGCCATCATTACGTGGTCGATCTTCTGGCCGGGTTTGTCCTTTGCGGCATCTCATTTTGGCTGGGTCCCAAAACGGAAGATTTCTGGAGCAGCAAGGTTTCCCGCCTTGGCGGAAAGACGGTTTACTGATCCGCACCAGACAATGTCTGCGATTCTCTCCATGCTTCTTTGAGGGAAACGACAAAGCGAAGTTAGATGGGAAGCGCCATCCAGGTAATCCCACAGGTCTCTGTTTTAGGATTGCCTGGTCAAAGCTCGAAAACATCCCGTTTTTTTGGCTCCCTCGGACCTTAGTTTAGAAAGACCAAATGTCTTTGGGTTTGCTTGACATCTTTCCAAAACTGTCTTACATTCAATGGTTGCTGAAGAGGTAACCCATTTAGAATAGGAAGCTTCTGTGTTTGCCCAAGTGGCCTTGCCGCTCTCTTTCTCCGAGCCGTTCACATATCGGATTCCCGCGCATCTTGACGGAAAGATCGCCCCGGGATTCAGAGTATTGGTCCAGCTGAGAAAGAAGACCGTTACCGGCTTCGTGGTCGACTTAAGCAAAACCTCTCCCGTATCCAACATCAAAGACATCATAGATCTGTTGGATCCATATCCTCTTTTCTCAAGAGAGATGCTTGAACTCACTAAGTGGGTTTCCGAGTACTATCTTTGTTCCTGGGGTGAAACCCTTAGGGCAGCCATCCCGTCCGAGCTTATGCTCAAGAGCCAGATGTGGGTGAGAAGAGGGGGCCAGGGTTCAGGGCTCAGGATCAAGGTTCAGAAGTGGGGAGCTGATTTGGGTTCTATTGTCGGGGCTCCGGTATCAACAGAGGGTCTCTCTTCACGGCAGGAAGGGATATTGGAGCTTTTGGATGATGGCCAGGAGAGGAAGCTTTCTTGGCTTTCGCGAACCCTCGGGACAAAAGGTCTATACGCGGACATTTATGATCTCAGTCAGCGAGGCGAAATTCAAATCGCGGAGCGTCTGGACAAGCCAGGAGTGAGCGTCAGGTATGAGAAGATGGTGAGGCTGAGGAATTTCGACAGGAGTTCCAAGGATAGTGGGCTTTGGGAGTTGGCTGTGGATGCGTTGGAAAAGAAATCCCTGGCTCAAGCCAAGTGTTTGCAGTTGCTGGTGGCAAACAGAGGAGAGCTTTCCTGGACTGCGCTGGTTCATCAACACCAGGCAGGACCATCCGCGCTGAAGGGTTTGGAGAGAAGAGGGCTGATTGAATTGGGGAAAGTGGAAAAAGTCAGGGAGAGCGATTGGGGGTTGGATTTGCCGCAGTTACCGCAGAGCCGCCTCAACCAAGGGCAGCAAGAAATATTCACCAGAGTTAGGGAAGCTCTCAGAAAAGCCGTGTACTCCCCATTTTTGATTCACGGAGTCACGGGAAGCGGCAAAACCCAAGTTTACATAGAGGCGATCAAAGAGGTTCTGGAAGACGGAAAGCAGGCATTGATTTTGGTGCCGGAGATAGCACTGACCCCCCAGATCATCTCCAGGTTCAAAGCCAATTTCTATGAAAAGGTAGGATGCTTTCATTCGAGGTTGTCGGCGGGGGAGAGGTTCGACACCTGGAGGCGAGTCAGAAACGGCGACCTGCCGGTTGTGGTCGGAGCCAGATCGGGAGTTTTCCTTCCTTTCCCCAATCTGGCGCTGATCGTAGTGGACGAAGAACACGATCCTTCCTACAAACAGGATGATCCTGCCCCGAGATATAATGCCAGAGACGTGGCGGTGATGCGGGGCAAATTGAACCGTGCCGTGGTCATCTTAGGCTCAGCCACTCCCAGCTTAGAGTCCTATTACAATGCGCAGAAGGGGAAATATGCACTATGCGAGTTGGCGGAAAGAGTTGAAAGACAGAAGCTCCCGGACGTCAAGATCGTCAATTTGATTCAGGAAAGGAAAGATGGGAACAGAAATGCTATCTCCAGGAGTCTGTCATCGCTACTAAAAGACAGGGTGGAGAAGGGAGAACAGGCCCTTTTGTTTTTGAATCGACGGGGTTTTTCCACGTTTGTTAAGTGCCAAGACTGCGGATATATCGAGAAATGCCCCCGCTGCAACATAACCTTGACTTTTCACCGCACCGATTTTTCCTTGAGATGTCACTACTGCGACTACCGCAGGCGGGCACCGGAGCTTTGCCCGAACTGCCACGGTTTCAGCTTCATGTACAAGGGGATGGGAACGCAAAAGATCGAGGAGGAAATCAAGAGGGACTTTCCGCTGGCGGGGATGGAGAGAATGGATCTGGACACCACCTTGAAGAAGGGCGCCCACCGAAGAATCTTAAGCGACTTTGGAAGAAAGAAATTCAATATCCTTCTGGGGACCCAGATGATCACCAAGGGGCTGGATTTCCCGGATGTAACACTGGTGGGAGTGATCTCCGCTGACTTAGGCTTGGATCTTCCCGATTTTCGCTCAAGGGAGAGAACCTTTCAGCTCTTGGCTCAGGTGGCGGGAAGAGCAGGAAGAGGAAAGCGTGAAGGAGAGGTGGTGATTCAGACTTATTATCCGGAGGAATGGGCCATCCAGCTGGCGTCTTCGCATGATTTTGTCTCATTCTTTCAGAGAGAGCTGGAACAGCGCAGAGAGCTGGGTTATCCTCCGTTCAAGCATCTGATTTTGATACTCATCTCCGGAAGCGACCTGGGCCACGTCACTGCCTCTGCGCAGAGTTTCTCCCGCAGGCTGAAACAAAAGGTCAAGCTCAAAGGGACCAAAGAGGTGGAAATCCTGGGTCCCGCACCGGCGCCGCTATCGAAGATCAAGAATCAGCATCGCTGGCAGTTGTTGGTGAAGACTAAGAATGCCACATCCACAGGTAGTTTGATAAGAGACCTTTTGGTCGCCGACGAAAACCTAAGAAATCGAAAAGGAGTTCGTATAACTATTAATGTCGACCCCATGGGTATGCTCTAACCCGGAAGCGCAAATGAGCGAGTTCCTTTTACGCGTTGGGCCGGAAGATAGGTCTGATCTGACAAGCTTTCAAAGAGGTGAGCACCGATGTTTACCGTAGACGATGTCAAGAAAAACGAGCAGGTGAAGCTCTTGATCAAGAAATCGGATGAGTTTCTGGGGGTGATCGGGTATACCGAGCATGGTGAGAGGCACGCCAGCTTGGCCGCCAATATCGCTTTCAACATATTGATCAGGTTGAAACATCCGGAGAAACGGGCGCACTTGGCCGCCATCGCCGCCTATTTGCACGACATCGGAAACGTGATCAATCGAGACTATCACGCCCAGACTGCCGCCATTCTGGCTCACTCGATTCTTTTGGAAATGGAGATGCCCATAGAGGACGTATTGGAGATAATAGCTGCCATCGGAAACCATGACGAAAAGGACGGTCAGCCGGTCTCAGACATTTCCGCGGCGGTGATTCTGGCGGACAAGTCCGACGTGCACAGCTCTCGGGTGCGCACCTTAGAGATGATCAAACAGGATATTCACGACCGGGTGAACTATGCGGCGAAAAGCTCGTTTTTGAGGGTGGATGCGGAGAAAAAGATCGTCACCCTGGAGATTAAGATTGACACCTCCGTATCCCAGGTGATGGAGTATTTCGAAATCTTTTTGTCCCGTATGCTGATCTGCCGTCGGGCGGCAGAGTTTCTGGAACTGCACTTCCACTTGGAGATAAACGGCCAAATGCTTTTGTGAGATTGTTCCGGAGGTTTTCCCTTTCGGGGGAGGCGACGAGCGCTTCCCCCACACCTGAACCGCGTTGGATGTAGTGGCCACTTTCGTGGTCGCCCTAAGAGAGGAAAAGCCGGGACCCAACCAAGGAATTGAAATCGTGAAGAAAAGGCTTACCTACAAAAGCTCTGGGGTAGACATCGCGTCTGCGGATAAAGCGAAGAGAAAAATCAGGCAATTGGCTCGGTCCACCTTCACTCCCCAAGTGGTGAAGGGGATAGGTGGCTTCGGGGGATTCTTTGCATTCAAGGCGAATGAATATGAGGATCCCGTATTGATATCCAGCGTGGATTCGGTAGGGACGAAACTGAAAGTGGCTTTCATGATGGATAAGCACGACAGCGTAGGGGAGGACATAGTCAACCATTGCGTGAACGACATACTGGTGCATGGCGCTAAGCCTCTGTTTTTCCTCGATTACATCGGCATGGGAAAACTATACCCAAAAGTGGTGGAGCAGATAGTGAAAGGTTTATCCCGAGGCTGCAGGAAAGCCGGATGCTCTCTGGTAGGCGGCGAGACGGCGGAATTGCCTGAATTCTACCAAAAAGGGGAATACGATTTGGCTGGATGCATCGTCGGGGTGGTGGAGAAGAAGAAAATCGTGTACGGTTCGCGCATTCGCCCGGGGGATCAGGTAATCGGACTCGAATCGAGCGGCCTTCACACCAACGGATATTCACTGGCGCGCAAAGTGCTCTTCGAGGTAGCACGCCTGGGGACAAATGATTACGCGAAGGAGCTGAAGACGACGGTGGGAAAGGAGCTCTTGAAGATCCACCGCTGTTACGCATCGGTGATTCTGTCTCTTCTCGACGAATTTGAGATAAAGGGGATGGCGCACATCACCGGGGGCGGAATCCAGGGAAATCTCAATCGCATTTTACCCGCCAATTGCGATGCCGAGATTCTGGCGGATTCGTGGAAAATACCGCCGATATTCAAGCTAATCCGGAGCCAAGGCGACATAGACGCCGAAGAGATGTTCAAAGTCTTCAACATGGGAATGGGAATGGTTCTGGTGGCATCGAAAAGTGAAACCGGCAGAATTCTCACCCGGCTTTCGTCGTCGAAGGAGTCGGCCTATCGCATCGGCGAGATAACTCCCGGAAAAGGCAAAGTACATTTGCTCAACCTCTGAGCCTATTAGTTAAGCCCGGCGTGTCTGCCTTCACTCAGACTTTGGGTTCTGTTGGTAGAAACGGCACCAAACTCAAGTTAGGTGCTGGCTCCGGCTGCCCTGGCAGCCGGAAAGCTGGATCAGGCTTGACAACCTTGAAGCTTGCATCTATATTGTGCACGGCGATTCAAACCATGGAGAGAATCAATGGAAAGCAAAGAGCAACTCCTGAAAATCGTGCAGGATGCCGTCAGGGTGGAAAATGACGGTTACCAATTTTACCGGTTGGCTGAGGAGAAGACCCAGGATGCCAAAGGCAGAGACGTCTTTGCCTCCTTAGCCAAGGACGAAACCAATCACATGCAGATTCTCAAAAGCCTGTATGAGAGCATCCAGGGAAAAGGTGCGTTCAGATTGGATGAGGTGAAGGATATCAAGCACATCCTTGAGACCACCTCGGAAAGCCCCATCTTCTCCAAGGAGTTCAAGCAGAGGATCAATCAGGCACATTTTGAGATGACCGCCCTCTCCATTGGAATCTTGCTGGAGAAGAACTCAATTGAGTTCTACAAAGGACACGCCAACCAGAGCGAGAATAAAGAGATCAAGACCCTTTTCGACTATCTAGCCGATTGGGAAGGGGAACATCTGAGGGTTTTGGTGAAGCAACAAAAGCTCCTGCAGGAGGACTACTGGACGGAAGCTCGATTTTACCCCTTTTGAATAGGATAATCCTCTCGGCAGCGAGATCCATGGAGTGCCAGTCTGGGTCACGATCATAATCACCAAACCCTGAAAGGAAGACGCGATGTTGCAGAAACCCGCGCAGCTATTGAAGATTCTAAAAGACGCCATTAAGGTGGAAAGCGACGGCTATCATTTTTACCAGATGGCGGCGGAGAGAACCAAAGATTCCAAAGGAATCCAGGCATTTCTTGAGCTGGCGCAAGATGAGCTGGATCACGGGAGCATGCTGAAAGGATTATATCTCGCGATAAAAGATAGGAGCGAGTACCAGCTTGATCGAAAAAGACATCAAAGAAAAACACCGAAAAAAGCGTCAAAGGACCCCATCTTTTCCGCTAAGTTCAAAAGAAAGATCAAAGAAGGCCACTTTGCCCTATCTGCCCTGAGGATTGCGCAGCTCTTGGAGAGGAACTCCATTGAGTTCTACGCCAAGAATGCCAAAGCCGTAGGGCACCCGGAGCTAAAATCGCTTTTCCGATTCCTGGTGGCGTGGGAGAGAGATCATCTGAGAGCTTTGGCCCGGCAGGAGAGTTTTCTGAAAGGAGACTTTTAGGCCCGAGCGTCCCTGTGGCTTTCAAACTGCAGAGAAAGAGTTGTTTTCCCGCGGCACGTGACGGAAGAATCAGCAAAGCAAGTGAGTCTTAGACCGGAGATTTTGGTCCTGCCGATTCAGAATCAGAAATCCATCTCCGATTGAACGGAAGGCCAGGAAGAGGGGCATTCCCCCATGCCAGCCAACTTACCTCCTCAATATTACGAAGCCGAAAGAAGATACCGGGGGGCAAAAGACTTACAGGAGAAGCTCAAGATTCTGCATGAGATGTTTGCCATCATGCCCAAGCATAAGGGGACGGACAAGCTTCAGGCGGATGTCAAAGCCAAAATCTCCAAGCTCAACAAGGAAATTCAGCAGAAAAAGAAGACCTCCAGAAGAGGAGATCAGTACTTCGTAGAAAAAGAAGGGGCGGCTCAAGTGGTGCTGATCGGCCCTCCGAATGTTGGTAAATCGCAGGTATTGACCTCCCTCACCCATGCCACGCCGGAGGTCGCAGCCTATCCTTACACTACCACCAAGCCCCTCTGCGGGATGATGCCCTTTGAGAATATCCAGGTACAACTGGTTGACACTCCCCCGATCGCCGCGGACTTCATGGAGCCCTGGTTGGCGGGGATAATCCGGGGCGCCGATTTGGTTTGTCTGGTGGTGGATCTGGGATCTGACAGCATGTTGGAAGAGGCTCTGACGGTGTTTCACAAACTGCAGGAATACAAAATACTGCTTGAGTCACAAGAGGGAGAGGTCAATCCTTTGGATGGGATTGCCCGAAAGAAAACCATGATTCTGGGAAACAAGATAGATTCGCCGCTTTCAGACATGAACTCAAGCATTCTGAAGGAATCATATCAAAACAAGCTGGCTATCTTTCTGATCTCTGCCCAGGAGAAGACAAACTTAGAGGGGCTGAAGAGATTCATCTTCGATTCTCTTCAGATCCTTAGAGTATATACCAAGACCCCGGGGAAGAAAGCGGATTTTGAGGACCCGGTGATCTTGAAAGTCGGCAGCACGCTTCTGGATGCGGCCAGAGCCATCCACAAGGATTTTGCCAGTAACCTGAAGTTCGCCCGGGTCTGGGGTGAGGGGGTTTTCGAGGGACAGATGGTGCAGAAGGATTTTATCCTAAAGGACGGGCACGTGGTGGAGTTTCATATCTGAACGATGGTCATCAGGACCTTCTTGGCTTTCTGCTACTCTCTCAAAATTGACCTGGAACGTGCGGAAAGACTGGAGTGTTCGCCTTCAGGCGAACCAGTGTCTGAAAGGATTTCCGGGTCAGGCTGAAGCTTGACACTCCAAAGTCCTTCGGACTCTGCCTTCCCCAACTTGTCAAGAAAACGGTTGACATTCATTCCCGTTGGGATATTTTTCCTCCGTGATTGCCAAGAACCTTTAACCGCCTTTAAGAGGACCAAAATGTCGAAGAAAAGCATTCTCTTCCTTCTTCTATCCCTTTTCTTTGTCTTTTCCCATTGCAGCCAAACTCCCAACCCACGAGTGGTGGTGATGGATTTCATCGAAGCCGTAAACAAGTCCGACACGGCGTACATTGAAAACAACCTGGACTTAGAGAGGTTCGCCAGAGAGAAGGCCAGTCAGCTCTCAGAGGCAGAGCAAAAAGGGATACCGCCGAATTTCAAAGAAAATCTAAAAGGCAATTTCCTGGGGAACGGAGCCACCCGTTTGAAATGGCAGGACAAACTGATTGTGGTGAACAAGGAAAACATTGAAGGAGACTTAGCCGAAGTAGAGGTGACGTTCATAGATCAACAGACCGGCATAAAAGAGTACACGAAGGCCAAGCTTTATAAAAGGGACAATAAGTGGTGGATATACTATATCAAGGATTAGGAGAGTGAGTTCCGACTTTGTCTCTCCTCACCTGCCTTTGCGCGCCTCTCCAGGTTGAGGATGTGCCAGAATTGAGTTTTGAAGTTGTAGCCGCAATCTTTAGATGGCGAGAGTCGCCGGAATTCAACATCTCAATTTCGCAGACTAAAGTCTGCGGCTACGAAAAACCTAAATCCTGACAAACCATCATGGTGGGAAGGGAGATTAGGGGGAGAGGTTTTCAGGCAAAAATGATGTCTATTGGTTAACCATTTTGATGAAGGAGAGTGGCATGAAGAAATTAGCATATCTCATTATCAGTTTGCTGGCATTAGGATGGGTGATGATCGTATCGGCATCATCGGTTTTTGCCGTCACCGGTGACACAGAGAAGTACTTTCCTTCTCCCGCATCCTGCCCCACAGGCTTGACCTTTGACGGCAAGTATCTTTGGAATTGTGATCGCAAGACGGATATGCTCTACAAAATAGACCCCGACGACGGGAAGGTGGTCGATTCGCTTCCAAGCCCCGGCTTTCAGCCAGTGGGCTTAACCTGGGATGGGAAGTTCCTTTGGAACGTCGATGCGGAAGAGAATCTAATTTTTCAGATAGATCCGAAAACCGGCGTTGCCCTCAAAACGCTATCTGCTCCCTCCCAGAAATCCGAAGGACTGGCCTGGGACGGGAAATACCTTTGGCTGGCTGACGTTGGAAACCAGCAAATCCAGCAAATCAGCACGGATGACGGGACCACGATTACCAGCATACCGGCTCCGTCATCCAATCCTGGCGGGCTGGCATACGATGGGAAGTATCTCTGGGTGTCCGATCGGATAAGCAATACCATCTATATGGTCACTCCGGAAAGGGGGGACGTGATCCTGTTTTTTGATTCGCCCGGGCCGTACGCGCGCGGGCTGGCTTGGGATGGAAAGAGCTTGTGGAATGTGGATTACCAAACAGATAAGATCTACAAAATCAAGATAGACGACAAAGAGACTTTTTCACGTACCGACGAGAAGAAGGAGCTCTTGGAATACACCAATCAGGTCAGAAACTATGGCCCGGGGGTGATCAAAGACTTAGACGTTTACCTGGCAGTGCCGGAGAGCCTGAGTAATCAAGAGATCGTCGGACAGATCGAGTATTTCCCGCAGCCGACGGATTTCTTGACCGACCAGTGGGGACAGAAAGTGGCACATTACAAATTCCAGAATCTCGAAGCCACCAAGTTCGTCTCCGTGGGGATGAAGGTCAAGACCAAGCTCCACAAGGTGAGATACTTCATCTTTCCGGAGAAGGTGGGTGCTCTGAAAGACATCCCCAAGACTATTTCGGAGAAATATCTGGCGGATGATACAAAATACTCCCTGAGCGATCCTTTCATCCAGAAATCGGCCAAAGAGGCGGTGGGGAACGAGACCAATCCTTACTGGATTGCCAGAAAGATATTCAATTACGTGATCGCCCACATGGAATATGAGCTGTCCGGAGGCTGGAATATTGCGCCCACGGTTCTGAAAAGAGGAACCGGCTCCTGCTCGGAATACAGCTTCGTTTACATCGCCCTCTGCCGCGCAAGCGGACTGCCTGCCAGATACGTCGGTTCCGTGGCGATCAGAGGAGATGATGCCTCGGACGATGACGTTTTCCATCGCTGGGTGGAAGTCTATCTTCCCAACTATGGCTGGGTTCCCATTGACCCGTCCGGCGGCGACAGCCCCAGCCCAGCGGCTCAGGCAGGCGCCATCGGCAATCTAAACAACCGCTATCTGATTACGACGATAAGCGGAGGCGGCTCGGAATATCTGGAATGGCAATACAACTCCGACGAAAGATGGACTTCCCTGGGAAAATGCAAAGTCTACACAGAGCATATCGGAGAGTGGAGACCGCTGAAGTAGCCAACGGCCATCTGTCCGGACGGATGAAACGGATGAGGATTTGTCCGCGGTCGGCAGTCCGCCGTCCGCCGCTAAAACAGTCAACGGATCAAATGGATGAAAGCCCGAACGGATAGCGGAGGCATAAAGCCTCCGCTGATCGAAGCTGTCAACGGATAAGAAGGATTAAACGGATTGAAGCAAACGGATAACGAAGGTAATAAACCTCCGTTACCAAGAGGAGATAAAGCAGCTTCCTTTTTTCGAGATACTACTGTTGACGCATTTCAGTCCAGTACCTTAATCAATCACAACAGCTTCGCAAAGCTTTATCACTTGAGGTCTAACCTTATGCAATCCCTTGTGTTAAGCGGCATTAGCAGAATAAAAGGGTCGGGAAACTGAAAATAACTATGAAATTATTAATATTTTTCTTGACATTCTCAAACACTTAACCGATAATTGAGTATATGAATATATAATTCAGTTATTCAATATTGGGAACAAGCACAATATGAGAAGTGAGCAAAAAAAGGCAAAGCGAAAAGAAGCAATTCTCCAAGCTTTTGAATCGCTTATAGCCCGTTACAGTGTAGATAAAACGACGATGCAGGAAGTAGCCAGCGCTGCCGGAATCAGTGTTGGCACGCTATATAACGAGTACGCGGATAAAGAGGCTCTGATCGACGCCATGATCGTCCGACTGGAGGATCGATATTATGCAAAGATTAATGCCCTTCAACTCGAGAGCGATTCACCAGAAGAACAATTGTTCGAATTGCTGACAGCAATTTCTAACTTGATTGGTGAAATGGCTCAAAACTATCGTTCTCTGATGGATTATTTTATTACCGGGGTCCAGAGATTTCGCCATATTGGAAAGAAGATCCATCAAAGTCTGGAAAAGGACAGACGCATCCAAAACAAAGTTGAGTTAGTCATCCGAGCCGGCGTAGAAAAAGGAGTATTCGAAGTTGAAAATGTGACTGCAACTGCACAGGCTCTAATCGAAGCCCACATTCATTACTCTGTTCAGAGAGTTTTGATGGATCGGAAGGAAGGTAGAGCAGTCAAGAAGGGATGGGAGATGTTGTTAAAACTCCTAATCCGCGGTATGCGAAAACGATAATTGCACGAAATAATCTTTTTTTACTTGAAATTGAATATATGAGGAATCAATTCAAATAATCTAACACACTAAAGGATGGTGCAAGGTTTATTAAGAATAAACGGAGGTGTTTGTGAAGAAGATGGTGCAGTTCGCGTTGAAGTACAGATTTATCATTGTGATAACGACAGTCATCCTGACTCTTTTCTTTGGCTACCAGATTAAAAACCTCAGAATTGAGACCGATATAACCAAATTCTTTCCAAAAGAAGACAGGGCCGTCCAGTTGTATAACCATACAAACGATGTTTTTGGAAGTAACGATGTGGCGGTTGCGTTATTTCTTTGCCAGGATGTCTTTGCCAGCGAGAATATTTTGCTAATAGCGGAGCTTACCGCCAGATTCAAAGCGGTCGAGGGAATTTCGACCGTTACCAGCATAGCGGATGTTATCGACATAAAGAAAACCCCGGATGGCGGTATTGAGATAGGAAAGCTTATCGATCCCCGCCATATTCCCGAAACACAGGCAGAACTTGACCAGATAAAAAAATATGCATTAGGCAAAGAATTATACAGAAACCGCATCCTGTCTTCTGATGCAAAAGCGGCATTAATTGTATGCCGGATCAGACCGGACGCAGACAAATTTGCCATCAACAAAGAACTACGTCAGATAGTCCAATCAATGGGCCTGCAAAGCAAAGTCAATTTTGGAGGGCAACCGGTGTTACAATCAGAGATTCAGTCGATTGTAAGGAGAGATTTAGTTCGATTAATGCCTATCGTTATATTTCTGCTGGTCATAACGCTCTCTTTTAGTTTCAAGAGTTTACGGGGAGTTATAATACCCCTGGGTACCGTGCTTATATGTGTAATCTGGACAATTGGCGCTATGAGTCTTTTCAAAGTGCCTTTTAGCGTCATCAGTGACATAATACCTATCCTGCTCATAGCAATCGGCACCGCTCCCTGTATTCACATCTTAAGCAAGTATAACGAGAATTTCTCGCTGTATGGGTCAAAGGAGCCTGAAGTAATGGAAGCGTTCAGCGAAGTCGGTTTCAGAGTCATGCTGGCTTCCATAACCATTATACTGGGTTTTTCGTCGTTCATTTTTGGAACGTATTTGACAATAATCAGGCATTTCGGTATTTTCATGTCTTTAGGTATCTTCCTGTCGTTACTTTTATCCCTCTTTTTCATTCCTGCCATTCTTTCCTATATCCATGTTTCTGGTAAGAAACAAAGCGCCGATACGCCGGGCAAGGTGAAAGATGCCGGTAAAAGCAGGAAATTCTGGAATTTTGTTTTAAATGAAAAATGGTTTGTGGTGTCATTTACAGTTATCCTTCTTGGTGTCGGCATATTAGGTGTTCCGCGAATAGAGCACAAAATCGATATTATAGACTTTTTTAAACCGCAAACTGAAGTGCGAAAAACCACCAAATTGATTGAAAAATACTTTTGGGGCGCTACGCCCGTTAATGTTTTGGTGAAAGGCGACATGCAAAATCCCTGGCAACTCAAGGAGATGCAGCGGTTTCAGAAATACATCGAGGCACAGGGTATAGCGCATACCCCCATGTCCGTGGCAGATCTTATTTTGGAAATGAATGATGTTATCGATAATGAGAAAGTCATTCCTGACAGCAAAGACAAAATAACCAATCTGTGGTTTCTGCTCGAAGGGCAGGAAATAATGCCAACCATTTGCAATTCAGACAACAGTGAGGGGGTGGTTGGAGCTACCGTAGGCACTATAGATGTCAAACAGCTTAATAATCTTATCAAGTCAATCGATGATTACGTGAAGTATAACAGTTTGAAATATGCTGAGGTGGATACACCGTCGCTGTCCCAGGATGCACGTGGAAGGATTTTAAGTTATCGCATTGACCGCACGGTGGATGCCATAGGATGGGATGCCAGAAGAAGACAGCACGGCGTTTCTTTTGACCGGCAAGGCATTCAGGCAATAATGCAAAAAGTAGCAGGTTCTGAAATTCCTGACGAAGCAAAAATCGGTGCTATATTCGAGGGAGTTACGGAGCAATTGCCGGAACAGCTAAGGAACGACTCTCTTTTCATGGTTGATATGAGAAACGATATCCTTGAGCTTAAACAAAGTAAAACCATAATCCCGGTTTCTATGTACCAGCAGCTGATTCCAGCCGGAAATGGCGATTCGGTTGATACCATATCTTTCGATATGACGCAGGCGGATATAAATGTTATTTACCGTAATCTGGATAGAAGTCTTATGGAAAGCCAGGCGCAGAGCTTTTTGATCGCCATGGTTTTTATATTTCTAATGCTGTTTTTCCAGCTCCGCTCATGGTTAGGCGGTGTTCTGGGACTAATTCCCAATATAGTCACGGTAGTGTTAGTATTCGGTATCATGGGGCTTACGGGAATTTCCCTCAATATAGCGACCGTGCTGGTTGCCAGTATCGCACTGGGAATCGGTATTGATTATGCCATACATTTCAATATGAGGTATAAACATTTTTACCAGCAGCTGCATGAGATCAGACCGGCACTGGAAAAAACACTGCAGACTACG
Source organism: Candidatus Zixiibacteriota bacterium (assembly GCA_049694315.1). GTDB lineage: Bacteria > Zixibacteria > MSB-5A5 > MSB-5A5 > SM1-73 > CAIVRH01. Next base: position 47,394 of record JBAVQU010000055.1, read on the forward strand.
GGTAAAGCAATTAGTATCAATGTCCTGGCCGTGACTATGGGGTTTATAGCTCTTTATTTCGCCGAGATGATACCCGTCCACAATTTAGGTGTTTTGGTGGCAATTGCCATGATCGGCAGCGGAGCGGGTGCTTTAACGCTTTTGCCGGTATCCATACTTTTCACCAAAGTGGGATTTGGCAGCAAAAAGCAACTTGCAGTTGAATCCACTTCTCCAGGCATCGAATCACCGCAAACAGAAGGAGGTGATAATCTAATAGAAATAATTGATACATCCGAATTAAACGAAAACAATTAAACCAAAGAAAGAAGGAGGAAAAAATGAAACGGAACATTCTGGTAGTCATGTTATCGCTGATTTTAGTCCTCTCGGTATCGACAGCCTGGTCTGAAAATAAGCTGACCGCGGATCAGATCCTTAAGAAAGTCGATGAGGTAGAAAACGCACCCAAGGACCAGATGCGGGAAATAAAAATGGTTCTTACCGATAAGGGAGGCAAGGAAAGCTTACGGGAGATGAATATGTGGCAAAAAGGGTTCGATAAAAGAACGGCAAAATTTACCGCACCCGCGGACCAGAAAGGGATAGGTTTTCTCTCGCTGCCGAACGATGTCATGTATCTGTATCTTCCCGCTTTCAAAAAGACCCGCCGCATAGCCGCCCACGTAAAGAACAGCAAGTTCGCTGGGACTGATTTCACTTATGAGGACATGGAGGGGAAAAAATATTCGGAAAAGTGGAATCCGGAATTCCTCAAAGAGGAAGATAACGATTACGTCCTGCAGCTAAAACCGAAGCCGGAGACCAACACCGATTATTCCAAACTGGTGATGTGGGTGAACTCAGCCAATTTTTACATAGTGAAGATCGAGCATTATGACCAAGCCGGGAAACTTCGCAAGGTTCTAAATTTCGAAGATGTTAAACAGATAAACGGTTACTGGATTGCCACCGTGATGGTAATGAATGACTTAAAGGAAGAGCATAAAACCAGAATGACGTTAAGTAATGTCAAATACGATACCGGGCTGACTGACGAAATCTTCACAGAGAGGTACTTGAGCAGGTAAAAAAGGAGAGCGAGGCTTTATGTGCAGAGAATATCTTACTTCTTTGGTGATCACCGGATCAATTATCTGTTGTTCCTGCGGTTCTCTTTTTGCCCAAGGGCTTACCTGGAGCGGATATCTGCAAACGGATGATCGCCTTCAGCTGAAAGGAAGAAACAATTATTCCTGGCAGGAATACCGGCTGAATATGCAAGCCGAGGTTAAACCCGACGAAAAAACGAGATTATACAGTGAAGTGTGGCTGCGGTCATGGGGAGTGCCGGGTGTGCAGAATAGTAGTGATCTGTCGGATAAAGACAAGGTTGCACCCTGGGGTTTGGATATCCGGGAGACGTATGTAGATTTCTACGGATTCATTTTCAGCCATCTGGACCTCCGTATCGGAAGGCAACGTATCGCCTGGGGCACCGGAGATAAAATAAATCCTACGGATAATCTTAACCCGTATGACCTTGAAGATCTCTGGGATTTCGGAAGGCATATGGGTTCAGATGGCATAAAGATGACCTGGTACCAGGGAGGTTTCACCTTTACCGGCACAGTTATACCGACTTTTACCCCCGCTGTCCTGCCCAGAGGCGAGTTTGCTTCCGCGCTCTTTCCACCTGTACAGCTGCCCACTGGTTTAAGTCTGGGAAGCATGAATAATAATATTACGTTTCCGAGAAACAACCTCAAGGAAAGCACTACCATAGGTTTCAAAGTAGCAAAGAAGCTATTCGACTATGATCTATCATTGAGTTATGTGCATGGAAGAGATGGGTTACCTCTGGTAAGAAAAGCAACATTCGTGCCCGTGCTCGTCCCGGATACAGTAGACATTTCGAATGAACTTGTGTATCCCCGAATGAACATTCTGGGTTTGGATATGGCAGGTTCGTTAGCGAAGGTGGGTATCTGGTCGGAAGCTGCTTTGTTCTTTCCAGAAAGAGTCAAACTGACAACAGATCTGTCAGCGTTAGGTATGGGGACAGTTACTTCGATGGCTTTGGATAATAATCCCTATATTAAATATGTACTTGGAGCAGATTACACCTTCAAGAATAATATATACATTAACGGACAATATGTTCATGGCATTTTCTATGAAAGGGGAAGTGGAAACCTTGAGGATTATCTTATGGGGCGTGTGGAATGGAAAAATTCCGACGAAACAATAAAGTTAACTCCCATCACGGTCTGCGCCGAAGTAAAAGACACCAAAGATATTAAAAATAATTACGCACTGGTTTACTGGCCGGAGATTTCCTACTACCCCGCTAATTCCGAGCTCACATTAGGTGTCCGTTTCATCGATGGCAAGAGCACCACTACCTTCGGACGATTGAACGGTAAAAATGAGATATACTTAGAGATCAAATACAGTTTTTGAAAGATAAGATCAAAAGTACGAAAATGAAGGCATTAGTTCAGAATACCCATGATCAGCAAGCAAGTAAAACAGTCGATGGACTGCAAAGAGAAGGAGGTGGCTGAACTACGGTTCCAGATGGTTATCGCAAAAACGATTAAATTCTACGCCAGAAATAACTGCCAGAAACTTTATGCTTGAAACTGAATTTGCTTGTGCCAGGAAATACCTGTATCCTTCTTATCCGAAATAAATCATCGTCGATAAATGGGGGGCCGGAATCCGTTGCCACTGCGAATCTGTACCCGGCATTCTTGACCAGCTCTTTCACCTGATCGTTTAATTCTCCATAGGGGTAAGCAAAAGAGGTCACTTTATCTTGAATGATTTGCTCTATCTTGGTCTTTGACCCAAATATCTCTTCTTCCGCCTTACCTTCGTCTATTCCTGTCAAATGCGGATGAGTGAGTGTGTGTGAGCCGAATTCAATTCCGTATTCCTTCATCTCCGAAATCTTTTCCGGGGAAAGAAGCCGAGCCTGAGGCTCTGCGCTGTCCCATTGATTTTGGGTTCTGTCCGCAACCAGGAAAACCACGGCCACGAATCCATACTTCTTGAGAATGGGGAATGCAATCCGGTAAACGTCCTCGTAACCATCATCGAACGTGAGAATTATGGACCTTTTGTCGTAGCTGGAATATTGCTTGAAAGTGATTGGCACGAGTCCTTTTTGGGAGAGATACTTCATTTGCCGCTCAAATCGCTTCTTGAAAACATAGATGCCTTCTTTGCCGGCGTCCTTTCTTTTCTCAACCACCCGGTGATAGGTTAACACAGGAATCTCTTTCTTGTCTCTGGATACTCGGGTGTAAATGGATTCCACCCGATCCACAACCTTTGAAAGGTCAAACTCAGATTCGATAAATCTCTTCAAAGCGGAAACATCAGGTTTTGCCTTTAGTGCGTATTTCACCTCTTCGCTGACTCTCTGGAAGTCAAAACACCCGGTCTTGGTGAGTCCGATGTCGCCAAAATTGCTCTGGGCGGCGTCCTTTATGTTCGACTCCGTGATAAGACCAATCGAACAGTTCTCTCCAATCGCTATGGTTGGGACTCCCAGGGCAATTCCTTCTATGGCTATTCTCCCCGAACCAATCAGCATGGTGCTGTTTTTAATTATGCCTGCCAGATCTTTCAAATGCCCGGTCAGATTTATCCTCGGATCAAGGGACGTGAAACGCTCCGGAGCAAAATCGCCCCCGCCGACCAGATTGATTTTCACATCAGGTATCTGCACTATGGCATGCTTCAGCACCTGATATATCACGTCTCCTTTGGGTCCGGAAAGCCGTCCGGCGATGGTAATCGCATTGTCCGGAGATTCGATGTTCTCATAGTTTTTAAGCGACCGGAGGTCCATCCCATTTCTTAAAACTTCGATATACGCCGGCTTAACGTTCAAATCCTTCACCAGGTGCTCTTCTACGTTCTCACAAACTGCAATGACATGGTCTCCAAATGCCTTGACGATCTTTCTTGAGATGTGCACGTGCTGTCTGCCGTGTACCGTTGTGACAAGCGGTATGCTACTGATTTTGGCAGCAAAGAAGCTCACCCATCCGGAGGCTCGGGAGTGTGCATGTACGACTTCTATGTCTCTTTCTCTTATCAGTTTCACCAGGAATGTTATCTGTTTAATTCGGTTGAATAGGCTTCTATTATTTAAATGCAAAGACAGATATTCTGCTTCTGTCGTTCTGGCGAAGGTATCGGATACGATCAACACCCGGTGACCTCTTCGTATCAATTCATCCGCCAGAGTTGCAGCGTAGACTTCCGCACCGGTTACCTCTTTCTGCGATAGCACAAAGGCAATGTTCATAGGCTAAGAAATTCCTTCCAAAGCAGTAATCTCATAGTTACAGGTTGACAGGTCAAGGGAAATCGTCAAGCAGCCGACATAAGTCGCAGAAAGCCGGATCATAATGCAATCGGCTGACGCAAACAGGCAGAGACGGGTGGCTGATGAGCCGGAATTCGCAGCTTGTCGCCCTCGGGTTCGATGAATCGAACCCCTACGATTTCCCATCTGCTGTCGTATTAGATTTGGGTTCGCTACGAGCTGAGGACCACGAACCATGAACCGATTTCTCCGGGGGCGACCTGGTTTCGACGGAGGTAGCGGGAAAAGATAAGCGTGCCGAGGTACCCAGTTCCCTCGCTAATCCATTGGGAAACAAATCTAAGTGCAGACTATTCATATGCACTGGCTGCCTAATCTTTAGGTAGCTCGTCTGTTCTGAGCTTGCTTGTTGGCTTGGAAACAGGCGCCGACTCAAACAAGCTGGTCTGATCTTTGGCTCAGGGAGATCAGATAAGATTTCACTGGGATAGCAGAGAGTCAAACCCGCTGGTTGGTGTTTCTCTCTGCGAAATCCTAAAAAATTAGCTACGCACGTAGAAAGTCTTTGTCTTGTGCCTTCGGACGGGGGTTCGATTCCCCCCGCCTCCATTAGAAATTCTTAGGAGCGCAGCGACGAAGGATCCTTCTCTAATTTATGAGGTGGTATTTTTATATTCTAAGATGCGCAGATAGCTCCTTCTATTCCGGAATAACGAATAACCTCGAGGAGCGTTTAAAGGAACACAGCACTGGAGTGGGAGCAAAATATACAAAGACAAGATTACCAGTTAAGCTAATATATTCTGAAGAGTTTCCAGATAAGTCCTCCGCCTGTAAGCGTGAAATTGAAGTAAAAGGATGGCGCAAGGAAAAGAAAGAAGCATTGGTTAGGGGTTTTCCTTCGCCCTGCGGTCTCAGGATAAACCTTCGCTTACGCTCAGGATAAACTTATCCCCCCGCCTTCGTTATGAATTCTTACGAGCACAACGAGTCAGAATTTCTTGACTCAAGATGATTTAGCCACGAAAGCAGATATTTAATATACAACGCTTATGAAGGTCGAAAGCGGTGCGGTTAATAAGCCAAGCGTTCAAACTATGGCGCGATCACCAAAGCGTTGGGCGTTTCAATAGAGGAGTTAATAAAATAGTTTATATGAGAAAGAAAAAAATTGAAGACTTAAATAAAGGGATACTTATCAAAGCAGATCTATATTCTAGGCCAAATGCTATGAATGGAAAATATAGAGCTGGCCAACTTGGATTGGAAAATTTAGAAGATATTGAAGATAGTGATATTTTCTTTTTAGAAACGCTGAAAATGAAGGCTGATTTAGCTGATAAAATGATCGCGGAAGCTGAATCACAAGGCAAAGATACGACCGACTTAAATCTAATGAAAGATTTGGGTGAAAAAATAAACGCTTTAGGCAAGCCGATTCACAAAAGCGAATCTGTAATGACTGCAATTTTTATTTCTTTACAATTAATAGCATATTACGGAATTGCCATAGGTATTTGGGGACTAGTTTTCAAAAAAAGTTTTCTAGGATTTGGTCTTTTTGGTGTTATTGCGGGATTTTTAATCAGTTTATTATCTGTTGCCCCTGTAATTGCTTTTCAAAGAACAAGAGAACGAATTAGGGATATGGTATTTGGTTCTAGTGCGCTATGGGGGAACTTAGGAATTATTATTGGTGTTGTGGGTTTAGTAGCTTTGGTACTAAGACTAATGTTTTTTTAAGTTATTTAAAATAGGAATTATATGGGAGTTTTTAATTGGTTTTTAAGTGCCCGTCGGGTCCCCTGACCCGATGGATACTAATTTCTTATCCTGACGACCGAAGGGTGGAAGGATTAGACCATAAAGAAGCCGGGGGTTTCCTTCGCTTACGCTCAGGATAAACTTATCCCCCCGCCTCCAGTAAAACTGGTTCATAGTTCATGGTTCACGGTTCAAACCCTTGCGGTCAGACCTGGCCTGAGGCGGGGCGTTCGATCCTGATGAATAGTGAGTCTTAATCCCGTCACCTGCGATTTTCCCAACAGATAAACTGCTCCTCTCGTTTTCCTTTAGGATTCGGCAAAACATCAGACACCAAACGGGGTTTAGCAATCTGCCAGTTCTGCCGATATGAGAAGTGTAACTTTTTTGAACAGGCCCGACCCCTGCTTCGACTCGACGACGGGCATTTGAGGCTCAGGAGCCGGCCAGGTCGCTTTGGAGGGGGACGGATGGTGCGACGTTCAGATGGATATTTCTCGATACTTAAAACCAGAGCTGATCAAATTGGAGATGGAGACACAGGTCGAATGCGACCCCGACTGCCAGCTTCATCCGGAAAAGGTGTTGTGGACCAGAAAAGAGGCGATCCTTAGTGAACTGGCGGATCTTCTGGACAGGTCTGGAAAGGTGGGTAATAAGAAAAAGCTCCTGCTTGATTTCTTCAACCGGGAGAAAAAGGCAACCACCGGCATCGGGCACGGCATAGCCATTCCTCACATACGAACCATGCAGGCCAAAGACTTCATTATGGGACTGGCCCGGTCAAAAGGAGGGTATGATTTCGACTCGATAGACGGGGGACTGGTCCATCTTTTCTTCGTGATGGCGGCTCCGCCCTACGATGATACCTTGTACCTGAAGGTGTTCAAAACTCTGGCAGAAATCCTGCATTTTGACTATTTCCGCGAAGAGCTTCTTCACGCCTCCTCCGAGTATGAGATAATCCGGGCAATCAAGAGAATGGAATAGATGATGCCGCCATGCTTCTTTTCGTACCGGTTTGAGTGATCTTCACTCAGACACCCCCTCAGTTGAGTTCCACACTCGGCGGCGTCGCGACCATTCATGCGCGGCAAAGCCTATTCTTCCAATCTTTCGAACTCGTCCTTGCCCACCCCGCACTCGGGGCACACCCAGTCCTCCGGAAGCTCTTCGAAGGGCGTGCCGGGGTCGATATTGGCCTCCGGGTCCCCCAGTTCAGGATCGTAAACGTATCCACAAACCATGCACTCCCATTTGTCCATCGATTCCCTCCTTGGTTGGCCTCATCTTATCCGGGGTCGAGAGGTTCACAAAGCAAAGGTATGAGCATCCTGACACACCATGAGCGCAAACCTCCGATCAGTAATCGATTTTTGCAACCGCCAAAGTGAATTCATCAGTCAAGGGCAGTCCGAGCACGAAGTCTCTTAATGCAGCCAGGACCCGTTTCGCGATTTCAGCAGCATTCAGATCCTTGCTTTCCTCCACCACCCGTATCAGGTTCTTCCGCCCGAATTCCTCATCTCTCGGGTTCAAGCTCTCCACCACTCCGTCAGTGAAGAGGATCAGAACGTCGCCCGTTTGGATTTCCAGAGACTCTTCGGCGTAGGTCTTCTCTTTGTCGATTCCGATAATCAAGTCCGCCTCCAGAAGCTGCCGGTAGCCGGTTTTGGTTGAAAGAAGGGGCGGCTCGTGTCCGGCCGAGGCATAGATCAGGCGGTGTTTGGGCAGATCCACCAGAGCGTAGAAGAGCGTTAGAAAGGATGCCAATCTCTGGCATTCATCCCAAAGAAGCCCGTTTAACAGGGTGACTACAGATGACGGGCTACATAACAGCGAGTGGGCCCCCTTTTCCAAATCCAGTTCCTTTAATTTACCCCACCGCATGGCGGCTGCTGATTTCAACTCCGTGGTCTCCAGTCCGTGTCCCATCACGTCGAAGATGAGAAGTCCCATTTTGCCTTCGTCTCTTAGGATGAAGGTATCGAAGAAGTCTCCGCCCGCAAACTCAGTGGGCATACGGACGGCGGCTAAGTCCATCTCTTTCAAAGTCTGGACACGCTTGAAAGCTGGTTCTTCGGGAATACGAAAGCTTATCCGCTCCTTCTCAAGGAAGTCTTCTTTGCTCTCGCCGGACAGAAGCTTCTTCAGATTCTGGTACTCTTGCACGAGAATAGTGCGATGTTTTCTCTCCTCTTCCGCTAACTGGATCAGCAAAGATCTGCTCTCTGCCGAGGGTGACTTGTCGCTGGCGTCGTAATAATAGTTAAACGCCTCGGTCTCCTTTCGTATGGCCTGAATCAAGATGTCAAAAAACTCAGCGCTCTCTCTCATAAAAGGTCTCCGCTCCTATCCTGTCGTCTCTGTCTCTCGAAGGCTGCTCTCGCGTTCCACCTGTTCATAAGATAGTGAATCCTCCTCCAGGAAACAACCGGCAAGCTCAGATTCGGTGCTCCCTTCCGCTTAGCGGTATGGGAAAAGCCGTCACTTCTACACGGTCCTTATCGCACCAGAAATCGGATCGTCATAATTCTACTTTGGCGCGCATTTCTTGTCAAGAGATATTTGCGGTCATCTGCGGCGGTCAAACGCAAATCATGTCTTTTTGGCTAGGAAGAGTCCGATTGAGGAAACGATACAGGCTTGAAGAAGAACACCTTGGGTTTGCCCCCATCGCTGTTCTGGAGGAGTGGGAGAGAGAGGCGAGAAAAAAACGCGATTAAGGCTGAAGGGTGAAAATCGTGTCCAGGCTCAGTCCGGATTTGAAGGGCTCGCTGGTCAGTTCCATGCTCTCGATCTTGTTAACGGAATAAGAGACGATCTTCCCGCTGTCACGACAGTAAGCGAGAACAGACCATCTTGGGTTTGCACGCACCAGAGCGTACGGTTCAATCAGAATTTCTTTGTCCCCATACTTCATCTTCATGGTTTTCTTCTGACCGATGGCCAGGTTTAGCAGTCTGAACATATTGGAGAACTCAGTTATTTGCCGGGAGGGGAGAGTCTGGGGCTCCCTGGCGCGGTCTGACCGACCAGAGCGCTCCAAAACTGGCTGACGTCTACTGGCCTCCAGCTTGGTGTATATGCCCTTGGCCAAGGTCGCAAGCGATTGCTCCGACCTCGCCGGTGAGAACTCGAAAGCAAACTGCAAGGTGTTGAGTTCTTCATCCGTCAGGTTGAGAGTTGGCAAGAAAGCTCCCTCCATGAACCTGTAACCCTTGTCATAGTATATGGGAAACGTGGCAGATGCCAGGCTGTTAAGATCCCTGAAGATCGTTCGCTCGGAGACCTTGCACTTTTCGGCCAACTCCTTGGAGGTTTGGTTGTGGCGGGATTTGATCAGATTTATCAAATAAAGAAGCCTTTCTGCTTTAGTCATTTTTCGACTCCCTTTTTCACTGGGGAAGGGTAAGAAACCATTCTGGGTTCTTCGAAATGATACTCCGCCTCCGGCAGTTTCCGAGCAGCTTCCCCATTCATGTTGTAATTGGTCGCCAGACGTCGGCTTGACGGATGTGCAAATTTCGTGCAGGTTTGGATGCACGTTCTAACTTGCTTGGGTAGAATGAGATACGTCCGAGACTGGATTTCTGCAGTGCACATCATTGGGACACTATGCGACTCCCTTGACTACGAAATCCTTGAGGACCGTTGGCATAGAGCCAACGGTGGGTAATGTCTCAAAATGTCTCAGAATGTCCCGGTCTGTCCCAATTTGGAAGGAATCAACTCAAGAGGGGATGCTCGATTTACAATATGCCGTAGCTTTTGAGCTTGCGGTAAAGGGTCCTTCGATCTATACCCAGAGTGGAAGCCGCTTTGCTCTTGTGACCTCCGGACCTTTTCAATACCAGTTTGATGTACTCCTTTTCCACCGCCTGCAGGGATTTTCCTTCTTCGTGGATTCGCTGCGTGTGTGCGTGTTCGGCCAACTGGACCGCGAGAGGAAGGTGTTCCGGTCGGATTTCTTCCGAATCACAAACCAGCACTGCCCTTTCGATGGCGTGCTCCAATTCCCTTACGTGGCCCGGCCAATCGTAGTCCAAAAGGACAATCAAAGCCTCTTTCGAAATAGTATTGACCTCGCTTTTCAAAGAAGAGCGGTATTTCTTCAGAAAGTGGTCGGCCAGAAGAGGGATGTCTTCCTTCCGTTCCCTGAGATCCGGAAGATGGATGGAGACCACGTTGAGACGATAGTACAGATCGTTGCGAAAGGAGCCGGCAAGCACTTCCTCCTGCAGGTCATGGTTGGTGGCAACAAGAAGCCGCAAATCCACCTTTTCTCCCATGGTGCTGCCTACGGGGGTGATGGTTTTGTCTTCGATGGCCCGCAAAAGCTTCACCTGAGTAAAGAAAGAGACCTCCCCGATCTCATCCAAGAAAAGCGTTCCCAGGTGAGCCTTCTGGAACAATCCCTGCTTGTCTCTCAGCGCTCCGGTAAAAGCACCCTTCACATGCCCGAAGAGCTCGCTCTCTAAGAGGGTTTCCGGGATGGCGCTGGAGTTGACCACCACAAACGGTTTGTCCTTCCTTTTACTGCCTTGATGGATGGCTCTGGCCACCAGCTCCTTTCCTGTGCCGGTTTTTCCGGTTATCAACACCGTAGAATCAACCTTGGACACCCTTCTGATCATCTCGAACACTTGCCGCATGGGCTTGCTCTTGCCAACCATGCCTTCAAATCTGTGTTCCTTTTCCGCCCTCTGGGTCAAGTCTTTCACTCTTCTCTGTAGGTCTCTGTGCTCCAACGCCCTCTTCATCACAATCAAAATCTCATCGGTCTTAAAGGGCTTGGTCACGTAATGGAATGCGCCGCTTTTCATGGCTTCCACCGCCGAATCGATGGTGCCATACGCGGTCATTACTATAACGTAGGTGGAGGGGGAAATACTTCTTATGGTTTTGAGAACCTCCATTCCATCCATCCCCGGCATTTTCAGATCGGTTAATGCGATCTCAAACGAAGACCGCTTGATTTTGATGATCCCCTCCGCACCGTCAGCCGCCATCTCGGCCTGAAAACCTTTTCGGTCCAGTATCTTCTTGAGCACCTCCCGCAATCTGCGGTCGTCCTCAATTATGAGGATTCGATTCTTCTCCGTTGACACTCATGCCTCCCTGCCGGCTGAGTAGTTCAGCAGTTCAAAGGAAATCAAGTGTCTGTCCGCCGCTGGTTTTGATCCACTACACATTACCCCTCTTAACGCATCCTGTCAATGGGCAAATGACACCAATTTGGTTTTGCAACAATAGTATAACCTCCGTGACAAAATCTGTCAAGACCAGCGGTGGCGGAACTTGACACCTTAGCTGGGCCGAAACGACCAGAGAAGCTCAGTGATCGGAAACGAAGAACCAAGAATCAATGTCAAAGAATAAGAAACGATGCCAAGGAAACGGAATCAAATCGGTCTTGACATTCCAAGCGTGTCTGGTCTTCCCGTCAAAGAACTGGAGGCCCCCTGATAACCGAAGATTGCGTTTGTCGGTTTCCGCAGATAAAGTTGTCACCAAAACAACCGATGAAATGAGTGTCTCGTCTAAACGCACACCTACTGACAGGCCCGTCCCGCATCTTTGTCCTCATTTGAGAGAACTGTTTCGTCCCCGAGAAGAAACGCGAATTCACCTGATAATGACCCACGAGATCCGTGGATTCTCGTGCCGGGGGTTTTCGATGAAGGAACTCACTTCCAAATCATCGTCGACCACGGTCCTCCAAGAAGTCTTACCCAAGGAGAAAACCCCTCATATCCTGGTGGTAGACGATGACTGCGTGCTGGTCGATCTGTTTGACAAGGTCTTCAAGCGGCTGGGATTTTACACGGCCTTAGCCACCAACGGCAAAGACGGAATTGATCTCGTGCGCGACACCTCCCCGGACGTGGTCTTGCTGGACATCAAGATGCCCGGCATGGACGGAATCGCTGCTCTCAAGGCGATGAAAGCTCTGGATCCCGATATCGAGGTCATAATCATGACCGGATTCGCCAGCCTGGACTCGGCGGTGGAAGCCTTGAAACACGGAGCCTTCGATTACGTACAGAAGCCATTCAACAGACTTGATCAGGTAATCGACGCTGTCCGGTTGGCGTGGGAAAGAAGAAGGCCACGTTTGCGGGGTCGAAGCTTGGAAGCCAGTTTGGAGAGAAGCATATACGAACTCAAGGTTCTGTACAACGCTAGCCGAATCATGGGATCCTGCTCCAACCCAAAAGAGATAGTGACTTTCCTGCTGGATTCCCTTCGCCGCGTAATCGCCTATGATCTGGCTATTTCGATCTTCGCCTCAGAACCCATGGGGGCCGCAGAAAGCGAGCCCAAGGAGTCGGTCCTTCAAGTGGTCAAAGGCTGCAGCCCGGGCTTTGTGGATGAAGCCAAGGCCAACTTGACAGAGGCATACACGTATGCCTCCGGCTTGGTAATTTCCGCGAATATGGTCTTCGATAGGATATTGGGGCAGGAAAACATCGTGTCAGAAGCCCCGGCCGGCTTGGAGGTCGCTCAGAGGCTGAATTCATTCCTGAATATCCCCCTGATGATCAACGGAAGGATAGTGGGAATGATTAACCTCAGTAGCCACCGCGAGCGATCATTCAGTCCGGATGACATCCGACTGGTTTACGCCATGGTCAGTCAAGTGTCTTCAGCCCGGCAGAGATTGAGTGGAATTAAGGCAGGGCAACGGAACGCTATGCTTAAACTGGCGCAGGGCATGTCCGAGGGACTGGTGCTCGTCGATGAGAACTTGAAAGTGGTACTGGCCAATGAATCTGCCCGGAAGATCCTGGGCGAGAAAGACCCGACTGGCGAATGCATACGGATGGTTTTGGGGCTAGATCTCGCAGAACTCAAGGCGCAAATGGAAGAAGGACAGTCTGATTTGGTCAGACGGAAGATGGAAATCCGCTCCCAGAACTATGAACTGGCGGCCTCGGTGATTAAGGGAGAGACAGAGGATTTCCTGGGCTTGGTCATATCTCTCGGCAAGTCCCCGAATGAGCAACAGCACTAATTCCAGACGAGACCGACAGTAACAGTTTCCAAAAGGAAAAGCCCTTATCAGGGGGATTATTGCTTTTTCCTTTCCCAATATTCCCCGATCAACATCTTTTTGGAGATCAATGAATCGAGCGTGATATTCCCTGGCTTCCCACTCTCAACCTTGCTTCTGGTGGATTCTGCCCAACATGTACAGGCTCCCGGCATGCACCTCGCCAAGAAAGCAACCTGCCCGTCGTAAGAAATACCACTTCTTCCGTATCGCTCCCCTGATTGAAACTAACTGCTGGGAGTGGCGAATTCCTTTTCTCACCATTTTTGATGCAAAGGAATCCGGGAACTTTTCGTAGGATAGTGTGTATAAGTCAGCCAAGAGAAAAAAACGAAACACCATTGTGCTTGGGAGCAGGAAGAAAAAATCCAAGTCATATCCCGCCTACGAGGCGGACTGCATCAGGAGGAAGGAGGTGAAAAGGAAGAATGAAGACCCTGACATTTGTTGTAACAGTGCTGGTCATTGCTGCGTGCGTAACAGCCGTTTGGGCTCAGCCGCAAACCGCACCGGCACAGCCAACCAAGACCGAACATCCGACAAAGGGAGCCCCGGCTGCGAAAATGATGGCTTTGACGGGAGAAATAGTCTCAGTGGACACGGCTGCGCAAACCATTACGGTCAAGCATAAATCGGGCAAGACTGAGACTCTGAAGGTCGACTCGAAGGTTACCGTCAGAAAATCAGGCAAAACCATTTCTCTGAAGGATCTCTCTGCCGGAGAGAATGTCGGTATCAGCTGTACCACGGCGGCAGGCGAAAAGGTCGTCAGTCGGATTACGGTGAAGACCCCGCCTGAGAAGAAAGAGGCAGCTACCAAGAAGGAAGAGGCAGCTCCTAAGAAAGAAGAGACTACGCCGGCACCACCAGCACCCAAATAGCTTCAGCGGAGCTTAAGAAGGGGAAGCGAGGGAGAAGTCACGTTTGTTTTTCCAATGCTTCCCCTTTCTCTGTCTGTTCAACGGTTCCTCACGGAAACATCCTGATTGTCTCGGGATGTGGCGGGGATGGCGATTTCCGAAGCCGGCGATGAAGATGGCCATGCTCGCCTTCAAAGGGGCCCGTTCTTTCGCCCATGCTCCAAGGTCCGCCATTCCTTCTGGGAGAAAACGGAAACCTGGTGCCCAGCCGGGGTCAAACCCAATCCGGCCGATTCTCAGGTCGTCCTTGAAATCCTCTCACCCTGGTGCGCCGAGAAATCGTCCGCATTTTTCGCAGACATGGGTGCATGACAAAGATCACCAAAATAGTATACATCGTCCTGATTCTGTTGCTGGTCATCGTTCCCTTCTTCATCACGAAGCCGGTCCTGTTCGTTCCGGAGTCTCACGCCGAGGCGTTGACCATTCTCATAATCTTGGGAGTGGCGTATCTGGCTCATCTCTACGACGTCAGGCTGAAAGAAAAAGAAAAGATGTCCTTGGAGAAAAGACTCCAGACCTCTATTGAGAAAATGAATGAATCTCTCAAGTACGTAGGATTGGTCAATCGCCGGCTGCCGCTTCTAAAAAGCGTGACCACGGAGTTGTTGAGCAGATCGGGCGAAAAAGGGAAAACTATTTTTGAGGAGCTGTTGGCCATAGCAACTTCGACCATCACCAAGTCGGATTGGGCGATGTTCAGATTCATTAAGGTAAGCACACAAAATACGGTGAAGGAATTCTGCCATACCAGCAGGCATTACATATTGCTGAAAACGAAAGTAGGGAATAAGGACCTGCTGGAGACGGTTAACGCCCGGCAGAGTTTCGGGAGAATTGACGATTTGTTTGTGCTGAACACCTCTGACACCAAGGCGGAAGTGCAGTGCTTCCTGATTTTCCCAAAAGGCCAAAATGAGGTTGATAAGGAATATTCTGTCTTACAGGCCATCGTCGATCAGGCACAATTGTTTTATGAGTATCTACGTTAGACCGGATCGGGTCTCAGGGTAAGATCTCTCTGCCTCATGAATTTCTCTCCTCCTCGCTTCCAGAATATCCGGGCTCTGGCCCAAATACTCAGCCGCAGTCGTTACGATTTTTCCCATGGATCTTGCCTGGTCCATCATGGCCTTGGCCTTTTCTTCATATTCCAAATCCCTCGTCCAGGGTTACGTCAAGATAATTGTGTAAATTCTATTTGGGGCATATCCTGGGGTTGGTTCATGACATAAGCTATTAGACCATAAATGATTCTTTCTATGCTGCGGGAGTTGTTGAAGGACCGCATAGGGATGATTCTTCGTCTCAACTCCTGCAGCTGTCGTTCTATCAGGTTATTAGTTTTTAGCATGGTTCTTTGGGGA
>JBAVQU010000056.1:0-22589 GCA_049694315.1 Candidatus Zixiibacteriota bacterium
CCACTTACGACGAGTGGGACTTAATCTCCCGAAACACTCAGGCGGTGGTATCCGGGATCTATCTTTTCAGCGTGCAGGACAAGGACACCGGGAAAAATCAGGTGGGCAAATTCGTGATAATAAAATAATGAAAGGAGAGAATCATGCGGAAACTGCTTCTGGGTACAGCCATACTGATCCTGCTGGTTTTTCCGGAATGGGCTTGGGGTCAGGCCAAGGTGGGCACAGCCGGGGCTCAGTTCTTGGAGCTGGGGGTTTCGGCTCGCGCCGTCGGCATGGGTGAAGCCTTTCTGTCCATCTGCGATGACGCCTCGGCGATCTATTACAACCCGGCGGGGTTGACCCAGCTGAGGGAAAGAGAAGCCATGTTTACCCACGTCTCATATCCGGCGGATATAAACTACGAATTCGCGGCACTGGCTTATCCCACTCCCAGGCTCGGAGGCGTATGGGGAGTGGGCCTTACCATGCTGAATGCCGGAAACATGCCTTACCGGGGAAGCTACGACGTGGCGCTTTCTCCCACCCAAACATTTACCGCCAAGGAGTATGCCTTAAGCTTCAGCTATGCCAGGAGCCTGACAGATCGGTTCAACGTTGGAGGAACCTTAAAGATCATAGATGAGCTCTATGACATCGACAGGGCAACCGGCTGGGCGGCAGACATGGGCACGCTGTACGATACCGGATACAAGGGCTTCAAGATCGGGATGATGATAAGCAACTTCGGGCCGGATTTGAAGTTCTACAAGGACTCGTATCCTCTTCCCATGAACTTCCGGTTTGGGGCGGTGGTGGATATTATCCGCAGGGAGGATCACAAGGCGGTCTTCTCGGTGGAAGGGAGTCATCCCAACGATAACATGGAGAAATTCAACGCGGGTGTGGAATACTGGTTCAAAGACATGTTCTCGCTTCGATTCGGGGATTACATGAACTACGATGTGGGTGGTATCTCTGCCGGTGCCGGAGTGAAATTCAATGTTTCGCAAACCAGGCTGAGCATTGACTATGGCTATCACGACATGGGACTGCTGGACGCCGTGCACAGGTTTTCAGTGGGAATCACCTTCTAATAGTGGATTCTGATGGTGCAGGAAAACGATTACGGTGATGATGGCTCGAACACCTTCAAAAGGAGTTGCCAAGCTATGCGAAAATGCAGCCTAAATTTTCTGATTTTCATGGTCTGCTTCTTGCTCCTTTCCGTCGGATGCGGAAAGCTGAAAAGGAAGGGACCGGAACCCACCAACGCTCCTCCCACGGTTCATTTCTCCGACACACCTCCGGAGGGTTACAAGTTTTCCACTAACCCCCGGATTTACTGGTGGGGAACGGACGTAGACGGGTTCATAACCGCATACCAATACGCCGTGGTGCTGAAGGACAGTCTACAGACCGCTGAGCAGATCCAGGAGATGCAGAGTTTCCTTCACGGCATCAAGGCGGACAGCGCCTCTTGGGTCGACCAGAACGATCTAAGGCACATCATCGCGGCTCACCTTGAGGCAGAATATGGCGGCAATAGCGCAAATGTAGGGATGTACGCGGACATGAATCCGAATGTCTTCACTCCTCAGTATCTATTCTTGCGGGCGGTGGATAATAGCGGAGGGATATCGGACGTCATTTATCAGCTTTACTATCGCAACAACCATCGACCGCAGGCCTTCATTGACATGGACAGTGCTACCCTGGCCAACTTTGTGGCGGCAGGACACTATTGTTTGGAGGAGACCACGACTACCTGGAAAGGAATTTCGATCCCCTGGACTGCTCTGGACACCGCGGACTACAAGGACCTGCGTAATCAGCCGGCCTTCGGGTTCAAATGGGAGTTGGTGGGCCCGTTTCCCTCGCCTCCCACCGCATTGACGGTCGATACCACTGCCGTGGCTGATTCCTCGCTGGACAGCGTTTTTGTCAGTGACCAGTGGGTCTATTCCCGATGGGTATCGGACAGGATGCACGTGTTCAAGGGACTGGAGAACTTCAGCGATTCCGGTTATGGGTGGTATCAACTCAGGGTGAGAGCGCGGGATGATGCACTGGTCAGCACCGACACGGCCACGACCGTGAATTTCCGCATTCTCAAGCCGCGATTCCGCTATGCGGACAGAAGCAAGAAGACCATTCTGATAGTAGATGCCACGATGTACGGAGGCGTGGACGGAGGGGCGGACGTTGGCGATACCAAGGTGGCAGCGGTCAGGTCTTTCTATCAGCAGGTCTTCTCCCAACCCGGTCTTTGTGACGAGATCAGACTCTGGTACGATCCAGTCGCCGCACCCTCTTTACCCAAGAATCCTCCGGGGGTGGACGTCTTGTCACGATACGACCTGGCAGTGGTAGTTAACGTCGGATCGAATTCGGGGCTGACCGAAGACAACTGCAAGGCACTAAGAGAATACTTGAACATCGGCGGGCGCGTATGGTTTATCGGACTCAACAACTTCAACCTCCCGAAGGGCAGAGCCATACACTATTTCACAGAGATCAGGTCGGCTTCTCCCTACGCCATGGAGCTTGGAACGACCTATCTGGGACTGGACCAGGTCTTCGTCCCTACCTGGACGCCGCGAGACACGATGACCTTGGAATTCATTGGGGCTGAGCCATTCGGGCTATGGACCGGATTGCCCAGTCTGCAGCTAGACACACTGAGTTGCCAGGCTCTCAAAGGCTACGAGAAGCGCTATACCGATCCCGATCCCCTACTTCGCCTCGGCTTCCGTTTCGGCGATCACGGCATCCCATACGTGTGTTTTGACGGCATATCCAACACTGTGGATTTTGCGAGCCGCATTCCTTATCAGAGGAGGATCTACTCGTTCGTTTCCTACTACGGCTCGATTTCACCTATGGACGATCGTCCTTGTGGGGTGGATTACATAGGCCCAACCTTTCGCACGGCGGAATTTACCTTTCCCCTTAATCTCCTGAAGAACGACGCCCCGGATTATCCGGTGAACCAGGTGGTGAAAGGATTGGTGGACTGGTTCTGGGAGAATCTGCCTTGATCTTGAATTTCCGCCAATGGACTACCAAAAAGAGGTCGGAGTTTTTCTCCCGACCTCTTTTTTTGTCCTCAGTCCTTCCATCCATCATAACAATAGAAGTAGAGGCAAGAACCCAAAGACCCACATCGTAATTCTTCTTGGTGCTTCCTTCCGTTTGACAAACCACGACCAGAGGGATATATTGGTTCCATGTTCCAAGGAATCCCGGAGGAAAAAAAAGACAAGATATGGGGTTTGGTCATTTTCATTCTGGCTTTTGCTCTCAGGTTAGTCTACCTGCTGGAGATCAAGAGCAATCCTCATTTCTCCTCACCCACCATGGATCCGCTGTATCACGACGTATGGGCACAGAATATTGCCGGCGGAAACTGGATCGGCACCAAGGTGTTCTTCCGGGCTCCATTTTACCCTTACTTTCTGGCCATAGTCTACAAGATGTTCGGACACGACTATGTTATTCCCCGTCTGATTCAACATGCTTTTGGCTCCGTGTCGTGCGTTTTGGCATATCTTCTGGCGAAGCGACTTTTTAGCCGGAAAGTTGCGGTGGTATCCGGTTTGATCGCCGCCAGCTATGGAATGCTCTGGTATTATGAGGGTGAGCTTCTGTTAGATTCGTTTTTGGTATTCTTTGACCTCCTTTTGATGCTGTTTCTGCTCAAAACATCCGAACGCCCCAAATCCTGGGGTTGGCTTGTCTGCGGCCTAGTCCTGGGATTTTCGGCCATCACCCGTCCCAACATCCTTTTCTTTGTTCCCTTTGTCTGGCTGTGGATCTTCCTGATTTTCAGAAAAGAGAAACCGTGGGAACAGATCGTGAGATATTGCGGTTCGTTCCTCCTGGGAAGCATTCTGATAATCTTGCCTGTCACGTTCAGAAACGTGCTGGTGGGTAGAGACTTAGTCTTAATAGCTTCTCAGGGCGGCATAAACTTCTATATCGGGAACAACAAGAATTCCGACGGCATGAGCGCCATCTTTTACAAGGAGGATTGGCAATATCGCGATTTTGAACAGATGGCTAAAAAGGAGACCGGCAGAACCATGAAACCTTCAGAGATCTCTGACTTCTATTACCGGAAGGGCATTGACTTCCTCTTGAACAATCGCACCCAGGCGTTCAAGCTTCTGGTAAAAAAGCTTTACGTCTTCTGGAACCGATTCGAAATCAGCAACAATCAGGACATATATTTCTTCAGAAGATATTCTCCCTTGATTCGCGCATTGCCTTTGGGTTTCTGGCTTATCGGACCTTTGGGCCTGGTGGGAATGATCTTATCTGTGTTGGCTACCGGACGTCCGGTGAAGGGTTCCTTCGGTCAATTGGCCGCTCGAAGGAAGCAAGCACTCCTGCCGACACTGTTTGTCTTTTCCTACATGGCCACCGTGATCATGTTCTTTGTCACCGCGCGATTCAGGCTTCCGGTGATTCCCTTTTTGATCGTTTTCTCGGGATGGGCATTGGTGTGGTTCGCCGAAAGAGTTTTCGCCAAAGACATTTCTGCCGTGGGATTGTTTCTCCTGTTGCTTTTGCCGTTCTCGATCTTCACCAATTCGAATGCCTATCATCTGGGAGTGGGTGATTTCTCTCAGGCCTATTTCAGCCTGGGCAACGTCTACCTTAACCAAGGAAAGCTGGATCCGGCTTTGGCGGAGTACGACTCCGCGCTAACCTATAATCCCCGCTTTGGCCGGGTGCACCTGAACCGGGGAATGGTGTTTTTCAAAAAAGGAGAATATGACCAAGCCGAAAGAGAGTTCTTAACGGAGTTAGAGTTTAATCCGACCGAAGACAAAGCCTATAACGACCTTTCGGCGATTTATCGTCAAGAAGGACGGTATGACCAGGCAGAACGGATGGCCGAAAAAGCATTACAGCTTAAAGGTTACTACCCGGAAGCATACATGAATCTGGCCTCAAGCTACTGGGAGAATGGAGAGGCAGGAAAAGCCAAGGAGATTCTCCATCAAGGGCTTGAAAATGTGAAACCCTTCTATGAAGGCGAACTGCTGTTGGGCGAGATCTATCAGTCGGAGGCAAAAACCGATTCGGCTATCGAGAGATTCGAAACCATCGTCCAGGCTCCATCATCCGCCAAGGACGTAGCCTACGATCTGGAAACTTTGGCTTCAAAAGGAGATCCTCTTAATCTGGGGGAAAGCCAGATCAAGGCAAAAGCGCATTTCGATCTGGCGACGGTTTGCGCGCAGAGAGGGGATTTGGATGGCGCTGAGATTCACCTTAAGCAGGCTCTTTCTTTGAATCCGGATCTGGCCGAAGCTAACGCCAATTTGGGGAGTCTTTATGACCACACGGGACGCGGCGTCCAAGCCATACCTCTCTTGAAGAAGGCGGTATCTCTTGATACGCTGAATGCCGCGTATCACTACAACCTGGGGCTGGCCTATGCCAAGCAGTTGAGGCTGGATTGGGCCAGGGAGGAATTTCAAATCAGCCTCTCGCTTGACTCATCTCTCACCGAAGCGTCCGAAAAACTCCATTTGGTAGATTCCCTTCTCCAGACACAGAACCCATCACCATAACCCCAGGTTTGGTCTTACCTGCACGAACAGAGACGTTTCTCGAGGCTCGACTTACGGAATTGCCGTGTGCACATCCGGCAATTCCCTCAAAATCTTTTTGGATTTGACGCGGTTTTGTTGTATCCTTCTACGTCGAAGAGAAGTCCAGTTAGTTTGGAAAAGAAGGTTTGCCGAACATGCCCGAGAGTGCACACGAAAAATGGATGCGTCATGCTTTGACTGAGGCGCAGTTGGCCTTGGAGAAGGGTGAAGTTCCGGTGGGAGCGGTGGTGGTGCATGAGGACAAGATTATCGGCAGGGGGCACAATCAGGTGGAGAGCCTGAAAGATCCCACCGCCCATGCCGAGATAATCGCCATAGGAGCGGCGGCTGGGTATCTGGATTCTTGGCGGTTATCCGAGGCGTCGATATACGTAACCTTGGAACCCTGTGCCATGTGCGCCGGGGCTATTGTCCTAAGCAGAATCGACCGGCTGATTTACGGTACCAAGGACCCTAAGGCGGGAGCCTGCGGATCGCTATATAACATCGTTCAGGATACCAGATTAAATCATCAACTTGAGGTCGTCCCTTACGTCCTGGAAGGGGAATGTGCCCAGATGGTACGTGCTTTTTTTGAGAGATTGCGTCGCATAGAAAATCGTAAAGAAACAGGTTAGTACAGAGGTGAGGCTTGGGTACGTCAGATGATCATCCGGACATAGATGGCTTGCATTCAAGGCTGTTGAATCTTGGTCTGTTGCTCAATGTCCTGGTTCCGGCGATGTGTCTGTGCTTGGGTGGGTTCCTCAGAGTTAGAGGACTCAGTCTAAACGCCGGCGGCAGTCTGAGAATCCTGTTTGCGATATTGATTGTCGTGTCGGCGGCCGAGGTCCCGGCCATTTACCTGGTGAGAAGAACTGCTCTTTCCTTTCACGAAAAGTCTCCGGAAGGCCCTCGGCAAATGAGAGCGGAGGAAGCCCTGTTTCGACGAAGTGTGCTGGTCTTCTCTCTTTCTCTTTTGCCTACCGTTTACGGACTGGTATATTATCTCATAGGTGGGACCTTTGAGAAGTTTGTTCTGCTCGTGGGCATCACGCTGCTCTGCTTTCTGATTTTCAAGCCGAAAATGGAGGAGATCAGCTCTTTTGTCAAGAATTCGCCAAACGCCCAAGAACCTGAACAGACCTTTTGAGTTCCTTCGGAGATGGCTTGTTGTCTTCTGACTAATGACTGATGACTAATGACTGTCTTTCTCGGAGAGGTGCCGGAGTGGCTGAACGGGGCGGTCTCGAAAACCGTTGTACCGTGAGGTACCCCGGGTTCAAATCCCGGCCTCTCCGCCATTGCCAAGGGCAATGGCCCTGAGCGAAGTCGAAGGGCCAAAGAAGAAATGAGTAACACAACAGAACCATGGTTCGTCTACGTTCTCCGTTGCAGAGACGGTTCATATCATGTAGGTGTTGCTACCGATCTAGCAAACCGTGTTAGTGAGCACAATGCGGGCAAGGTTGTGCGTTCACCAGGGAACGACGGCCTGTTAAGTTAGTTTATTCAGAGGAGCATGACTCATACGCTGGCGCACGCAAGAGGGAGGCTCAGCTGAAAGGGTGGCGTAGAGAAAAGAAAGAATGGTTGATTAATGGGTTCCCTTCGACTCGTCCTCCGGACTCACTCAAGGTCTGACGCGGCCTCTCCGCCATGAACCATACGGTTCATGGCTCCGCCATATCTATGATCGGGAAGAAGATGTTCTACTACGTGTATGTCTTAAAAAGTCAAAAAGACAAGAAATTCTACATTGGTTACACCCACAATTTAAGACAGAGATTTAAAGAGCACCAAGAAGGAATCGTCACTTCAACAAAACCAAGGGCTCCTTTGGATCTGATATTTTGCGAAGCATACAGGAACAGATATGATGCTATGAGGCGAGAAAAATACTTTAAGACTTCCAAAGGAAAAACTACACTGAAACAAATGCTGAAGAAGTTCTTGGAGGCGAAGAGATAACACTCGAAGCTTCTTTGTATCTCAGCTGGATCGGCAATAGGGCTTGGTTTTTTCCTACGAGGATATTCCCCGGTTGAACTCTTCGGTTTTGGCCAAAGATTTGTCAGATTCGTTTGAAGGGATAGACTTACCCGCATGAGGCGTGAGCGCCGCCGTCACAGCCTCTCCGGGCGGAGTGGAGTGCCCCGCTTCTTGCTTTCTTGCATTAGTCAATGGTAGCTTGACAATCCCCCAAGCAAGTCACTATATTCCAGCAAGAGCCATAGTGTTTCAACTTCTGTTCGGAGGGAGAAATGAAATCCCAAAAGCTTTTTAACCTTGTTTTACTGCTTTTCCTGTATGTGGCTGTTGCTTCACTGACGTATGCAGGTTCAATAAAGCTCGACGTCCAAAAGACGGTTTTGGACAATGGGCTGACCATCCTGACCTGCGAGGATCACTCGGTTCCCACGGTAAGCTATCAAACCTTCATGAACGTGGGTTCGCGAAATGAGGTCAGACCCGGAATCACAGGACTGGCGCATCTGTTTGAGCACATGATGTTCCGCGGTACGGAGAAATATCCCGACTACGACAAAGCCGTGGGTAACTTTGGACCCGAGACCAACGCCTGGACCAGCGAAGACAATACGGTCTATTTTGTGAACGTAAAAAGTAAGTATCTGGAGAAAATAATCGATGTCGAGGCAGATCGAATCAGGAATCTTCGATTCGACGACCAGACTTTCCGAACCGAGCTGGGTCCGGTCAAAGAGGAAAGGCGCATGGGAGACGTGGAGGATCCGGACGGCTTTTTGGGATCGGAGTTTACTCAGTTAGCCTTCCAGAAGCACACTTATCATCACCCGGTCGTCGGCTTCGAGGAAGACTTGGAGAAGAACATTCAGCTCAAAGACGGCTTAGAGTTCAAGAAGACCTTCTATTCTCCGGGGTATGCGGTAATAGTAGTCGCGGGCAACTTCGATACCCCGAAGGTCCTGGAATGGATCAAGCAATACTATGGGGACTGGCAAAAACAGCCGCCACCGAATCTTCCGATCACTCCCGAACCTCCACAAACCGAAGAGAGGGTGAAAGAATTTACCTGGAAGGACAGCTTAATTACCCCCAGACTGATGATCGGCTATCACGGTCCGAAATTCGACGTGATGTCGGATGACTTCTGCGCATTGAAGCTGATGGGGGAGATTCTGTTCCTAAAAAGCGGACGGCTGACCAAGAGGCTTTACACCGACCTGCAGATGGTTGATCGCGTCTCCGGGGAAATGAACGAGAACAAAGACCCCGGAATGTTCACCATTTTCGCCGATTTGAAGAAAGGCAAGTCCCTTCAAGAAGTCAGAGACATGATCCTGGATGAGGTAGAGAAGTTGAAGAAGGAGAAAGTGAGCGACGAGGAGCTGACCAAGGCCAAAAACTCGGTGAAGGCGTCCATGTTCTATCGTCTGGACAGTCCGTTCTCGGTTGCCGCCACGATCGGTCATTTTCAGGTGATCGGCGGAGATTATCATTTGCTGTTCAGCGCTGAGGACCGATTCGATTCCATCACGCCTGAGATCATTCAGAAAGTGGCGATGCAGACATTCGTACCGATAAATCGCACCACAGTTACACTGGTGCCCAAAGGATAGGGTTTTGATGACCTCACTCCCTATATCCTCCTCTCCATAGCAGGGAGACGGGGACAAAACGGGGAGAGGTAAAAGGAGGATTTTATGCGATCCTGTTGGCTAAAGGCTCTGGTTATTCTCAGTTCTGTGTGCTGGCTGAGTTTGAGCATCTTCTCTGTTACAACCAAAGCACTGGAAATCGTTCAGGTGAAGAAGCCCGAGATACCGGTGGTCTATTTCGAGGTTATGCTCCGGGCCGGATCGGCCTATGATCCGCCAGGCAAGGAGGGTCTGGCTTACTTCACTGCGTTGCTGCTGCAACGCGGCACCGAATCATTCACCCGCGACCAGATCGACAACACCTTGGACTACCTGAGCGGTCAACTGAACGTGGAAGCGCATAAGGAGGTCATCGTGATCTCCGGAAAAACGTTGAAGGAGAACTGGGAGAAGTTCTACGACCTGTTTTCCGAGGTGATATTGAAACCAACCTTCCCGGAGGACCAGATCGAAAAAACTAAACTCGATCAACTGGCTGCCATTGAAAACGTGCGCCAGGACGACATCGATCTGGTCAAAGAGAGCTTCGACGATTTCATCTTCCGCGGACATCCTTACGGGCACTCAGTCTGCGGAAAAGAATCATCGGTCAAATCCTTCACCCGCCAGGATGCCGTCGATTTCTACAACAAGTATTTTGTCCAAGACAATCTCTTTCTCGGTATGGCTGGGGATTTTGACGAGAGCATGGTCGCACGGTTCAAACAAGACATG
Organism: Candidatus Zixiibacteriota bacterium; assembly: GCA_049694315.1. Lineage (GTDB taxonomy): Bacteria > Zixibacteria > MSB-5A5 > MSB-5A5 > SM1-73 > CAIVRH01. The sequence continues at coordinate 9,941 of JBAVQU010000056.1, forward strand.
TCCAGCCTCAAACCCGGGAAAGGACCGAAACTCGAAGGTAACGTCAAGCCGGTTGCGGGAAGAAAGGTGTTTTTGATCGAGAAGGAGGGAGTAACCCAGAGCCAGTTGAGGATCGGGCATCCGTACTATTTGAGCCGAAGCTCCGCAGACTATTTCCCGCTTTTGGTCGCCAACGTTTATCTGGGCAAGCATCGTGAGTCTATCGGAAGACTGTACAGGACGGTTCGAATGCAGCGGGGTCTTTCCTACGGTGCTTATAGCTACATCGAGGATTTCGAGCAATCCGGCTGGGGTAAGCTGGTGGCGCCGAACATTCCCCGGGAGGCACAATACTTCAGCATGTGGACTTATGTCAAACGTCCCAATGTCAAGTTTGCCATTAAGCTCTGTCTAAGCGAGATGACGGACTTGGCCAACAACGGCATACCCCAGGACAGGGTGCAATTGACCAAGGACTTTGAAAAGAATCAATATCCTTTTCAGATCGAGACTCCCGACAGAAAACTGGGCCTGCTTTTGGATGACCAGTTCTACGCCACGCCGGGATTTGTGGATAGTTACGAAAAGAACGTGGACCAGGTTACCAAAGAGGAGATCAACCGGGTTGCTACGACTTATCTTTCGCCGGAGAACGTGGCAATCGTAGTCCTGGTGCCCGATCCGGAAAAGTTCAAAAAGGAGCTTCTCTCCGACCAGACCTCGATTGAATATCCGTCGCAGGCAGATCCGACCGTCCTTAAATCGGAAGATGACATGATCAAAGGCTTTGATCTAAAGCTCAAGGAAGGCGATTTCGAAATCGTGAAGGCGTCAGAGCTATTCAAGTGAGTTCAGTTCCGTGCCCGCCAGGTCTGCCGACCTAGCGAAAGATACCTGTCGGGTCGGAGGACCCGACAGTCACACAACACGAACGTTAATTCCCTGCAGCTACGAAGACATCACCCTCCCTTTTTTTCCCTCCCCCTTGACGGGAGAGGGTGATTTCGACAAGGCATAAACATGAATTGCCCTGAGCGAAGGGTCCAAGATGGACAGCCACAAGGGCTGTCCCTACGAATAGATCACCCTCCCTTTTTTTCCCTCCCATCGAGGGAGGGAAGAGCCGATTCTTTCTCCCTTGACGGGAGACGGCGATTTCGACAAGGCATGAACATGAATTGCCTTGAGCGAAGGGCCCAAGACGGACAGCCACAAGGACTGTCCCTACGAATAGATCACCCTCCCTTTTTTTCCCTCCCATCAAGGGAGGGAAGAGCAAACTCACTCTCCCTTGACGGGAGAGGGTTAGGACAAGGGTGCGAATAACCATGCGAGATTGTGGGGGTGGGGGGATTTGGCTCCGTCCATCTGCGGGCGAACCTGATGGTACTGAACTAATCAGTGTAGCGTCGCAACCCCATGTGCGACGCTGTTTGGTCCGAGACAAGCTCGGACGCTACAATGAGAGCCTTCGTAAAAACTGCACGTCATTCTTACTAAATCCGTGAAGTCAAATTATTCATGACCATACGGCTCGCCCATATGTCTTGACTTTTCTTTCACAAAAAGCGAGATTAGTGTAACTTTTGTGAAAGCTACCTCTCTAATATGGCAGAAAAGAAAGGATGAAACAAAGAACCTTTAGCGTACGGTGAAGAAAGGAGATTGCATGATAAACAGAATTGCCAAGACGATGGTGCTGCTGGCAGCCCTTCTATTCGTCACTCTCCCCTTAGCCTTCGGAGAGCAGGGCATCATGGGAACTTGGCAGGGCACTCTGGAGGCTCCCGGAGCCAAGCTAAGGGTGGTGTTCAATATCTCACAGACGCCGCAAGGGACATTGACTGCCACCATGGATAGCCCGGACCAGGGAGCCAAGGGTATACCGGTGGAGGAAGTCAGTTTCGAGAAAGACCACGTGCGCCTGGAGGTGAAGTCTGCCATGGGCGTGTACGACGGAGACTTAAAACAGGACAAGGGCGTCATCGAGGGGCAGTGGAAACAGAGTGGAATGACTCTTCCGCTGGTGTTAGAGCGCACGGCAGTGACTCCCGAAGTCCAGAAACCAGAAGAGCCAAAATCGGCCCCTTCCTCAGGTAATCAAGGCATCGAAGGAATATGGTTGGGCACCCTAAAGGCTCCCGGAATGGAGCTGAGAGTTGTGTTCAAGATCTCAAGAGATGCGGAAGGCAAACTAATCGCCACTCTGGATAGTCCGGACCAGGGAGCCAAGGACATACCCGTGGAGCAGGTTACTTTCGAGAAAAGCCGTTTGCGCCTGGATGCCAAGTCCATCAATGGCGTTTTTGAAGGCGACCTGAAGGAAGACAAATCTGCTATCGAGGGGCAGTGGAAGCAGAATGGGGTGTCGGCGCCCCTGGTGCTTCAGCGGACAGACAAAGTACCGGAGCTTGTGCGGCCACAGGAACCGAAACCCCCTTATCCCTACGATGAGAAAGAAGTCGTCTACGAGAACAAAAAGGCCGGAGTCAAACTCGCAGGAACTTTGACCCTGCCGCCATCGGGAGGACCATTTCCGGCGGTCCTGCTCATCACCGGTTCCGGGGCGCAAGATCGTGACGAAGCGGTGTTCGGCCATCGTCCCTTTTTAGTGCTGGCAGATTACTTAACCCGCCGCGGCATTGCCGTCCTCCGGGTGGATGATCGGGGAGTGGGCAAATCCACCGGCGACCGGGCCAAAGCTACCAGCGAGGATTTCGCGGGTGACGCGCTCGCCGGCGTTGAGTATCTCAAGAGTGTTAAAGAAGTCAATCCGAAACAGATTGGGCTTATCGGTCACAGCGAAGGAGGCATAATTGCCCCGATGGTGGCGGTTCAATCCCCAGATGTCGCGTTCATCGTGCTGATGGCAGGAACAGGTTTGACCGGAGAACAGATCCTGTACCTGCAGACTGCCCTGATCTATAAAGCCGGTGGGGTAAGCGATGAGACAATCGCCAAAGATCGCAAGCTAAAAGAGCAGATGTTCGCGGTGGTGAAGCAGGAAAAGGATTCCGTTGCGGCCCAAAAGAGACTGCAGAAGGTTCTAACCGATGCTTTAGCGCAGATGAATGAACAAGAGAAACAGGCCCTGGGATATTCACAAGATATGCCGGATATCTCCATTAAGGAGCTGTGGTCGCCCTGGTTCCGCTACTTTTTGACCTATGATCCCAGGCCCACCTTGATGAAGGTGAAGTGTCCGGTTCTGGCCATCAACGGAGAAAAAGACATGCAGGTGCCGCCAAAGGAGAACCTGCCTGCCATGGAGCAAGCGCTCAAAGCCGGAGGCAACAAAGACTATACGGTAAAGGAGCTGCCGGGTTTAAATCATCTATTTCAGAAGGCAGAAACCGGATCGCCCACAGAGTACTCGAAGATCGAAGAGACCATCTCACCCACGGCCTTGGATATGATGGGCGATTGGATCACCGAGCACACCAAGGGAAACAAGCAGTAGTCATACCGCGTGCACCGGTCCCCCTATGCCGCATTCGGACGCATTACATCTGGGATCCGACAGAGATAGGGCGTATATGGCTTGGCACGAAGCAGGCAAGAGGGTCAGCCACACGGACTTGTCAGTCTAGACGAGGGTTCTCCCGGGGACTGCTTCACTCTGTCTTTTGTTCCGTCTCACATAGGAAGGGAAGAGTCATTCCTTCTCCCTTGATGGGAGAGGGTGAGAAAAAAGTATCCGAGTCCCCAGGTCAAGCATAGAGGCACCTGTTTGAGAATACTGCCTTGCATAATCAGGGGTTGAGCTTCTCCGCCAAAAGCGCCCAACTGCCGGACGGACAAGGATCCGCCTCTGGCGGAGGCTCCGACCGTTTGCGGTCGACCCCGAGGATTCGCCTACGCATTTTTGGTGCATTTGACCAGTGGTTACCGTTATAATCTATATAGGCTGGCTCAGGAGGGGGTGCCGGCCTCATACCGGCGATTCCGCCAGGGCAATTGTCGTGACGTGAATCAGAGGCTAAAGAAGTGAAAGGAGGTACATCATGAAAACGTTTGTGTTGGTGACCAAGCTGGCTTCGCAAAATGCGCCGCTGACCGAGATCGGCGCCAAGCTTGCCGACAGATCGCGAAGCGGCCGTGCCTGGCTGGAGGAGATCAAGCAGAAGTGTCCGGAGGTGAACTTCAAGGCCCATTACGCGCTCATGGGTTACTGGGATTCAATGCACGTCTATGAAGCTCCGGATGAGGAAGTGGCGGCCAAGGTATCGCTTTTGACCCGGCGTTATGCGGCTCAAGTGGAGAGCTGGTTGGCGATGCCGTTTGAGAAGATGCTGCAGTTGACTGATGAGATGTAGGCTTCCGAACCGGTCCCCACGTAGTAAGACAAAGAGTCGAGTTTCTCTGCCCACCAGTTGCACCAGAATCAGCCAACCAAAAGCAGAAGTCCCATCACACCGACTCCCAGCAGGATGAATAGAAGCTGAAGCAGAGATTTCTTCAGGGCTGTCTCTTTTTTTAACTCCGGAATCAAATCGGCGGTGGCAATGCAGACAAATGAACCTAAGGTAAACGACACCAGGAAAGCTGAAACGCTTTAGTTTTTTAAACCGACGCCGAGCGTGAAGAACGCACCCACGGAAGCACTTTGTTAGTAACGGACACCCTGGCTGTTACTATAAAGAAAAGGGTACATTCCCCGGCTCACCAGACGATCTTCCCTTCAAATTGGAAATATTCATCGTTGCCTGCGAAAAGGGGCGGGCCACACGCTGGTTTCCCGAATCTTAATTGCTATAATTTCTTAAGAGCTAAAGTGATTGCGAAAAATACAAAATTGCACATAATGATGGTTGCGCCTGCCGTTACATCCAAAAAGAAAGATGCAGTAATCCCAATCAAGACTGAAATGACTGCGACTAGAACAGAGATGAACATCGCGCCCTTAAAACCTTTGGCGATTTGCAGTGCCGTGACTGCCGGCAAGATCAAAAGAGCCGAGACTAACATAATGCCAATTACTTTAATGGCCAATACCACAGTAACAGCGGTTAGTGAAGTAAGGACGAGATTGATGCGATCCACTTTAATTCCGGTTATCTTAGAGTATTCTTCATCAAAAGTAGCCGAGAATAAATCGTTGTACAGTAAAATAATTATCGACAACACAACCAAAGACAAACCAACGGTTAAATAGACCTCCTGATTGCTAATGGCCAGTATATTGCCGAACAAGTAGCTGAACAGATCAACATTGAAACCTTTTGACAAGCCGGCTAAGATTACTCCGCTTGCTATTCCGATCGATGATACGATACCAATGGCTGCATCACCATAAACTTTCGCCTTTTCCGTGAGCTTCAATATGAGATACGAACCGGCCAGGACTATGGGAATAGCCACATAAAAGGGGTAGATGCCAAGAAATAACCCTAACGCAATAGCTCCGAAGCTCACATGGGAAAGCCCGTCGCCGATAAGGGACAGTTTTCGCAATACTAAGAACAAACCGAGCATGGCACATAGTACCGCTATAAACGAACCGGCTAGATAAGCTCTTTGAATGAAAGTGTAATCAAGGAAATGAAGTGAAGTCATACTAATCATGCTGATGGCAGATTAAATGCTGAGAGAATTGGCCGAAGTAATCACTCATTTCTTTCGATTTGCAGAAGTCAGCAAAAGAGCCGTAGAAAACGACTTTTTTATCCAGATATAACATCTTGTTAGCATACTGCCCGATTTGAGCGGTGTCGTGAGTGACTAAAATAATCGTGATACCTTTATCTTTGTTCAATTTCTCTACCAGTCCATAGAAGTTCTCGCGAGTCTGCGGGTCCAGGGCGGTGCTTGGCTCATCCAAAATAAGCAGTGCCGGATTGGAAACCAAGGCTCGAACCAAAAAAACACGTTGTTGTTGACCGGCAGAGAGCTGGCTGACCAGTTTGTCTTTGATATCAGCGATGCCCATTACATCAAGAGCTTGTTTGATTTCGTTTTTGTCGCTCTTGGTAAATTTTTTTGGAAAGTTCTTTTGAGATAATAATCCCAACCCCACTACCTCTTTGACGGTGGCCGGAAACAAAGGATTAAAAGCGTTAACCCTTTGCGGCAGATAACCGACAAGACCCCGGTTGTCAAAATCCCTGGCGTTTTGGCCGAACAGTTCCACCATGCCCCTGTATTTGTCAGTTAAGCCGAGAATGGTCTTGATAAGCGTGGTTTTACCGGCTCCGTTAGGTCCGACCAAAGCTATATAGTCGCCCTTGTTTATAGCGAAAGAGATATCGCAGAGTACCTCCATCGGTCCGTAACCAAAGCACAAATTTCTTACCAATAAAATAGGGTTCATATCATCGACATTGAAGCCCAATTTTCAAGCAATCAAGATCACTCTTAAGGATATCGAAGAAAGAAATGCCCTGTTCAAACTGATCTTTGGTCAAGTTATGGGCAGCGTTTAAGGGCAACATCTTGGCATTAGTTTCGCTGGCGATGGTTTCGGCAATCTTGGGGCTGGTCAATTCCTCGTAAAAAACGTATTTGATTTTGTCCTTCTTAACCTGCTCTACAAGTTTGGCCAGGTCGTTGGCCGTTGGTTCGGCATTGGGCGAGATTCCTTGGGCAGCGAGATATTTTAAACCGTAGCGTTTGGCCAAATAACCGAACGCGTAGTGTCCACCATAGACGATTTCTCTGCTTTGGCAGCTGGCAAGGGATGCCTTATAGGTCGAATCCAATTCAGTCAGCTTATCACTGTAATGACTGGCTTCTCGTGCGTAATAGTCTTTGTTCGCACTATCTTTGATTTGAAACGCCCCAACAATGTTCTTAACCATTATTTTGGCGTTGTCAAAATCCAACCAGATGTGCGGATCCAACGATCCTGTCCGTTCGTCTGCATCGTGGAATACCCCAGGAATCATTTTTGTGCCTTGGCTTGCATCAACGACAATGAAATTTTTATTGGTGAAGCTCTTAACGATATCCTCCGCCCACGGCTCCATAAATTTGCCGGTGTACACAAAAATATCAGATTCGTTTACTTTAACAATGTCACTGGGTTTGGGCTCAAATGAATGGGCTTCCACTCCTGGTGGCAAAAGCAAAGATACTTCCACCTTGTCCCCTCCTATGTTTTTGGCCATATCATAAAGAGGGAAAAGTGTGGTGATCACTTTTATTTTGTGCTCTCTGTTAACGGTCGATTTTCTTGTCGGTTGGCAAAAACTGAATGTCATCAAAACGACAATTGCACAGACTCCGACAGCGCTAATGATCACAAATAGTTTATTTTTCATATTTTACCTAAGTTAACAAGCATTAATGGCAAGTAAACCGAATTTTCATCCCATTTATCACGTAAGCCTCTCTGGTTGGTAACGGACACCCAATCCATTATCATAACACGTAATCTGTCAGCTATTCTTGGCTAAACCTGAAGGTTCGTCGCTGCATGCGAAAACCAATCCGGTTTGCGTAGGTGCGGGATTCATCCCGCCTGAACTCCTCGTTTCTCCCTAGACCGAAAGCAGTATAAGAAATCCACCACAAAAGTGCAAACGTTTTGTTTCATCTTTTTGGACACGCGGGGATAAGCGAGGTCCATTACCAGCGGGGTTTTTGACAAAAAGATGTTGTCCTTTGGCGCTCGAATTTGCTATCTTGCCAAACGACCGGAAAGCGAAAGGAGCCAGAAATGAAGAGCTTTTATGTTTTGGCGTTGGTGTTGTCAACCTGTGCGCTGGCCGCGGCAGATGACGATTTCAGTCTGTGTGACAGCGCCCTGTCGCAAGTGGGCCTCACTTGCCAAGACCTGAAATTTGACCAGGACGAGATGGCTAATTGGGGCGGTGATCTGTGGCGGACACACTATTTCACCATGTTTCACAAAAACCCGCTCAAACTGCCTAAGTATGGAGAGATAAATCTAAAACTGTTCTCAGAGAATGTCACCAACATCAGCGCTCTTCTCTCTTGGGCCGGGGCGCGGATTGATTGTCCGGTGCGTCGAGGACTGATAGGGGATCAGTTAGTAAAGTACGCTTCATCTGACTCCGCCCCGAAATTCTCCATCACCAAAAGCAAAAACGTCCTGATGGAAAAGGAGTTTGCGCCACTTAGGGACAAGATTGATTTCTTCTATCGCGTAGTCGACGATAGTAATCAGCTTTTTGCATCTGTCATCAGTGATGCAAGCAAGCGCACGTCCCGACAGAAACTCTTTGACTATTTCGTAAAGGAGAGTGAGGAGCCCAACTACCTGGTGGACGAACTGGTGCCGACTTTCGATTTCAACCGCATGATTGGGGGTGCCGAGGACATTGCCGAGGCGGTCAAGAGGATGGCGGATTCACTGGAGTTTGTCCCATTTCCCAAGACCAAACTCGAAATGATGACCCCAAAAGGGCTAATTGTGGTGGGGACTCCCGGCAGTGACACTTATGAATATGCGGTTCCGCCTCTTTTGATCCTTGACGGTGGTGGCGACGACACTTATCGTTTCTCCGGCTATCCCGACAAATACCCTCTGACGGTCATCATAGACGTCGGCGGCAACGACCGCTATCTATCTCCCGATACTACCAAGCCGGGTATAGGCGGGGCGGTCATGGGTATGTCCGTGGTCGTGGACAAGGCAGGAGATGATTACTATCAAGGTGCGAATTTCAGCCAAGGTGCGGGGGTCTTCGGCGTGTGGATTCTGCTTGACTATACGGGAAATGACACATACACTGCTCGATCTTATTCCCAGGGTGCGGCTGCTTTTGGAGTTGGCATCCTGGCTGACAGCTCCGGCAATGATTCACTCTATTGCCTGACTCTGTCTCAAGGGATGGGTTACACCAAAGGATGCGGGCTGTTGCTGAATTACGAAGGGAATGATAAATATGTAGCGGAAGACAGCATCATCACCCTGCCGGCGCAGCAATCCGACAAACACAATACCTCTTTGGCTCAGGGATTCGGATTCGGCAAGCGCGCCGATTTCATCGATGGTCATAGCTGGGCCGGAGGTATCGGGGTTCTATGTGACATCAAGGGCAATGATCGTTACTCCTGCGGCATTTTTGGACAGGGGGGTGGTTATTGGTTTGGAGTGGGGATGCTTTTGGATGGCGCAGGAGACGACATCTATAACGGCGTTTGGTACGTTCAGGGTTCCGGAGCACATTTTGCCGTAGGTTATCTGGATGATTTCGCGGGCAATGACACTTACAATGTCAGCATGAACATGTCCATCGGATCAGGGCATGATTTCACCGTGGGCTTCTTTAATGAGCGGAGCGGTAACGACACATATTTTGCGCCTGGACTCTCCCTGGGCGGCGGCAATGCCAACGGCATAGGATTCTTCTTTGACCACCAAGGGGACGATGTCTACCATACCAAGGGGAAAACGATTCTGGGCCAGGTGAACCCACTGCGCGTGGGAGCCAGGGAATTCCTGAATGTATTCGGGGTGTTCATCGACGGAGGCGGGAACGACAAATATGATCAACCTTGGGCCAAGAACGGCGCTCGCTGGATCAGCCCCAGAGTCGATACAACCTTGAGCATAAATCCGCATGAAATTGGGGTGGGGATTGACAAGTAGTGCGGGATTTATCCCGTGCGAGTGACTTTCTATCCTCTCCCGTTGTGGGAGAGGACAAAGGAGAGGGGCATTTTACTTATGTTTTCCGCTATATTCACTATTGGCAACAGATACACTGTCAGTTTTTAAACTGTGTATTGGACAAAGCTATAATTTCAACAAGTGTTTGAACTTGTTACTTAGTTTTTTAAACAGAGCAGAAATACCTTTCTCCACCGCCGATATAACCAACTCAGTTATAGTATCGATTATTAGCTTACCTTTTTCTGAAATGAAGGGAACGATTTTAGTACATAGTATAGAACCTGCAAGACTGATCCCCAAATGGATGTAAAATCTGGCTGTCGTAACATCCTGGATTATTGCCTTTCTGAAACTATCGATCCCTAAGACTATCGCTACTAAAATAAACGGCAAAACATAGTATTTATTCAACTCACCAATAACTAACCAAAGAAATATAACAATAAGTCCCGCTATTATGGTGTATATCACCCACAATAGGCCAAGAAAGAGATGCCCTAAGTTAAAGTTTATTCCTTTTGCATCCAAAGTCATTCCAATTTTATCCTGAAGATTCCCAAAAGCTGTGGGGAGTATAGTTGTAAAAATTCTAGTGAAAAAAGAATAATGAGTAACATAGAGGATTATCGCCAACCATAATAATAGACGGAACGCAGGAGTTTTCCTTGATTCTTTTTCGTACATGTCATTTTTCATTAGTATTCAGAAGATGATTAGAACTCCACCGTTTGCAATGGTCATTTTGTCCGATGTTGATAACCGACACCTTCTCCGTTACCAAATCTCACCAAGAAAAAGGGTGTCTGTGACGAACAAGAGGAGTTGTCCCTAAAAATGTATTTTTACCGTTTGAATCTTCTCCTGAGAGCAAGAAGCAAAAATGCTAACATAATGGGGCTGAGGATCGATTCAGTTACGAAAAGAGCATCACCCCAATTATTAGTCGTTGTGCATTTCTTATCTCGGATGAAAGAGAAGATAGACGTGGAGTACCAGAATGAAGTTGAGTAATCTTTAATCTTTTCTGCTGCCACAATAATCTGTTCATGGTTTACAGGTTGTATTCCAGCGATCATGAAAAATATAGGAAACAGCAGCAGTATTGCCAATATCCAGCACAAAGGACGATAGTAGCTTTCTCCATAGTTACTTATGGCTTTGTAACAAAAAAGAGGTATTTTGCTAAGAAAGGAAGTTTCTGCTTTCCTCCACATCTCCATCTCACCAATATAAAAATCTCCTGCTTCAGAGTATTTGAGGTTATCCTCGTAGTTTTTTCGTAATCGTCTATAAAGTTCTTCAATCAATGAATAGTCAAAGTTCTTGGTATCTGGATCCATCGAAACTTCATCATAGACCCTCCATCTACCTTTGCTGCTTTTCTTGTTCCAATCCACATCTATGAAACTTACTTTGCGAACATCAGTTTCAAGAAATCTAAACTTACTTAGATTTACTTTCTGGAACACAACCTTTTCAGGTGTTGAGAATGTAACCATTCTGAAATCAACTTGTTTCTTAAAAGCTTTTTTCTGATGAGCTTCAGCGTTTATCTCCAGAGCATCATCGAAACTAGCGGAGAGGAAGTCAACGTCACTTTTGAAAACAGCACCCCAGAAATAGGTACTGCTTTTGAAAGTGCTGGCCGAAAAGTCAACCACGCTATTAAATACGGTCATACCGAATCCAACCCCCATGTCAAAAGTAACATTCCCAAAGTTAGCATCGTTCTTAAAGCGAACCTCGTCGAAGCTAGCAACACCTTTGAAGTTAGCCCTATTGAAAGAAACACTGGCTTCGAATGTGGCATTCTCGAAGTTGACTTCATCGTTGAAAGTTGCGTTATCAAACCTTGCGTCATCTTCAAAAACCGCATATAAAAAGAAAGACTTACCTTCGAATGAGACATTCTCCAAATCAACTTCTCCTTTGAACACGGATTTCCAAAAGTTTACTGATTTTGAAAACTTTTTTGGAAAAAAAACACCTTGTGGAAAAATGAAATGACTAAGATCGTAGTACTCTACCTCTTTAGCTCCAATGTTAAGTATCCCGTCTAATCCTCTTTGAAACCATTCGATGTTTTTATCTTCCCTTTTTGAATGAAAAATACAGAACTCTTCATCATAAAGGTCTCGCCCACAAGACTTGCCATCATGCATCTCTACTTGACATCTTTTCGTTGTCTCAGACATTCTTTTTTAACCCCTCAGTTTGCCCGGGCGAACCGAAGTTTGCCTTACCTCTTGGTCTACATAGTTAGGGGCGATTCATGAATGGCAACTACATGATTTGGACTCGAGCCTTGATACAAAAAGAAGACATAAATTATAGAGGCGAATTGCAATGTGTGCCTACTGTTTGTAAACTGCGATCTTAACCCCAGGTCCTCTTTCATACCTCCTGCAACCTAAAAGCACCAACAGATATTTACTGCCCGCCAAATCGAAAGGAGTCTGGTCACCAACCGAGGCGTTAAGGTCAATGAACTTAGGCTTTCCACCCTCATAGATTCTTCCGGAGATTCGAGCATTCCAATACACCGCTGTTGTATCAACATCGTCACACTGAATGGTAAGCTGCCCTCCAAACAAAGCAATCGCATCTTGCCAATAGATAATTGTGTCACTAACCACGATTTTCGAATCCAAAACGCTATCAAGGGTTGAACGGTATTGGTCGAGTTCTCTCCTTAAGCTGTCATTCGCGGATCGCCCCTCTTGGATTTCTTTGTCTTTGTTCTGTATCGTAACTTCACTATTTGTAAGCCTTTCTTGAATTGCTCCGATCTCCCAACCTCGCTTAAATTGTGAGTCTATGTACCCTATAATTGTAAAAACGATCACCACAGCTGCAGACAAAACTCCCACAAGGACTGCAACCTTTTTTACAAATCCCCATGTAGATTTTTCTGTTTCACTTTGCACGAAATTATTATAAGATATGACTTGTGGAAAGTAAAGATTTAGGTGATTGTAAAACATCTGACACCAATTATATTGGTGTAGATGGACATAAAATCCTTTCATCTCATTGTTAGACAAGAGAAAACAGCCAGGCGTTTTTTGGCAAAGCGGTTGTGGAAAAACT
>JBAVQU010000057.1:0-35706 GCA_049694315.1 Candidatus Zixiibacteriota bacterium
CCATCCAAAAATTCGTTTTGTACCTAAAAGAAATGGAGTTCAGATATAACCATAGAAACCAAAATATCTTTGAAATCTTGACTCAAAATCTCTGCAATCTTGTGTCAGATCCTTTATAATCACCTAATCCTTTATCTTGGTGGTAATAAAATAAGCGTAGTTTTCTAATGAGATATTCTTCCACTTTGGCATTTTCAAACCTCTTTATGTGTCGGGGTGAGGGCACCCCGCCACAGCAGGGAAACCTCTTCTGTTGGTGCGGGGTACCCTTACCCCGCACCTTTATGCGTTTCGGGGTGAGGGCACCCCGACACAACGGTGCGAAAAAGTAGTTTTGTATGTCGGACATTGTTGCCGGATGCCTTATTCCCCACCATTTCGTTGAGGCCTAAGAGAAATCCGAAACGGCGGTTAAGCCAAAACTCTATTTTCCCCATATCTTCTGGCTAAGGACGGTAACCAAATCGTCAATCTTATGTCTGGTCTGTTCCATCGAGTCTCTTTCCCGCACGGTGACGGTCTGGTCCTGTAGCGTTTGAGAATCTACGGTGATGCCGAAGGGCGTGCCAGCTTCGTCTTGACGCCGGTAGCGTCTTCCCACAGCTCCACCATCGTCGTAAAACACGTTGAAATGCGGCATCAACATCTTTTCGATTTTCTTGGCAATCTCCGGCATATTGTCCCGATTTACCAAAGGCAGGATAGAAGCTTTGATCGGGGCGATCTTCGGGGAAAGGCTTAACACCACTCTTTTTTCTCCCTTGACCTCCTCCTCATGGTAGGCATCCACCAGGCAGACCAACAGAGAACGGTCAACACCGGCAGAGGTTTCTATGATGTAGGGGATGAACCTTTCCTTGGTCTGGTCATCGAAATACGAAAGGTCCTTGCCCGAAGCTTCGCTGTGGCGCGACAGATCGTAATTGGTGCGGTTGTGGATTCCCTCAATCTCTTTCCAGCCGAAGGGAAAATTGTACTCGATGTCAAAGGCCACTTTGGCGTAAAATGCCAGCTCCTTTTGGTCGTGCTGGTGGAACCTCAAGTTCTCTTTTCGAATCCCAACGTCGACATACCACTTCATCCTTTCTTCTTTCCAGTAATCGATCCATTTTTCATCCTCCTTTGGATGGATGAAATACTGCATCTCCATCTGCTCGAATTCGCGAGAGCGGAAGATGAAATTGCCGGGAGAAATCTCATTGCGGAAGGCCTTGCCGATCTGCGCAATGCCGAACGGGATTTTTTGCCTGGCAGGACCCATGACGTTAAGGAAATTCACGTAGATTCCCTGAGCAGTTTCGGGCCTCAAGTAGACCACGGAAGCTTCGTCCTCCACCGGTCCCATGTGAGTCTTGAACATCAGATTAAACATGCGCGCCTCGGTCAGCTCGCCGCCGCAAGCCGGACATACCGATCCCTGGACGTCATCCGCCCGGAATCTCTGCTTGCACTTTTTGCAATCCACCATAGGATCGGTAAAGCTCTGCACGTGTCCCGAAGTCAGCCAGACCTGGGGGTGCATCAAGATCGAGGCATCCAGCCCCTCGATGTCGTCCCGATACTGGGTCATGCATTTCCACCAGTAGTCTTTGATGTTTCTCTTGAGTTCTACGCCAAGCGGACCATAGTCCCAGCAGCTATTAATTCCTCCATAGATCTCCGAGGATTGAAAAATGAAACCTCTCCTCTTACACAGGGAGACCAGTTTGTCCATCAGATCGGGTTCCTTTGTCTTGGTCACATCTCCTCCTAAGTGGTTTTCAAACTCTAAGTTGTTCCCCCTCACTCTGTCCCTCTCCCTCAAGGGGAGAGGGCACAACTTGGGATCAAACATCCGGGCACTGGTAATACTCTTCCTATGGTTTCTCGCCGATGAGTCCGGTCTTCATGAACTCGAATGACTTTAGATCCTTGCCCTTTCCCACATGATACTCTATGAGGCTTAAGACCACGTTCGAAATCTCTCTCAAACTATCCTTTGGTATGTTATACGTATTCACATCTTCGGTCTTCGTTGATTGAAGTTTTAGCGCGGAGGCAACCGATCCTCTCGACAGTCTCAGATATGCCTGATCCTTTACGGCGCATTTCTTGCAGACGATTCCTCCCTTCTCCGGGCTGAACCACACGATCTCCTCCGAAATCGGCTGGTTGCAGACGGAACACTGGTCCAGTTTCGGCTTATATCCGAGAAGATCGGCCAATTTCAATGCGTATGCCCAGAATGACTTCTCCAGAGCTTTTTGCCCACAGCTTTCCATGAAGGACAGAGTCTCCAAAGTCAGATCGAAAAGCCGGGGATTCGACTCTTCACCCGTGATCAGCCGGTCCAACAGCTCCAGCGCGGCGGAGGCAAAGACGTAGCGATTTAGGTCCCGGGAGAGTGGGCGGAAGGACTGGATGGTATCGGCCTGGGACAAAAGGTATATCTCGGCTGTCCGTTTCTTGTAAAAGACGATCTGAATGTGCGAAAAAGTCTGCAATGCCCCGGCCAGTCTGCTCTTGGGCCTTCTGATTCCTTTGGCTATGACCTTGATCTTCCCATAATCCTTAGTATATAGTGTGGCAATTCGGGACGTGTCGCCAAATCTGATGCTTTTGACCACCAGGGCTTCGGTCTTAGTGATGCTCATCGCCTTGAGGAATCGGGTGGAGGAGTCTGCGTGGAATTCTTGCTCTGAGTGGAATCAGGTCCTTCGGTATGGATGACCCGGTACATCTTTTCCCCCTGCTTTATCATTCCCAGTCTCTCCCGGGCTTGCTTCTCCAAATAGAATGAATCACTGGCCAGCCTTCTCTTTTCTATTCCGGCATCGACAACTTGTGCCTGCAGCATTCTCGATTCGTGTTCTAACTCCCTTTTCTCTTGCCGCAATGAGTGAATCTGAATGAATCCGTAAGGCCCGGCAAAAAAGCGATAGATCAGGAACACAAAGACCAAGAAGAGCAGAATTCGCTTGGCCATTTTCTTCTTTCGGCCACTGGTGTCCTTGACCTTATCGAAGAAAGCGCTGGTTGCCAATCCCTTCTTTTTGTTTCTCTTGAACATTGGTCTTCTGTAGGTCAACCATGCTCCGCCTTCGGCGGGACTGGTTGACGAATTTGATTATTAGTTTGTCAAGCAGGTCTTCGACCATGCTTGACCTACAAAGTCTATGCTCAGCTGGTTGCGTCATTCTTAGCGTAGCGAAGAATCTCAGAGACCCTTCCCTTCGCTCAAGGCGACAGGTTCTCATACCAGCTCATTTGATGCTGCAAAAGACGTTCTTCCCTAAAAACTGTGCTCTTCCTCCCAATTCCTCTTCTATCCGCAATAGGCGATTGTATTTGCAGATTCTATCGGTACGGGAGACCGAGCCGCTCTTTATCTGTCCGGCGTTGGTGGCCACCACCACGTCGGCGATGGTGGTGTCTTCCGTCTCACCCGAGCGGTGGGAGACGACTGCCGTGAATCCTGCCTTCTTGGCCATCTCGATGGCATCCAAAGTCTCAGTCACCGTGCCGATCTGGTTTAGTTTTATCAGAATGGAGTTAGTCGCCTTAAGCTCGATTCCCTTTTGCAGTCTCTTCATATTGGTTACATAGACGTCATCTCCCACGATCTGAATCTTTTTGCCCAGCCTCTGGTTCATTTTAACCCATCCGTCCCAGTCATCCTGTGCCAAGCCATCTTCGATGGAGATAACGTGATATTTGTTCACCAGATTCTCATAGAAGCCGATCATCGCATCCGAATCCAGTTTCTTGCCTTCCGCCTTCAGAAAATAGACTTTTTCTTTTTCATCATAGAATTCCGAAGCGGCAGGGTCCAAAGCCAAAAACACGTCCTGTCCCGGCTGGTACCCGGCTTTTTCGATCCCTTCCAGAATTACCTGCAGCGCCTCCTCATTTGAACTCAAATTGGGGGCGAACCCACCCTCGTCACCCACCGCCGTATTGTAGTTCTTCTTCTTCAGCACGCTCTTCAGATTGTGAAAGACCTCGGCGCCCATTCTCAAAGCTTCCCTAAAGTTGGGTGCGCCCACCGGCATGATCATGAATTCCTGCAGATCGACGTTGTTGTCCGCATGCGATCCCCCATTCAGAATGTTCATCTGGGGAACGGGAAGCACCTTGGAGTTTATCCCACCGATGTACTGATACAAGGGGAGATCACAATATAAAGCGGCTGCTTTGCAGGCTGCGACCGAGACTCCGAGGATGGCGTTGGCTCCCAGATGGCTTTTGTCCTCAGTGCCGTCCAAGTCGATCAAGAACTTGTCTAATCCCACCTGATCTAAAGCTTCTAGGTCCTGGTTTAAGAACGCAGAGCCAATCACGTCATTTACGTTTTGGACCGCTTTGGTCACACCTTTCCCCAGATAGCGACTGGCATCCTTATCTCTCAACTCCAGCGCCTCATGTTCTCCGGTAGAAGCTCCGGATGGAACCGCTGCCCTTCCCATAGTTCCATCCTCCAAGAACACGTCCACCTCCACCGTGGGATTTCCGCGAGAGTCCAAAATCTCCCGTGCGTGACATCCGATGATGCTGGGCATACCTCTCTTCTCCTAATTACAGGTTTTCAGACCAACTCCGCTTTGGATGACAATCTATATTGGAGAAAATGATTTATCAAGAATAAAATAACCACAGGATCATTTATTTCTTCAATGAAATTGAGGTCTGCCCATTGCGAAAAAGCGCGGACGAGATGGTGGGAAATAAATAGGTGGGTCAAAGCCTACCGAGGCACCCTTAGCGTCTTCGAGCTTTGGCTGAGGGGGGAGCAGGGAAGGGGAAAACGCAGCATTCTCACACGACTAAAGTCTCACGATCATCACAAGACAGAAAGAAGCTCTCCGGAGTGTGGCTGGGGATGACGGTGGGCTTTCTCCTATTTCGAAAACTGTCTAACAGTCCTACAAAAGCTGCGATCTCTTTCTTACGGCCCACTCGACGGACAGGCAGAGGACGAAGATTGCGAGAAGCAGAGGACTATTCCAAAGTTGAATCTCTTTGGTCTTCTGCTCCTCTCTTTGCGCCAGCTTAAGATCGTTAACCAGGTTTCCGATCTGATCCTTTTCGTAATACTTCCCTCCGGAGACCTCGGCTATCTTCTTCAGAAGGTCGAAATTCGTTTTCAAATCCGAGTCCTCCAGGGTGTACGCTTCGACCAAGAATTCTCCGGTCTTGGTTCCGATCTTTTTGCCGTCCCGGGTGACCTCACCTTTGAAGGTATAATGACCCGGCGGCAGTGCTCTGGCCGTGGCGCTGTAATCGCCCAGATCGTCCAGGCTCAGATTCACCACCTCGGAATCCGGCCGGAGATCCGACTTAATTATCGCCAGGACCGAGGCATCTTTCACCTTTTGGTAATTCTGATCGAAGATCTTGGCCTGAAAGGTTATGGTCTCCCCACCTTTGTAAATCCTTCTGTCGGTGAAAACGTTAATCAAGTCTATGTCCTCTCTGACCACCAGCCACCGGACTGCATTATTCCACAACGTTTGGTAGACTTGATCGCCTTTTCCGATTCCTCTAAGCAGGAAATCCCACCTCCAGAAAGGCGTCACCGTAGTGGCCATCACTTTCCCCTTTCCGTAATTCTTTACCACTATGCCGGGAAGAAAGACGTTCGGACTGGAGGGGCTTTTGAACCCCGCTAAGGTTGTGGCATCCTGGGCTGCCGGACCAAGAATGGCTGTGCCCAGGAACGGAGGGAGATCGGACCAGAGCTTGAGATTCTCCTCCGTGTTCTCCACCAACCGCAGGATCGGGTGCAGTTTTCCCTCTTCGGTCAATTGCAGACTGGCGCTGGAGGAGACAAAAGTGACGTTACTTCCTGCAAGATCAAAAGGCAGGACGGATGGGACATCCGCAAACGCATGGGTGTCCATGAATTCCTTACCCAACAGGAGAAGAAGAGCTCCTCCCTTGGCGAAGACATAATCCTGGATGTCGTCCTTGTGGTCGCTCAAGATGAATCTGGGTGGGTCAACCAGGATCGCAATGTCGAATGAGCTTAGTTGCCTCTCTCCTTGAGGAAATGTGCCCTGGATAGGCTTCCCGTCCTTCCCGTAGACTAAGGTCTCCAGCTCAACGTTCTTGTCTTTTCCCAAAGCTCTTTTCAAAAAGGTGTATTCCCAGTCCAGCGTTCCAGTAATCAGAAGTATTCTGATTTTGCTCTTTAGGACTTTTATGGTGAACGAACGCTGGTTGTTTTCCCCTACGGTTTCCTCCTTGAGAACCGGCATGGAGATCTGATATTGGTGCAAACCTGGCTCCTCCGGTGTGATGCTGAGCTCGACTCTCTGGGTCGCTCCGGATTTGCCCAGGCTCAAGTTCTGCTGGGCAAGAGTTTTTTTCTTTTCCTCCAATGAAATAGGAACTTTCAGATCATCAAGACCGGTTTGCGAGACGTCCACCTGAACCGGGATTTTATCACCCACATAACCGACGTCGTTATAGACGATCCGGTCAATCGACAGGTCTTTGGGAGGGACGTATCCGCCAACGCCACACGCGTATATCGGAATCGCTTTCGACTGCGCCAGAAATACCGGATCCTCCCCCAGGTTATTGGCGCCGTCGCTCAAGATCACGATGCCTCCAAGATTTTCATCTTGCAGCTTCTGTTCCACCGATTTTATTGCCTCGCCGATGGAGGTAGCGTTTCCCAGAGAGTCGGGGAGATTCTGTCTGCCGGAGAGTGGAATAACCGAGTCTGCAAAGGCGAACGTTCTCAAGTCGGACTCCGAGGAGATCTTGCCAAATACTTCGTTTTTCAACAGGTTGTGCAGCTCCTCTTTTCTGGTCGTGGCAGTGCCTTTCAGGTTCATGCTTCTGGAAGAGTCCACCAGCAAGGCGATCACCGGCCTTTGGGTGTATCTTCTGACGATGGTCATCACCGGCTCGGAAAGCACGAGAAAGAGGGAGAACAAAGCTATGATTCTCAAACCCAAAAGGAGAGCCTTCTTGCGTTTGGTCAAGGGCGGGAATGTGCGCCTATAGACCAAACTGGCGGCAAGAAGCGCCAGAAGGAAAAGACCTATGACCACCCACAGGTTTCTTTCCTGAAGACTTAAGATCAATTTCCCAATACCAAACAAGAGTTCCTTCTCCTTTGAAAGGACTTATACAATCATACGGAGTCAATCAGTTTTAATTTTGAGACGATGCGCGGGAGCAGTGATGGGCGTGGGCGGTGGAATTCAGCTCTAAGGGAAACGAGGGTGGGGAGGAAGATAGATCTTCATGCTGCCGATAAGGCTTGGATGGGGCCGGTTGTTTTCGCCGATTGACACGTTTTGCCTTTACTTCTCTCTTTTGATCACGAAGCTGATCAAATCCTGCAATGCTCTTTTGTGTTCGGAATCTGTGAACTCAGAAACGCAGGTCAGCGCTTTTCTTCCAAAAGCGCCCGCTTTTTTCCGGGCATAGTCCACTCCTCCGTTTCCTTTCATTAGCGAGAGGATTAAGGTGAACCCCTTTTGGTTGAAGTCGTTTTCGAGAAGCCGGATGATCTTCTTTCTGGTGGACGGGTCGCACTCTTTTAGAGTATGTATCAGCGGCAAGGTGATCTTTCCTTCTTTAAGATCCGTTCCCAGACCTTTGCCGGTCTTTTCCGTCTCCCCCACCCAATCCAGCAGATCGTCAGTTATCTGGAAAGCCATGCCCAGATTCTGTCCGTATTCTCTCAACATCTTTTGGTTTTTCCGGTCGGCTCCGGCCGCCACTGCCCCGGCCTCGCAGGAGGCGGTGAAGAGGGAGGCGGTTTTGGCGGAGATGATCTCTAAATAGGTCTTTTCGTCTAAGTCGAAGTTGTGAGTCTCCTGAGCCTCACTCATCTCTCCGACACTCAGATTCACCGTGGCTTTGGAGATGGTGGAAAGAAGCGCAGGCGATTCGGTTTCCACCAGCAATCTCAATGCCTTTGCCAGCAGGAAGTCACCCATCAACACCGATACCAAATTGCTCCACTTATGATTTACCGACACCTGCCCCCGTCTGACCTTGGACTGATCCACCACGTCATCGTGTAGCAGGGTGGCGGTATGGATGAGCTCCACTGCCAAAGCCACGTTCATCACCTGGTGATTCGAGACGAGACCAGCGTCCGGCTTTGGACTCTCGGAATCGGTACCCTTACACAATCCGTAGGAGAGGAATACCATTGCCGGCCTTAATCTCTTGCCCTTGCGATTCACCAGGTGACCTGCCACCTGGGAGATTAAGCGCGAATAGGAGTTCAGGTTCAGCCTGAGCTTCTCGTCAAAGTGAGTCAGATCGCCCTGTACCGGGGAGAGGATTGAATCTAATTCCATACTTAGAAGACAAGTTGAGTTTTCTACACATCGAGAACACACTTCCTGGATCACACTGGCAAGGTAATATAGCTTTCGCCGTTCCGAAGTCAATCAAAAAAAGCTCCAGCCCTTGATCCTGAGGTCGGGTTTTCGGGCGCATCAAGCACTCACGCAGAAATGCCGGCGTGCGCAACGATACCTGCCCCTCCACTCTGGACGACGTCAAGGGATCGACTTGGCGCAGCTACACGCAGTCTTAGTCGGAGAGAAGGACATTACCACAAGATTGCCGGACACGAGGTCGAAAGAACGTCCATTTGGAGACCGGGGCATGGCGAGGAGTTTGTTCGCAAAGAGAATCTGGGGTCGTTTCGTGGACGATTTTGGAACTGCTTTGGTCGATCTGGAGGAACCAAGAGGTTACACCTTCTTGACTCAGGCTTGTACATGATGGCCAGCGAGAATGCTAAGTTCAATTAAGCAGGCGCGTTGTGGCAGGGTACCTTACCCTGCCACGTGATTTTCAGTCGAAGGCAAAGACACCAGTGACCAACGGGTTACTGGTTTAGCTTAGGTTATGCGGCGGACTGCGGTGTGCACCATACGGTGCATACCGGCGGACGGTCGACCGCGGACTATTCGTCAACAGCTTGGTGCCAGTCCTCCCTTGAACAGATAATTGACTAAATAAACGATATCACCCGCATCGACTATTCCGTTGCAGGTTGCATCCCCTGCTGGTAAAGGATCAGGAGCAGGACCGCCCTTGAAGAGGTAGTTTACAAGATATATAACATCCCCGGCGTCGATATGCCCGTCTGTATTGGCATCCCCTGGATGAGAGTACTTGATGGTTCGGACCACAGGACCTTGTTCTGGAGCTTGTAACCATTCATTGTAGTCAAACCTGATCCATGATGTGTTGGCTATTCTCGTGCCAGCCGGTAAACCTGCTTTTGGAGATATTGAAAAGGTGAAGTACCCTTCTCCCTCTGGAGGGTTGACATTGGGTGGGAGCATAATACTGTCACAGGACCATACAATCACGCCGGAGTAAGGATCAAATTCGTAACGGCACTTATTTGGATGACTCATAGTGCCTATGTCAAAACTCGCCCAGTTCAAGTCCTGATCGAGGGTGTCAACCGCTCTGATATAAATTGCATCTGCAGTTGCCTCTCGTTTGTTCTCAAACCGTATGGTGTATTCTATCCGCTGATTCGGTTCAATCGCATGTGAGGTTCCTTTCCCTTCGGGAGAGGCGAGCTTGTCATTTGGATCCCAAGAACCTACGACCAGTTGACTGAATGAAGCTTGGTTATTGGTATAATTCTGTTCAGTGGTCGGGCTGGTAAGCCATGATCGGCAAACCAGAGTATCACCTGTCTGAACCCATACGGGAAGATGACCCATCACATAAACATTACCACCGTACCAATTGGTTGGTTCAATTCCGGCCAAAGGAATTATGAGAGTGTCACCTGTTGAATAATGTCCTGAATATGTTCCTGCTCTTATTTCACCGGGGAGAACATTATTCAAAGTCATGTATGTGGGCAGCAGTATTTTCAATGTACAGTTCTCGGCACTACTCGTTCCGGTATTGGTCCAATAGAAAATGTAGTTGAGGTCAAAACCAGGTCTGGCAGTACCCCCTGTTATTTCGGCAGACAGATCAGGGAATAGTGTGTCGGTCACCAGGATATGATCTAATTTCAAGAGGCTGTCAACGCTGATGAAGTTACTAACCCGTAAGAAAACATCATAAATCCCTGCAGAATCATACTGATGCTGCGGATCTTGTGCAGTGCTGGTATGCCCATCACCAAAGTCCCAGAACCAATTGCTCGGATTACCCCTGCTGGAATCAGTGAATTGAACTAAAAGAGGAGCTGCACCTGCGGTCGGATGGGCAATAAATCGAGCCTCGAGATCATTGACAATTACATAGTCGGTCTTCATCACCGAGTCGACTTGATCGCAATCATCAAGCTCCAGTTTGACTTTTAGTTTTACATTGTATTTCCCTTGAGAGGTAAATATATGGATAGGATTTCTTGTAGTGCTGGTTGAATCGTCCCCAAAATCCCAGAAGTACTGGTTAGCAATACCTTCGAGAACCGGTTCGAACATGACAGTGAGAGGTGATCGACCACTCTTTGGCAACCCAAAGAAATCGGCTGAGACACTGTCCTGGGTAGTAATGTAAGCTCGTTTGGTAAGAGTGTCTGCACTTATGCTATCAGAGGCAATAAGTGTAACGTCAAAAATGCTGGAACTGGTATATTGGTGGGTTGGATATTGCTGATTACTGGTAGCTCCATCACCGAAATTCCAATGCCAAGCGATGATTGGATATGTGCTGGTTGAGCTATCATTGAAGGTTACCGTTAAAGGAAGTGAACCACATCTTTTGCTAGCAGAGAAATTGGCTTTGACGTCTGAAACTTTAACATAATCCTCTTTTGTCAAGCTGTCTTTGTAGCCGGCAAGCTCAGCCACCAGTTTTACATCATAACTGCCAACCTGGTTGTATTGATGTTGTGGATTTAGCGAATCGCTCGAATCACCGTCACCAAAATACCATCTCACACTATCGGGAGGCCTATTAAACGTAGAGTGGAAGGATACGAGTAGAGGTTTTCGCCCATGAGTGGGTTGTGCAGTGAAATCAACAGTTAATGCGTTAAAAACATCGATATAGTTGGTTTTAACTATGGAATCTGAGGATGTTGAATCAGAAACAGTCAACTTCACGTCAAAGTATCCTGTGTCAGTGTAAATATGCACAGGATTTTTGACAGTAGCGGTGTTCCCATCGCCGAATTCCCAATGCCAAGAGGTGGGGTTCCCTCTTGTTGAGTCTGTAAACTGGACTTGCAAGGGGGCATACCCAGATCTTGGTACGCCTTTGAAATCTGCATATAAGGAGCGAGTCTTTGTCAAATTTATCAAGATGGAGACATTGTTGTCACTACTATTTGTTACAGCCAAATCATTGTCTCCATCATTGTCAAGGTCAGCAGCAAAGACTTCGATAGGATCATTACCGACGGTATAATTGATGGCTGGTCTAAAAGTACCATCGCCATTGTTTCTCAGAATTGAGATACTTGCGCCCCATTGATTGGCAGTAACTAGGTCCTTATATCCATCACCATCAAGATCAGATGCAAAAACGGAACCAGGATATTGGCCCACTTTGTAACTTTTAGGTATCTGAAAAGTTCCGTTACCGTTGTTTATTAGAACCGAAACACTATCACAACCTGCGTTTGCTACAGCTAAATCATTGTCACCATCTTCATCTAGGTCTGCAGCAAAAACAGCCACAGGGAAAGACCTGGCCTTGTACTCAGCAAGAATGTGAAAAGTACCATTACCGTTGTTGATCAGAATTGAGATGCTATCCGTGTTTGCACTTGTTACCGCCAGATCCATGTTGCTATCAGCATCTAGAAAAGCAGCACAGATTCCTGCTGGGTTTTTAGCCCCTGCATGGTTCTCAACCAAATGAAAACGACCAAACCCATCGTTTATAAGAATAGATACGCTATTACGGGTCGATGGGTCACCTGCGTTCGCCACTGCCAAGTCGATTTTACCATCTCCGTCAAAGTCAGCGGCACGCAGATTGCCTGGTTTGTCACCAACTGCAAAGTTCGTAGCGTTCCCAAAGGCACCATTGCCATTATTAAACAAGACGGACACACTATCAGGGTCCGTGGATTCGGGACCTCTATTTGTGACAGCCAAGTCAAGGTAATTATTAGTATCCAGTTTTGCCGCAACAACACCCAAGGGCATAAACCACACCAGACAATCGGTTCTTACATTGAAAACTCCATGACCATCATTCTTCCAAATAGTGACATTTTGACTTCCCGTATTTGCAGTAGCTATGTCCAAATCACCATCCCCATCTAGGTCTGCGCAATAGATTCCGTGTGGGTTTACCCCAGTTGGATAGTTGACTGCCAGGGCAAAAGGAATGGAATCAGGATTTGTTCCGAGTGTTTGGGCAGAGGCAGTAATACCTACTAAAAGCATAATCAAGAAAATCAATGGCTTCCCCGCTTTTATCGGGATCTTCGACTTAGTCATTTTTGGCTCCTTTTTCAGGACAGAGGAAGGACAACTGCAAATTGCAAATATGCCTCGATACATTTGTATTGTATAATCAGTATAAAAGAAAATTGAGAAAAGACAAGGGGAATTTTGTCTTTTCGGGGTGCCGGGAAACAGTCTATGGTTTGGGATTTTGTATCTTAAGAAGAGGTGCTCTTCACGAACTATCCCAGGCAGGATTTGACTAATTCAGGCTACATGGCTAAACGATTGCAAAAGAACACTCATAGAGCATTTTGAGGAAGGTTGCTGTTTGGTTAGTCGTTGGCAGAAAATAAGATGGGTCGGTTAGGATTCCTTTGAATTCACATGGACTGGCATTCTTCCTTAAGGCTTGCAACATACTCCTGGAAAGCATCTTTTACCTGATCCAAAGTTTCCAAACCAAAGACTTGCTGCCTCAGCTCCTTTGCCCGTGGCATCCCCTTGGTGTACCAGATCAAATGCTTCCTCATAGTTATTAATCCGGCGTATTCACCTTTTTCCTTGACCGAGAGAGCAATGTGCTCCAGGCAGACCCTCATTCTCTCCTCGGAGGACGGCTCGGGCAGCAACTCGCCAGATTCTAAGAACCGGTTGGTCCGGGAGAATATCCAGGGATTTCCCAAAGCGCCCCTCCCGATCATCACCGCATCACAGCCGGTGTGATCGAGCATCTCCTTGGCATCTTCAGGCGAGAAAATGTCGCCAGACCCAATCACCGGTATGTTCACTTCCTTCTTCACCTGCGCGATCAGGTCCCAATCCGCCCGGTTGGAGTAACCATCCTTCTGGGTGCGAGGATGGACGGTGACGGCGGAGGCCCCGTAATTCTCGGCTATTTTTGCCACCTGAACCGCCACCAGGTTGTTTTGATCCCAGCCGCTTCTGGTTTTTACCGTTACCGGAAGCCGGGAGGATCGGGTGACTGCCGACACGATTTTTTCCAGCAGCCGCAGATCTTTCAGCAGAGCCGCGCCCCCGTTCTTCTGCACCACTTTCTTCACCGGGCAGCCGAAGTTCAGATCGATCAAATCGGGCTTGAGCCGGTCAATCGAGGGACAGGCCGAAGCCATGCTCTCCGGATTGGCGCCGAAAATCTGAACGCCGATCGGTCTTTCCTCGTCTCTGAAGTAAAGCAGCCTTAGCGAGCCGGTATTACCCCTCATCAGCCCTTCAGCCGAGATCATCTCCGTATAAACCAAACCGGCGCCGAATCTTTTGGCCAGAAGCCGAAATGGAGTGTCGGCCACCCCGGAGAGAGGAGCCAAGATCACCTTTCCCGACAAAATCAAGTTTCCGATTTTCATGACGACAATATAATAAAAACTGACCAAAGACCCAACCTACTTTAAGTCGCTTTCTGTCGCCAGCCTATTTGAAAAAATGTTTCGTCCCCGCAAAATGAGGTTGACAAAAGAGGGGAGAGTGGTTATGCTTTCGTCTCGGAAATCAGAAGAAAAGGGGGAAAAATGCCAGAGATCGTGATTAAATATGAGGACAAGGTGATCGAAAGGGTGGTCACTCAAAAGAAAAGGATAAGCGTGGGAAGGACGCCCGACAACGACATAGTCTTAGACAATAAGGCGGTCTCGAGGAAACATGCCACGATCGAGTTCGATCGGAACTCCGCCTTGATCCTGGATAACGAGAGCCTGAACGGGACTTTCGTGAATAGCCGAAAGGTAACCGAGGAGATGTTGAAGGACAACGACCAGATAACCATCGGCAAGTTCAATCTGGTATACCACCAGGACACACCGAAGGAGACCCCGCTGGCGGGGCTGGATGGAACCATGGTTCTGAAGACCAAGCGACAGAAGGACCTCCTGGAAAGGGACCGCAAAGCCAGGGAAGCCATTGAGCTTGCTCACGGATCGGTGCTGTTGGGCGAAGCCGAGACCACCCAAAAGCAGTTCCCGCTGGATCGGCCGGTGGTCACCTTCGGCAAGGCCAAGTTTGTGAACGTGCCGGTAAAAGGCCTGTTGGTCTCCAAAATCCAGGCCAAGATCATCCAGGACCACGACGGTTTTATGCTGGTTAATCTGGGACGCGAAGGAAAAACCAGGGTAAATGGCGAAGGCATTCACCGGTATCGTCTGCGAAATGACGACTTGATTGAAGTGGGCAAATCGGCATTTCGGTTCATTCAAGGAAAAAGCTGATGAGATACGGATTCTTCTCCGACGTGCATTCCAATCTGGAAGCTCTGAGGGTAGTGGTGGCGGATCTGAAGAACGAGAGACTGGATCGGGTCTTCTTTTTGGGAGATGCGGTGGGATACGGACCTGATCCGAACGAGTGCGCCTCCATCATCGACGAGGCAGCGGAAGTGAAGCTGATGGGAAATCACGACTATGCGGCATTGGGTTTAATAGAAACCAATCTTTTTAATACCTACGCCCAAAAGTCGATGGAGTGGACCAAGAGCGTGCTGACCGAAAAGAGTCTGAAGATCCTGTCCGGCTTTGCCATGGACCACAGGTTTGACCAGTCCTATTTAGTCCATTCCACTCCCAAGGAACCGCAGGAATGGAGCTACATCCTGGATTTAGACGATGCGGAGGAGAACTTCGGGTTTTTCAACAAACAGACCTGTCTGATCGGTCATTCGCATTCTCCGGCAATCATCAAAAAATACGACGATCGGCACTGTTTTCTTCACGAAGAATTGTCGACACAAATAGAGAAGGGTTTCAAATACATCATCAACATCGGCTCGGTGGGGCAGCCACGAGACGGGTCCAACCAAGCCTGCTATTTGATCTGCGACACCAAGGAGAAAACTGCCGCTTTGAAAAGGTTGACCTACGATTTCAAGAAGACGCAGGCCAAGATGAAGAAAAACGAATTGCCTCAGTTTCTGATCGATCGTCTGGCGGTGGGAAGATAAGTAGAGCCAAGAGAGAAGTTTCAAGTTCACCAAAGAGCAGTCATTTTCTGGGGGGCGACGGCACATAGGGCTTTTCCCTCGACTGATTCACACAATTTCGCTATTGGGGTGACGGTTATCCTGGGGAAGAGGATATGGCTTGGCGCCAAAACCATGATCGTCTAACTACAGGCCGATAATCCTATGCTCATCACGAGGAACATGGTAAAAAAGTTTTCCGGGTTGATCCTCTACTTCTTGATAACCATCCTGGTCATCTCGCTTTACGGGGGAAAGTACGGGTTCCTGGAGAAGCTGGATTCGAAGATACAGGATGGAATGTTTGGGCTGAGAGGGACGACGGACGTTCCACCAGCCAATATCGTCATTGTGGGGATAGATGACCGATCACTAGATCAGGGAGGTCGGTGGCCCTGGCACGGAGACATGTTGGCTGGTTTGACCCACGCCATCTCCCAGGGTTCCCCCAAGGTGATAGGATTGGATATCTTTCTTCCGGAGGAGACTGGCCAGGATACCTCCCAGCAGTCGGAGCACTTCGCCAGCGAAGTTCGCGCCGCCGGAAATGTGATTCTCCCCATTTACTTCAATCTCTCGGACGTGGGAATAGCCCCGCCGGAGACTCCGGAGGCTATTGTCAGATCAGCCATAGGCAGCAAAAGAGATCTGGGCCAAGTCGGGTCCTCATTCGTCTCTGCCAAGCAGATCTATTGTCCCAATCGTTCTCTAACCGAGGCGTCCGCCGCTTTCGGTCACATCAACATCGACTATGACCAGGATGGGTTAGTCAGGGGCGAGCCACTCCTGATTAACTACGATGGCTACCTGTATCCGTCGTTCGGCCTCCAGCTGGCGACTCGTTATCTGCAAACCGATCGGGGGCGAATCACTCCCGAAAGAGATGGGGGACTCCGTATCGGGAAGACAAGAATCTCGACCGACGGAAGTCGGCGGATGTCGTTGAACTATCTCGGACCGAACTTGACTTTCAAACGGGTCTCGGCCATGGAGGTTTTGAATGGAGAAATCGATCCCAAAATGTTTGCGCAAAAGATAGTATTGGTGGGTTTGACCGCTGCCGGATCCAAAACCTGGGTACAGATTCCGTCATTCGGAGAAATAAATGAGGTGGAGAGGATTGCCACCGTTACCGAGAACATCATCCATCATGATTTCTTAAGACACTTGTCTGCACTGTGGAGCCTTCTCATTTTGATCTGCATCGGGGTCTTCTGTGCCTTGGTGCTTCCCAAAGTCTCCTTGGCCTACCGCCTAACAATTCTCTTGGTGTTCCTCTTCGTCATAGTCAATTTCACCTACATCCTTTTTTCGTCGCTCGGGATTGTCACCCAACCGATCTATCCGATCGTCGAGCTTTTGTTCTTTATGATTGCAGCCCCTTCGGTCAAGCCCAAGCTGGAGCCAAGAAAGGAGAAGGAAGGGGACATCTCGGAGTCGGCCAAAGCAGACCTTACCCAGCCCCAGACGGAGAAAGCCACCAGCCAGACTCCGCAGAGGATAGCCACATCCGTAACTCAGACCGTAATCCCCGAGCCGGTGAGCAGTGCAAAAGAGGCGGGTTTGGGAAATGCAGGCCACCCTGGTTCTGATCACGCAGGAGAGATCGGGTCTGAATCACCGGGGAGAGAGGATCCCGGACGTTTCGCAGCTTCTACCTACGGTGCCCCGGCTGATCTGACCATTGCGCTTTCGAAAACTCCGGTTTCCCCCACTCCATTGGAGACAAGATTAGCTTCATTCTCCTCTGAAGGAGCCCCGTCCGTAGCCCAATTCGGTCGCTACAAGATCATACAGCTTTTGGGAAAGGGTGGGATGGGGACGGTATACAAAGGATTGGACCCGGCTTTGGATCGGCCAGTGGCTCTCAAGACCATCAGGCTGGACTTTGCTCTCTCGGCAGACGAGAAATCCGAGCTTAGGGAGCGACTGATTCGTGAAGCCAAGGCTGCCGGCCAGCTCTCGCACCCGAACATAGTGACTATCTACGATGTGGGCGAGGAAGGAGGATTGCACTACATAGCCATGGAATACCTTTCGGGCTATACTCTAGAGGAGTTCATTGAGAGAAAGGGAGAGATCAATTACCGGATTATGGCCAAGATCATCATGCAGACGTGTGACGCATTGAGCTATGCCCATCAGCACGGCATCGTTCACCGCGACATCAAGCCGGCCAACATCATGCTTTTGGAGGACTTTCATGCCAAAGTCATGGATTTTGGAATTGCGCGCCTGCAGACTACCTCCTTGACTCAAAGCAACGTGGCTATGGGTACTCCGTATTACATCTCACCTGAGCAAATAGAGGGGAAACCCGCAGACAAAAGATCAGACATCTTCTCCTTAGGAGTCTTAATCTACGAGCTTCTGACGTACGAGAAGCCCTTTTTGGCGGAAAACATCAGCTCTCTTATGTACCGGATCCTGAATCACAATCCTGTTCCTCCTTCCACCATTAACGATAAAACTCCCTTGATTTTCGACCGAATAGTCGCCAAGGCCATGGCAAAGAATCCTGACGAGAGATATAAGGATGCGAGTGAAATAAGCAAGATTTTAAGGGAGTTCGTGGCCAGCTTCGTGGTTACCCGCAGCGTTCGGATCTGATTTGCATTTCATTATCTTTTTGTTCATCGAGTACGTGATGATTCGCCTCGGTCATTGTCGTTCTCCGTTGATGATATCAGCCCCCAAGACAAAACCTTTCTCCCTTGTTTTCCCTCTCCGTAAGGTGGAAAAGGGGATAGGGGGTGAGGCTATTATCTCTATCCTCAAATTCCCTTGACTTTGATACCCAGCCAACATATAATGAACGCAGTTGCCGGAGTGGTGAAACTGGCAGACGCGCCGGACTCAAAATCCGGTGAGGCTTAAACCTCGTGTCGGTTCGATTCCGACCTCCGGCATTAATTATCCGACACGAATCGGAGACTACAAGAGACCTCTTCTTTATATCTACCTTAAAGTTACCTGAACCGCAGAAAGACAGCTGCAGGGCAAAAACAGCCGTTTTGGGCTGAAACCACGCACACAGTGTCAAAGAACTTTCAGGTGTCAGCTCTACTAACAGGGCAAGTCTTGGAAATGGGGGATAGGGGTAAGGGGAACCACAAGCGGCTTGCTCAACTTTCTTTTTAGGAACTCACAGAGAATTTTCTGAAAAGGGGGTAGCTATTTTTGAATCAAGCAGGTTTCCACATCTTCTCAGTTGACAATTGTGTAATTTTTGAGTTCATTAATAGTGTTATCGCAGATCTATCGGGGAGAGGTATGGTAGGCAAGACCATTTCTCATTATGAGATTTTTGAGAAGCTAGGTGAAGGTGGCATGGGCGTGGTCTACAAAGCCCAGGACACCAAGCTGAATCGGATTGTGGCTTTGAAGTTTCTGCCTCTGCATGCGGCAGAGCATCCTGATGAAAAAGCTCGCTTTATTCACGAGACACAATCTGCATCTGCTCTAAATTATCCGATCGACTCTTGACTTTCTGAAATGATTTCCATATGATTATTCAAAGGGGAAGCATACTATGAGTTGGGCCGGGAAAAAGTTGATTGGAAGTGAAAATCCCGATATACTTCTTCGGGAGGTTTGATGACAAAACGTCGCAGACTGATAGATTTTGCTCGTTTTGAAGTTGACCATAGCAGATACACACCGGATCAAAAGAAGAATGCTAAGCCAATTTATGCCTCAAGAATTGAGAGGGCCGTTAAAGCTGGGGGGGCTATCTATATAAACAATGCAGTGATTGAAGGCAACCTCACACTTGTGTCTTTAGTTGTTAAAAACAGAATTCATATTGAGGATTCCGAAATTCGAGGTATTGTTAAGGCCTCCTATGCTCAATTCAAGGATTTAGTGAAGTTTAAGAACTCACAATTTAAGTCGGAGGTAGTCTTCAACTCAGCAACTTTTGAAAAGGACCTCATCTTGGATAGTGGTCGCTTTGAAGGAAAAGAGCTTGATTTTAGATATATCCTTGTGAAACAAGCTTTGCGATGTCCAAAAAGTGAATTTATCAACGGAACAGCAGATTTTTCAAGCGCTCAGGTCGGGGCAACTATAGACTTTAGGAGTTCTCTGTTTTGGAAAAAGGGTGTCTTTGACGGCTGCAAGGTGAAAGGAAATGCTTCTTTCGATGAGGCCGTCTTTCATCAGAAAGAAGCTTCATTTATTGGGGCACGTATCGAAGGCAAGGCCTCCTTTCGTCGAGCTTGGTTTGAGGAAGCATCTTTTAGTTTTTGTAAGTTTGAAACGGACTCAGATTTTGCCGAAGCAACGTTCGTACGCAAGTTCAACTTGCAAGGTGCGTCTACTTCCAGTTGCCCTTTTTTCCAACACTGGACTCGATTTGGTACAAATGCAACTATTGATTTGAGAGGATGTACTTATGATACTTGTGACTTAATTCACGATAAGCATGATCATGACTCAATTGACGATAAGTATCATCAGTGGAAAGAATTAATGAAATCAATGAAAAGGCTCGACCCTAAGGACAACACACAACCTTTTACTCAGCTTGAACAGACGTTTAGGAAAGCAGGGGAAGATCAGCTGGCAAATAAAGTCTACTATAAAGGTAGACGTAGAGAATCGTCATCCATTCGTTTACTATGGCCTCCTCAGCATTTTCTGGCTTGGCCTCTGGACAGATTTCTGTTCCTGACAACCGGATATGGTGTTCGGCTCGGGCGTCTTTTACTCTGGACTATTCTCGCTGTTCTAGTTGGAACTTGTGTTTTCCGGGCTCGTGGGGCGGTAGTGCCCCAAAAAGATAGTCAAGCAGTTAGCACACTAGGACCTTATTGTGAAGAAGATAGTGTCTGTTCGCTGAAGTGGCAAGAATCTCTTTGGTTCAGTTTACGGACTTTTTTGCCGGTTGAAATCCCGTCTGGGTCAGAATGGAAACCTTCTTCACAGATTCTGTTGTGGATACTGACGTTTTCAGGTTTTGCTTCGATTCTGAAACTAATTGGCTGGATTTTTGTTCCTGTAGGTGTCGCCGGTTTAGCCGGGTGGTTAAAGCGTTAGAACCAACAATGACTTTTAGGAATCAGGAGAAGGGGGAGTAACTCAGTCTCTACGAACCTCAGGATTGAACCGGCTAAATGCTATGAATGAATTTTGCCTTACCGTGAAGAAAACATAAAATATGGACGCGCCCGATCCACACAGCATCCAAAATCAGATGAAGCGTTTCAGTCACAGAATGCAAGTACAGTGTCAATATTTGATAATCAGCGAGATCTCACTAACGGTGAACTGTTAGTGGGTGGTGGGTGTGACCTCTTACGATACAATGGATCGTCTGGTCCTAAGCTTTCCCACGCTATTCCAAGTACTTAGCATTTTGAGCCATACCCACCAAAACCCACCGTAACCCAAGAAAACCCAACTCCAGTTGGCACAAATTTGGCACGGTCCAGGTGAGGCACTCCACAAAGGGTACCTCACTTTTCTTTTCCGCAGGATCCAGAATCGGAGGGCAAAAGGACGAAGACCAGATTATTAATGTTGACACGCTCACGATGCCAATTTATTATGCACCCGTAAACCAAAGCGGACAACGCAAAGCAGAGAACAAACACCCGGGCTTCGCAGGGAGGAATTCCTCGGAGGTCTGGGCGAGGAGAAAGTCTGAATGAAGGAAAATGAGATGAGATGCTTTTCTCGCTGTCCGTGTGCATCATTCATTGTCATGTTTGCAGCCGTATTGTCTATTGTGTTTTTGGTTGCACCTAATTGTAGCAAAGACAAGAAACAGGCTGACATCACCGAGTGTATGAGATTCGCTGATCAACACTGGTCTGAGGATTTATATGACCAGTGGCTGCATAATTTTGACGGGCGGGATGGTCAGCCTATCCAGTCTGACACCGAGGCTTACTGGGACAAGACGAAACAAGACTACGTGTATTTTTCCCACCATCTGCCGAACAGCAAAACCCAGCAATACTATGAGATGATCGGCGAGTATGAGCAGTTCAGTTGGGGATGGGACGATTACACGGACGTCGAAATAACAAGTCCTCGCAGAATATCCTATCTCGAATGCCTGCTTTCCAAGGAAGGCTTATAGCCAATCAAGTTCAGGACGCAAGAATGACATCGACCCAATTGGCTTGACAGACACGAGGTGTCAACTTATTTTACACATGCAAGCCAAAAGACAGGAATGGGGAATATTGGGAACCGTCCCTGGTGGCTTTCAAGAGAGTCTTCTGCTTAGGATAGCACAGGAAGAGCGTTCGGTAAACTAACGTTTGTGGGGCGGTTTTGAAATGAGAAGAGACCATGTTCGGGGGAGACTCAGACCTCACAGAGCATAGTTACAGCTCGTTCCCCAGAAGACCTCCGGGGATTAGTCTGGGCTCCCCCGATAAAAGCTTCTTAATGAGAAGCTAAAGAGAATCTCTATGGGGGTTGTAGCTTCATGATTTTACTGGTGGTGATTATAAGTAATACAAGTGAAGTTTGAAAGGGGGTGGCATCAACCACCGCCGGGGTTAAAAAACGGAGTAAGAAAAGAGCGGACTTTGTCGATCGGAGGAGGAGTAATGAAAAACAAACTATGGATCTCGGTACTTTTCGTTCTTGTGGTCTTGGCGTTTACGCAAACGCAAGCCGGCATTTTTTTCTGGACAGGCAATAAGCTCGTTGAACTGATGACGGAATATGACAAGGCAAATGCCAATGCCAGCGATGCGAATTACGCAAAGGCGATGATTTACGGAGCATACATCATAGGCGTATGTGATGCGACCAGGTGGCTGTACGACATTCCAGATCATGCGACACAAGGGCAGGTTGTAGCTGTCGTAGCGAAGTTTTTCAAGGAAAATCCGGAGAGGTGGAGTGAGCCAGCCGCCGATCTGGTGATTGATGCCCTCCAGAAAGCGTTTCCTTTGAAGAACAAAAAGTAGGAACCTGCGGGCAAAAGGTTACAGCAGGGGTGCCGATCGTACCTTACCGGAAGCAGTTTGTGTTCGCTGAACAATTCCCAGTTAACAGTTGCACAAAAATGCGCAATTAATTCAATGCGTCTTAGGGGGAATAACTGGTTTGTAGATAAGGAGTTAGAAGGCAAATATATAATATTAATAATGGCATAGAATGTCACATTTTTGAAACATTTGGTATAGCAGTGTTTTGGGGAGGGATTGTCTGGATAAGTGATTTACAGGTATTGAGTTATGCTCAAGGTGATACGTTTTGGAGATCCGGGGAATTGTATCTGGTTGAGAAACTACGAAGCATAGGTTTTAGGATGGGTAAGTAAGACCAAACAAGTGTCTTGAAGGGTTAAAAGAATGAAAAAAGATGAGAAAGTAAAACGCGACCTGGAAAGTTTGATACCTTGTTATAAGAAAGGATCAACAGAGTATCTCGAAGCGAAGACCCGCTTTGAAGAGATAGAGAGAGAATTCAATGCGTCATTCAATCCTGAGGTTAAGATTCCCGCCAAAGTCAAGGAGAAGCTCTGTAATTACGGAATAATTGATTTCAACTGCCAGGTTATAGATAGTCAGATACCAAAGTATGTTGAAAATGATATTTGGACAAACGGAGAAAATAGGATTCTTAATCCCCTGGGTAGACTGGTAAGAGAGATAGTGCGAAAAAAAGGAGATATTCCTTTAGTTGATCTTCTTACAGAGAAAGAAAAACAAATAATAAGAGATTTTCGAACACCAAAAGATCGCAAAGCAGAACCCACAGACATCTTCTATCTGAGCAAAGAGATCAAAGGACTTTACTTAGACCAAACAAGCGATGCGAGGTTGCCAAAAGCAGAGGCAGCAGTTTACCACTATTTGGCAACACGGAGACCAGAGGAATTGGGAAGCGTGTATGTAGACAAACCAGACCGATACAAGCAGAAGATACAGAGCATTGAGTCTAAATCTCGAATGCCTCTTTCTTATTTCTATAATAGCGTCCCAAAGACAAAATATGAGCGGCTGGTTTGGGATGCATTGGATAACTGGTGGAGCCTTCCATCTTTTCTTCCTCCACAAAACCTTCTCAGAGAAAAACAGGTGCTAAAAGATTTGAATCTTGAACCATATCCGTACACATTTCTTACCTCTGATGAGGTAAGCATTCCACAAAAGTATCTAATACTAAGAGATGAGATTATTGCCGAGACAAAGGGAAAACGCCTTCCTGTTCCTGGTCTTTCTGTAATTGAGGAGACCGTCGAGGATGTGATTCAGAGCATTGAAACTACCTTTTTCTATGGTATCAGAGATAAAGATGAGCAGATTAGAGAAAAGCTCACAACCGGTCAGACTTTCTGGATAGCTCGGTTCCTGAAGATGAAACATAATCGAGTGTATGAATATTATCTGCAACGGACAAGACAAATACTGAATAAACTCAAGAAGATTGAGGATGGTGATGAATTTGAGGAGTTTGAATACTTAGATCTTAAAGCCAGACTCAATGGTGACTTGTTGTTTGCGTGCGTGTTTCATGACTATGTAAGAGGGGGAGAAAGATATTTACGAATACCACGTAGACCAGGAGAGAAAAAGAAAGATCAGCAAATTAAGAGGGTAATAGGGGAGGTTAGATATACTCTAATAGAGACATTGAAAAGATTCGGAATTCGCAAGCCGATGGAGAAGGCTTTGCTGTTGATAAACGCACTGGCAGGGGAGGAAGTATATCCCTGTACTTTGAAAGGAATAGACACGCTTGAGGCTGACTATAAGAGAGACAAAAAGAAACAGAAAGATGGTTCACGGAAAGGGAGCAAAATAGGTTAATTTTTGCCATAAAAAAGTTGATTTTGCTCCCTCTGAATTTCTTGCCTTAGAGTCTGTAGAACCTGTAATTAAGCTCGGACGTTGAAAAATAGACGTACGAGCTTTTTTATTTGAAAACACAAAAAGTGGAAGACGAATTGGTTGCGTTGAAGAAAAAGCAAGTGAATAGTTTGAGTTTTGAAGTAGTTGAGGTTCCAGACGAGACAGTGGATGTTTCGGAGAATGAAAACACGGGGACTAATCTGGAAGAGCTTATCGCGGACCTTTTGGTGAGATACTGGATGGAGAAACATAACAATAAAGCAAGTCTGGTGACTGCGGAAGGAGGTGAACATGACAGCAAAGTTGAATTTGATAATCGAAGCGGGGAAGGTGGAGATGATGATCATGTCCAGCTCGGCAAGCGAAGAGAAAGAAGCAAGATTGCTGAAGGACCTGATCTCCAAAGATGTCAAGAGAATCAGAAAAAAGGTTGAGAAGTAGTTTGCTCAAACTTCATATGAGATAGGAATATGCCCCTGGAAAGGATTTTTGTCACACCCGACATTGCGTTAAGTGCGGTTCTGAAGATCGAAGATTTCAAGTTGATCAGAATAAACCGGGATAGCGGTAAGACATTTTTCGTGTTTGAGGACAAACCGGATCGGTCTGAAGTGGTGATGCGGTTTGTCAACCGGGAGATTTTGGTTGAACCGCTTCGTTTCATGGAAGAAATCCGCAACCTGAAATCTCTGACCAGACAATAGGATTAGATTCGGTTATTCTGCTTAACCTCGGACTGCCGGTGATAAGAAGATGCTCTCATTGGAAGAACTGAAGTCAAGAATCAAGATCGAGGATGTGCTTCTGGAGAATGGAATTTATCTGAAGAGGGGACGCTGCCGGTGCCCTCTGCACAACGGGGACAACCCCACCAGCTTCTCGGTCTCTAGAGATGGGAGATATTTCCAATGTTTTGCGTGCGGAGCCAAAGGTTCTGCGGTCGATCTGGTGATGAGCCTGTACTCACTCGACCTCAAGGAAGCAATCCGGTGGCTTTCGGAAAAGACTGGGCTGAAGGTTGAAAGGTCGGTTTTGCAAAGAATACCATGCCGGAAGAAGAGAAGGAGATTGACCGGGGCAGAGCTGAAGCTGCAGATAGTCGAAATTCAGCGAGATATTTGCAAAAGGAAATTGCAGCATATCAGGAAGAAGATGAAAGAGGGGAAGCTTTCTAAAGGGGAATATGAATACGAGACTCAAAAGATCGATCTGATGCTGGAAGGCATGGATGGAGTATGTCCCGGTCTGGATGAATTGGCCTGCTGGTATGCCTTTGAAGCCAAGAGATCAAGATGCACAGGAGATGATAATGGTAGAAAGCGTGACGGAAGCAATATGTCTATCGGCAGATGAGATCAAAGAAGCGATAGAGGAGATTCCCCCTGGCACAAACAGGATAGACCTGTTGAAACTGCTCGACCCGGTATTCCGGGAGCTGGCCATGACGAATGAAGCTATGGTTGAAGCATGCCTCAAGGAGGTCATAGGACCACGGTTTGGACTGAAACCACGGGAAATCAGGGGATACCGTGAGATTATCAAAGGACACCGGAAAAGAGAGGGTGTGGTATGCTCTGGACCATCAGAAAAAACAAAAAGGCAAGTGAGATATACAGCCAACTTTGAGGATTTGGTTGACCTGGTGGAGCATGAGGGGAAGACAGCCTTTTTGGTGAAGGAGGGGGATGGTGTGAGAATCCAATCGGAGATCAGCTTAGACGGTGTCGAATACCTTCCACCGCTGAAGGGGAAGCTCCCGTGGCTTCTGTGTCCGGGGAAGGAAGTGGTCAAGCTATTTGAAGCCGAAAGGTCCACCAGCGATGAGAAGATGTATTCTCAACTTTACGATGACCTGTGGGCACGTCAGTCGGAGATATCCGAGCTTCCGAGCGAGGAGCATTATGATCTGGTCACCGCCTGGGTGTTGCATACCTATCTGATGGAGTCGTTTCAATACTCTCCCATAATCTGTCTTCATGCGGTACCGGAGAGGGGGAAGTCACGGACCGGGAAGGGGATGATTTACGTGGCTTACCGGGGGCTGCATACGGAGTCGATGAGAGAGGCATATATCCTGCGTGTGGCTCAAGATCTCAAAGCCTCGATACTTTTTGATGTGCGGGATATATGGAAGAAAGCCTCAAAGGAAGATAGCGATGATGTACTCCTATGTAGATTCGAGAAAGGACTGAAGGTTGCCCGGGTTTTGTACCCGGAAAAAGGGGCACATCAGGACATGGAATACTATGATGTGTTCGGTCCTACGGTGATAGCGACCAACCAGGCAGTCCATAAGATTCTGGATACCCGGGCAGTAACCATCAACATGCTTGAATCACGCAGGGATTTTGAGGGGGAGGTGAGACCGGAGGATGCCTTGCCCATGAAACTTCGCTTGATGGTGTTCCGGGCAAGACAGATGGGCAGACCCTTGCCTGAAGTTCCTAAACCGGCCAAGGCACGTTTGGGAGACATACTGAAACCATTGGTGCAGGTCATTCATTTGACCAGACCAGAGAGAAAGGAGGCTTTTATGCAGCTGGTAGCCAAATTGGTGGAGAGAAGAGGGATTGACAAAGCGGACAGCTTGGAGGCTAAACTGATTAGCACAATTTTCAGCCTTAAGGGGGAAGTTAACCGGGGAATACTTCCGGTGCAGCTCATCACGGATACGATAAACAAGAACAAGCCGGACAGGTTCCAATTCACCCCTCAGAGGATAGGGAGGGAATTATCGGCTCTGGGGTTTCAGAAGGGGAAGACCGGAGCTGGGGCATCGGCTATTGTATATGATGATGATTATATGCAGAGATTGATTGACAGCTACAACCCTCCCCAAACGTCAGAAACGTCAGAAACCTCAGAAACATAGGCTGGTGTTTCTGAGATATCTGATGTTTCTGAGGATAGAATACACATGCAGAGGTCACTTTTGAGCACTTTTTCAATCGATTCGGCAGATAAGATAACAAACAAGAAGCTTATGGTGAAGCAGTACGAAGAGATAACTTGGTACAAGAAAGAAACAAGCGATGATAACCACCATAAGGTTTTAGCGGGCCTGAAGTTATGGTTTATAGTGTAGGTTTAACCTTATGGTATAACTTAAGTTAGGAGGTGTAAAGACGTGAAGTGTAAACACATCAACAGCAAAGGGAAGCAGTGTAGTGCTAATGCCATGCATGGTTCGTTGTTCTGCTTCTTCCATGATCCGGATAAGAGGATGGAACAACAGACAGCCCGGGTGAAAGGGGGAAAGCAGGGGAAAAGAGCGGTGCTGGAGAATGCAGAGAATATCAGGATCACCAGGATGGGGGACGTCATCCGGCTGCTGAACCAGACGATCAACCAAGTGCGAAAAGGGGAGCTGGATCACAAGGTGGCCAATTCGATTGCCTACCTTTCCAATGTTCTGGTGAAGACGTTTGAGGGGGAGGAGCTGCAGGAGAGGATGGAGAAGCTGGAACAGCAGGTGGATAACGTCAGCAAAGAGGGCTGGAGATGAAGAATCTGGGTAAAAGGATAGAGAAGTTGGAGTCGAGGATAAAACCCAGGGGGGAAAGAAGGCAGTCGGATGAGGAAGAAGAGAAGGAATTCTACAAGACCATAGAGAGGTTCAGGACATCATGGCCTGATATATCAGAGGATTGGTTAAACTTCTACGTAAGGCTGTTTGAGATAGAAAAAGAACAGGCCAAGAAGGAGAAGCGACATATTGATGATTGGTGGAATGTTCTTTCCCTTCTTCCGGATGACCCTGACGGATTCGAGCATGCAAAGGCACTTAGACGGAGGTATGGTGTGCCTCCCCTCACCGAGGAGCATCGGGATAGGGTAAAAAAGCTAATGATTGAGGTGGGACACCCCTTGGTAGATTACCTGGATTCGTTCTGAATAGAAAAAGCCGAGTCTCTGATTTAGAGGCTCGGCTGGGTCTCTGACAACTGAATAGTTTTGGGCTAACAGGAAGGCGCTGTACCGCCCTTGAAGAGGTAATTGATCAGAAACACCACATCACCCGCATCGACTATTCCGTTGCAGGTTGCATCCCCGGCTTGTAAAGGATTAGGAGCAGGACCGCCCCTGAAAAGATAGTTGACCAAATATACCACATCGCCAGCGTTTACTAACCCGTCTCCGGTGGCGTCACCACGATCTCTAACAGTTACCAATGATGTATCCGACCACCCACCCATGTGATCCCAAATATCTATTGCTCTCACTCTTACGTTGTACATGCCTGCTTTCACCCAACTATGGTATGCAACACACGTGTCTCCTGAGTTGAGAGGCCCCTGCCAATCACTATGTGTTTCATCGCCCCAGTCAAACTTATATGAGATCTGGTCATTTTCAGGGTCAATGCTGCATGTCTTGTAGGTTGGCGAATCATTGCTAACCACCATAGTGGGACCTAGAGGTATAGTCGGTTCTGCTGGGGGCAAGTTCCCTTGCCAATTGGAAGGAGTAACTTCTCTTACTGATGAGTCGGGATCAAGAATAGTCATTGTATAGTCTAATATGGAACCCTTTGCGTGCAGAGAAGCAACTGAACCAGGTTGGACTGAGACACTGTCGTATCGCGCTTTGTTCCAAATCCCATTAGTCAAGTATGAGCTTGCAACTATATTCACGGTATCGTCTATTAGACTCTCAATTTTAAAGGAGTAATCCGTAGTGTCTTCCTTGAACACCGAGAACTCCGTATAGACCGGATTTGGTACCAACGAATCGGAAATCCAATAGTGATAACTGGAACCAGGAATGTTTATCTCGATTTCTCCTTCTTCGTTGGGTCCGTCATGATTGCCATATTGATCATATACATGCACGATAGCTTCGCCGTCAATCTGAAAACATAACGTTGAACGAAAATAGAATACTGAATCAATCTCTTCAAAGCCTTTTGGGCCCACTGGGACAACCCTAATGTTTCTGCCAGAAAATGGTCCATCTAAGCTGTTTGTTATTTCGAATTTTGTACCATCGCCGCTATGCCAGTCTTGACCATATCTATTCTTCACACCACAATCTCCGCCATCATGAATATGGCCACACAGGAATAAATCAACATCATAATTGTAAACGGCATTGATAAACCCTCCCCTTCCGTACCAAAAGGCTTCCGGGTATTGAGGGTTAGCTGGGTCCCTTGGGTTTAGATAGGGATGATGCATCATGACAATTTTATAGTAGTAACTACTGTCGGTCCCGTTCAACTGCCCATCCAGGGCATCTAAGTCGAGAGGAAGATTCGTTACTTCATTTCCGTATTGTTCACCCAAACCGTCTCCCGCAGGTTTAGCATTTGGCCAATTTGCATCTTTGCCGCTGTTCATGGAGAAAATTGCGCAATTTTTGTGCTTCACCACATAATAGTCGGGACCGATATTCTCATGATACTGGTCGAAATCTATGGGCTTCCAGAAGATATACCAACTCGGATCGAACTTGGCAGCATCATGATTACCAGGACAAAAGTAAATCGGGATTCGGTAATTTTCATCCAAATAGAAGGTGCTATTTCTTTTATAAAGAGGAGCCAAAAGAAGTTCCCAGTTGAACGAAGCCAACGGACCGTATCCAAAATCCACCAGGTCGCCAGTACAGAGAACGAAATCCGGTGGGTCGTCTAGGTTTTTCAAATAATCAATCGCAAGGGCCCACCTCAAACTTGCAAACGGATGCAACGGACCGTAGCCAACGTGCGGATCGGTGATATGGACGAAATAAGAAGGTGTATGTTCGCTTGTCAAATTTCGAAGGATCGAGACATTGTCGCTGTCAGGATTTGCGATGGCCAAGTCCATATCACCATCCCCATCTAAGTCCGCACAGAAAACAGAAGAAGGACCATATCCTGCCCCATAGTTAACCGCACTCTGAAAAGTCCCATCCCCATTGTTCTTCAAGATGGAGACATTGTTGCTGTTATTATTAGCTACAGCCAA
The DNA here is from genome assembly GCA_049694315.1 of Candidatus Zixiibacteriota bacterium. GTDB lineage: Bacteria > Zixibacteria > MSB-5A5 > MSB-5A5 > SM1-73 > CAIVRH01. Next base: position 30,080 of record JBAVQU010000057.1, read on the forward strand.
GTCGAGATCGTTATCTCCATCTATGTCCGCAGAGAAAACTGACCAAGGAGCATCTCCTGCCATATAGTTGACGGCAATCTGAAAAGTCCCATCCCCGTTGTTCTTTAAAATGGAAACGCCATCCTGATTTGCCACGGCTAAGTCTACATAGGTGTCCCCATCTAAGTCCGCACAGAAAACAGAATGAGGATATGATCCTGCTCCGTAGTCAACCTCATTTTGAAAAGTCCCATCCCCATTGTTCTTAAAAATGGAGACATTGCCATTATTGTAATTTACTACAGCTAAGTCCATATCATCGTCCCCATCCAACTTCGCACAAAAAATAGAGGTACGAAGGTGTATCGCTCCATAGTGTACCGCACTCTGAAAAGTCCCATCCCCATTGTTCTTGAAAATAGTGACATCACCACCCTCGTAATTTGCTGTAGCCAAGTCCAGATCACCATCTCCATCTAAATCCGCACAGAAAACAGAATAAGGACATGTGGATCCGTCATAGAATACCGCACTCTGAAAAGTCCCATCCCCATTGTTTTTGAAAATCGCAACACCACTGTTATGTCCCACAGCTAAGTCCAGATCACCATCTCCATCTAAATCCGCACAGAAAACAGACGAATTATACCTACTCAGCGGATAGTTAACCGCACTCTGAAAAATCCCATCCCCGTTGTTCTTCAAGATGGAGACATTGCCACGCTCATTTGCTACAGCTAAGTCCAGATCACCATCTCCATCTAAATCCGCACAGAAAACAGACTTAGGCGTGTCTCCTACCCCATATTTAACTGCAGGGGCGAAGGGGATGGAATCGGGGTTGGGTTGCCGTGCTTCGGCAAAAACGTGCGCTGTAAAGAAGGCAATAAGGAAAATGGAGAAAACAATAACAAGGGAACGCATAAGACCTCCAGGGGTAAGGGCTAAGATCTCTGATTATCATTCACATGGCGGGGGACCACCTTTGAAAAGATAGTTTACCAGAAACACCACGTCTCCCGAATCGACTATTCCGTTGCAAGTCGCATCCCCGGCCTGTAACGGATGAGGAGCGGAACCGCTCCTAAAGAGGTAGTTTATCAAGTAAACTACATCTCCGGCATTGATCACCCCGTCTCCGTTAGCGTCACCGACGAGGGAGCAGCGTACACCGAAAGCACCCATATTTGCGCCACCCTGACCAGCACCAACACAAGGGGAAGCGATCCAAAGATAGTAATTGCCATTGTTTGGATCACAAAAAGCAGGGTCAGCGGATATGCAACCGTCACCCGGAAGACAGCCGTAGTAGTTCTCATTTAGGTTATTGCACACGTCACAATAGATGATTGTGGGAAGTGGTCCTTCGGCACGGATACCTCTACCAGCGAGGCTGTTTGTCACGATAGTGTTTACTATCGTAGCAGTAGACGTGTTGTCCAAAAAGATGCCGCCGCCCTTCAAAGCGCTATTCTTATCAATAGTATTGTTGGAAATGTTCGCCGTAGATGAACTAAACAGAACGATTCCACCTCCATAGCCACTTGGTGCGGTGTTGCTCACGATCTTATTCCCGGTTATTGTGGGTGAGCAATGATTAAGGCACAGTATACCGCCACCATTCTCAGTAGCTGAATTTCCTGTAAGCACGTTTTGCGAAATCACAGGGGAGGAATGATTACTGCAACGGATTCCACCTCCTTGCGAAGTGGCTGGATTCTGTCCAATTATGTTATTAGAGATTAGTGGACTGGAATAGTTGTCACAATCTATACCAGCACCCAAGGGAGAAGTGTTGTTGATGATCCGATTGTTCAGTATCTTGGGGCTTGAATTTTGGCACTTTATTCCAGCCCCTTGGCCGATTTCAAGGTTCCCGCCCGTTATGGTGAAGCCATCAAGAACGGAGCCCGAACCCTCGCCGGAGACAAACGATACAATGCTTATGCCGTCAACTATTTGGCTTATTATCGTGCTATCCCGACCCTTCTCGCTTCTTACCACTATCGCTTTGCCATTGAAATTGATATGATCGTGGTAAGTGCCGGGTGCCACCAGAACCGTATCACCGGGACCGGATGCGTTAATCCCTGCCTGGATGGTTGGTTTCTCATAGGGCACGTGGATTGCTCTGGGGCTGACGGCTACGGTCAAGGAAGCTCTGGCTGCAATGCTGTCTGGCAAGACAGTGGCAATTAAGGTGATTTGGTCGGCGGTGCCTGTTACTACGTTCGGAATGGAGAGGGTGAGAATCAGCGAATCAACTTGGCCGGGATTCAGGGTTATTTCGGCGTTTGTTGGGACAATTGTCCACCCCAATGTATCCGAAACGCTCAAATCGCACGTGACAGCAGAATCCCTGGGGTTTTCGATGAAGAACATGACGGAAACCTGACTGTTGGCGGGGCCGGGTTGGTTTAAACCAGGGGTCACCCTGACTGCTCCACAACCGATTCCGAAAACTCCCATGTCCACGCCGCCTTGGCCAGTCCCAACACATGGAGAAGAAGTTTGCAGGCGATAGTTACCTGTGGCCGTGTCACAGAAGATTGGGTCGGCGGAGATACATTCTGTTCCGGGAGCGGTTCCTTCGTAATCGGGGTTGTTGTTCCAGACATCGCAATAGGTAATGGTAGGATATGACTGGTATTCCTGGTCGGAGCTGATTCCAGAATAGCCGTTAAGCGCCACAATAGTGTTAACGATATCCGGACTGCAATCATAATTCATTCTTATGCCACAGCCACTGTTTCTGATAATGGTGTTATTCTTGATGGTAGGGTTGCAAATGAAATACATAAATATTCCATCGCTAAGATTATGACTCACGAGATTGTTCTCGATCCTTGGGTTGCCTTGGGCGTAAAGATAAATCCCTGCGCCGGAGTTCTCGACAATAGAGCTAAACTCGATAATTGGCGTCGAATTATAGCAGTATAACCCGATCCCGCTATTAGTGGTTATGATGCAATTTCTAATTCTTGGGGACGAGTTACTACACGTAACTGCACCCTGGGAGCCTTGAGTAACGGCATTGCGTACAGAAAAGCCGTCTATAATTGAATTAGAGTCCTCGGCTGAATAAAAAGTGACGATGCCGACACCGCCATATGCTTTTTCTATGATGGTGGTTTCGGGTCCCCCCTCGCTTATTAGAAGTATCTTCTTACCCTCGAAGTTGATACACTCGTAATAGGTTCCAGGAGCAACCAAAACGGTATCACCGTCAATGGCACCATTTATGCCACCCTGAATGGTGGATGAGTCGGCTGGGACGTGCATGATTCTTGCTTTGGCTATATTAGCGGAAAGGAGCACAACAAATACACAAAAAACGATAGAGATGGAACGCATGGGAACCTCCGGTTTTGGGAGTAGGTAGAAAGGGGGTATTTCATATTGTAATGTCTTGGTTAAGGGTTTGATTCCGTGCTCTTAATATAGCCACTTTCCAGGAAAAAGCAACAAGATTTCGCTTGACAAAAGGGCTCGGAGGTGTTATACTCTATGTGCAAGAGCAGCTGAACAGGGTTTTTTATTGCCCAAATAAGACGATATTGCCCGGTTGGCGTACTCTCCATCCTGTTGGCTGTTCTTGCAGACGATCAACGTTTTGAGGGTAGCTAACTGGGCTTTTTGTAGGTAACAAGAAAGGCAGGTGAAAGGAAATGAAAGAAAAAGCTGCGGTGTATTTCAGGTGCTCCACGGACAAGCAGGATCAGTCCATCCCGGACCAGAGAAGGAAGGTGGAGGAGTTTGCTTTGACCAACAACATGGAGATTGTCTCGTGGTTTGATAAGGACGAGGGGAAATCCGGGACATCCTTTGAGAAGAGACCGGACTTCATGAAGATGGTCTCGGTGATTGAGAGCAGAGGGACTCCTTTCAGCAAGGTGCTGGTGTATGACGTGGACCGCTGGGGAAGACCGATTGACCCTCACGAGTCTACCTATTGGGAATATCACTGTAAGAGATTCGGAGTGGAGATAGTGTATGTCAACGACCTTTCAGTCAACGACCACACAATGGCCGGGAGGTTGACGAAAGCCATCAAACAGGAGTTAGCCACAGAGGAAAGCCGGAAGCAGAGCCTGAGAGTGAGGGAGAGGTCCAAGCTCAGAGCAAGCGAAGGGTACCGGGTCGGTGGATTTGCTCCGTACGGTTACAAGAGGCTTCTGATGGATAAGATGGGTAATCCGGTCAAGGTGCTGGAAGATGGTGAAAGGAAGTACGAGAAGGAACAGAGGGTGATCTTGACACCGGGGGATAAGAGGGAGATAGAAGTGGTGAGAAGGATATTTGAGATGCGAACCAAGGGCGAGAGCATCCTATCTATTGCTAATACTCTAAACAGAGATGGCATCTCTTCACCAGACCACAACAAACCAAGACGCAAAACCAACCATCCAGGGAAGTGGTGTGTCAACACTGTCTGGCGTATACTGGCAAACCCGGTTTATAAGGGAGACCTATTGTACAATCGGACAGCCAGGGGAAATTGGGTTAAATATGAGAATTCCGGACAGATTCTGCATGAAGTCGGGGAATGGGTTCGCAAATCAGAAGCTTTTGAAGGGATCATATCCCAGGACGTTTTTGAGAGGGTCAACAGAAACAGAAGAAAACTCAGCTACAATGTGGGTCGGGGATCGGGGTCAAACTATCTCCTCAGCGGTCTCTTGATTTGCCAGAATTGCGGTTACAGTTTTCATGGGCATCAGCACCGGAATGAGTATGGGGCATGGAAGTACTACGAAGATTCGGGATATGCCCGGAGAGGTAGTTCTGTATGCACATCTTTCCATATTCCGAAAGACTCAATTGAAGAGTTTGTTATCAAAGAAATCAAGAAGAAGATTTTGAGTAGTGTCAATCTGGAGAGACTGCCCGGTCTGATAAAGAAGAGACTGAAAGATTTGAATGAAAGGAAGTCGCCAGCCGTGCAGGAAATGGACAGGGAACTTGCGGACATCCAGAGGAAGATAGAAAACATCAAAGACAGCATAGAAAAGGGAGTGGATGTCGACCTAATCAAGGACCGATTAGAGAAGTTAGATAAAAGACGCATCGTTTTGGAAGGCGAAAAAATAGCCATTAGCTCCCCAGCACAAGCAGAATTTGATGTTGATAAAGCAATACAGGAGATATTGGAACCTGTGAATCACCTCCAAGATGTACTGATGTCGGGAGCAGATAAAGAAAAAAAACAGAGGATCAGGAGCTTCGTAGCCAAGATAGAGGTCAATCCAACTGAAAGAAAAGCAACATGTTACATACATAAAATACCTAAGACGTTAACTTTTAGTTCGATTCCGACCTCCGGCATAAACTCAAAGTTAACTATTAAGACCTCTACTCTATATCTACCCTAAAGTTACCTGAACCGCAGGAATACCGCTGCAGGGCAAAAACAGCTGTTTTGGGCTGGAACCACGCACAGGGTGTCAGTTTGTTTTCAGGTTACTCCACCATGTCACTCACTATATTTTCGAGCATTCTGGTTACGGAGTGTTGATGATGGCCTTGTAATGGTCAAGCACAGAATAGACTTTTTGACGGTTCCAGATTAGAGCGATTTACCTCATTTGACCTGACTTGATTTATCAGTTTTCTGTGTTCTCTGGCCCGGGCCAGTTTCTCTTTGCGAA
>JBAVQU010000058.1:0-38967 GCA_049694315.1 Candidatus Zixiibacteriota bacterium
CCATCCAAAAATTCGTTTTGTACCTAAAAGAAATGGAGTTCAGATATAACCATAGAAACCAAAATATCTTTGAAATCTTGACTCAAAATCTCTGCAATCTTGTGTCAGATCCTTTATAATCACCTAAAATTTTTACCTCTTACTTTAATAGTTGTAGGAGTTAATTTAACAATGTTGGTTCCCCGCCTTGCGTTAGCCTGATCATAATGCATACCTATTACATAGTGAGCAACGGTTCCAGAACCATCGTTTGTGTCGGATCCCCACAATTGAAGTATGACCTTGGTGGTTCCCAGGTTATGCGTCTTTTCATAAGTTGTATTTACATTAGCCAAGAACCATCCACTATCATAGACTTTGCTTGGGGCGATGCCCAACTCGTTAGCGTGCTTTCCGTCCACCATATCAGAATTAGTTGCATAACTTGCGGTGTCTGCATTAGCCGCCTTGTTGGCATATCCCACACTCACTATTCGTCTTCTAGGAGATAACACCGATATGCTCACCTGAACTTGCAGCCATCTATTAGTTGCATTGAACACAGAATCGGGAATTGGATTTTTGCTCCCCAATAAGACATTGAAAAGGCCGTTTTGGACGTGAACTGCCACATACGTTTCATTCCATGTTCGATTTCCTCCAATAGAGTCATCCCAAATTGAGAACTCCATACCGGGATCACCAGTTACGGGCACACCCAACGAGTCTTTCAGCACCCCCTGATAATTGATTAACTGCGGCACACCCGCGAGGCAGTTGGCACACAACAATATCGAGACCGCGACTACCATCAGCCCAATTGAAGACACTGCTTTCGTTTTCATTCTTATCTCCTTTTAGAAAATCGGATTATAGGTCGAAGGTTGAACTTGTAGTTGCTCGATTCATCGAGCGGTTTTGAAAATCGCCCAATGAATTGGGCAACTACAACTGCAAACACATCACCCGGTTTTTTCGGCGGGTCTCGCAAGATAGTGCCTCCCTGAAAGAAAGGCTCACCCGCTCTGCAAGGAGCCAAAAACATTGGCCCGGTCGCAGAAGTCGACTTGGAACTGGAAGCAAAGCTGCCTTGGTGACTAAACAATGGTCTATATTGTTTCAGTTGTCAAGGAAAATTAGTGAGATTTCGAGAAAAGTCGTATGATTGGCTCGCTCTACTTGGGAAGAAGAACTTGGAATGTTCACTTTTAGCACAGGTGAAACTGAAGTCGTAGAATCCCCGTCAAAGCCGGAGACTTGACACTCCAGCGCGTAGGCAAGCCTTCATGGCTTGCCGGCCAAGGCATAAAACCTTGGCTATGCGTCTCGCCGAACAGCGTCTTTCAGCTCCGGGCCTGGATGAAGCCCGAAGGTGAATCAGTCAGCGGAAAGTCGACTCCGTAAGCGCCGTGATTTCACCTCAAGGCTTCGTCTCAGGAAGACTGACGTTCACCCCGCAGCCATTTTCGCAGCATCTCCGCTTTCTCTGTCCTGCCCAACTTCAGATATGCCTGATGCTCGTACTCCAAGGACAAGACGGGCACTTGCATTCCGTCAACCTCCGCCATCCTTTTGTGCCGGGTCAGATCCACAGGATCATCCCAGGTTCCATCCGCCAGTCGCTTCTCCACGTCCCCCATAATGTCCACTTTGATTCCCTCAATCATTAGCTGTCCAAAATGTGAGCGTATCCTCTCGGCTGAGGAAAAAACAACCTTACGGACTATGAACTCAGAAAAGAGGTGCTCCATTTCATAGGCCCCGGCTTGATCGGTCTGAATGTCTATGTCGCGGGGTTCAACAGGCACACCTTGAAGCGCAAAACCAAGACTGCCCGTGACCACCCAGTTCAGTTTGGCGTCAGTTAAACGTCTATGGATCATGTGAAGAATTTCAAGATAAAGACTATCGATCATCTGATCCCCCTGGTGGCGCGCTTACGCCGTGTCAAAGACTAACTGGAACCCTTCCATCGTGCCGCTGTCGCTACTCATTGACTTTATTGGTTCTAACTGAGATGGACGCAGATACTGGTGCACAAGCGAAGCGCTGCTGATCCCCCAGTTCCGAGTTCTTGTTCTGTTGCAACTAACATATAGACCCAATCAATGGTTAACTATAGATAGGCGGTCACCCGCTAAGTCTCTCCCAAAGTGACGACCACTTTGCCCATTTGCCTGTCTTCATTCGTTGAGAAGAAGACATAGTAAAGAATGCTCGAAACCACGTATAGACCGACGGTGATAAGCAACGGCGGGGTGAAGGAGTACGTCTTTATCAGCCTTCCTCCCAGATTGGCGCTGACCGCCCATGAAACGGTCCAGGAAAGCATCAACATAGCATTGGCCATGGCGTGCTCCTCTTCCTTCACCTTCTCCATGGCAAAGTTCGTCCCGATGGGCTGGCTCATGTTCATCAGCGTACCCCGGAAGAGAAACGAGAACACAGCCAAAGGGAGGCGATAAGTAAATGCCAGTACCAGCATGAAGGGAATGGAGAGAAGCTGCGTGCTCACGATGCTCTTGATCATCCCAATCTTTTTGGAAAGAAGCGGTCCGACCAAGATTCCCGCCAGCATACAGAGCTGCAATACGGCGAAATAGACCCCGATGGTCCCGGCCGGCAGACCAAACCGTTCCAGAAAATAGAGATTAAGGAAGGGGATTATCAGACCTGCACCCATGCCCAAAACGAAGAACGGAAAACATAGCTTAAACAGCAGCCTGCCTCTTTCGGTCCAAAGCTTCTGATTCCTCCGTCGCGCACGCTCAGGATGCCCCTTGGCCGTCCTCTCAGGGGTTATCAACAAAAATGGGACCAAGGCCACCAGGCTGAGAAAAACCGAGAAATACAGCGAATAGCGAAAGGCAAGAATGGTGGAGCCGGCCAAGCCGGAAAACAGATTCGGGAGGTATCCGCCCCCCAAGCTTCCGACGATGGCTGCCACCAAGTAGACTCCAAAGTGCAGGCTGAAAAGATAGGTCCTCTCTTTCGGGGTGCTGTTTTGCATCAAGAACGGAGCCGCCGCCACTCGGGTCACGCTGCCGGCCATCCCCAGGAAAAAACCGGCGGCCAGAAGCGGCGTCCGTCTCACCAAGCTTGCCTGCAAAAAACAAAAGATGGCAGCCAGCAGCACCGATACTATCAGAATCTTCTTGACCTGCACCTTGGGAATCATCAAGGCTGCCGGAACGGAGATTACGGCCGTTCCCCAGGCAGTTAACGACAGGATCTCGCCAATCAAATCCTCGCCAAAACCCAGTTCTTTGAAATAGAGGTTAAGCAGAAGTGAGAAAACGGCAGAGTTCAGACCTACAAAGAAGATGCCCACCAGAAACAGTCGGGCATTCGGGGAGAAAAGCTTCAGATGCCCCCAGTAGTCGAGAATGGCGGTTGAAGTTCTTCGCACAAAGGGAAGCCCGGTAAGCTGGTGATTCACAGCCTGTGTATACTCAAAGTCGTCCTGCAAGGTTTCGCGGCATGAGCAGAAAGAGACTCCTTCGCGTCATCCGTTTGTGTTTCCTGCATTGTCATCATGTTGTTCAACCCACCCGGCTAAAATAGAACGACACCATCAAGGTGTCAAGGCAGAAAATCTACGGAGGCCTTCTGGCAATGCGCATGACCAAGCGTCAGCTGACGTGAGAACCAAGAAGAGCGGTGACTCTTTCTCTCGAAACGTCTCATTGCCCCGGAGCCACTGCAATCATCCGGGGAGCATTCTTATGACGATTTGCCGACGAGCTTCCCACCGAATCTTAAGATCACTATCTGGTTACAGGCTCAATGCCCCCTTCACAGAAAAAGCTAAGTGATCGATGGACTATTGCCTTAGAGGCGCACAAGAAGGGAAATGGTGTGACTGTTCCCCAATGGTCCTTGGGGAACGAACGCATAATCTATGCCGTAGGTTTTGGCTTTGGTCACGGTAAGACCCAGGCCAAAGCTCAACCCCGCCGTCTTCCCCAAATCTGATCCGTTTTGATACCCTACCCTGCCGGTTATTGCGTTCGCGTAAGTGTACTCCGCTCCCCAATGCAGGCTGGTCCTATCATCAGGGGGGTGGCAGACATCCATGGACAAGGTAAGCGGATTTTCTGCTAACTTCCGGCGATAAGATGCTCCAAGCTTGTACAGCACAGGGAGACCAAAGCCCTCGTTCACAAACTTGACGTCCTGGCCCCAATTCTGAACTGCCCCGCCGAATGATAGGCCGTCTATCGGAGTCTGGTATAGGCACCCAATGTCAAAGGCAAGAGCATCCGCGTTTTGGTCCTCGATCTTTTCATTCAGATACTTGATGCACGCTCCGAAAAACAGATTCTGTGCGACCTTGTGTCCGTAACCCAGAGTTACGGCCAGATCACTGGAGGTGAAATCTGATGTCGGCTCTCCGCGCTGGTCTCTTCCCTTGAGGTCTCCCATGTGCAAGTAAACTGCGCTCCAGCCGATGACTCCCCATCGCCCGAAGGGTTGTGCCTGAGCGAAAGACTCATAGGAGACGTCCTGAAACCAAGCCACATGAGTGAAACCAAGTTGTGCCTGGTGGATAGTGGCCAGCCCGCCGGGATTCCAATATATTGCGCTCGCGTCATCGGCCACGCCGATAAATGCTCCTCCCATCCCTGCCGCCCGCCCGCCTAACCCCAGCTTGAGAAACTGCGCGCCGCAGGTGCCACTGGCGTCATCTGTGGCCGTGCACTCCGCCACCGACAGGCTGAGCACGGCCAGAAGAAAAACCGCTACCATCAGGCCCGTGGTTTTCGCTCTCTTTTTCATTCTCATTCTAACGTATCACCGCCAACTTGGCGATCTTTTCCTGCCCCAGATTATTGGTGATTCTATATATGTAGACTCCGCTGGCCAATTTCTTTCCCTGTGAATTGGTAACGTCCCAGGATAGTTTACCATCTCCGTCCGTCTCTTGTAAAGTGCACACCTTTTCACCGGTCAGCGTAAATATCTCTATCTTCACGTTCGACGTTAGACCATCAAAGGTCATATTGGTATGTCCCTGGTATGGCTTGAACGGGTTCGGAAACACTGAAGCGCCGGCCAGATCCTCCGTGGTTGCAACCGTTTCGGGCTGTAGGTGAGCAAATTCCTTCAAATCAGTTAAGGCCTGATGCAGAATCTGGATGGCAATATTCTCTTTGACAAAGGAGAGCGGAAAATCAAAGTAGATCACCGCATAATCTTCAGTGATGTGCCTGAGGGCCACCGGTCTTCCGGACGAGGCCGAAGTGTCATAGGCAGACACAAAGGTGTACATTACCTCGGAGCTATCCACAGGTATGAAATAGCCCACGCCCGGAAGTCTGCCGCCTAACTCATACTTGTCGGGGTCATAGGCATGATTCACTCTGAGAGTATCCATCTCTACGATCTCCGGATAACTCTTCATCATAGGATTCCGCCTGGCGCCCACAAACTCTTCTGTCTTGTTCCCTGCATCCCAGTTTCTAGGTATGTAGGCCGAATCGATATTCAGAAAGTCGTGCCTGAAATCTCCTGATTCAAAATGCCAATATTCGCAGACACTTGGGCTTTCCGGACTGAAGAGACTCTTTCTTCCTTCGATAAGCAACGCCCCTCCCGCCTGCAAGTACTGTTTCAGCACTGGGTACGTCGGGCTGTAAAGGCCGGAGGTCGATAGCTCATCCTCTGAATACAGGATGGCGACAGGATGGAAACTCAACCGGAGCAAGCTCAGAGGGGTTCGTGGGTCAGGGTGCACCCAAGCATGATCGTATCCCTCCAGCGCTCTTCGGTAAAATGAATCTACGCTGTCGCCATTGCAGCCATAGGAGACGTCCGATCCTCGTGTCAGGTCCACCAAGACCATCCCCGAATCCAAGGGCATAAGGCAGCCTTCTATCTCGCTTGAAGGCGAGCCCTGCAGGTTCGAACTATCGATCACCGTCACCCTATAGTGATAGTCGACTCCTACTGCTAAGTCGGTGTCGGTGTAAACGCTATCGGAGTGAAGCGGGCATATGACCTGGAAAGCTTCGTTGCTTTCCTGCCTGAAGATCTTGTATCCTTCAATGTCGGCCTCCGAAGAAGACATGCAGAGCTTGATACTCTGCTTGCCGCTTCTCACTTCCAGAAGGGGTTCATGCGGTCTGCCGACGGTCACGCTGTCCTCACGGTGATTACCAAGGTCCAGTGCGGATTCCAGTCCGCACTTGTTTACCGTCGTCGCGGTGTAGAAATATGTCGTCCGCTTCTTCACATCCCGGTCGGTGTACGAGGAACACCATAGGGAATCGACCGTCAACAGAGTGTCGTTTATCGGCCTGAGACCTTCGAAGTCACCAGAAACCAGACTGCGGTAAAGATTGCACCCTATCACATCCTGGTCCGGATATAGGTACAGGCGTAAGGTTGCACTGGTATCCGTCCAGCCCGTAGTGCTAACCCCCCACGGGGGAGAGGGCCGGCTTGCCGACACACAAGCCCAAGAACTAACCGACTGGCTTTCTAAGCCCAGAGAATCTACCGCCGTCACTGTGTAGCAATGGGGCAAGCTGTCGCTCAACGTGGAGTCGATGTAGATTGTCTGTGGAGCGAAGACTGAGTCTTTCACCTGAAAATCGTGGGAGAGCACCCGGTGATAGATTCTGTACCTGACTACGTCTCCTTCCGGGCTGGGCCTCCACCTCACCACGACGTGACAATGGTTGTCCAATTCCACGCTCAATCCGACTACCGGCTCGGGCCGGCCAAACAAGAAAACCGCTTCCAGAGAGGTATCCATTCTGCTCTCCACCGTGCCGCATTCGTTTTTCCTAATGCAGGTGGCGCTGAAGAGATAGTCTTTTCCTTCCGATAGTCCGGAGGTTTGATAAACATACTGGCAGGGAGAAGCGTAGGGAATGGGGGTGGAATTGATCGGTGTCTTGCCATAGGCACCATCGGCGGTACGCACGTAAATGTTGTAGGCTTGGGCGCCAGCCCTGAAGAGCCAGAAGGTAATGCTGGTGTCCGTGTGACTTGATATCTTGAACTCGGAAGGGGGATCTGGAGGGAACAGCGGGCCGTAAAGATGGACCGGAGATGTCGACGGGAGCGAAGGAAGAAAACTCTCCAATCCTGAGGAATCGAGGGCCGTCATCAGAAAGTAGTGCTCGAGCGAATCGTCCACGGATGGATCGGTATACACCGTATCATCCTGGACAGAATCTCTCAAGGAATAGTCATTTCCGGAAGAGAATCGGTCGTATATTCTGTAGCGTGTGACGTCCTGCTCATCACTTGATCTCCAATGAAGCACTATGTGGCAGTTTTGTACTTCCCCGGACAGGTCGGTGGGCGCGTGCGGCCTGCCGGCCAAGAACTCCACCTCGTCGGAGGGTGAGCTTTCCGTGATTCCCCGGATTTGAGTGACCGCATAGTAATAAACTGTTCCTTCGACCAATCCACTGTCTCGATAACTCAAACTCGGGCCCGGAGGGTCTCCTGCGGCAACCTTCTCCGGAGGATGGTCACGGTAGACTCCCGGAATCGTGGAACGGAAAACGTGGCAACTATCTGCTTTCGGTTCGACGGTCCAACTCAGTGTGAGGCTCGTGCCGAGCCAGTCTGACACCTTAAGATCACCAGGTGGAGAACCTTGGGATTGGACATAAACCAGTACCGGCCATGAAGGGGGGCTTTCCTGTCCTCTCGAGTTGACCGCAGTTATCCGATAATAATGGACTCCCGCCCACTTGAGCGAAGAGTCCACATAAGTTGTCTCAGACGTCACCCCGTCCATCAATTGAGAGGTGGACGAGTTCGGGCTCTGATGATATATCCTGTATGCTTGCACCTCCTCCTCACCGGGGTTCGGAGCCCACGAAAGCGTTACCACGCCGTGCTCCATGCGTGCCTGCAGTTGGCTCGGAGCCGAAGGCCGGCCTGGAGTTACTCCCACCTCCTTGGACTGATCGCTCTCCCTATGGTTAGTATCCACGCTAGTCACAGTGTAGAAATAGCTTCCCCCCGACGTGACGTCAAAATCCTCATATTGGCTGTCGGGCTGAGCGATCAATTCATGGTTTATCTTTTCGTCATGCTGGCCAGAAGCGGTTCCGCGATATATGTTGTAACCCAGGCTAACCCACGGAGCCTTTGGCGTCCATGCCAGCATTATGCTGGTATCGCTCCAGCCTTTCAGGTGAAAGTTGAAAGGAGGTTGCTCGGCATAGTCGGCTCCTGGTGGTTCGAAACCATGTCTCCCTGAGTTCCACGTATCGTGCATGTACTTTGGCCACGGCATGGTGGCCGCACTGCAGTTAGCACCAAATTCCCAGCAAATCAGTTTCGGCTGGGCGTCGGAGCCACAATCCGTTACCAAGACCATATCCAGCTTTCCATCCTGGTCAATGTCAGCTAAAGTCGGAGTGTAAGGAAAGTAGGTGGCCATGTTCTCGGTGGCGGAGGCATGAAGCGGAAAGCCGGGAAGGAGGTCTCCTTTGGAGTCCCAGGCAAACACCCTTTCAAAACCGCTTGCCAAGAAGTACCCTGCCCGAACTATGATGTCCACACTCCCGTCCCCGTTGATGTCGGCTAGAACCGGACTCCCGAAGGTCTCGGCTTCAGAGGCAAAGGCACTGTCCTCGAAGTCCGAAAAAGTACCCCCCGGTCCCGTCTTTTCTCCATTCCTGAGCCTCTCAGCCAATTCTCCTATGCTCATGCCTAGGCTTCCAAAAGCCTCTCGTTCTTTTTCGCTATCAGGTGATCTTGTGGTGACAAACGGCTGCCGCGGGACTAAGGGCCTCCCGTCCTGATGCCAGGCATAAATGCGAGCCTCACCGATGGTCCACAAGCTAACTACTATCTCCATGCTTCCATCCCCGTCCAAATCGCCCAAAGCCGGGTGATTGCCGAACCACAAACCGGCGGTCAATTCCGACAATACGATGGGGTAACCCGGAGGTTCAGTGCCGTCCTTTTTAAAAGCGCAGACGAGGTAACGCTCTTGATCCATGCCGAAGACCACCACCTCTAAGTCCCCGCTCTGGTCAATGTCCGCAACGGCGATCCCAAAGACCTGAGCGAACTGAATGGGATAATCGCCCGGTTGGAGCAACACCTTGCCGTCTTTGTCCCAAATGTAGACTCCACCGACTCCCTCATAGTGACCCGGTGTGCCGGAAACGGGGTGAGCCGCTCCGGCGATGACCTCATTTTTCCCGTCCCCATCCAGATCGGCCACCGCTAAGCACGGGAAACCCATGTCCGAATAGCTGTTCACTGTCTGGGCAAAAGCGCCATTGTCCATTACTGCCCTGCCGTCGCTACGCCACGCATAGATGATGCCTTCACCGCTCATGGTCAGCACTTCCGGCTGACCATCGTTCTCCAAATCAGCAATCACCGGCGTGGCCAGACTCCAAAACCTGTTGCCGCCAGTATCCGCACTCCGAAACCAGTTGGCTTGCCCCGAAAGATATGCGTGGACCCCTTGCTCGCAGCATATCACTATGTCTGGTATTCCGTCTCCGTCCAAGTCTCCCAAAGCGGGTGAAGACATCATGTTTTTGTCGGTATCCTTCGGCCAACCGGGTTCGAGTGTCCCCTGGCAGCGATAAACACTGATTCCTCCCGTCATTCCGGATCCGGCAGAGCCGCCCATCCCCACCACAATTTCCTTATATCCATCCCCATCAATGTCTCCAACCGCAGGACATAAGCAACCGCAGGCCGACAGTTCTTGCACCCACCCGCTGGCGGAAATACCCTTTACCATGATCCTCACCGTGTCCGCATAGGTCTCACCCGCGTTAGTCTCCACAGACAAGTGTATGAAGTAATCGCCTTCAGGCAAAAAACTGACTACCCAACTGCCCAGCAGACGCTCCGCTACCATCTTGGTGGAGGTGGTTATGCGATACCAATGCACGGGTGATTCGGCACTGGCATATTCTAAGGTGTAATGTGAGAAACTCGGCACAATGGTAAAGCCACGGATTTCGGAATACCCGCTGATGGTATCATCCTGCCGCGGGGAGGTTATTTCCACGTGAGTCCCGTTGTCGACTATTACGTGTATCACCGCCTGGTTTTGGTTCCCCACGGTCAACCTTAGCGTGAACAGGCCAGTCAAATCCCGGGTGTCCCAGACTGCCAACGTATCTTTCTTAACGCGAGTAATGGAGGTTTCAATCTGGGTCCATGACACCGGGGAAAAACCTCGCCCATACTCCAACACATAGTCTTGGAAACTATCTCCGCTTGCCGTTCCCAGGATAGCAACGTTCCCAGAGACCAAAGCATTCTCGTAGGGATAGTCAATCTTAGCCAACCTGCCAGAGATGAGTTGTAGAGCTGAGTTCAGGTTCACTCTTCCATACCCGCTGTAGATGTCCTTCCCCGGTGAATACAAGCTGTCACCCCCGAACGGATAGATGATGTCGTCAGCCGATTGCTCTATTATTTCTCTCACTGTCTGCGCACTCGTCCCGGGCGAGGCGGCCAGGATATATGCCGCCACTCCGGCTACGCAGGGGGACGCCATGCTGGTGCCATCAGCTAAGTAGTAGGAATTCTGAATGATGTGGCTATTGGGGAATCCATCCTCAGCGTACATATCAGTCTGGTCGGCCCTTAAAGACAGAATGTCCCTCCCCGGTGCCACCACCGCTATCTGTCTCCCATAGGTGGAGAAATCGGTGATTTGATCCTTGCTATCGGAGGCTCCCACGGCTATGACTTTCTCATCTGCAGCCGGATAGTTATACTGCTCCATCCCATCGTTTCCAGCCGCTGCCACCGGCAAGACGCCTCTGTCTACGGCATAATCTAAGGCGTCTGTGAGCAGCTTGGAGGGGTAGGGACTTCCCCAGCTTAAGTTGATGATGTCGCAGCCCATGTCGGCCGCGTAAACGATGCCTTTTGCACCCAACGATATGTATGAGTTGGGAAAGAATTTGATTGCCATTATCTTGCAGGGAGTGTTTATGCCCGAAATTCCGATCCCGTTGTTCCTGACTGCCCCGATTATTCCGGCACAATGCGTACCGTGGCCATAAGTGTCAGTAGGATCATTGTCTTCTTTTACCACCGCTGAATCGCCGGAGAAGTCCCACCCATGCACGTCGTCCACAAATCCGTTGTGGTCGTCGTCTATGCCGTTACCGGGAATTTCGCCCGGGTTGGTCCAGATGTTTTCTTGCAAGTCCTCATGATCGAGGTCCACTCCCGTGTCTATGATGCCGATTAAGGGCAGGGTCTTCTCATCGTTTCTTTCAAATGCTTCCAGGGCATCTATGTCCGCATCATACTGGCCAAACTTCATGACCAGGATATGATCAGCCTCGCGATCAATGCCATAGTACCCTGACCCCCCGTTTTGTGCCGCTCCGATATTATTCAGAGACCACTGATGAGGATAAAGCGGATCATTCGGGGTTTCAAAAAGCTCTACCTCGTAGTCGGGCTCCGCATACTCCACTTCAGGGCTTTCTTCGTATTCCGCTTTCATCTGCCTCACATCGGTTCCGGGCGGGGCTTCAAAAACGTAGACGCCGGAGAGTCTGTCCGATTTCAAAGCTGTTTTCTCGAATTGCCGGAAGAGCTTCTCCCCTTTTTTGACGTTGAATTTGGAGTTGAGGTGGTCTAGTTGGGGCAAACCCATGACCATCGTTCCCTGGGTCTTGCGCAGAATGATTCCTTTGTCGACCTGGGACCTAAGCTTTACTATCAGTCTCTTTGGCGCGAATTCCGCGTGAGACTGCTTGGCTTTGTTGCTTTCTGCAAATATCGGGTAGGCCGATCGGAGGGGACAAAAACCGACCGCGACAAGTAGGACTGCAAAGACAAGCACACTTTGCTTGACAATAAGAACCATACCTCTCCTCACTTTCAATGACCCCAAGTGTCGGCGAGTTCTCCTTTCATCCGAAGTCCTGATCACGCGCACCGATTTCCTTTATCCCCCGTACCTCCCAGGATTCGGAGTTGTCCGCTAGCAAGGGTTGTCGCAAAGATTGTTCCGAATATTGCACGTTGGCTCTCGAAGCCTAACTTGCTGATTATCAACGAGATCTTTGGTCCAGTGGCGACGAGAACCGTTGGTTCCCCGCAAAAATTGGCGACAGCGCTTCGGATTACGACCACACGTTTTGCCACAAGATTAGTCCCATGAACAACTTACATAATACGGCTAAACCTGCGAATCATGCCCGCTCGGTATCTTCGAAACCTATGGTAGGAGAGAACGTATCGTCGTAATCCCGGTTGGGCCGATTCGGGTGTCTAGTCTACGACAGACTCAAAGGAACGCCCCAAGCCACAGCGAATTCAGGCAAGGAACCAGGCAGGAAGATTTTCTTCACCCCCTTATTATCCCCAGGTCTGCCCCGCAGTTCCAAAGTGCATTGATGCTCAGAAGGCGTATGGCGCGATCATAATCCCGAGAGAGAACAGAACGGAGAGAGGATAGGCTCTCCGCCTTCTTTCTCACGCCCCCCTGAAGCGCTCATTTGGATTCGCGGGACAATCCGTCCGGGACCTTACTTTTCTCCTTTTGTTCTCCTTTCGTTAGAGAGGAGAAACTCCCACCAGGCGCGCTGGAAAGGAGACAGGGGTGAGGTCTTTGGGAGACTATGTTGAAACTCACTCTAATCTTGTTTCGAATCTGACGTCGTCACCAGACCCGGCATACAAAACCTTTCAGGTATTCCGTCTCCGGCAAGGTAACCAAAATCGGGTGATCGGTGGATTGCCCCAGTTTCTCCAATATCTGCACCTCGCGCTCGGCCTCAACCGATGCGCTGAAGATGATCTTTTGGAACAAGTCGGGTGAGAGCAGACCAGAGCAGGAAAACGTAGCCAGGATTCCACCCGGCTCAAGAATGCTCATCGCCACGCGGTTGATGTCCTGATAGCCCCGCGCTGCCCGTTTGACCTGTTGATCGCTCTGTGCAAACTTGGGAGGATCGAGGATGACGGCGTCAAAGTTTCGCCCTTCAGCCCGGAAGCGGCGCAGTTCCGCGAACACGTCTCCGGCCAGGTATTCAATGCGCCTGTCACTCTGAGTAGATCCAAGAGTCTGCTCATCGTGGCAAAAAGGTTCTTCTTCCCGCCTTTGGCGGGGATCAGAATGGAAGAACCGCGATTCATTGAGGCCTGCGTTGCGCCGCGCCAAGTCCAGTGCGTTTTCCGACGTGTCCACATTGGTGACGTTTTTGGCTCCCGCTGCCATGGCGTAAACGGCGAAGGCGCCGGTGTACGAAAAACAGTTCAACACCTTGCCACCACAGAGGTACGGCGCCACCTTGCGACGGTTGTCCCGCTGATCCAGATAGAAGCCGGTTTTGTGTCCGCGCTTCACATCTACAAGAAAGCGTAGACCGTTCTCGTTTATTTCAATTAGGTCCGGGGGCTCGTCGCCTGCTAACGGCCCGGCAACCTGAGGCAAACCCTCTTTTGCACGCACGTCCACGTCACTGCGCTCGTAAATGCCGCGTGCACCAGACAGGTTCCAGACTTGTCTGACGATTCGTTCCTTTAGGCGCTCGAAGCCCAGGGCGAGAAACTGCATCACTAACCAATCCCCGTACCGATCCACAATCAAACCCGGCAAACCATCCCCTTCTGCGTTCACCCAGCGATAAGCCGTGGTGTCGGTATCTTTGGTCAGAGATTCTCGACCTTGGAATGCACGCTCCAGGCGGAAGCGCCAAAATGCTTCGTCAATTCCCTGATTCTGGTTCCAGGTCAAGAGTCGGACAACGATCTGCGACTTGCGATTGATGATCCCACGTGCCAGCCAAGCTCCATCGGAAGCCATCAGGTCGACAACTTCGCCATCGGTCGGGTCTCCGTTGACCCGGGCAACCGCTCCGGAGAAGACCCACGGGTGACGCCGGCGCACAGGCTTGTCGCGTCCAGGTTTCAGAATGACTTGTGCCGTGCAAAAGCTCATTGGCGCCTCAACCGCTCATCCGGTCCCATGTTCGGGACGGACTGGTCCTCAATTCTCACTTCGTACAAAAGAATCTACTTCCGATTCTTCACTGAAGTTGGTCAAAATCTTGATCGCCTCTACGGTCTACGTATTTCGTGGTAGACGCCGGAGAGCTGATGGCCGGCAGATACAGCCTGACGTTAATTGACCTCTCCTTGCCCTTTCTCGGAACAAACTCAAGGCCATAATTCCCTATGCCGATAAATCCAACAAAAGCCGAGAAAACCTCAACCTCTGAGAAGGAAGGCAAAATGTCGTTATTCTTAGAAGTAATCGAGTGGATGAATCCAGATGAAAACGAAATGATTCACCGGATACCCGAACAAGGTTCAGCCGACGTCAAGCTGGGCGCTCAGTGTATTGTCCGAGATAGCCAGTCAGCGGTCTTTTTCAGCAATGGCAAGGCCTGCGACGTTTTGGGAACCGGCCGGCACACCCTGACCACCTTGAACCTGCCCATACTGACCAAAATACTCTCTCTCCCCTGGGGATTCAAGTCCCCTTTCAGAGCAGAGGTCTACTTTGTAAACCATAAAGTCTTCACCAACCTAAGGTGGGGAACCAAAGATCCGGTAGTGTTCCGGGACAGCGAACTGGGCGCCATCCGACTGCGTGCCTTTGGGGCCTATACCTTCAAGATTGCGGAGCCGCTCCTCTTCTTGAATACGGTGGTGGGAAGACAGAATATCTATTCCACCGAACAGATACAGGATTATCTAAGAGAGGTGATCCTCTCGCGGGTCAACGATCTTTTCGGAGAGAAGCTGGATACCATCTTTGAACTGCCCAAAAGATATCAGAGTCTGGCCCAGGAGGCAAAGGTGAGGATCGGCAACGAGTTCGATCGATACGGAATGGAGCTTCTCGATTTCTATATCTCCTCCATCACGCCGCCGGACGAGGTTCAGAAGATGATAGACGAAAAGTCGGGCATGAAAGCGGTCGGCGACTTGGATACGTTCCTGAAATTCGAGATGGCTAAGGCATTGGGTCAATCCGGTTCCGGAAGTTTCGCCCAGGCTGGAGTCGGCATGGGCGCCGGAGTTGGGGTAGGCGTGATGGTTCCGAGCCTCCTCTCCAAGGCCTTATCACCGGATCAAAAGGACTTAAAAGACGAAACCCTGCCCACCATCAAGTGCCCCAAGTGTGGAGCCGAAACCCCCGAGCATTCCCGATTCTGCTACAAATGCGGACATCAGTTAGTGGTGATCAATCGCTGTCCCAAATGCGGAAAAGATCTGCCGGCTGAAGCCAACTTCTGCATGGTATGCGGCCTGAATTTGGCAGAGAAGACAAAATGCAAGAAGTGCAACGCCATTCTTCCTTCCGGGACGAAATTCTGCTTCAATTGCGGAGAGAAACTGGAATAGGAAATGCAGACGCTAAGAGCATCAGCTAATTGCCCCTCTTGCGGAGCACCCTTCGAGTTCATGGAAGGGGCTAATGTCTGGCGCTGCCCCTTCTGTAACCTTCCACTCCTTTTCCAGTCGCCCAACCACATTCTGAGCTATTATCTCGAGCCGAAATCGGGCCAAAAACAGATTCCGTTTTTGGTCGACAGATTTCGCAAGGAAAACGGGGAAAGTCTATCCAAGAAAGTGGAAGAAGCCAATCTCTGCTACCTGCCTTACTGGAGATTCACCTCAGAGGTCTTCTATGCTCTGATAGACCACTCGTTCTCAGGGTCAATCGAAGAGGGTCGGGAAGCGGAGATCTTAAGTAGAGAATGGGACACGAATTTCCCTGCACATGTGTCTAACGATCTGGGGCTACCCACCCTGGGTATGAGACCGGAGTGGCTAAAGTTGAGGCTTCTGACCGATGGGAGCTTGATCCAGGTCGGCGAGGTTCTGGAGCTGGAGCTAGACTCCTTGTCGGCTAAGGATCAGGCCCTGCAATCGTTTCATCTCCTGCTGGAAACCAAAGAAACATCCGGGAGAGAATTGATTGTAAAACCGCTAAGCGAGATCTTATCCTTGATCTACTTTCCCTTGTGGGTCGTGAACTTCATCGCGGGCGGAGGCAGCCATCACCAAATAATCGATGGAATAACCGGAAGGACTCTCAAGCAAAGCGCGGGCTATTTTGAGTTGAAGAGAAATGGAGGCGGCCAGGCCCAGGAATTGTGTTCACCCAAAATCGTTCCTCATCGCTGCCCAGAGTGCGGATGGGATTTGCCCCTTGACCCTTTCCACTTGGTCTTCCCCTGCGGCAATTGCGACCGGATCTGGAAGATCTCCGACAGCGGCTATGTGCCCATTGTGCGGAATATAGCCAAAG
This sequence comes from Candidatus Zixiibacteriota bacterium, assembly GCA_049694315.1. Lineage (GTDB taxonomy): Bacteria > Zixibacteria > MSB-5A5 > MSB-5A5 > SM1-73 > CAIVRH01. The sequence continues at coordinate 16,217 of JBAVQU010000058.1, forward strand.
CAGAAGAAGGCCGATCAACTAATCCAGGGAGTAGCGTGGGCTACTATCCCTTTTGGGTCTTCGAGACCAAGCCTCAGAAAGAAAGGACTTTCTCTATTCAAGACTTGGCCCAGCTTCTCCCTTCCGAGATAGGATGGTTCAAGGTGCAGGACAAATCCAGACCGTTCCTCTTTTACATCCCGGCTTTTGAGATGAAGAACCTGGGTAAGATTCCGACAATCAGCCTGGCCTTTACTAGAAGTCAACCGGATTTTAAAGAAGAGACCAAGGAGAAGACAGCACTCGTAGGCGCTGTTAGGTCAGAAGAAGACGCCAAGAGGATAGCCGAGATTCTGTGGCTCAGCCTCATCTCTTCGAAGATGAACCTTGACTTTGACCAATGGAAAGACGTGCTTTTTGAAAATGGAACAATGATCTGGTTTCCCTTCTATGAAGAAGGGAACTTCTTAGAAGACGCGGTAACGGGATATGCTTTCCAAAGAATCAAATCCCCTGGTTCCCAACCTTTGCACCAATAAAAGAGGCGGGTCCCTCCGAAAGTCTCTGCGTTGGTCCAAATCCCATGCTTTCCAAAAATGAATTCCCGATTCCATTCGCAGTTCCCCAAGATTCCGGTTTCTTTATGAGGACATCCAAGCCCCCACCCTTTGTTAATCGACGTTCCTGTTCAGTAATAAAATATCGTCCTAATGTCGGTTCATTTGCTGAAAGGCTTTGTCGGGATCAGTTCGGCTGGCCATTCTTAGGTTTTGAGCCATCCCAATGGCTATCTCAAACTCATCATTGGCGATGCCCTTCAGAGTCGCCTTTGCAACCTCCTGGGGTTGAATACCTCTATCCTTTTGTCCTCTTTCCTCTCTGGCACCTCTGTCTAATTCAGTATCCACGGTCGGTGGAATCACCTCAAAGACCTTCACTCCGGTTCCAGCCAATTGGTGTCTCAAGGACAGACTGAATGAATGTATGGCGGCCTTGGTCGCACAATAGATCGGAACGATCGCTAAGGGGACAAAGGCCAAGCCCGACGAGACGTTAATGATTGCCGATTCTTTTCTGTCTATCAGATGTGGGATGAATAAAGCTGACAGGTATACAGGTGCTTCGAAGTTTATTCTGATCTCATTTTCTCCTTTTCGCAAGTCAGCCTCGCCCTTCTTAAGATCGAGTTGCCTTTGGATTCCGGCATTGTTGACCAGAATGTTCAAGGTCTCAAACTCGGCTGTTACGGACTTGAATAATGATTTACGTTGATCGCCATCCGACACATCACATACTTTGACGATCAGCTGAGGGAGTCTTCTTTTGGCCTCAAGCAGCTTGTTTTCTCTGCGACCGCAAATGACGACCTCGTTTCCTTCTCTTAGGAAAGCATCTGCAAGAGCAAATCCGATACCTGTTGCCCCGCCTGTGATCAGTATGGTATTACCCGATATTCTCATAACACCCTCTCTATGTTTTCCCTTGGCGTTCCCTGGATTTCAGCTTGAGGCCATCGGTGGTTCGCCGGCCCCCGGTTTTGCTGGGTAACCAACGTTTCGGCTTTCTCCGCCAAATCCGACCCTCTCCGAGATCCCCAATGTCTCTCAGGTAGTCTGTCTGACCAGCTAAGAACGGAAGAACTCCTCGACCTGCTCTTTACTGAAGCGAACGATTCCTGATTCCATTCCATCCTTGTCAAGGTTTAGATATTCAGCCTTGACATTTTCTGCGTTGCACCCCGTATGAGTCATTCCCCATGCTTTCGCGCCGGTGATGGTAGCTCCGGTTAAGTCAGATTCGTTAAGGATAGCTTCAGTGAGAACGGTATTCGTAGAATCACCTTTTCTCGGAAACAACGATGTAACTAAGTTCGCGGACCTGAGTGATCCTCCTTGTTCACCAGCATTACCTGACAATAGTTCTTGTGATAGTCCAAGCCGGAGCATTGTGTGAGTGCTCCTTTAAGTTTTCGGCTCAGAATTCATGATATAACAATATGATTTCAAACCAAGGAGGAAACCTCTCATAAGATTGCTGCGGCGGCACTGGACGATTCATCATCATTTATGAGACCTTGCTTTCCTTTCCTGAATACTCTGTAACAAAGATAATGCCGCTTCATCATAGCTTTTCCCAGATTTTATGCTATTACAAATCCAACAACACGTTCTGAGATTGTCCTTGTTGCTTTTTCCACCTTTGCTTTGAGGAACAAAATGGTCTAACGTAGCACTTTCGGGAATGACTTTTTCGCCACAATATCGACATATCCACATATCTCTTTCAAATATCTCTTGCCTCTTTTCTGGATTGCTAAAATAATCTTCTTCTCCCTCATACGGTAAAGCATTTGCTATCTTCTCAGCCACAACCGGTACGTCCTTCGGTAGACTAACGATGTACATTGTACCGGATCTGTTTGTATCCTTGACCTTAACACATCCCTTAGCCTCAAGCTTTTTCAAAACTGCAGATATATGCTGGTAATTTGTCTTCTCTCCTCTTGATCCTTTTCCATATTTCTTGGATATAGTCCTTTTACCGACTCGAACCTCATCGAGGCCATGTTTAAAAAATGAATTTCGCAACAAATAAAGATAAAGCGAGGTCTCGTAAGGAGTAAGTTCGGGCATTAGATAATCCACAAAATCCTCAATTACAGTCTTGTTATCATCTTTCATGGTTCTCTGGTTAAAAATCGCATTCTCTGAACATCCTTTGTCTTTGTGTCTTGCCATGTTTTCCTGCTCCACTCTTAAGAGTTAGTTAGGCTCTTTTGGCACCTAATCATTTCCTGAGTCCAGATATGAACTGTGCTCTCTTTAGCATCGTCTACTGAGTGATCGTTTTCTGAACGGTCTCTGTATGGCAGCACGGCGGACAAATCGCTTTGCCGGTCGACGTGTTCATTCGCAGCCTCGGCGTTCCCCATCTTTTCCTTCGACTCTGCACCTGTAAAATAGCTTGATGCTGAGAGCTTGTCAACCTGAAAACAACCTGCCACTATGTGTCTATTGAACGACCAACACAACCAGGACGCCGCGTATCTTGGCCTCTCGGAATGACCTGCCACTGCCCCGACCCGAGGCTGCTCCTCACCTCAGCCATCGCCCTAGTGGGAGCATCGAACTGGGGATTTCGGAGGTCGAACTCACCCTCATTTCCCCCTCTCTTGAAAAAAAAGGGGGTTAGGGGATCAGTTCTTTCAATAAGCTTTAAAACCCACTTGACTTGAAGTCACAATTTGTGATCTCAAAAGGAAAAGCTCTAAGATAGTGCACCACCGCCAGCGGAACCTGCAAGCGGAGAAATGGCGTCTGGGGGCAGTTTTCCTCGTATCCATCTGAAACCCAAAGCGGACAAGAGGCCCAAAGAGGCGATTATTCCCCACAGTAACACGGGTTTGCTGCCCAAGATGTCGATCAAAACCCCTCCCACCAAAGGCCCGATAGACCAACCCAACGATAGGAAGAGTCCATATCCTCCCATGTACAAGCCGTGATGCTTTTCTTTGGAGAGATTGGCCACGATGGCCATTGAGGCAGGCAATACGGTAATCTCCGAAAAAGAGATGATGAGTATACAGAGGAAAAGCCAAGAAAAAGACCCGGAGAATCCAACCAAAAAATAGCCCAGGGAATAACCCAGGCTCCCTAAGCAAAGGACTCGGATCAAGTTCTTGCTTTGGGCGAACCTGGAGACGGGGAGCTGGAAGAGGATTACCACCAGGCCGTTGGTCAAATAAAGAAAACCCAGCTTCGACTCGGAGATTCCAACCTGATCCACCGAGAAAACGGACAGGGTTGAGACCAGTTGGCCGATCACCAGAAACAGCAGAAGGCAAACAGCGCAGTACTGGAGGAAAAGATGGTCCGATCTTAGTTCCTTTATGTTCTTGAAGGTAAGTTTTTCCTCTGAGCGATTGGTCTTGACCGTCTCGGACAAAAAGAACAACACCAGAAATGACGAGATGAAGGTTGAGAGGGAGGCAAAGGCGAAAAGAATGGGATAAGAGGTGGAGGCAAGAAACCCTCCGATCATTGGACCAAAAGCCCAGCCGACATTTCCCCCGATGCGCAGGATGCTGTAAGCTTCCACTCTTTTCTCCTTGGGCACCATATCCGCAGCCATAGCATTAGCCACCGGTTGGTAGAAACTTCCGGCAATCCAGTTTAATATCAGGAGTAAGGACCAAAGAATGAAACTTCCCCCCTTCCAGGCAAGCCCTCCCATTAACAGAAACAGAGTACCTCTGATGAATTGAGCCGAGCCCATTATCTTTACTCTACCGATTCTGTCCGAAAGGTCCCCGCCCCAAAGACCAAAAGCCGAGTTGACTGCTGCTCCCACCCCGAACAAAATCCCCACCTGTGACATTGGAATCTTCATCTGATTGTGGAAGTAGATGCTCAAGTAAGGGATGACCATGGCAAAACCCATGGCGGAAATCATCCACCCAAAAAAAAGAATCCACATTCTCGAATCGTAGCTTCTAACCAGAGCAGACAATCTGGAAAACCTGAATTCCGGCATATCACTCCGATCTTGAGCCTATTTGCCCAGACGGGCCTAAGTCCGCCTAAAATAAGGCGGGCGCAGCAAACCTGCAAGTCAAATCTACTGCCAGAAAACATAGGTGAATCACGGAACCAGGCGTGGCTTAGGGGAAGATCATTCGCAGGACTCGATAGAAAAGGACCTACTCATTACGGTTGCGTCAGGAGCTACTCCTGACGCCAGAAAAGCGTGTGCGAGCAGTGCAGGTCAACCATGCCCAAAGGGATGGTTGACGCATATAGCTCACAGACGCTAGGTGGTGCTTGATTTGCGAAACTACTTACGCAAAACCCTAAAAACGTGGCTCCAAGAACCAGAACGAAAACCATAAACCAACCACAGCATGCACAGAGGCTCAAGCAGACGCGCTCCCTCAATACCTCCGATATCGATTGCAGGCCAGCCAAAGGATTTGAGTATTTCAGTGACTGTCTCCTTCGCTCTGCTATCGTTGCCACAGATGAACATGTCGGGCGGACCGCCCGGAAACTGCGGATTCACCATATGTGAATGGCCAACAATGTTGAAAGCCTTGACCACCCTGGCTGCCGCCAGCCAGCGCTGAACCTGCTCTCCGGCCGAATCCGTGTGACCGAGCGCTAGCGAAGGAGGAAAGCCGTGGCTGAAATCCAGGGGGTTGGTCACGTCAATCACCACTTTGTCTGCAAAGCTCTTGGGATCAGCCAGTCGGATGGCGTTTTGAGTACCGCTCCAGAGGGTCGCCAGCACCGCCATCTCGGCAAAGGAGGCTGCGTCGGTAAACGATCCGGCTGAGGCTCGATCCCCGGGTCTTCGCAACCCAAGCCTGGACTTTTTCTGCTTCGGGATCGCGCGAACCCATTTTCACCTCGTGACCCAATTTGGCGAAACCGGTTCCAAGAGTATGTCCCACATCGCCTGTGCCAAGAATTCCTATCTTCATAGTACCTACCTCCTGTTGTTAGGCTTTGAGATTAGTGCCCCATAACCATCAGACGGAGACAACTCCATTCGGCAGGAAAGATCTGTGTGCTTACGTCTGTAACCTTCTTTTTGCGCGGCGCCCGCCAGGGATCGGCGAAAGCTTCTGCGCTTATCCATGGTCTTGAACGCCTTACTTACTCTCCCCGGTCTTCTGGCCAAAAAGCTCCCCAAAAAAACTTCGCATCGCCTCCCAAGAACGCTTGTCAGCCTTTTCATTGTAAGCTAGACCTGTAGAGGGATCATTTCCCGAATCCGGGTTGGTGAAACCATGCACAGCGCCGCCGTAGATCACTAACTGCCAATCGACTCCGGCCTGCCTCATTTCGTCCTCAAAAGCGGTGATGTCCTTCTGCGGGACGAAGGGATCGTTGGCACCGTGGAGCACCAACACCTTAGCCTTTATGTTCTTTGCGTCCTCCGGATGCGGGGTATCCAGGTTACCGTGAAAACTCACTACACCTGCAATGTCGACACCGCTACGCGCCAGCTCCAGCGCCGTGCCGCCCCCGAAACAGTAGCCGATGGCAGCGACTCGTTTACCGTCGACCAACGGTTGTTTCATTAGAACGTCCAATCCCGCTTTGGCCCGCGAGCGCATGAGCTGCCGATCCTGCCGGTAGATGGCGGCCTGCGCCGCTGCCTCTTGGGAATTCTTGGGTCTTATGCCTTTTCCATACATGTCGATGGCGAAGGCCACATAGCCGAGCGATGCCAGCTGATCGGCACGCCTCTTGGCGTAAGGGCCAAGCCCCATCCAATCATGCACCACTAAGATCCCCGGACGGCTTCCTTTGATCGAATCATCGTAAACCAGATAGCCTTCTAATACCACGTCTCCGTGTTTGTATTCAAGCACCTCTTTGTGCAGTCCCGCGAAAACCTTGGACGGCACCGCCCAAAGGGCTGCGAGCACCAGAAGCACGCACACCGTTTTCACCTTTACCTCCTTCTTTTGCCAGATTTCTTGAATGTTCGATCGCTCGTCGGATTCCCCCCGGGTTCTGTACGGGATCCATGGTTCCCCTCACGATACGGAGACTCAGCCGTCCTGCCCAAACCCAAATTCAAGATCAATCCTTTTCATTTCTTCTGCAACCCATTAAGTATTGGCTTCAACATCGTATCTCTGTACCATTTCTCCAAAAACGGATTCCCCTCTTCTTGGATTCTTCCATATTCCCGATCATCGTAGCTGTAACCGGGAGTGTAAGGTATCCAGCGATTTGAATTCACCAAGCGCGTGCCGACGATGAAGTTGAAGTATACTGTGTCAGGTTTGCCGTCACCTCCCAGATCAACAGCGCATATGGATTCAAGAGGAGGATTGGCGGTGATTTTCTTGGTGACTGTGACTTTTGGTGGTTCAACATGATCGTGCATCGTCTTTTGGGGCGCATATTCTAAAGTGAAATCCGTGCTATCGACAGTCACATTGTATACTCTTACAGTGACCGTATCATACACTGTTCTTTCACCTGAAGAAAACACAATAGAATCAATCCTCACTTCGCTTGGAGGTAGCTTGATGATCGACTCTATGACCTGTTTGGCAGACTCGTTTTTCAAGTCAGCTTTCATTTTGCCATAGAATTTCGAACTGCTGCAACCGGCGAAAAATAAGGCTACCGTCAGAACACCCGCCATGCAAAGCCCGCTTCTTGAATTGACCCTAAACTTAAACTCACTTAGTCCGGCATGCCAGTCTCTGATCATTTTTGCATCCTCCCATTTCTTGGCAGTTCCAAGATCGTCGGGCCATCTCGCGATTCTGGATCCCATAGCCATGCCACTTCGCCAGTCAGAAAAGGATTGGTTGAGTCCCCTGTGGACTGGAAGTGGTCAAGTGCGAGATTCTATGAGACGAGGAAAGCTGATCCTCTTGAAGTGGATTGGCCGGAATGGTGGTAAACGCATATTTCAGTTCTTTATGATAGACCCGGCCTGGCGAGCAGACCGGGCCACCCGTCCAGCTTGATCATGCAAAGCCTCCGACGATCATCACCCTGTAGGTCGGATATGGCCGACAGGCCTATCCGACATTTCGGACCTACGCGCTGGGTCTCCCCCGAACATAATCTCTTCTTATTTCAAAACGTCACACAACGTTAGTTTACCGAACGATTCATCTACGTCGGATAGATCAAAGAATCTTTTGACCAGTATTTGAACAGTTTGCGGCTTCCTAATCCTAGCTTCTTTATATCTATTGCCGTCCACTCACAATCCCGGAAACTTCTCCTTTATGTTCACCACTTCGTTGTTAATCATAATCTCGTTTATGTGGTATCTCTTGTATAATTCCTCCATGGCTCTCATATCACCATTTGTTGCTTGTTCACGCAGGACCTTAATCCTTTCCTGATAGGGTGTTGGTTTTCTAGGCACTACTTCCTCCTTCCCTGTAGCTTTCTTTAGAACGAGATAGAAACGCCGACAGAGACAACATGGTTAAAACCAGAGTCCGGTGATTCTTTTCAGTTTCTGTCATCCAGACTTCTTCTACGCCCAGACCCCTAAGGGATTCCTTTATCCGATTCCCCGAGGCATTCGTAGCTCACCCCCCGTTCCAATTGTCTGGCTCCATCTACAAGTGTAAAATAAACTGACACTGTGGGCGTGTCAACATTAAAAATCTGGTCTTCGTCCTTTTGCCCTCCGATTCTGGATCCTGCGGAAAAGAAAAGTGAGGCAACCTTTGTGGAGTGCCTCACCCTAACTGTGCTATCCCAGCAAAGAAAGCGTTTTATGGGGAAGCCCAGACTAATCCCCTGAGATATTCTTGGGAACGAGCTGTAGCTGTGCTCTGTGAGTTCTGGGTCTCCCTTGCAGACAATCTCTTCTCCTTTCAAAATCGTCCGAAAAACGCTCGTTTTCTGAATGCTCAACCTATACTGGTACCACCAATAGAATACTTCAATATCAATGCAGCCATCTTCAGTTCTGATAATCCCTCTTTTTCTCTTCAACTTTTCAAATATAAAATAGATTGGCACCCTGAGCTTGTCAACCCTAAACGCAGGATTCAATCAAATACTTGTCTGCCCCATTGATCTTAATGTGGAAGGAGTCAGGGAGTTGGTGCTACACTGCCATTGCGCCCTCAAGAATCTTGACAAGTTTTCTTTAGCTAAGAGGAAGACATTTCTCCAGTCCAGCTCAATTAAAGTACTCACATTTACAACCGATAAAACAATTATGAGATAATCTTCACCAATAATAGGAATAGTGCGTATAAATGATGAAGCATTGGGAGAAGAGTTAAGATAGGTTTTTGTCAGTTTAGGAATTTAGAACTACGAAAGCTTATTTTTTCAAGACTTTCGTAGTTTTTTTATATCCAAAGGAAAGGAGGTGATTGTATGACGCAAGGAACGGTAAAATGGTTCAATGAGTCCAAAGGGTATGGATTTATTACTCCGGATGACGGAGGACAGGACCTGTTCGTGCACTTCTCTGGAATTCAGGGCGAAGGATTCAAAACTCTTCGAGAGGGTGACGGAGTTAGCTTCGAAAAAGGACAGGGACAAAAAGGACCTCAGGCAACTAATGTCCAAAAGATATAGTTTAGATAAAGTAATAGTCTAAAATATGTCATTGGTTGTTCCGAGGCTCCCTTGGCTTCGGGACTTTAATTATGGCGGGAATCAAATCCCGCCATAATTATTATGAGTGTCTCTCCTGCTCCCAAACATCCCGTTTATTTATCTCCTTCACTAAATGCTCGGATGTCCCCCAAACTTCTCTTTTAAGGTTCACCATGCCGTCAGGTTGAACTCAGCACTAATCCTTGGTCACCAAAGTGCCCCAAGATACGGTAAGCGGTATGGTGGAGTAAACTTTGAACAAATCGGCTCAGTGTGGGTGAACTGAATGTAAAGATTCCAACAGTTCGCAAATACATCGCCCGGCTGATATTTGCTTAATCCGAGATGGGGGTCTGGGGTTGGTGGTCTATGCCACCCTGCCTAACCGATTCTTATTAAGTATTGTGAGTGGGCTTTTCACTGATACCGTTCAGCCATTCAGGGGTGGGTGTTCCCCCTCCCCTTTTTCAAAACCTGCTCTATGTGCAAGTTATGTATTTGACACCCGAGGTCCCTTGTGGTTCCCAGATCGTTGTGGGTCCGAGAAGGATTTTGTGTTTTTTATTCTGTAACCTGTTTTTCCTCCCTATTCTCTACTCTCTACTTTCAACTTCTTCACCCTCTCCTTAGCATCTTCCACTTCCGGTATCCCCGGATCCGCATTCTTCCAAATATCCAGAAACTCCTCATATTCTTGAATCGCCTTTTTGTTCCACCCCGATTTCTCATAAGCCAAGCCTAAAAGATAATAAGCTTTCACTGCTACGGTCTCCCATACTCTGTTGTCATCGTATCTTGAGAGTGCCTTTTCTAATTCACTCACCGCCTCATCCAGTCTGCCTTTCTTCAAGTAAATTTCTGCAAGACAAAAACGGAGATAAAAAGACGGTGTTGGTGAGTCCTTATATACTCTTTCTAAATAGCTCAATGCCATGTTTGTGTCCCCTTTTGCTTTCTCAATATCACTTAAAGTCACCCAATAAGAATTCATCAAGGTTGAATCCTTTCCTTCAAGGTCCTTTTTCAGAGCCCGGGTGAGATCTTCAGCTTCAGCTATTCGTCCACTCTTGACCAGAAAGTAGGCGTAACCATCCCTCCCATACACCGGGTCATTAGGTTTGGCCTTTTTGATAATTGCCATGCCTGCTTCTGCTTCCTTTAATGCTAAAGTCATCTTTTTCTGCTCTTCACAAATATATGCCTTAATGAAATGTTTATATGCATTCATCTCTCCTTCGACCTGTTCCATTCTGTCTCCGGCAATACCGTCATCCAGGACTTTGAGGGCATCTTCGAATTTTCCCTGGTATAGGGGAATTAAAACCAAATACAACCTTCCTGTTGACCTCCAGAGTTTCTCGCTGCTGGAGGAGAGTGCTGCAAAACAACTCTCCGCCCGGGCATAATCCTTCTTGAAAACATACATATCCCCCAGTTTGAGCCGAGACTGATAGAAGTCGGGTTTTAGCTCCAGAGCTTTTTTGTAAGACTCAATCGCCGGGTCGAGTTTGCCATTATAAGCATACAGATCAGCTCGACTATCATAGGGATTGGCTTCATCCGGAGCCAAGGAAATGTATTTGTTTATGGCCCAGATGGATTTATCGAAATCCCCTGTTTGATCGTAATCATAAGCCAGGCCGTTATAGGCCATCTTATAAAGAGAGTCTATCTCAATAGCTTTACTGAGATAATGAATGGCTTCTTCAAATCTTCGTAATACATAACATATTTCTCCTAACCTTAAGAATGCTTCCTTATCATCCGGATAACGTTCTACCATCTTTTGCAGTTCTTTAATCGACTGCGAATAATTACCTGATATATATGCATCGAAGCTTTTAATTTTGAGCTTCTCTTTTTCAGCTACTTTATCTGAATATTTCATGGCTTTAGCTAGCAACTCTTTCGCTGCCTTATTATCGCCTTCATAATTTCTAACTATAGCCAACCTATGATATGCCATTGCAAAAGTGGAATCATATTCCAGAGCCTTTTTGAAGCTTTTCTCAGCCTCTAGGTTATAGTATTTGTTCAAGTAATCAACTCCCTCCAAGTAGTAACGATATGCCTCTGGCGATTGGGTGGTCACATCCGCCACCTTTGGGGTCACTTCTTTCTGTGCCTGTGCCGGAAGGGAAAGGTCTTTTTTTACTTCAACCGTCAGCTTGTCCACCATCGAGAATATCTTTTCTCCTGTCTCTCCGGTAATGCGCTCCGATGACAGCACTCTCCCACTTTCGACTTCAACCAACTGTGAAGTTAGGATAACCTGAGGCTCAACTTGAAGAATGCTCCCCAGAAGCATCCATTTTGCCCCAGCCTTAGTTGCCACCTGTGAAGCCACATTTTTGTCTATGACCTTAACACCTTCTTTTCCCAAAAGCTTAAGTATATCATATAGTCTTTGGCTGGAAACCACATTCAGATATTGCGATTCCGAAAGACCAGTTATTAAAAGATTAGTTACGATCTCTCCTAACCTTTCTTTATCTTCTCGATCTACCAGATTCTCAAAATACATGATGGCTAAAGAGTTTTCCTTGGCCATTGCCCCTTTTTCCGGAGCTACCTCGAATTTGAAGGGTTTGAGGACGAAGAAAATCAAAGCAAGGATGAATACGATCGAAGCTGGAACTAAAAAAGGAAGAAGCTTCCTCTTGGGCTTGGAGGCCACAGCCACCGCAATTTGAGCGGTTTTCACATATTCCAAACTCTTCCTCTCACGTCTTAAGTCTGCCAACAAATCGTCAATGTGCTGATATCTTTCTTCTTTTTCCTTTTCCAGTGCCTTGTCAACAATCCTTTGTAATCCTTCAGGAACGCTCGCCTTATACCTGGCTAATGGTTCAGGTGTCTCGTTCATAACGGAATAGATTATGGCAGCTTGATGCTCACCCTTAAAAGGAAGATGACCAGTGATTAACTCATATAAAACCACCCCAAAAGAGAAAATATCTGATCTGGAGTCTACCTCCTCGCCAGAAGCTTGTTCCGGTGACATGTATGCCGCTGTTCCTAAGGTGGAGCCGGTCTCCGTTATTTTGGTAGCTCCTTTCAGCTTGGCTAGGCCGAAATCCATTATCTTAACCTGCCCCTCCTTAGTAACCATTATATTGTCTGATTTTATGTCCCGATGGACTATCTCCTTCTTGTGAGCTGCGGTCAATCCTTCACAGACTTGAATAGCTATGTCCAAAATCCTCTTGATAGAAGGACTCTCCTTTTCCACAATCTCCTTTATGGTCTTTCCCTCAACGTATTCCATGACTATGAATAGTCCTTCAGGACTCTCCTCGATCCCATGAATGGTGGTGACATTAGGATGATTTAAAGCAGAGGCAGACTGCGCCTCATGAATAAAGCGAGCTTTCTCTTCGGGACTGTCAGCTATATGCGGAGGCAAAAACTTCAAAGCCACCAGACGTTGAAGTTGAATGTCCTGGGCTTTGTAAACCACACCCATTCCACCCTCACCAAGTTTTTCTAAGATTTTGTAATGGGAGATGTTTTTGCCAATCATATCTGAACCTATTTATTCCTTGCTAAAAGTTTCTGAAAACGGGGGTGGTTGCGCATAGGAGCCCAGGTTGGGTCGATGCGAAGATATGGAATTGAGATGTACGAGGGGATCGACAAAAGATACTCAAGCTGATCCGTTGCAGAGTCGTAATCACCGACCATCACATATATCTGCGCCAAAATCTGGACAAAAGTAGGAGCGTCGATTGCATCCTTGGATACAGGGAGCAATTCCACCCCCTTTTTCCCTTCCCGGATAGCCTCTTCTTTGCGCCCAAGCCCGGCATAAGCGATGCCGAGTTGACTATGGAAGGGCGCCTCGCTTGGCCTTGACTGTACCTTGTTTTCCAGGATAATTCTGGCAGAGTCGTAACAGTCCAGTGTTAGCTGTGGTCGTTTCAGCAAACCATATATTTGGGCTTTGGACAAAAAGTAAGATGTCGTATCATTAAAACCGTCCACATCCATATAGGCGCCGATCCCAGGTAGTCGACCTAATGCAGTCTGATAGGCTCCATCGAGAATATCCAATCTGACCAAATCGGACACAAGTTGCGACGTATCGGCTTTTCCGGTTGCCTCCTGGAGTGCTTTTATCGCTTTCCTTGTGTCACCATCTGACATTACACATAGCCAGGCCTTACGACTATAGAGACCTGGCTTATAAGGAGCCAGAGAGATGGCTCGGTCCGAGTAGAATGCCGCTTCGGTGTATTTGCGCATAAATCCAAAGGTAAACGCAACCTCATCTGCCTTATCGGCGGAGCGCGGGTCAAGCTCAAACGCCTTTTTGAGGTTAGTCACCGCCTGCTCCCATTTCCCTTGTCGCCTCTGAACATAGCCGATAGCCGCAAGGACATCGCTATTGTTCGGCTGACCTTTCTGGGCAATGGCAAACTGTTCCAAGGCGCGTTCATAGTCCCTGCTCCCATAGTAGTAATATATACCCAGAGCCCGATGGGCTTCGGGTAGATCTGGATTCAGTTCTAAAGCCCTGTCCACAGCTTCCTTCGCCTTATTCAGGCGCTCATCTGTACGGTCATAATATGCCCAATACATGAATGAATGTTCAACTGAAAGACTTGCATAGGCTATTGCAAAAGTCGGGTCTATTTCCACCGCTTTCGCATACATGTCTATGGCCATACGGGTACCTTTCGCCCCTTCACCCCAATAGCCCTTGCCGCGCAGGTAGTATTCGTAAGCCTCAACGTTCTCGGTTGGTTTGGCTGCTATGTACTGTTGTTCAGCTTCTACCAGCGTGATGTTCAGCGCGGAAGCTACCTTCTCTGCTATATCAGATTGAAGGGCAAAGATCTGCTCCAGAACACGATCGTAGCTCTCGGCCCAAACATGGGTCCCGTCTTTGACTCTGATTAGCTGAGGATTTATTCTTACCCGATTAGTGACTTCAGACTTATCCCAAAGAATTGTCCCTTCCAAGACATACTGGACCCCCAATTCCTTGCCTATTTGCTGAACAGTTTTCTTGGTGTCTTTGTATTGGAGAACACTGGTGCGGGAGATAACACCCAAACCGCTGACTTTGGCCAAATGAGTCGTTATCTCATCGGTGATGCCGGCAGCAAAATACTCCTGCTCTGGCGCTCCTAAATTTTCAAATGGTAAAACCGCTAGCATCTTTCTTCCGGATTCCGGCTCCTTTTTATTGAATAGTGCAAAGTATCCTACAATCAGAATAAGAACTGCCAGTCCAGCCACGACTAAGGATAACGTTTTCTTTTTGATTGGCTTTTGTGTCTCAACAGGCTGGACCAGTTGACCTGTCTTGACATAATCCAAACTCTTCCTTTCTCTCCTCAAATCCGCCAACAAATCATCTATATGCTGATACCTTTCTTCTCTGTCTTTCTCCAAAGCCTTGTATACTATCCTCTGCAATCCTTCTGAAATATTTGCCTTATATCTTGCCAACGGTTCAGGTGCTTCATTAACAATAGAATAGATTATGGCGGCTTGGTGCTCACCCTTAAAAGGGAGATGACCGGTGATCAACTCATATAAAACCACCCCAAAAGAGAAAATATCTGATCGGGAGTCAACCTCCTCGCCAGAAGCCTGTTCAGGTGACATGTATGCCGCAGTCCCTAAGGTCGAACCGGTCTCGGTTATCTTGGTAGCTCCTTTCAACTTTGCTAAGCCGAAATCCATTATCTTAACCTGCCCCTCTTTGGTAACCATTATATTGTCCGATTTTATATCCCTATGGACTATCTCCTTCTTGTGTGCAGCATTCAAGCCTTCGCAGATTTGGATAGTAATATCTAAAATCCGCTTGAGGGAAGGCTCCTCTTTTTCTGCAATCTGCTTCACCGTCTTACCTTCAACGTATTCCATGACTATAAATAATCCCTCCGGACTCTCTTCGATCCCATGAATGGTCGTGACATTAGGATGATTCAAGG
The DNA here is from genome assembly GCA_049694315.1 of Candidatus Zixiibacteriota bacterium. Classification (GTDB taxonomy): domain Bacteria; phylum Zixibacteria; class MSB-5A5; order MSB-5A5; family SM1-73; genus CAIVRH01. The sequence goes on from JBAVQU010000058.1 coordinate 31,248, forward strand.
CAGATGCAGACTGTGCCTCGTGGATGAAACGAGCTTTCTCTTCGGGACTATCAGCTATATGCGGAGGCAAAAACTTTAAAGCCACCAGACGTTGAAGCTGAATGTCCTGGGCTTTATACACCACACCCATACCCCCTTCACCGAGCTTTTCTAAAATCTTGTAATGTGAGATAGTTTTGCCGGTCATAGTTTATTTCGTTTTTTGGTTTATCAATTCCTCAAACGCTGGATAACCAGCTAAATTCTTGTACCAAGGGTGCAGCCTTATATAAGCGGGAGTCATAAAATTGTTCTTCACCAAGAATTCCAGGATACGCACTGCCTCCTCTTTCTCCCCGGTGAGTGAATAAACAAAGCTGATCGGTTGAAGAATTACCCAATCACTTAAGGCCCATTTCACACTCCAGAGGGATTCGCTTAGACTTGTCTCCACTCTCCCTATTTGCTCCAGGGCTTTTCTGGATTCTCTTTTTAATGCATAAGCTAAGGCCATTCTTGAACGAGCATAATATTCAGGTGGTAAATTCTCAAATTCATTAACTAAAGGTTGATTGAATTGGATGCAGGAATCAAAATATATTTCCGCCTGCTTCTTATTTCCTCTCGTAAGCTCTAAGTAGCCTAAGTCCACAAAAATATCCTGACCTGGATTTTGTCGGTGGAGTTCATTCAAATAATGAAAGGCGCTGTCAGTCTCTCCTGACACCATAAGAATTTCTCCCAGGCTCAATAGAGTATCAGTATTTTGCGGTCTAATATTCAGAGATTTATGAGCCATTATTTTTGCTTGCTCCAGCTCACCCTGGAGGAGGAAGAAATGACTCATGGCAGAGTAAGTGAATTCATTATGAGGTTGAATCTCTAATCCTTTGTTAAAATACTCTTCCACCTTTTCCTTTTTCCCCTCGGCTGAGTACAGATGCATAAAAGCTTCGAATAACGTGGATTCGGTAGGCTTTACAGACAACGCCTTCATCAGGGCTTTCTCTGCTTTGGTATATTGACCCATGTGTGTATAATATTGTCCTAAGAGTCTCCAGGCTTCACCATAGTTGGGATTGACTTTAACGGCTTCTTCTACTTCTTGCATCGCTTTTTCAAATTTCCCCTCTGTGTAATAGAGCCGGGCTTGAGAGCGATGAGCTTCAGCTAAATTTGGGTCCAAAACTAAGGCTTTTAGGCCAGCTTTTTCAGCTTCTATTAACCAATATTTCTTAGGATCAATCCAGTACATCACATAGCTGGAATAACAGTCCGATAACCCGGCATAAGCTAAAGCAAAACTGGAATCAGCTTCCAGCGCCTTCTCAAACATCCTGGTTGCCAGTTCCAGGCCTTTTCTGTTTCCCCAGGCACTCGAATAGTATTCCCGTCCCTGCAAGTAATAGTTATAAGCCTGCACATTCAGGGTGGGTTTCTTTTCAATCATCGCTATCTCTGGTGGAGCAAGAGTAATTTTCAAAGCCTGAGCAACTTCTTTGGCTACATCTGCCTGAATGGCAAATAAATCCTCCATCTGCCTATCATAGCTATCTGCCCAAGCATGAAAACCATCACTGGCTTTAATCAACTGGCAGGTGATTCTGATTTTGTTTCCATATTTACGGACCGAACCTTCCATCACATAGTTTACCCTTAACCTGCCAGCTACGTCCTTGATGTTTACAGCCTTGTTTCTGAACTGTTCCACATCACTTCGCGAAGTCACCAGCAAACTCCCGATTTTGGATAACTGGGTGATGATATCTTCGGTCATCCCGGCAGCGAAATATTCATCCTCTTTCTCCGGGGAGAGATTCTGCAAGTATAGTACCGCTATGGCTGGTTTGGGAGTTTCAGCAGGTTTTGCTGTGATGGCTGCTTTAACATATTCCAAGTTCTTCCTCTCTCTTCTCAGATCTGCCAATAAATCATCAATATGCTGATAGCGCTCCTCTTTGTCTTTTGACATGGCCTTACTAACAACCCTTTCCATCTCCTGCGAAACTTTATTGTTGTATCTGGCTACTGGCTGAGGCTCTTCGTTTATGATGGAATAGATTATGGCAGCGTGATGTTCTCCTTTGAAAGGTAATTGTCCGGTTAAAAGCTCATATAACACCACACCAAAGGAGAAAATGTCACTTCTCTGATCTACCTCTTCACCCGAAGCTTGTTCGGGTGACATATAAGCAGCAGTCCCTAGGGTTGAGCCGGTTTGGGTCAGCTTGGCGGCTCCTTTCAGTTTAGCTAAGCCGAAGTCCATTATCTTAACCTGCCCCTCCTTAGTAACCATTATATTGTCTGATTTTATGTCCCGATGCACTATCTCCTTCTTGTGTGCTGATGTCAATCCTTCAGAGACTTGAATGGCTATGTCCAAAATCCTCTTGATTGAAGGACTCTCTTTTTCCACAATCTCCTTTATGGTCTTTCCCTCGACATGCTCCATGACTATAAACAACCCTTCAGGACTCTCTTCGATTCCATGAATGGTGGTGACATTAGAATGATTCAAGGCAGATGCAGACTGTGCCTCATGGATAAAACGGGCCTTCTCTTCGGGGCTATCAGAGACATGTGGAGGTAGAAACTTCAATGCCACCAGACGTTGCAGTTGGATGTCTTGGGCTTTGTAGACTACGCCCATTCCGCCTTCACCGAGTTTTTCTAAGATTTTGTAATGCGAAATCGTTTTACCTATCATCTTTACACCTCAAAATGTTCCCACTCGCCCCTGACTTTTTCCATTAGCTTCTTGAACCGCTCCTCGCCGCGGATGTTGGCGAGGAAAGGGTCGAGTTCATTAATAAAAGGGTAATTAATCATGCCGAGATTCACATCGCGTTCAAGCCAGTCGAGCGCCCGCTCTTTCTCATCGATCAAGGCAAAACACTCGGCAATCCAATAGGCATACTGAAAATCCCTCGTTTTCAGGAGTTGGGGGTTCGAATCGAGACTCCTCAGAGTCTCGGATTTCTTCCCTGCTATCGCATATTTGAAAGCAAGGCTCAGGGCGGCGATGAAACCACCCGGTTGTTCTTGTGCAATCTGATCAAAAATCAATCCGGCTTGATCTCTTTCATTCATATAGGCAAGACTTAGACCATAACTAAATTTTGTGAGGAGATCTTCTGGGAACGATTTATTGAGTTTTCCCAGAGCTTTAAGGGCTAAGCGGAATTCACCTTCCCAAATTCTATTGAATCCAGAGTGAAAATGGGCTGCGGGATTCAAAGGATCGATCCTTATCGTCCTTTCTTCAAGAGGAAGGACAGCGGACCTTTGGCCCAATGACCCGAGCAAACAACTGAGGAAGAACAGGGTATCGAAATCATTCGGGTTGGTTTCCAGTGCACGCTTTAGGTGTTTGAGTCCCTTTTTTAGATTGACGGTAAGGTGAAGCATTCCCTGAACGAAATGGCCTTGCGAACTCAAGGGATCCAATGCCAAAGCCTTATCGACATATCCCTGGGCTTCCTTCAAGCAGTATTCCTCCTCCTTAAAGCCCAGATTGATATACCCCAAATAGACATACGCCAGGCCCGCATCGAGAAGCGCGTTCTCTCCAACAATCTCGAGACCGCTCCGAAGGTATCTCAGTGCGTTTTCTAATCCTGCTTCTGTAAACTTCAGAATTTCCTGCCTGGCTTTTAGATAGAATTCATACGAAAGGGCATCGGGAATTGGGTGTTCGGCCAGGCGCTCGACCTCCTCCGGAGTCAACTTCAGTTTCAAAGCATCCACGATGGAATGAGAGACCTTTTCCTGAATATCAAACACATCATCCAGAGTCCCGCTGAATTTCTGAGCCCAAAGATGAACGTCATTGGCCGCATCAATCAACTGTGCACTGATCCGAAGATCGTTGCCAACTTTTCGGACGCTCCCTTCAAGAACATACTGCACGTTCACTTCTCTGGCGATTTCCCTAATCGTTTTCTTTGTACCTTTGAACGTCATCACAGATGTTCTTGAGATGACCAGAAGATCATGCACCTGCGAGAGGTCAGTAATAAGTTCTTCTGTCAGTCCGTCGCTGAAGTATTCATTGTCTTTCCCAGGACTTATATCATCAAACGGCAGGACCAAGATGGACTTTTCCTCTTTTAATTGGACAGATCCAGTCTTAGCCTCTTCCAACTCCTTGACTACTTCGTTCATATTCTGGTATCGAAGTGCCGAGTTTTTCTCCATGCTTTTATAGACAATATCCTGCAGCTTCTTCGGAATGTCTTTTCGGATAAGATCGATCGCCTTCGGTTGCTCGTTCAAGATCGAATACACCATGGCTTGTTCATACTCGGCTCCGAATGGCAATTGCCCCGTCAGCATCTCATAGAGCACTACTCCAAGGGACCAAATATCTGTCTTGTGATCGACCCCCTCTCCCTTTGCCTGCTCCGGCGACATATAGGCCACGGTTCCAAGCGTTGCTCCTGTTTTCGTCAACTTCGTCTGCGAACCTGCAAGCTTGGCAAGTCCAAAATCCAATATCTTAACCATCCCATCCGCTGTAACGAAAATGTTTGCCGGCTTGACGTCCCGATGCACGATTCCCTTTTCATGTGCCTTTGATAAGCCCTCAGCCATCTGTATCGCTATATCTATAATCTCCTTTAAGGAAAGTGTCTTCTCTTTGATCATCTCTTTTAAGGATGTCCCTTCGACATATTCCATACAGATAAAGCATTCGCCTTCCAGTTCATCTATCTCGTAAATTGTGGTGATATTGGTATGGTTTAACGCCGATGCAGCTTTGGCTTCATGCTCGAACCTGGTTTTGGCTTCATTATCGCATAAAAGACGCTTGGGTAGAAACTTCAAAGCCACGATTCGGTCCAGCTTGGTGTCCTGGGCTTTGTAGACCACACCCATGCCACCCTCACCTAATTTCTCTAAGATTTTATAATGCGAGATTGTTTTACCTATCATAACGTATTACGCTGAGCTATCGAACTCATCCCCTTGCCCCTTCTCTTACGAAGAGAAGGGGATTTTAGTCCCTCTCTTTCTAAGAGAGGGAGATATGGTGAGTTCATTTAGTGAAATGCTCTCTCCTATCATTCTTCCAGCCCCATCTTTTTCAAAAGTGCAACTACCCGCGGTTCTTTGCTATAGCCCTCCCACCCCGGTAAAGTTCGTATGAATGGCAGCATAAAAGACCGATACTCATAGGCTTTTTCCAAACATTCGATAACCTTATCATGCTCACCTAAAGCAAGATATACTACGGCAAAGTTAAAAGGATCTATATACCGATGTTTTGACTGTTCAATTAAATCGTTAAGAATTTTGCGTGCCTCATTTTCTTTACCAGACGCTGCATAAGCATAAGCCAGCCAACTAAGAGAAAGACTGCCATTTAAGGCAATTGATTTTTGATATTGATTTATCGCCTCGTTATACATTTTTTTACACAAATAACAATAACCAAGCATATCATACCCAAATGCAAAAGTGCTGTCGATTTTTAATATCTCATTGGTTAAGGTTATCGCACTATCACATTGTCCGGAATAGAGAAAAACATCTACCATAGTCATGCTTATGTCAAAAGAAAGTGGGTCAAGCTCTCTGGCTTTCTCTGCTTCCCTTATAGCTTCATCCAACCGTTTCATTGCTGACAGGTACCAAGCATACCATGCATAAGCAGTTGCATAATTTGGATTAAGCTCGATGGCTCGTTTGTAGTTTTCCTCAGCTCCCCTCCAATCCCATTCGTAACAAAATTTGACATCAGCCATAAGCACATACGCATCCGCCAGCGTTTTGTCAAGGCTCAGTGCTTTCCTGGCTAATGAATCTACTTTAGGCCAAGCTTCCTTTGGCGGCATCGTAGCCGAAACAAGATAATCATATCCTTTTGCCATACCGGTATAGGCCAAGGCATAGTTTGGGTCTTTTTGAAGCGCTTGCTCAAAGTATTTGAATCCTTTTTCGATATCTGCGGGTGAGAATTTGTTGACGAAGTACATCCCCTTGAGATACAGCTCATGAGCTTCTGGATTAACTGTGCGGTAAGTTGCTAATTGCTGTTGCTCTTCAGGTGTTACAGTGATTTTTATTTCACGTGCAATCGCCTGTGCAACTTCGCTCTGGAGTATCAGGATATCTTTAAATTTTTTGGTGAAATCATCTGCCCACAGGTGTTTCTCTGGTTCTGCCTTGATAAGTTGCGCCGTAATTCTGACATCATCCTGCACCCGCTGAACTGACCCCGCTACAACCGCATCCACGTTTAAATCATGAGCTATCTCCGGCAACGATTTCTCTGTCTTCTTGAAACGCATGACCGAAGTCCGGGAGATAACCCGGAGTGCTTTGATTTTCGATAATTCCGAGATAAGCGCTTCAGTAATTCCATCTGAGAAATACTCCTGCTCGGGATCAGCGGAAAGATTTTGGAAAGGCAGAACAGCTATTGAATTGATTGGCACTTCCCGTGAAGCGAAGAAATAGAGTTTACTGAGGATAAGAATTGCGATTAGGATTGTAACACTGACATATACATAAATCGGTACCTTCATTAAACGCTTTGGTTTTCTCCTTTCTTGTATTGGCGTCGTTGTTTCAAGTCTCTTCTTGAGATATTTAAGATCAGCCATCATCTCGTCAACATGCTGATAGCGTTCATCCTTCCCTTTTGACAATGCCTTATCAATAATTTTTTGTAGTCCCTCTGGAACATTCGCTTTATACCTTGCCAGAGGTTCTGGGGTCTCATTTAAAATAGAATAGATTATCGCTGCTTCATGCTCTCCTTTAAAAGGAAGTTGTCCGGTGATCATCTCATATAAGACCACCCCAAAGGAGAAAATGTCTGATTGCTGGTCAACCTCTATCCCTTGAACTTGTTCCGGGGACATATATTGCATGGTGCCTAAGGTCGTTCCTGTCTTGGTGAGTTTACTCACTCCCCTGAGCTTCGCTAAGCCAAAATCCATGATCTTAACCAAACCCTCATCGGTAAGCATCATGTTGTCAGGCTTAATGTCCCGATGAACAATCCCCTTCTTGTGTGCAGCATTCAAACCTTCCGCTATCTGGACGGCAATCTTCAAAACTTCGTCTATCAAAAGAGTTTTATCTTTGACCAATTCTTTTATAGATTTGCCTTCCACATATTCCATGCAGATGAAACATTCACCCTCGACTTCGTCTATCTCATAGATGGTGGTGATATTGGTATGATTCAACGCAGATGCAGCTTTGGCTTCATTTTCAAATCTACTCTTGGCTTCGCTATCACACAGAAGATGCTTGGGAAGGAATTTCAATGCCACAATCCTATCTAGCTTGGTGTCCTGGGCTTTATATACCACACCCATACCTCCTTCGCCCAGTTTTTCTAAAATCTTGTAATGAGAAATGGTCTTGCCTACCATACCTCTCCCCGATAGATCTGCGATAACACTATTAATGAACTCAAAAATTACACAATTGTCAACTGAGAAGATGTGGAAACCTACTGGATTCGAAAACAGGTACCTCCTGTTCTTGCAAAATTCTCTACAAGCTTCTCAAAAGGTAGTCGTGCTACTCGCTTGTGGTTCCCCCTATCCGTTAAGTTGAGGTTGTTCTGCTTAAATTAGAATTGGACTTTTTGGCTTGAATGAAGCTCCCCGCCGCAAGCAGCGGGGTATCAAAAACAAGTCATTACAAGTCTCGATTTATCGAGACGAAGTAATCTATCACATTTAGATTGCCTCGCTACGCTCGCAATGACGATTATACGCCG
>JBAVQU010000059.1:0-80746 GCA_049694315.1 Candidatus Zixiibacteriota bacterium
CCATCCAAAAATTCGTTTTGTACCTAAAAGAAATGGAGTTCAGATATAACCATAGAAACCAAAATATCTTTGAAATCTTGACTCAAAATCTCTGCAATCTTGTGTCAGATCCTTTATAATCACCAAATGCTTAACTTCCCGTTGGTGTTCGTCACAAACGGGAAATTCTATTGCTGTTGATCAAGAAGACCAACAGCGAGTACGGTTCTTTATAATTCGGGCAGTGGTTGAACCCCTGCTCGAACGGAGGAGTGCGGAAGCGAAGTCGAAGATCCCGCTTCGCGGGGCTTCCGCAGCGTCCCGCCTTTTGCGGAGCGCACTCCTTTTCAAACTCTCTCAAACGGGTCAAAAAGCTTCTTATATTCCTGCAGGGCAAATCTATCGGTCATTCCGACAATGTAGTCACAGATCAACTGCATTTTGTTTTCGTCTTTGAGCCTTGTAGGTTAGCCACGGCGTCCAGACGGATCCGTCGGGAAGCCTGCTTGACAATAAATTTGTGAATGAGTTTTTCCTCTTATCTATATACATCTCGCCTGTGTCCTACATGAAGGACAACAACCTCTTTGTTAAAATCGTTGATTTCATAGATGACCCGATAGTCGCCAACTCGTATTCTCCATCCTTCGCGTCCGGTCAATTTGGAACAACCGGAAGGTCTTGGATTATCAGCCAGTCTTAAGATTGCTATCTTAATTTTCCGATATTCTGTTGCTTCAAGAACCGTTAATTCCTTCACAGCTCTTGGAAGGATAAAGAGGGAATATCTCATTTGTGTTTTCTTTCTATCTGAGCCACGGCTCTACTAAAAGAAATTGGCTTTTCTTTTGATGCTTTTGCCTTATCGTATACCCGGATCGATTCCAACTCCTCCAAAGCCTCTAAGATCTTGGAATATTCCTTTATGTCAAGCATTATCCCCACTCGTTTCCCTTTTTCATCCACAACATATTTTTCTTTAAGTTGAATCATAAATCTCTCCCTTCATTATTCACTTCTTTCTTTCTCAATTCAAAGCATGAGCTTCTCGGTGTAGTTCTTTCAGCTTCAAAACCATTATAACGGGTAAAAATCTTTCTGTCAAGCTGTTTCTCTTTGATTTCCAAGAAACCTTTTGAGGACGCAAAATTAAGTTTGATTTTGGTTTGTTGCGAGGACGCCCTCTACCATGGATCAGGCGGGGGTAGCAGGCTTTTCACCCCGTCGGGTCTGGGGACCCAACGCGCAGGAGAATTTCTATTTCACCTCTTGCAGTATTTCCTGGACGATAGGTCCGAAATTACCTCCCACCCGATGTCCTCCTTTCTCCGAAATCACACGGGCTGAGTTGGTATCCAGTTCCGGGCAGATGGTATCCTTGTCATCTTCTCCGTACAGGCACAGAAGTCTCATCCGTTTAAGCTTCTCAACCTCCGGCAACACAGAAAGAGAGTTTTTCTTAGAAGATCCGCCCAACCACTCAGTTATGTGAAATTCGAATTCTACTTCATGACTGGGACCCATAAGCACCACCAGCCGGACGGCTGAGCGCAGCGTGTCGGGTAAGCGGTTGATCATAAAAGGCAGAACGTCGGCTCCCAGCGAATACCCGACGAGCAGTATCTCTTTCTTTTTCCACGCAGTCAGATAGTAATCCAGGATTCGCTTGAGGTCCTTGGCTGCTTCTTCCGGAGTGCGTTTCTTCCAAAAGTATTTCAACGAATTAAGTCCGACCACCGGAATGCCTCGAGATGCTAACTCTCGAGAGATCCCTTTATCTGTCACTCCATAACCGCCATCGCCCGAGACATGGACTGCCATAAGTGCTTTGGAGGTATCATTAGCAGGGAATTCTACTAAAGGTAAATCCTTAAGCTCTGTCGAGGGCGTACCGTCTGGCACACGCGTTTGGTCGGAGGCAATTTCAGCAAAAGCCGACTTGAACTGTGGCATCCAGTTCTTCTGTACCGAGAAGCCATGACCCACGCTCGGAAGCGTCATTATGTGCGCCTTACCTACCTGCTTCACGTATTCTTCCGTTTCGCTCGGGCTGCAAACCTGATCGACCGTGCCCTGCAGGACGATCCAGGGATTTTCCAAATCCTTAGCAGGCAGGAAACTAAAGCCCTTTCCTTTTGGACCGGTCTTCCATTCTAAGCCACTGCCGCGGCAGAAAGGTTTGGTAAGCGGTAGATCCGGACAGAATCCCAGACTGATAGCTCCTCTGAAGGAAATAGATGGCGCCTGGACCAGCGCTGCATAAACCAAGGTAGCTCCTGAGGAATATCCAACCAGAGTCGGGACCACGTAATCCGGGTAGTTTAAGTGCCTTTGCACGAATTTGCTCAGTAGCTCAAAATCTCCGGCCGGATACGAGCACTTCTCGCCGGATTCTTCGAGCTGCTTCAGATAATGAACAATATCAATACCGACCACCAATGCGTCCATGGAGGAGAGAGCCTTAGCCATGTCGACCACTCCCTTATTCCATCCGCCGTCTCCGGAAACGAACAGTACGACCTGAGAAGGTCGGGGAGACTTATGGTAGAGCCAGACGTCTCCGAAGCGACCGAATTGTAAAGCATCCCCAGCGGCGCCAAGTATCTGACCACACGCGGATAAGAAGATCAAAACGAAGAGACTGATTGCCTTCATCGGCTTAGAACCTCCTTTGGCTCAACCAAGGTCATGCTGACTGTTTTGACCGATCACCGTTTCATTAACCGGGTTATCTCTCCTCGAATCTCTTTGAAAGTCATGCCACTGCGACCGACAGCCAAAAGACCAATCGCCCAGAGCGGTACGGTCAGCACGATGAACACCACCACCGAGAAACCGGTGGCGGTGGTTTTGTCCACCCCGAAGAGGGTCAGGCCGACTACCACGAAAAACTGATAGGTGCCGAGATTGGAAGGAGCATTCGGAATAGTCGTTCCCAGATGTTCGATAAGCAGCACCGCAGCGCCGATCCACAAAGAGAGCCTCAGCCCATAACTCCACATTACTAGCCAAAAAGAAAAGATCTGAAAAACCAAAATCAGAGAGGACGCAAAGAAAGCCATGAAGAGATAGCGGGAGACCCCAATGTTGCGAATTCCGCCGGCAAGATTCTCAATCAGTGAAGACAATAGGTGAAATGGTCTGCACTTCGAAGGCTTTTGCGTCGGATTCACGGCAATGGTTCTTTCTTTGCGAATCACCAGATAGATAAACAGGCCGGTTGCCGCCAAGACCGCAGCCCCCAAGATCTCCGCGGCCTGGACCAAGTTCCCGGTCAAACGTACCAGTAAGACCGTAAGACCGATGCCTAAGGCTAACCAGATGCCGTCAAATAGTCGTTCTACCACCATGGATGGAATCACCGCCAGGAAGTCACAAGGGAGCCAGCGTGAGACTAAGTATGCTCTGACCAGTTCGCCTGCCCGCAAGGGCACGATTTCGTTGGTAAAAAGCCCTGCGTAAACGGCCTGGGTGGTTTTCAAAGGAGAAATCTTTCCCGTTGGCCTGAGCAAAAACTCCCATCGCCATCCCTGAGCGAAGTAACTGAAAGTGTCGAGGAAGATGGCTAGCAAAATCCACTCCCATTGAATCTGCCCTATTTCGCGAAAAAGCCTCTCTGCGTGCACGTCGTGAAAAACCCACACCAAGCAGACCAAGACAATCGCGTAACCGAGAAACCGCCTGGCGAGTTGTCCAGCCTTTGTCTCACGTGAGGTGCCCTCTGGACTCAAACTCAAGGGTTACTCCCTTTTTGCTCTCTAATGCCCTGCCTTCGAAACCTCCCTCAGGCCGAGGGCTATCTTCGGTAAATCAAGCGGGCTTTTGTAGACGACGTACCGCGGTTCCCAAGAGCTGGCAAACTTGGCCTTGTATTGCCGCAGCCCGCGATAGCTGAAGAGGAACTTAATGTGCTGAAAGAAGTAATGAATGGCCCTTTCTTCCACCGAAGCGTGTTCATTTTCACGAAAGCCCCCCATGGGCGCCATTCCCAAGTTGAAACGCTGGAATCCTGTTTCCTTAAGGCAGAAGAAAAGTTTCACAAACAGGTAATCCATGACGTCTTTCGGCGCATCGGTTCGGTGGCGCATGAGGTCAACGGTCGCCTCCCCCGTCCTATAGGAAGGAATCTCATTCACAAAAGCAATGATCCGTCCACCGCTGTCGGCCGCCACGTTCAGTGGAGTGGACCGGACGTAGCTGGGATCGAAAACGCCTAAGGTAAACTGCCTTTCTCTCCGACCTGGGATGCTAAGCCATTCATCGGAGACCTCTTTGGCCTGGGCTATAGTCTCATCGCCAATGGGAGGCTGATAACGGATGAATCGCATATCCATCCCTTCCATTCTGTTCATGGTATGCCGAAGCTCCTTTCTCTCCTTACCGGTCAAGCCAAAACCGGTCAGGTCGACAACGGCATCATCGCCGATCTTTAGCTTTCGAAAACCAAGCCCCTCGTAAATCGGCAAGAAATCCGGCAGAGTCTGGTAAAACCCTACTCCCCAGTCATTATCTTCACAGAACTGCACAAAACCACCAATAATGTCCTCCATCTCCTCTTCCGGTCCGACAGGGTCGGCCAGGGCCAGGGCAAAGCTATTGCCTACTCGATAAGCAATGAAGCTGTTCTGGGAGGAGGAAACAAAATATGATTTGTCGGGCCAGTACTTAAAGAAGTCCAAGGCCGAACGACCGTGTTTCTCTACGATCTCTTTGGCCAAGCTGCGGTCGGTATGATGCATGCCAAACTGGTAAATCACCGGACGGAAGATGGCATACAGGGCATAAAGGATCGAGACTGTGGTTGTCAGATAAAGGGAATCGAGAAACCAATGAGCGTGATGACTGTGGGGAATCAATCTGGCATCGCCAGCCAGGGTCAGGTACAACAAAGTCTCACGCAGGGCATCACCAACGTGAAATTCGACGCCGAATTCCCGACGATCCAGAAACCAGAAACCTGCCACCCCGTAACCAGACACTAAGAGTGAAATTACGCCAAACCGGATCAATCCCCATCGCAAACTGGGAACGCTGCTCTTTACCGTAAACCTCTTGCGGTTAAGGACCAGGACGGCGACCAAGACCAGCGAGGCTAAAGCCCCCTCATAATCGAGACCTTTGGTCAGATGCAAGGGAATGGACAAACAGGACAAAAGAATCACTATATGAAAAGCTCGTCTCTTGCGTTTGTAGATATTTATCGCAGATACGGCCAAAGCGAACCCGATGAGCAGGGTCAGGGACTTCGAAAGATGCACGAACTCCAGAGGCAAAACCTGAGTCAATATGGCGAACCTGTGCGGCAGGGTTCGGCCTATGACCGAAGCGATGTTGACAATTCCGCTTGTTAAGGTAAGCAGGGCAACTGCTTTTACCGCAAAGCGTCGTGATTTCATTGGAACCCGGTCTCTTTTGTCAAGACAGGCAGAGACAAATGTCACTTCTGGTCCTTGCTAGACTCAAAGAGGTTCAGTCTCCTTTTTTGTTCTTGCTTCCCTTTATTTTGAATATACCATAATTGTGACTAAACTGGAGGGAGGGTTTCTAATGGATGGATCAAAAGGACGGTTTTTTCCTTCTGAGGGCTTTGTTCTCTAATGTCAATAATCTCGTCTGTACGTCGACGGAAGGCACTTCTCTGAAGAAAGGATCTATACTCTTTCAAAGGGATCGAAGAGTTTCTTGTATTCCTGCAGGGCAAATCTATCGGTCATTCCGGCGACATAGTCACAGATCAACTGCATCTTGTTCTCATCCTTGAGCCGTTGGCGGAAAGAAGGAGGAAGCTGATCCAGGTCGTTGAGATATACCTCAAAAAGCTGGCTAATGATCCTCCTGGCTTTGTCCGCCATTCGGATCATGCGGTAGTTTCGATACATTCTATCAAATAAGAAACCTCTCAATTCTCCGTTCAACTCTGCGGTGGGGCCGGAAAAGGCAACGATACTGTTCTGAGCATTACGCACATCCTTGACCGATCCTATTTGATAATCGAGAATCCTTCGCTTTGTTTCTTCGATCAGATCCGAGACCTCAAAGTTGATCAGCATTCTGACCAGTTGGTGCCTTCTCTGGGACGCGGAGAGATCTGGGTACCGACTCTTGAGATCATTGGCCAAATCACCCCACAGGGCAACTTGGTTCAGCTCCTCCTCTCTCAGAATTTCAGAGGCCAATCCATCGTCTATGTCGTGGCAGTAATACGCTATCTCGTCGGCCAGGCTGACCAGTTGACATTCTAAGGTTGCCTTTTCGTGGGGATCGAACTCCTTCGGGATGGGATGATCGTATGCCGTCTCGTGCTTCATTATCCCTTCTCTTACCTCATAAGTCAGATTCAAACCGGGAAACTCCGGATATCTCTCCTCCAACAAATCCACCACGCGCAAGGTCTGCTGATTGTGCTCAAAACCTCCGTCGTCCTTCATGATGTCGTTTAAGGTATCCTCCCCCGCATGCCCAAAAGCAGTATGCCCCAGATCGTGCACTAAGGCGATGGCTTCGGCCAAATCCTCATTCAGTCTCAACGCCCGAGCAATCGAACGGGAGATTTGGGCGACCTCGATGGTATGGGTTAATCGGGTGCGATAGTGGTCACCTTCGTGGTTAACGAATACCTGCGTTTTGTATTCCAGTCGGCGGAAGGCGGTGGAGTGGATGATCCGGTCTCTATCCCTTTGAAAATTGGTGCGATACGGGTGGTCTTCCTCGGGGTATTTTCGCCCCCGGCTCTGCCGGCTTTTCATGGCGTACGCAACCAGGAAGCTCTCTTCCTGTTCTTCCAGCTCTTTTCTCAAGCCATCACATCCTGACGTTCCAGTTATAGGTTAATCGCTTGCAGCCATACAGAAAAAGCATAATGACCTATATTTGGAACTGCGCACTCGGTTATCTGTAACCCCGCACCCGGATCTGGTTGATGCCCCGCCTCACGGCCTCGGCCTCCTCTTTAGTCGGCGCAAGTTTCAGTGCCATCTCATAATACTCCAGAGCCTTGGGAAGATCCCCAGTTTCGGAGTAAGTTGAACCCAGGTTCTTGCAAGGGGCGTAGAACATTGGATCCAGCTCAAAGGCCTTTTTAAAGGCGCCTATCGCGGAGTCCAATTGCATCTTCTTTCCGTAGATTATCCCTAGATTATTGAATGCGTCGGCATACCCCGGGTCGAGTTTTATCGCCGCCTTGATCTGAACCAGAGCCGAATCATCCTGGCCGGTCATTTCCAGCGTGCTCCCGAAGTTGTTGTGCGCTTCAGCGGAATTGGAGTCTGCCTGCACCGCTCTTTGGAATGCCATTTTCGCCCAACGGGTCACTCCCTTCCTCTTCAAAATGTCCCCGATGGCGTTTTGCGCTATCACGTCGTATGGAGCCACCTTCGACGTATTGGTCCACAGATGATAGTCTTTTCTGAAGACTTTGGCCCTGCCCTGAAGGGCGAGAGCGTAGGAGATTAGGACCAGTGCAAAGAGGAGGGAAAGCGCATGGCCTCCCTTGATCAATAGCCTCTCCGGAAATCTTATTTGCTTGAATCTGAAAATTAGCTTTCTCTTGGCTGACAGTCCGACCCGGGTGGAATCTGAAGGCTGGCTCTGTGATGCCATCGACGGTTCGCCTGCTACCGGGAGGTTAGCTTCTTCAGCCGCAGCCGGCTCTGCCTGAGGCACCTCTTCCTGAAGTTTCCGCCTGGGTAGTTTTATCTCGAACCATCTTTTCTCCCAACTGACTCCCATTTCTGCAAGCCTCCCCAAAATCAGGCAGAAACCAATGGAGGGAACGTATGCCCACCATTCCTTGACCGAGGCATAAACCGGAACCAAATTCAAAACCGGTAGCAAAGTGATCAGAATCCAGAATGTCCCGAAGGAGATTTCCTGGGTTTTCTTCCGAAGCGTGATGCCCAGCGCCAGAACCAATGCAAAGAATATCAAGGTTCCCCAGAACTTCAGGCTGAACAAGGAGGTAACGATCAAGACCCGTGGAGAGAAATTCAGATTCACCGGGAGGATGAATTTTTTGAAGTAATAGAAGTAAATGCCGAAGGCAGTCAGAAGCCTCTGGAATAGATTGGCCGAACTGTAAGGCTGTCCCGTTCCCAGATTCCCCAAGACCAATATTCTCAGTCCAATGTAGAGAATGGCTACGACTGCAAATGGAGCGTAGGGCATCAACCTATTCTTCGTCGAACGGCCTGGAGGTTCGGTCCCGATAGCCGGTTCAGAGTCTAAGACCGATGGTCCGGTTGAGTCAAGCCGCCCTTTTGCGGAGAGATAGTCCCACAGGAGCAGAAACAGAGGAAAGGCCAGCATGGTCTCTTTGGAGAGAACCGCCAGCAGGTAGCTGATCACGGAGCCGATAAAAAGAAGAGTTCGTGCTGCTCCGGTGTGGTCCTTTCTCTTCATGAACAAGATTGCCACCAGAAGCACAAAGAAACAGGCGATCAGATCGGTTCGCCCGGAAATCCAGACCACAGAACTGGTGTGAATGGGATGGAGCACGAAGAAAATGGAAGCAAGAAACGACAAAAGCTCCCTTTTGAAAACGATAAATATCAAAAGATACACAAGTACGGCATTCAAGGTATGCAAACCAAGGTTGAAGAGGTGGTACCTGAAAGTGGTCTTGCCTGAGAGATGATAGTTTATGAAATTCGCCAAAGTAACCACCGGCCTGTAAAAAGGAACGGGTTCATAAGTCGGCGCAGGGAAAGGTTTGGTGAAAACGGTTTTGAGGTTGCTCCAGTTCTTGAGGTAATCGGCCCTGTGGTAAATAAGCTGCCAATCGTCAGCCACAAAATCAAACTTCAGAGTCTGGTAAAACACCGGAATGGATACTGCCACAATCATAACGATGAAAACCACATGCGTCCATTTGTTAGTCATCTCCAGGCTCCTCCGTCTTTTGAACCTCTCTAATCTTATGGCAGATAGCACCTCAATCGTTTTTCATAATATGTTTAACGTCCTGTCTTGTCAATAAATTAATCCCCTGAACAATAACCTCTTCATCCGGGAGGGTACAATCTGACTACTGCTTTATATACGCTGAAGGATATCGGTGTCAGTAGTCAACAAAGGCAGATCGCACGAAGAATCCGACTCTACTACCGGTCCGATGATGAGGAAAAATGGAACCCGTCATCTGAGCCTTGACCAGAAGGCTCAATACCCGGACTGGCACTGCACCCCTCCCCTCAGACAGAGAATTCTCACAGAACTCCTCCCATTCGCGCCTCCCCTTTTCTGCAGGCAAAAACTCAAATCCTGCTCCTTCACATCCTTCCCGGTGCTCTTATCCCCAAGAGAGAAAGTCCATTCTTCACCGTGATCTGGGCTGCCTTCACCAATAGCATGCGAGCAGAGGTCGATTTATCATCCTCGGAGATTATCCGTTGCTGCTGGTAAAAACGATTGAAAACCGAACAGACATCCAGCAAGAAGGAACAAACAAAAGCAGGCTCGTAACCTTCGGCTGCCGATTTGATCATTCCGGGATAACTCTCCAGCAGCTTTATAAGCCTAATCTCTTGCTCGGTCGAAAAGGCTTTGTAATCCACTTCTTTTTCGATTGGTTTCCCATGTTTTCGCAGTAGGCTGCACAATCGCGCGTGGGTGTATTGCACATAAGGTGCGGTCTCGCCATCGAAGGAGAGCGCCTGATCCCAGTCAAAATCTATGTCCTTGTTCCGGCGAGTGGCCAGATCGGCAAAGATCACCGCGCCAATGCCCACATCTTTTGCCACCTCCTCCTTGTTTTCCAGGCCGGGATTCTTCTCCTCTATGATTTTTCGAGCCAGCTCAATTGATTTGTTCAAGACGTCCTCCA
Organism: Candidatus Zixiibacteriota bacterium; assembly: GCA_049694315.1. Taxonomy (GTDB): domain Bacteria; phylum Zixibacteria; class MSB-5A5; order MSB-5A5; family SM1-73; genus CAIVRH01. Next base: position 9,800 of record JBAVQU010000059.1, read on the forward strand.
AGAGGATTATGTTCCCCTTTCGGGTGGACATCATCTCTTGTTTGAATTTGATCCAGCCAAAATCGACATGCACGCAGTCTTTGAACCAGTCGTGTCCCATAAGCTCCAAGACCTTGAAGACCTGTTGGAAATGAAGCCTTTGAGCAGCGCCAACCACGTACAGCGACTTGGAAAAATGATATGTGTTATATCTATAAATAGCGCCGGTAATATCCCGGGTGGCATATAAAGTTGCTTCGTCTTTTTTCTTCAAAAGACAAGGGGGGAGGCCGAATTTCTCCAAGCTGACGATCAGAGCGTCTTGACTTACTTCTGCCAATCCTTTCGCTTCCAGCTCCTCAATAGTCTGGCCCATATATTTGTTGTAGAAGCTCTCCCCTGCATAAGAGTCAAATTCTATCCCCAGCATTTGATACACCCGCTTGAACTCCTCCAGACTGCAAGCCCTGAACTTCTCCCACAAAGCAGTAGCCTCTCCATCGCCATCCTCCAGTTTCTTGAACCAGCCACGAGCTTCTTCTTCGAGCTTTGGATCTCTTTCCTCTTCCTTATGGAATCGGACATAAAGATCATACAGAGTAGCGATGGGGTCTTTCAGAAATTCATCTTCATCTCCCCACATTTTGAAAGCCAAGATCACCTTCCCGAATTGCGTCCCCCAATCCCCCAGATGATTGATGCGAACAACGTCATATCCTAATTTCTTGTAAACATAATATAGAGCATTTCCGATCGCAGTTGTCCTCAGATGCCCAATACCAAAAGGCTTGGCAATGTTAGGAGAGGAGAAGTCAATCACGATAGTCTTGCCTCTTCCTATGTCATCTGAACCATAATCATCACCTTGGTCAAATAACTGAGTGAGCACCGACTCAGCCAATTTGGTTCTGCTTGCTTTGAAGTTTACGTAAGGTCCGACGGAGTGAATCTCTTGGATCAATTCAGTGGTTTTCAGTTTGAAGGCAAGCTCACTTGCGATCTTATCCGGCGCCTTCCTTAACTTCTTGCTCAAGACAAAGCAGGGAAAGGCATAGTCTCCCAACTTCTCATCTGGCGGAATCTCCAGCAGTTCTCTGACCTCGTCTTCCGGGAGATCAGTCTGCCCGGACATGATTCTACCGATTTCTTCAACGAACCTATTCATGGCGAAGCAAAGTTACGAAGAAAAGCTAAAGTATGCAACCCGAAATTTCGAACAGTCGACCGCTGCAGCGGCTCAAAACCAAAACATCCAGAAGTGTCTCAACCCCTCTTCTCCTTGAGCTGTTGAGGGCGGGTGTCTTTCACCCGCCTTTTGATCTCTCATTGGTAAACCTGTTCTTGTCGATCAGAAACAATAGCGAGAAGCATGGCTGAGCATGTCCAGATGCATGTCCTTGTCACGTCTGGACTTAAAGAAACAGCTTAGGTCTTTCTACTAATTTATTGCAGTGACGTAACTTAATAGCTTCCGAAACTTTTCCTTGACTTTTCGATAGTTGGGAGATAGATTAAACATGTCCGCGTTGACATCGATCTTACGTTTGTCAAGACCTTAACAAGCCAGTGAGAGGACAAGGATGTCCGAGCAACGTATGCCGTGGTCATGGGCGTGGCAATGCTGAAAATACGATGTTCCCGACTGTATCCGGCTTGGTTGAGTTTGAACTCCGCCTGACTGCGGGAAGATAGAACACGCGGTTTTCTGAAGAAAAGGGAAACTTCTTTTGTGTGTCGATTGTAATTAGTTATAAGTACCAGTCACTCTATCCGAGACGGGAGGTCTGAGTCTCATGGGCATAGAGGTCGACAGAGCCACTCGTAAGATCACCTTCAAGTTCCGGGCAGGTTGCGCGAAGAAGGTTTGTCTGGCCGGCGATTTCAACGATTGGAACGAAGAATCGCACCCCATGCAAAAGATAGGCGACACCTGGCAAATGAATCTACATCTGCCTCCGGGCGAATACCGATTTAAGTACCTGGTGGACGGATTTTGGCACAACGATCTGGAAGCTCACAAGTATGCGCCGAATGCGTGGGGAAGCGACGACTCAGTCGTAGTTGTGCCCGATTCAGCTTCTGGAATGGCGTCCCGTGATTGAATGTCTCTCCTATCTCTGTACCTGCCGTGTCCCTTGACTTGGTCCCGCATCTCGCGGGATCGGGTGGCCCACCCGACAAACACACCATACCCCCGCATATTTCCTATTCCCGCCAGTGATCGAGTTTATGTTTGACAAAGAAAATTGACCGCAATATATTGGGGCGTGAAAACGAACTGACCGGAAGGTTTAGGCTATTCTTATGCCTTTCTTGGACAATATCACCATCGGACAATATGTTCCCACTCGTTCAGCCATCCACCGGCTGGATCCGAGAACCAAGCTGGTCCTGGTGTTGGGGGTAATGATTCTGACCGTAGCAACCACCAATTTGAGAATTTACTTGCTGGTGTCGCTCTTCTTGTTACTTCTTTGCCTCATGTCAAAAATCCCTCTCCACTATTTCTTTCGTAATCTAAGATCGTTCTTCTGGTTGTTCTTGCTCACTTTTACTCTGCACGTTTTCTTCGCCCCCACTGGGACAACCAGATTCTGGGATGCAGGATTCGTAAGAATAAGTGAGCAGGGAGTCCTGAACGGTGCGGTGTATAGCTGGCGGCTGGCCATCTTTATCCTCTCCGCCGCCTTCTTAAGCCTGACCACCCAGGCAGTGGAATTGACCGACGCGGTCTTTAGGTTTTCTTCTCCTTTGAGGCAATTCCGATTCCCGGTAGAGGAGTTGTCCTTGATCACCATGATCTCCTTAAGATTCGTGCCTCTGCTTCTGGAAGAGGCGGTTACGCTAAAGAAAGCTCAGATGTCGCGCGGTGCCTCATTTGACGGGGGATTAATCCGGAGGGTGAAGAGCAGCCTGCCTCTGCTTATCCCATTGTTTATCTCGTCCTTCAGAAAAGCAGATGAGCTGGCGCTGGCTTTGGACGCACGGGGTTTCAGGAGCGGACAAAAGCGCACGTCTTTGCGGAGACTAAGCTTTGGAGCCAACGATTTCCTGTTTTTGACTTTGATTTTCGTGTTGGCGGCAGTATCTTATGTAGTTAAGTCCGCCTGAAAAGAACACCTGATGCTAAGGAACATAAAGCTCGAAATCGAATATGACGGAACAAATTTTCATGGCTGGCAGGTGCAGCCAAAGCTGCGCACGGTTCAAGGGGAGATCGAGGACCGGATCAACACCATTCTGAGCCAGCAGGCTAAGTTGGTAGGATCAGGCCGCACCGACGTGGGAGTGCATGCTCTCGGGCAGGTGGCAAATTTCCAGACGGAAAGCAGGCTTGGGGTCGAGACGATCCGGAAGGCTCTGAACGGCCTGCTTCCTGAGGACATTGTCATCAGGAATGCTGATGAGGTGGACTTGGATTTTAACGCCAGGTACAGCGCCAGAAGCAGAGTGTACAGCTACAGGATATGTGTGGGTCGAACTGCGATTCCGAGAAGATATGTTTGGGAGGTGCTGTACTCACTGAATCTCGATAGACTCCTGCAGGCCACCTGCGAAATCGAAGGAGAGCATGACTTCTCTTCATTTTGTGTGGCTGCATCCGCCAAGGATAACAACACCTGCAGGATAATCTCGGCTTTCTGGGAAATGCGGGATAAGGAATTGATATTCAGAATTGAGGCTGACAGATTTCTGCACACCATGGTCAGGAGCTTGGTAGGAACTCTGATTGAGGTAGGTAGAGGATACTTTTCGGACGCAGAGTTTGTGGACATAATGAAGTCAAAAGATAGGAGGAAAGCAGGTCCGACCGCGCCCGCCCGTGGACTCTGTCTGGTTGAGGTCAAGTATTGAGTCGATCACGGGGCCGGAGAACCGTGTTTGTCCGATATTCGGGGACTGGTTGTCATAGACAATGAAGTTTAAACTTTGGGAAACAGCTCAGGGAGGTTAGACCATGAAGTTCTTCATCGACACGGCAAACTTGGATGAAATAAAAGAGGCCGCCAGCATCGGAATTCTGGATGGAGTGACCACCAATCCTACTCTTCTGGCCAAGGAAAAAGGCAAGGGGGATTTCAAGACCATTCTTAAGAAAATATGTGAAGTGGTGGATGGTCCGGTGAGCGCGGAGGTGGTGGCACAGGACGCCGAAGGGATGATCAGGGAGGCCGAGGATTTGGCCAAACTACACCAGAACATCGTAATCAAGATCCCGATGTGTAAGGAGGGCCTGAAGGCCATCCGGAGTCTGGATTCAAAAGGTATCCGGACCAACTGCACATTGATCTTCTCCCCCATTCAGGCGCTGCTGGCCGCCAAGGCCGGAGCCTCTTTCGTCAGCCCGTTCGTGGGAAGGCTGGACGATGCCAGCCATGTGGGAATGGATTTGGTTGCAGACATTGTGACTATTTTCGATAATTACGAGGTGGCCACCGAGATCATCGTGGCCAGCGTGAGAAATCCACTTCACGTGGTCGAAGCAGCCGCCATGGGAGCAGACATCGCCACCATACCATTCAAGGTGATCGAGCAACTGACCAAGCACCCGCTCACCGACATCGGAATCAAAAACTTCCTGGAAGACTGGAAAAAAGTAGACAAAGGATAGGTCGAAGTAAAAAGAGGAAAGCTAAAGCTTTCCTCTACGTCCGTATTTCTTGAACGTAGCGGAGACCTTCAGGTCTCCACTAAACGCTGTCACAACCAATCTGAGCGAGAAGTGGACTGAAAGATGATAGAACGGTACGCCACGGAGAAGATGAGGCAGTTGTGGTCCGACCAAAACCGGTTCCAGAAGTGGTTGGATATCGAGATTTTGGCTTGCGAGGCCATGGCTCAACAGGGAATCGTTCCCAAGGCGGCTTTAAGCAAGATCAGGCAGAAGGCTAAATTCGATGTCAAGAGAATCGCGAAAATCGAAGAGAAAACCAAGCATGACGTGATCGCCTTTCTGACCAACGTGGCGGAATATGTCGGACCTGAGTCCAAGTACATCCATTTCGGCATGACCTCCTCCGACGTTCTGGACACCTCGCTGTCTCTCCTGATGAGGGAATCCGGCGAGCTGATACTGGAGGATTTGGCGGAGTTGCGAAGGAGGCTAAAAAAGAGGGCTTTCGAGTTCAAACACACACCTATGATCGGAAGGACCCACGGAGTTCATGCCGAGCCGATCACTTTGGGTCTTAAGTTTGCACTCTGGTTTACAGAAATCCAAAGAGATATCGAACGCTTCAAAAGAGCTATCGAAACCGTGTCGGTAGGAAAGATCTCCGGCGCAGTGGGGACCTTCTCCAACTTAAGTCCCCGAGTGGAGGAATATGTCTGCAAGAAGCTGAGATTGAGACCCGCCCCTGTCTCCAGCCAGATAATCCAAAGAGATAGACACGCCGAGTTCATGTGTGCTCTGGCCATCATCGCCAGCTCCATAGAAAAATTCGCCACGGAGATAAGAAGCTTGCAGAGAACCGAAATTCTGGAGTTAGAGGAAGGCTTCAGCCAGGGACAAAAAGGCTCCTCCGCCATGCCCCATAAGAGAAACCCGATTACCTGCGAGCGGCTCTGCGGTCTGGCTCGCCTGGTCCGGACCAATGCTCAAGCCTCTTTGGAAAACATACCGTTATGGCATGAGCGGGACATCTCCCATTCATCGGTGGAAAGAGTGATCATCCCGGATTCCACCATCCTGGTGGACTATATGCTGATTCAGCTCAACCGCATTATGGAGAATCTGATCGTGTATCCCGAGAACATGATGGATAACCTCAACAAAACCGGAGGAATGATTTTTTCCGGGCGTCTGCTTCTGGCGCTGGCCAAGAAGGCTGCGTCCAAGGAAGAGGCTTACCGGATAGTGCAGGATAACGCCATGAAGGCTTGGAAGGAGAAGGATAACTTCAAGGATCTAATCCTTAGAGACCAAAGAGTAAAAGCTCTGCTAAGCGCAAAAGAGATCGAAGAGTGTTTCGATCTGAGCTACTACTTAAGGAATGTGGACTACATTTTCAAAAGGGTATTCAGATGACTAAAGAGGGATACCCGTTTGTAATTCCCACCGCCGGCATCTCGCTACTTCTGTTTGCCGTCTGGATATACCATGAGCGATTTGTAGCTTTTCTCCTGGCCGTCGTCTTTCTCGCCCTATCCCTGTTTGTGATTTTCTTCTTCAGAGACCCGGGGAGAGAAACTCCCCAGGGAAAGGATCTGATTCTCTCTGCGGCGGACGGAAAGGTGATTTTCATCCAGCCCTTTGACCATCTGGAGTTTCTGGGTGGAGGGGGAACTATGGTCAGCGTGTTTATGTCCATCTTTGACGTACACGTGAATCGCGCTCCCATATCCGGTCTGGTGAAATACTTCAAGCATAATCCGGGCAGATTTCTCCCGGCATTCAAAGACAAGGCGTCGCTGGAAAATGAGCAGACGGAGCTCGGACTGGAAAATGGCCAACTTCGAGTGGTAGTCAGGCAGATCGCGGGAATCATTGCCCGAAGAATCGTCTGCCGGGTCAAGCCGGGAGATACGTTGGAATCCGGAGAGCGTTTCGGGATGATCAGATTCGGCTCCCGGGTCGATCTTTTCCTGCCTCAGAGCGTGGAGCTAAAAGTGCGGCTCCATCAGAGGGTGACGGCGGGAGAAACCGTCATAGGAGTTTTTCAAAAGTGCGAAACTTAAAGGGAATCTTTCCCGGAGTCTTCACCGTAGGCAACATGTTCTGTGGTTTCGTCTCGATTGTCTCCAGCATCGACCGGGAGACCTCCTTCGCGGCATGGATGATAATTCTGGCTGGCTTCTTTGACGCGCTGGACGGTAAGATTGCCCGGTTTGCCGGATCCGCCTCCCGTTTCGGGGTCGAGCTGGATTCGTTCGCCGATCTTCTTTCTTTTGGAATCGCTCCCACCATCCTGTTCTATCAACTCGGAGTATATCCCTCGGAGAAATGGGGTTGGATAGTCGGTTTTGTCTTCGTCATGTGCGGCGCCTTCCGTCTGGCGCGATTCAATCTCCAGCAGTCAAAGCTGGAGGAAAAGCTGCCGTACATGGGTTTGCCCATTCCCACCGCCGCCATTACCCTGGTAAGCTACACGCTGTTTTGCAACCAAATTTGGCACGCATTGCGTTTTCCAGAGGCTTTGATCACCATGATCATTGCTTTCTCCGGACTGATGGTAAGCGGGATAGAGTACGATACCCTGCCCAAGCTCTCTTTCCGCAGCACAAAGAACAAGATAAAACTCATTTATGTCTCACTGTTTGTCATCGTCCTGTTGGTTAATCCCAGGCTGGCCCTGTTTCCCTTCGGCTTGATTTACATCCTGTCGGGAGTGGGCAAAGGCGCGTATGAGCTGTTTCACGCAGAAAGACAGGAGACCGTAACCTAATTCCGGAGCGTAAGCTTCAGCTTTACTCCAGCGGAGAGATGGTGAATTTTCCTCGAAGAATCTTTTCGTAAAACGCATAAAATAATGGGAAGGAGCATTGTGTAATTATGGACAAAGAAAATCAAATCGGTCGGGCAGTGGTGTACGTCAAACTGAAGGACGGCGTGCTGGATCCTCAGGGGTCTACGATCAAAAGGGCTTTGGAGAACATGGGATATCGGGAAATAGAGGATATCCGGTTCGGCAAGATGTTTGAGATAGCCTTCAAGAAGGATGAAAAAGGGAAGCCGGAGGAGTTGATCGACGAGATTTGCCGAAAACTGCTGACCAACCCGGTAATCGAAAAATATAACTTCGAGATACTCAAATGAAATTCGGCGTAATCATCTTCCCCGGCTCGAACTGCGACTACGACGCTTACATGGCCATCAAGGCCGTGACCAATCAGGAGGTGGAGTTCCTGTGGCATCAGGATACCCGGCTGCATGGCTGCGATTGCGTGATTTTACCCGGCGGTTTTTCGTACGGCGACTATTTGAGAACCGGCGCCGTAGCCCGCTTTTCCCCCATCATGAAAAAGGTCATGGAGTTTGCCAAGGAAGGCGGACTGGTGGCGGGGATCTGCAACGGTTTTCAGATACTTTTGGAAGCAGGTCTTCTCCCCGGTGCCATGCTCAAGAACAGCTCTTTGCGCTTTGTCTGCAAGTTCGTCTATCTTAGGGTGGTGAACCCAGCCACCCCCTTCACCCGGCTTCTAAAACCCGGAGATGTCCTGAAAATCCCCATAGCTCACTCCGACGGAAATTACTTTATCTCCCAGGAAGGTTTAACGGCGCTGGCGGAAAACGAGCAGATAGTGTTCAGGTATTGTGATGCCGGCGGAAAGATCACTCCGGAGGCGAATCCCAACGGCTCCCTGGATAATATCGCCGGGATCTGCAACCAAACCCAGAACGTTCTGGGAATGATGCCTCATCCAGAGAGGGCCTCGGAGATCATACTCGGCTCGGAGGACGGCAAATACGTTTTTCAGTCGATAGTGGATTTCTTCAGTCCAAACAGTTAAGGAGGAGAGAACTTGAAGGGACGGGAGATAACCTTTTTGTTGGTTTCGTTGATTCTGGCAGCGGTTGCCGGCGGGCTTATCGGAGACATCATCGGATCGTTCCTGCCGGAGGGCGCCGTCAAGACTCTTTTTCAAAAGAGCCTCACCATTGGGTTCAAGCCATTGAGCGTGGAGCTATTTGCCATCAGCTTTACCATCGGTCTTTTAGTCAAGATCAATTTCGTCAGCATCCTCTTCCTCATTCTGGTGGTGATATATTTCCGATGGTGGTTTCTGTGAGAAACAAGCCTCAAGTCCTGGAGAAAGAATCCAGAACTATTGGTCAGGAAATGTCGTATAAAAATGTGGACTGAACACTTTGAGGGAGGTATTCCATGTTCGGAGGAATCGGAGCGCAAGAGCTGATTTTGATACTTCTGGTGGTCCTTATTCTGTTCGGATCCAAGAAAATTCCCGAGGTCGCACGCGGATTGGGAAGAGGAATGACCGAGTTTAAGAAGGCTATGAGAGAGGCGGAGAATGAAGTGACCAAGCCTCAGCCCCCGACTGAAGAGAAGAAACCGGATTCGGAAGAGAAGAAAGAAGCGGCTAATACATAGGAAAGAATCTGCCCATCGTTTTTGGGCATTAGTTGGACAGTCAACTTCCATAGAACCTATCGGGTTTAAGGACGGGAATAACGTATGGCCATCTTTGCCAAAAAAGACATTGACAAAATATCCCATTGTTTGAAAGCACAAAGCGTGGTCCGGGAAAGGGATCATTTTCGCCTCAAGGTAGTCGCCGAGGAGGGACGCCGAACCCTGATTCTGGAGCTGTATCCGGAGGTGACTTTGGGCAAAGGCAAAGGTCCGATGGTGGTAGTCTACACTGCCAATGCTCATCTTCAGCTGCACAACTGCTCCGGCTACGTCACCAGCGAGGAATTGGGTGAGGTCACTTTCGTCGGCCAATCTTCCGATAAGGTCTCCGGACTGGTGGTGGAAGGGGAGGCCGCCTGTTCACTCTATGCCGACGTGAAGCGAGAGCTTTTGTCGGGAGATTTCACCAAGTTTGGAGTGGAAGTGATGCTTTCCGGCGTGGCCTTATCCTTAGCTGAAGAGATCCTCGAGAAAAGCAAAAACAAATAGATTCAACGGTATAACTCGCTTGCTGTTAGTCTTCTCCCACCTACCGGCTGGGCTTGCTGGGCATGCTGGACTTGCGGACGGCTGTTTTTCATTTTTTCAGTCGTCCTGCTGCATGAACTATAACATTCAAACCAAAGGACATAGCGAACTCGCGATACTGATGTTACTGACATTTCTGGCGTTACTGGTGGTTGTCTTAATTTTTTTCCATTCCTACTGAAGTATGAGCTTTGCTGTTCATACAAAAGGACATAGCGGATCTGCGATACTGGTGTTTCTGACCTTTCTGGTGTTACTGGTGGTTGTTTTTTAATCTTTTTCATTTTCATCGTAAGTGATTCAGGGTTAATACGTTAGATATTGTGCCGGGCGAATTCAAAGTTTAAGGTTCAAAGTTCAGCGTTCAAGGCTCAAAGTTCAAGGTTCAAGGTTCAAAATTCCAATTCAAAATTCAAAACTACGCATACTATAAATTCGGTAAGGGTGCACGAACAATATATTCCATCTCCTATAAACAGGCGCGCTATCCTATTCATCATTGAAGTTAAGGCGAATTTGCGTTTTGTGGTAAGAGAGACAACGGGTTAGGTCTTCTACGACCTCTCCCCTTTAGCCCCCCTCTCTCCCGCCTTTGGCGGGATTTTCAACGTCGAACGGAGAGAAAGATATTATAGCGGTTGTTGGTAGGGAGAAAAAAACGCCCGACACCCTTCGACTGCGCTCAGGATAAACAATGGCCGGGCGCTACGCATTTGAAGTTAGAGGCACCTGACCTTGGGGCTGAGGTCGTAGTATGATAACGAGCAAGCTCACAGGAGGCAGGGGATCGCAGATCTTTTTCGTCAAGCAAGCTTCGCCATGCTTGGCTTACGAACTACTATCATGATGTCAGATTCAAATCTCCCTTAATCCCCCTTTACAAAAGGGGGAAATAGGGGGATTTATCAAATATACAAACCCGGCTGAGTTTTTTGCAGTGGCAGCCGAAACTTTCTTTAAAAGACCAAAACAAATAAAACTCACCCACCTGAACTGTATGAAGAACTTAAAAGCTACTTTGGACTGGACCCAATGAAGTGGTTTGAGGATGATAAGAAGACAACCAAAGAATAGTGTCTGGAACTCGGACGAGCCCGGCTAAGCGCAGGACACTTGACCAACTAGCTGGACGCCATGTTGAGCAACCAATCAAACTAACAGTTCAACTCAAGTCAATCTTTCGCTCGTAGTAAACAGAATCTTATAGTGGGAAAATATATTACCATAATAATTCTCCCACGCATGATGTTCACGCCTCCAGAAAGCCAATGTCAGAATAACGGGAATAACTATTTTTACTATCCACTCCAAAACAGAATTGTTATATCGCGGAAGCAAGTCTAAGATATTCAACAAAATTAGGGTTACAGCGATACATGAGATATAGAACATACCGGTTCGTGAAGATTCAAGCATTCTCGCTTCTGCTCGGAGTTTAAGAATACGAAATCCAACAGCTTCATCCTTTATCCGAATCTTCTGGTACATTTCCGAGATAGGGACAGTGATTTTCTTGAATTCCAAATCAGATTCGCTAACTTTTTTGACTTTCTTCTCAGCGCTTAAAAAAGACAAGGAACGGAGTACCCAACCCATAACATATGACATAACACCATAGCTTAATACAAATAAAACTATGAGCAAAGAATTACTCGATAACTTGTTTATTGATAAGATATTAACACCTGTTCCAGATAGTTCGTAGGAAAGCATGAGTAAGAATAGATATCCTGGAACCATTCTGGCAATTAAATCATAGAATATTTGTGGAATAGTGACCGAGAATTGCATATCAACACTCCTCAATATATCGCCCATAAATAATTATCAGCGTTTGAGACCACAATAGAAAGAGATGACATAAAGAATTTGTTCTGTGTCAGGACCTGGGTCCTGACACATTTTGATTTCAATGCGTCACTCACCAGGATTCCCTGTACGGGGAAGAATAAACTCCTGACGCAACCTTTAACAGTGTCAGGAGCAGGGGACTCCTGACTACTGAATTATTTGGAGAGTGAGCACACTTTTGCTTACTATACTCTCAGTAAACAGTAATTTTAGCTACAACCGAACCAGCATTGTTCATATCCCAATCATTACAACCAAGAAATAGTGGTCCACTGTTCTTTATGGTTATTCTTGTATGTTCCCCGACAGGAAATGTGTAGATTGCACCAATTCGACCGATTAATAACCCAATTGTGGTATCTGGAAGTGGAAGCAGCGAATGAATATACTCATAACTCCAATGGCTCTTAGTAGAGATGATCTGCCTCTCCTTCGTGTATCCCTCTGGGCCTACTAATGGCCATATCTCTGGATGTTCATACCAAATGCTCCACGAACCGTATGCTGATATCTCCAATTGCTGACCTGGTATTAATTCGAGACCCGTGTCTGTCCATCCATTTGCACCAATCAATTTAATAAGTTCCTCTTTTTGATCCTCACGTTTGCCGTGCAATTCACGTTTCAGATCATTCACTGTTTCCGTTATGCCACGAATTCTGTTTTCAAGGTCTTCTATCAGTTCAGTTCTCAACTTGAGCTGTGTCTTCTGAGAAGACACTATCGTTATCCATGTTGCTATTAAAGTAGCAGAGGCGCCGATTAACGCAGCAAGAATCGGAATTAAAATGCCCTTGACGTGGTCTCCTATTTCTGTTTTGCGCTTCTTACGTACGGAATACATGTAGTATCTTAGCTCAGGTGCCCTGCGCACCTGACAAATGAATAGTGTCAGGAGTTCGAGGCTCCTGACCAACTATGTTTAGAAATCCATACTCGAATCAAAGCGACGTCCTAAAGCAGGAAAATGTTGCTCATACAGAGCCATGTAAATTGCGTCAAGGACACCCAATATTCCTTCAAATGCATGCTTTACATGTTGGTAAGTAACAACGTGCTTCTCTTTTGGGTGTACAAGAGAATTGCGCATATCTATTCCTTGGTTGAGTTTACACCACCAATCTGCATTGGTATCTAATCTTTTTCCTGGAAGTGCAAAGCGACTAACAATGAATTCTATTCGATCTATTAGATTATAGATTTTAAGCTTCTTAGTAAGTTTGAATTTCCCTTTCTCAAAAGAATACTGCCTCTCTGAGAGAATAGAAAGCTCTAATATGCCTAAGCCAGGTCTTTCCGCCATTTCATCTGAAATGGCATTCAAATGCGCCTCCAAGGAAGATATACCTAGTAGTAAGGCTGCATGAAGAAAAGCCTTCTTGCCAACTTCCCCTTCGTCTTCTTTTGCCTTTTCCAAAAACCTTTTCGCCTCTTCAAACAACTCAGTAGCGAAGATATCTATGTCCTTCATTTTTAACTAAACCTTCTTCTCAGCTTTCAATTGCTCAAGCTTGGCTTGCTTTGTATAGTGCCGTTTGATTGCAGCATCTATGACAGCGGGTGTAATCCCTTTTCCTGATTCTGCCTGCAAATAAAACAATTCAACACACCTTCCCCTCTCTTTTTCGTCGTTTCTAGTTCCCAATCCTCGATATTTTTCGGCGTCACTCTTATGTCGACCTTCAGCCATTGCTTCAGCATTTAGAGGGTCTCTTCCTTTGGCCCAATTACCTAAATCGAAATGTCTTTGCAAGCGAGCATGATTCGCTTGTAAGATTCCTGCTACATATGCCCATGCTGTCATGACTGAAAAAGTGAGTGCTTTGTCGGCATAGATCAATGATGTTTTATTACTTTCCTGATAAATGTCTTGAATAGCAGCATGTTGGGACTGATCAAGTCTAACAAACTCTTTAGCGGCTTGCTTTAAACCCTCGTCAGACCATATATTTGGATTTTCCTTACGTAATTTCTCCCAATCTGGATCGGGTTTGCCCGTTCGACAAAAAATTGGTGTGGTATCAATATTTTCAAAGTTTGAAGAGTCTACCTGTTTACCAAGGTAGAAGTTAGATATAAATGATCTGACTGCTCTTACGCTTATGGCGCTGCTCCTTTGCCTTTTTGCAGAAAAATCCTTGCCGGGATCTAGAAAGCCAACATCTTGACACCACTTTCTAAGTTCAGGTCCACTTGCTGTTTCTTGGAGGCGATCGTATAAATCGGTAGATGCAGCGATATTGGTATTTGAGATTAATTGAACATCAAGTCTCTGTTCTTTATTCAATGCGAAGTATATTTTTAAACCATGATGCGTATCGATGCCTTTCCCTTGCGCCTCTTTTATCGCCATATACCGATGTTGACCGCCTATAATTTTTACCGGATATTTGGGATTGTGTAATGTGTCGAATTCAGCTACAATATTACTGAATGTACGATTTTCGACAGCATCACTTTTCATTTGCTCAAATGCTACGTCATCCTCAACTACATCTCTATTAGCGCGATATTCTGCTTGCTCATCAGGATCAAGTGGTACATCTGTAGTAGACAACTTAAGCAAATTCCTTGCAGACATATGGCATTCGCAATAGTATGCGCCTGTTTTAGCATCGACAAACACATATATGGTTTCCTCGATAGGTCTACACTTTTGTGCGAATTCTCCCAATAGCTTCTTTATCGGTTTGGATAGAGCCGCATTGGTCGAAATGCCATTTGATATATTGTATGATTGGTTTTCCATAGCCTTCTCTTTTTTTCTACACCATAAGTTAAGTGCGCAGTAAGTCTCGTATTACTCGCCACCGATTTCTGGGGGAATCCATTCTATTCATTTAAGGTATTATAATCATTTATTCAGCCTTGTCAAGTGACTTTTCGGGGAATGCCCCCAACGAGATATGAATTCGAGTCTACAAAAACTCACATCCTCTGAGCATCAGTCTCATGCATGTGCTCAACCCCCTACCCCCCTTGTCAGGAGGACAAGAAAAGCAACCCCGTGAATAAACAACCCCCTGTGTCCCCCTTATCAGGGGGATAAAGAACCACCACCCACCCCCCTTTGTCAGGGGGGCAAAGAACGCCCCACACTATCAGCTATTTCCAGCCAGATCAGGGGAAACGGCGGGCATAGAGAATCGCACCCCGCCAGACGGGGTACACTTCATTTTGTTCGGCTAAAGCCGAACACTCCAGGCAGACCTGGTCAAGCTAAAGCTTGACACTCCAAAGCCTTTGGTTCGGCTAAAACCGAACACTCTATCATACCTATAGTGTCTGCCTTTAGGCACACTTAGTCAAGCTAAAGCTTGACAATCCAAAACCTTTGGTTTGGCTAAAGCCGAACACTCCAAATGTCATAACTTCTTTTACCAAAGAGGACAAATATAACTTGCTCCAAATACTCTGCCATGGTTGAAAAATTCTTGACCGCGCCAATCATAATCTGAGCACATTTATCCGTGGGGAAACCTCCCACGCCTGTGCCAAAGGCGGGAAAGGCGATGGATTTTATTTTCAACTCTTCGGCCCTCTTTAGGCTATTTAGAGTCGCATTTCTTATATACTCTTCATTGGTGATTAAATCCTGTCCCATGACTGCGGCGTGGATCACGAATCTGGCTTTGAGACTTCCAGCGCTTGTCGCCACTGCTTCACCGATAGGTATGGGACCTTGTTTCATCGCCTCTTGCTCAATCTCTCTACCACCTTTGCTTTTTATAGCTCCCGCCACTCCCGCTCCCATCCAGAGATGATCGTTCGCCGCGTTTACGATGGCATCCACTTCTTGCTCGGTGATGTCACCTTGGATTAGGTTGATTTTGATTTTGCCTAATGTCTTCTGCATAACTGATTCCTTGGAATCTTCTCGAAAGAGATTTGTAAACGTCGATGATGGTTAGGGCGCACAAAACACCCAGAACCGCACCCCCGATAATATCAAAAGGATAGTGGACGCCGACGTAAACCCGTGAGTATGCCACCAGGACGGCAATGGTAAGCAGGACTGGCTTCAGTTTCCGATAAACAGACGATAGAATCGTCATTCCTGTAAATATGTTAGTGGCATGCGAAGACGGAAAGGAAAAGGACTGGGTGCAGCCCACCAGCAGGCGGACATTCTGGAGCACGGTGCAGGGTCTGACTCTCCCCACCAGCGGCTTGATCAGAGTATTGCAGATTTGATCACTCAGCGTGATTCCAAATATCAAAAGGACCACCGCTATCCTTCCCCTCTTCTTCCCGAATATGAATAGTGCGACCGCGAACAATGCCAGCGGGATTCGCCAATAGTCCAGATTGGTCAGTATGGGCATGAGAAAGTCCAAGGCCGCATTCTGGACCTTCGAGTTGAGAAGATAGAAGAGGCTGGTATCCAGCTGGATAGCTCTTTCTATGAGAGGATGAAAGAAGTTCATTGTCTCCAATACACGATACCGTAACTTATTGTCATTGCAGCAATTACGGTGTCAGCTTAAAGTCCTCCATGAAATCGTTAGCTTCCTTTAGAGTCGGTATTCCGGCTCTTCCACCCAACTTCCTACACTTCATCGCGGCACAAGCGTTGGCGAATTTGGCCATCTTTTTCAAAGACCAGTTTTTGAGAAGCCCATAGATGAAGGCACCATGAAAAACGTCCCCTGCCCCGGTGGTATCGACTGTTTTGACCGGGAATCCCGGAGACTTTAGAATCTCATCGTCCCGGCCACAGATGCACCCGTCTTCGCCGACGGTCACTACCACAGTCTTGAATTTCCTCTTCAACAATTCCCGGCACGCCTGGAAAGGATCGGACGTGTTGGTGAAACCGCAGGCGAATCTGCTCGATACGATCAAATGATCTACATAGGGAAAGAGCTTCTCCACTCCATCTCTTAAACTGCCCACGTCCAAGCAAGTCTCAGCGCGCTGCCTCTTCGCCCATTTGGCCAGAAGGACGTTGATTTCCACTTCACGCCCATCCAGGTGCAGAAACTTGGTCGAGATGGAATTCAGGAATCGGATCTCGTTTGGGCTAAGTCGGTTCTTCCGGTCGCGATCCAATGCTACCGTGCGCTTACCCGAGTCTTGGTCCACCCAGATGAACGCTTTGCTGGTCTTTATCTTTCGGTCGACGATCAGATAGCGGACGTCCACCCCCTCCTTTTCCAACTCCGACCTGACGAATTCCCCTTCCGGATCGTTACCCACCTTGCCGACATAGCACACGTTAGCCCCCAGCCGTGACAGGGTCACCATAGCAGTGGGGACAGGGCCTCCTCCCTGAACCGATGATCTGACCACGTCCACCTTATCATCCAGATCGGGATATGGGTGCAGAATGGACAGGTAGTCTACGGCATTCACCCCCAGGCCCACGCAATCGTAAACTGTCCTGCTATTCGAACGTGACCTGACCATTGGTGGCATCCGTCAGAGCTTTCTTGATGGTTTCTGTCAGACTAATTCTCACCTCAATTCTCAATCCGGCTCGGACTTTAAAACTGCTTTCCAAAACCCGGGCACCGTATTTTCCGAGAATCGTGTTAACCTTGCCGGTCATGCTCAAAGGATATGACAAAGCCATCTGACAGGTGATCCATCCGGCAACTTTTTCTGCCTTTTTGAGGGCGCTTTGAGCGCTGGCCCGATAGGCACGAGAAAGCCCTCCCCTTCCCAGCTTGATTCCTCCAAAATAGCGCGTCACCACTACCAGGACGTTATACAGATTCTCTGACTGAATGGCAGCCAGTATTGGCTTTCTTGCCGTCCCTCTCGGCTCTCCGGCGTCGCTGGATTTGACGCTCTCGCGCCCGGAGCATATGATTCGCCAGGCGAAGCAATTGTGAGTGGCATCGAAGAATTCTTTGGCGATCTTCTTAATCCGGCTTTCGGCCTCTTCTTCGGAGTCTACGGGAATGGCCGTGGCGATGAAAATGGAGCCCTCAACCTTTATCTTATCTTTCGCCGGCCTTTTGATGGTGAAATACTCATCGGGGGAGTCGGAGATCATTCTTTTTTGTCATCTCTTGAACGGGGCACCAGGAACTGATCGATCAGCCTGTTGAATCTGGCCATGTATATCAGATCAAACTTGTCCATCTCAAACGGTATCAGCTTTTCGGCTTTCAGTCTGACCAACGCCCCTTCTTTTCTCGCTTCGCCCAAAGTGAGCCTCCCATTCTTTATCTTCTCGCACACCTCATCCACCATCTGCCGGACCTTTTTTACTGCATCTTCGTAATCCAGATATTCTTTCATGGCGTCCGGGCAATGCCTTCTGAAGACAATCCGCACCACCACCGGTCACGGCATCCGCAATGCACGACTCAAAGCAGGCGGCCGGCTTTGAGCATGTAGGTTAAGGTTGCCCAGTTATTCTAAAGATATTTCACCACCAGATCAAGATCGTCAATTCCTTCCAAGGGAACGGCACCGTCGGCGATCAATTCCTCCACCTTCTTCGAGTTCTCCTTCCTCATCACAAACAGAGGTTTCCCTTGTTTGACGGCAGCGTCCGCCGCATCCATGGTGCCCTTTCCACTTTCTTCATCCAATTCCACTATGAGGACCGCCTGGGACAGCCCTACTGCAATCCTATTTCTGGCCATGAGCTGCCCCACCTTTACTGGCACGTTCAGACCGTACTCGGTGATTAAGGCTCCGCTCCGGCTGATCTCTTCGGCCAGGTTAACGTTTTCCGACGGATATATCTTGTTCAGCCCCGTCCCCAAAACCGCGTAGGTCTTCCCTCCCTGGCTGATCGCTCCGACATGAGCGGCAGTATCGATTCCTTCCGCCAGCCCGCTGACCACCACCACTTTTCTTTCGGCCAAACTCTTTCCTATGGCCACGGCTAACTCTATTCCCCAGGTGGTATACCTCCGATGGGTGCCTACCACGGCCACAAACAATTGATCTTTGGCGGGGAATTCTCCGCGGAAGTATAGAAGTGGAGGAGGATCGTCGATCTGCCGGAGGAGCTGAGGATAGCCCTCATCCATAATGGTGCAAACACCGATCCCTTGTTCCTCCAGATAAAGCAGATGGATTTCAATCTCCGGAAAAAAATCCTGTGACTTCAGTATCTCCTCCACCTTCTCGGGAGTCATTCGCGGGAGAGCCAGCATCTCCTCTCTCGAGGCTTTGTACACATTCTCCGGAGAACCGAAACGGGAGACAAGTTGCTGGAATCTCTTGGGTCCGACCCTGGCCTTCTCCCGCAGGGCAATCACATGTTTTCTATGGTCGGTTTCTCCTCTCTTCATAAAATCCTGCCTTTTTCTCAGAAGTTATACAGAAACGCCAGAATATCAAGGGAAAAATAGGGACACCATATCGACCCATATGACCATCACATTTCCAATGGATTACTCCAGATGACCTTCCCATTCAACCCACTCCGTTTTGGCCAGCACCAGAACATGTATCTGGTCAACTTTGGCTTCCTTCAAAATGGCCGGGATCTCATTGGAGGTAGCACCCGATCGCAGGATTTCAACACGGAACCTGACTATCTATGAAGTCTGCTGCCAGATCGGCCAGAAGCAGGCCCGCTTGGCGATCCTGTTCACATTTGAACCTATGTAAAAGGTCCCCCACCTTAGTACGTTCCCTTGACCAAGCAGCCGAAACGCTATATTCCCCCAGGCGAACCCGGAGTCAAAATCCCCTTTAAGGGGAATTGGCTCTATCTCTGACAAACTTATTGCTCTGATTTGCTTTTCGGAACCGAGAATCCAACCAAGGCTAAGTTTATTCAAGGACTTCTTTGCCCTAGGGAATCGCATAGCAAGCATGATGGAAAAACTGGAAGGAGATGATAGGATCAAATCATTTCTTCTCGTCCGCCCAAGCCAGCCGGTTTGGGCGAGTAAGAAGACTCAGAGCATACACCAGATTGTCCCTGTGCTTTTGAAAATCCGCTAGGTATTGGGGCTTCACCGGCTCAACCGGGGGAGAGACCATCTTGAGCGGGTTGACGAATCTTCCATTGACTCTAACTCGGTAATCCAAATGAGGGCCGGTGGCCAGGCCGGTGCTTCCCACATAACCGATAAGGTCCTTTTGCTTCACTCTCGCTCCTGTTCTGATTCCCCTGGCAAAACCGGAAAGGTGGCCGTAGGAAGTGACCATGCCGCCGGCGTGGCGGATCTCCACTACTTTGCCAAAGCCTTTTTCCCATCCCGCAGTGGTAACCACTCCATCACCGGAGGCCACCACCGGCGTGCCGGTCGGGGCAGCGTAGTCCACTCCCAGATGGGGTCGGAATATCTTTAGAATAGGATGAAACCGGCTGTAGGTAAACCGGGAGCTGATTCTTCGATAGTTCAAGGGAGATTTCAAGAAGGCTTTTCTGGTTGATTTTCCCGCAGGATCGAAGTAGTCCTTTCTTCCGTCCGGTGTTTGGTAAAGCACCGCCTGGTGGACCTGGCTGCCTGATTTGTATTCAGCCGCCAGAATGTCGCCGTACTTCACGAAGCTCCCCTTCTGGTCGTATTCCTCAAAAATCAGGCGGAAGGTGTCTCCTCTTTGCGGCTCGGTCAAAAAATCCAGCTCCCATTCAAAGACCTCCGCAAATTTCAGGATCAGCTCCGGGTTTTCACACTGGTCCATCATGGATTCCCACAGTGAGCTGCCTATCTCCCCCTGGATGGATTTGACCATGCGGGTGTGCTGTATCGGCTCCACTAAGGCTTTCAGCCTGCCGTTCTCCCTGGTCACCTTGCACTTCTCGTCCATCCCTTTTTGGTATTCGAAGAAAAGCACGGAGTCGGGGGTGGCGACTAAAGTGTAGGAATCGCCGGGAAGAGATTTTCTCAGGTCCAGCCTGCCTTTGATGGCTGAGGTGAGCTCGTATGTTAGCGGATAGGAGAGGCCCTTCTTCAAAAGAGAAAGATACAGCGGTTCGTTTCTATCAAGCTCCCCCTGAAATATGCAGGCCAAAGGAAAAGGATTCAACTCCGCCTGTTTTGGGCTTTCGTTTGATTTCTTTTCCGGTTCGCCCAACCATCCGCTCAGAAAGGAGGCGACGAAAATGAATCCCAAAAAGCAGCTTATCTGCACTATTTTCTTTTTGTCGAGGAGCTTGGATCTCATTTTCCCTCCTCAAACACGTCCGCCGAAAAGATGTATATTTCCGCATCTGGGTCTTTCCAACAATTCTGGTCATTGATGCCGGCCTTAAAGCACACCTCGTTTAAGAAGGTCGTCCGATCCCAACCCTGCTCCGTAGCCACCTGGGGAAGGAAAACCCCCTGGCGATACCCTTTTTTCAATAGGATTCCGTGCTTTCCTACTTCGATTTCGTTTACGTCCGTGATCCTTTTTAACGGCGTGAGGACCGAGATTTCCAGATCGATGGAGGAAAGCTCTTCTTTGGAGACCGGAGGAAAACGCGGGTCGTTCAATGCCGCCGCCTCCGCCATCTCTTGGATGGTAATGTACAGAGGTTTGATCGCCTCGATGTAGCCGATACATCCTCGAAGCTGTCCCTGCTCCCGAATGGTTACGAAGGCTCCGCGTTTCTCCTTAAGGATCGGCGAGTCGATCGGGAATGCCGGAAGATTCTTGCCGGAGACTCGGGATTGTATAGTGGTCCTGGCAATGTGCATCAGGGTTTCTTTGTCCTTTTTGGTAAGACCCAGATCTACGCCCACTTTTTCCGACTCTTTTCTTTCCCGACCCTTGGAGACTGCCTTGGTGCCATACATGACCGCCGCCATATATCCCACCACGGCTGATCGATCGCCGGTCACGTCCCCGGAGTTGGCGTACTCCAGCACCTTGGCTTTGTCCGCTCCCAACGCCTTGGCGGCGAGCATGACGGCTGCGATGGGACTGACCCCGCATGCCTCACACCGTCCTCCGGAAACATCCTCAAACAGTCCTTCCGGATCGAACGAATTCACATGCTTTATCACCAGGCTGTCCAGCCGCACTGCTTCGTCATAGGGATGATAATGAGAGAGATCCGAGCTGGCTACGAGCAGAACCCTTTCGTCTTTGATCGATTTTGCCAAAGCTTCGGCCAAGGCCTCACAGGTGGCCCAATCCTGATCGCCGATCACAATGGGCACCAGCTTGAATTTTCCCAGGACCGTCTGCAGAAAAGGGAGTTCCACTTCCACCGCATGTTCGCCCCTGTTTCCCACGAGACCGTGCCCCTGGCTGGAAAGAAAGACCCTTTGGTTGACGTCCGACAACTTGCCCGCCAACGAGGTGTCCACCGTGATTGGGCCTAAGGGCGTCTGGTATGCGCCGCCATTATATATGGAGGCACCCTTGAAGTAAGCGATGTGGCTGGGCGAAATGACCACGACCGTCTCAAAGGATAGGCCTTCCAGGAGCTTATAGGCGTAAGCGGCCACCTGACCTGAATACATGTAACCGGCGTGGGGCGAAATCAGGGCGATGATTTTCCCCGGAATCGGCTCTTTTCTGGCTTTACTGAAGTAACCCGTTATCTCTTTGGACAACTCCACAGGATCACCGGGATAGAATTGCCCCGCTACGGCGGGCTTTCTGGTCTGTCCCATTTGGAACCTCCCTTTCTCGTTGGCGCCCAACTCTGATTTAGAGTCGGATGCATCACCGCAGGCGAGAAACCCTGAGCACACAAACCAAAAGATAAGAAGGAAGAACCCGAAACCCAAGTTTTTTTTCATCGTTCAACCCTCCAGGGTGAGCTTGAGTGGCAAATCACACTCCCCGTTCCTCGAAATCCGTAAGACACCATCGGGGCGGGGCCTAAATACCCTGCCCTCTGGGTGACCACCTGTCGTTGCCTCTGAAGGCGAGAATTCATATCGGTTTAGAGCCTGGTTGTTTCAACCAATCATTGGGACGAACCATAAAGACCACCTGGTTTGCACGAGGAGTCTTCAGTGCAATCAGCACCACAAGTCAAGCTTAATGATCTTCAACTAATCGAGTCAAATAGTTGATGACCATAAAGCTTGACACTGAAGTGAAGTCTCTTCCCATGGGATTGGAGCAGGTATCAGCTCAGGCTCACCTGCCTCGATGCTTCAACCGCACCGAAGACCGCCTTGTTCTCCCGGCGATTCTTGTCTGCTTGACCTTCGCCTTTCCCTTTAGGTCCAAGGCTGCTTCCAACACTTGATCCATGGTTTCCACGAAAACGAATTTGACCTTTTTCTTTATCTCTTCCGGTATCTCCATCAGGTCTTTCTGGTTCTCCTTGGGCACTATCAAAGTCTCTACCCCGGCGCGATAAGCCGCCAAAGACTTCTCCTTTAGACCGCCGATGGGCAGAATCTGTCCCCTTAAGGTCAGCTCTCCGGTCATGGCCAGATGTGGCCTGATCGGCCTTTCGGTCAGGAGAGACGCAATGGCAGTAGCCATGGTAATTCCGGCGGAAGGACCGTCTTTGGGAATAGCCCCGGCAGGGACGTGAACGTGGATGTCGTATCTGTCGAAGAAGTCCTCCCGAATGCCCAGTTTCTTGCCGGTGGAGCGGATGTAGGATAGCGCGGTCTGAACCGATTCCTTCATCACCTCGCCCATATAGCCGGTCAAAGTCAGGGACTTTTTCCCTTTCATCTTTGTGGCTTCCACGAACATCAGCTCACCGCCGGTCTGAGTCCAGGCCACTCCCGGCACGACCCCGACCGTCGGAGTCCTCTGTACCATCTCCTGGAAGAACTTCCTCGGTCCCAGAAACTGCTCTACGTTCCCCAGAGATATCTCCACCTTTTTTCTCTCGCCGGAGGCGATCATCTTGGCTACCTTTCTGCAGATGGTGGCGATCTCCCGGTCCAGGTTTCGCAACCCCGCCTCCCGGGTGTAGTCCGCAATGATCTTTTTTACGGCATCGTCCTGAAACATCAAATTCTGCGCCTTGAGACCGTGATTGTCCAGCTCCTTGGGGAGAAGATGTCTTCTGGCGATTTGCAGCTTCTCTAAGTCCGTGTATCCCGGAAGCTCGATCACCTCCATTCGGTCCCGCAAGACCCGCGGGATAGGATCGAGGACGTTGGCGGTGGTGATGAACATCACTTTGGAGAGATCAAAGGCCACGTCTAAGTAGTGATCGGAGAAGGTGCTGTTCTGTTCCGGGTCCAAAACCTCCAACAGGGCTGAGGCCGGATCTCCTCGGAAGTCCTGTCCGATCTTGTCCACTTCATCCAGCATGAAAACCGGGTTATTGGAGCCGGCCCGTCGGATCCCCTGAATCACTCTCCCCGGCAGCGAACCGATGTAAGTTCTTCTGTGTCCCCTTATCTCCGCCTCATCGTGCATCCCCCCCAAAGATATGCGATTGAATTTCCTCCCCATGGCCCGGGCTATGGAGATTCCCAGAGAGGTCTTGCCCACCCCGGGCGGACCAACGAAACAAAGGATCGGTCCCTTCATGTCGCTTTTCAATTTTCTTACCGCCAGGTATTCCAAAATCCTTTCCTTCACTTTCTCCAGATCGTAATGATCCTCATCCAAAACCTTTTGCGCCTTCTTGATGTCCAAAACGTCTTGGGTGCCTTCCTTCCAGGGGAGGTTGACCAGCCAGTCCAGATAGGTGCGGGAGACCACGTACTCCGCTGCCGCCGGATTCATCTTGGAGAGCCGATCCAGTTCCTTTTGGGCTGCATCCAGTGCTTCCGGAGGCAGCTTGGCCTCTTTTATTTTCTTCTTGAACTCGTCCAACTCCGCCGTTCTTTCGTCTGCCTCTCCCAACTCCCTCTGTATGGCTTTGAGCTGCTCGCGCAGGATGTACTCCTTTTGAGTCTTCCCCAATTCGCTGGCGGTCTGAGACTGAATCCGACGAGAAAGCTCCAACACCTCCACTTCCCGATTGATGTGAGAGAGAACCTTCCGCAGCCTTTCCTTGGTGTCGAGCGTTTCCAGAAGCTCCTGCTTCTGGGCCACGTTGATGTTCAGATTGGAGGCGATCAGATCAGCCAAACGACTGGGATCATCGGTATTGATGGCGGTTACCTGCAGTTCCTCCGACATGTAGGGGGCCAGATCCACCACCTTCTTCAAAAGATCCAGCACGTTGCGGACCAAAGCCTCCACCTCCACGCTCTTCTCCGCCTTCTCCTCGATCACCTCTATCTGGGCCTCAATGCGGGGTTCGGACTGGATGAAGCTCTTCACTTTCACCCGCGACAGACCCTGCACCAAGAATCTGACGCTGCCGTCGGGGAATCGGAGCATCTTTAGGATAGATGCAGCCGTTCCTACCTGATAAAGGTCTTCGGACGAAGGATGCTCCACGGCGGAGTTCTTCTGGGCAAAGACTCCGATTATCTTCCCTCCCATCAAGATCTCATCTATCAGCCGCGCATACTTCTGCTCGGTTACCACCAAAGGCACGATTAAGTAAGGGAAAACCACTGTGCCCTTGATGGGAAGGATGGGAAGCCGGTCGCCGATTTTCTTGGCCTCTTCTAATGTTTTCTCGTTTTCTGGGATCAAGTCAGTCTCCTCCGTTTAAGACGTCAGGTTGAGTTCCCTGTCAAGAGAGAAGCTTTTAGTCCACCTCGATGCTTATCTCCTTTTTCTCCGATATAGCCCCACGCTTCTTGGGAATTAGAATCTCTAAAAACCCTCCCTGGTAGGTGGCCTTGATGTTGTTCCGGTCCACGGGTTCGTGAATCTGGATGTTTCTTTCGAAAGGACCGTGGTTGATTTCCATGTTCTGATAAACGGTTCTGCTCACCGACGCTTTCTCCGGGCGTTCTCCCCTGATCACCAATACGTCTCCGGAGAGGGTCACGTTGAGATCCGGTGGTTTCATTCCGGCTATCTCCATCAAAACCACGATCTGATCCTCTCTTTCGAATACGTCCGTCGGGGGTCTCCATACTCTTCTGTCAGTCAAGACCGGAGAATGCTTCAGTCGGTAAAAATGATCGAACAAAAGATCCATCTCCTCTTGAATTCTCCGAACGTCCTTCAGAATATCTTTCTTGAAGTCGTCCATAAACCACCTCACCTCTTTTCGATTGGCTGGTAAGGAAGTCGCTCACCTTATGGTTCATTTGGCTGTATCTCAATTTGAATGCTGTCGACCATTCCTTTTGTTCCGACGGCGTCTTGGGGCGTCGAGTTTAAGTATGTCTCCAGACACTCTCTTACTCCGTCTTTCTTTCCCATGCGGGCATAGTTTATTCCCAACATTTTATACGCTTTCATATTGCCGGGTTCAAGCTTCAACACCATCTTGAAACATGAGGCCGCCTCTTCAGACATTTTGGTCCTTCCTAAGACATTGCCCAACGTGTAATAGCTCTCCGCTGAGTGAGGTTTGAAGCTTATGGCTTCCCCCAGGTGCGAGACGGACTGGCTGTATCCTCTTGCCGCAGTCAAACCAGCCGCCAAATCCTTGTGCAGAAGCTCAAGGAATAGAGGATTGATGGTCAGCTGTATGGCGCGGCTAAGCGCCTCTATCGCCGGATCATGTCTTTTCAGTCACGCACAAGCCACACCCAATTCGCCAAAATAACCTGGATTCGGGTTTATGGCAATAGGCTTTTTCCAGCATTCCGCAGTTTTTTCCTGCTCCCCGTTATCCCAAGAGTAGCGGGGTAGAGCCCCATATCCCGGAGCGGCTGGTTTTTCGTCCATTCTCGGCAGCTCCCTAAACCCAGCTAAACGTCAGTATCTCTTGTGACTGGGATTCTCTCGCTGTCTGGTTCTTATTGTCCGGATTTCGGGAGACGGTTTTGCAACAGACTTGCCAGAACTCCTCGCACCTCGGCTTCATCTTCAGCCTGAGGCGAGTACTGCAGGTAAAGCTTCAGATATTTCTCCGCTTGGGATGAATCGCCGGAATTGTAGTAGGCATAGCCTAAGTTCCGGTAAATGGAAGGGTACCCCGGACTGGCTTTCAGCCCTTCCTCCAGGACTTGGATGGCTTCCGGGTAACGTTTCAGGTTGGCCAGAAGTGCCCCCAGGTTGTCGTAGTACTGGGTCACGCTTGGTCTTCCCTTTATGGCCTTTCGGTATTCTTCAATGGCCCCCTGGTATTCTCCTTTTTGAACGAGAATCTCGGCTATGCAGAAATGGGAAAAATCGAAAGTTGAGTCTATCTTCACCGCTTTTTCCAGCTCAGCGAGTGCCAGGTCAAATTGCTTTTGGTTATAATAGACCACCGCCAAATTGGTGACATAACGGGCACCGTTGGTCAGGGCTATGGCCTTCTTCCACTGCTCAATTTCCTTCTGCCAATTCCCCTGCTGGTTGTAATACATGGCAAGATTCTCCCGCCCATAAGCACTCCTTGGGTTGTCCAGATCCAGGAGATGCTCGAATCTTGCCACGGCTGGCTTTTCCGTAGCATTCACATATATCCAGGGAAAGGTGGAAATAAGGGAACTGAACAGCAAGCAGACGGTGACGTATCTTAAGCTCCCCCCCGCCCTTTCCCTCCACCGTTTCAGTAAAACATAGACCGCCAAAAACGTGTATCCCAAACCGCTGAAGGCAAAGAGGTCCCAATCCCGGGGGTATCCCAATTTGGGATCAATGAAGAAAGCATATGCCAGACTGCACAGGCTCAAGATCAAAAGAAACCTGACCACTTTGTCCTTCAGATTGACTCTCTGAGCTATAAACGAAAAAGATGCCAGCAAAATCAAGATGCCGACCGGCGAAACCAACAGTTGATGGTTGATCAAATCCAGTATGTGAGAAAACGAAAAAACAGAGTAGTAGTCTTCGCCTCTGCCCAAAGGAGAGATCAGGTAGTAGCCTAATCCCTTCTTATCCGGATTATGACTCTGCAGGAGAAAAAGGACCACGCCCACCAACACCACCATTCCGCCGGACAAAAGGGCTTTGCCCAGCTTTCCCATTTCCCTCTCTTTGCCGCTCTTCTTTGCTCTTTCAGCCAGTATCAGGTACAAAAGAGAGGGAAGCAGTGTCACGGAGAGCAGGTGGAGTCCGAAAGCCAGGAGGAAAAGAAGAACTGGCGGCACCAGCCCGTTTCGGTTCATCAGATAACCGAATGAAAAAAGCGCGTACGCAGCGATTACCACGTAGACCAAAGTGTAGCTCTCCACGTACCCAAAGAAGAGCTGATTGGCGCCCATGAGGATAATCACAGAGAAAATCAGAGCCTTTTCCTCATCGTTCTGGGCCATTTTGTGTTGCAGAAGCAGGATCAGGAAAATGAACGCCATGCCCGCCAGGACGCTCAAAACCGCATAAGTTTGAAAGGCGTCCCACTGGAGAAGCTTCGACACCCTCACGTGGAAAAGAAAATCCAGGGGTTCGGTAAAAGAGAGCTTCCCCCCCAGGTTTATCTGTCTGGCCCTCAAGAAGGCGTCACCCAGAAGGAAGGTCTTGACTCTGAAAATCCAGAAAAAGGCTCCTCCGACCAGACTTAAGGCCGTGTACTTTACGTATCTGCTGGTCTTTTTGAATCTGTTCGTCAAGAGACGGAAGAAGCCGACGAAGAAATCACTCACAGTTTTGTTGATGCCCGGAACCAGAACCAGGAGTGCGGAAATCACCAGCATCCATCGCCAGACTCCCGGAAGGAAGTAGAGCAGATTCAACCCCCAAAGCCTTTCACCGGGAAAATACGAAGCTGCGAAATGGATTAAGACGAGAATAAGACAGCCGGCGGATATTGTCTTTTCAACTCTGCTCATACGTTGAATCGGAAAAAGATCACGTCTCCGTCCTGCACCACGTAGTCTTTCCCTTCCAGCCTCAGCTCACCCTTTTCCTTCGCCTTGTGAATTGAGCCCAGCTCCGACAGCTTCCGGAAAGTTATCACCTCAGCCTTGATGAAGCCTCGCTCCATGTCGCTGTGCACCGTCCCCGCCGCCTTGATGGCTTTGGTTCCCGCAGGAATGGACCAGGCTCTTACCTCATTCTCGTTCGCCGTGAAGAACGAAATCAAATTTAGAAGCCGGTGGGAGGCATCGATCACTCTCTCGATTGCCAGCTTTTCCAATCCCAGGTCTTCCATGAAAGCCTTCTGGTCTCTGTCTTCCAGCTGCGAAAGCTCCATTTCCAATTTACCGCAAAGGGTGCACACCGCGGTCTTTTTGCGCTGACCCAACGCCAGGTACTCAGACTCCAGCCGTTCCCTTTGGCTGTTCTGCTCCTCGTCTACGTTTAATATGACAAGCATGGGCTTCAAGGAAAGGAAGGCATATCCCCGGACCAGTTTCTCCTCGTCAGGAGAAAGCTCAAGCTCCCTTAAGGGAATCCCCTGTTCCAGTGATCCTTTGAAGCGTTGGAGAACGTGCAACTCTCGTTTCTCTTCCTCCGACTTGGAGCTGGTCACCGACTTCTCCAAACGCCTCAACCTCTTCTCCGCGATATCGAGGTCGATCAATATCAGATCCAAATCCAGGCTTTTTGCGTCCCTTTGGGGATCTACCGAATCGGACATGTGCGGCACGTTCTGGTCTGCAAATACCCTCACCACGTGCGCCAACTCATCCACCTCTCTTAGGGAATGATAAAACTCTCCCTCTGATCCTTTTTCCTTGGTCTCTTTGACCAGCCCGGCAACGTCGATGTACTCGACTTCTGCCGGAGTGACCTTCTTGGGGTTGTACAATGAGGCCAGCCGGTACACCCTTTCGTCCGGGACCTTAACGATACCCTTGTTAGCCTCCTTAGACCCCAAGGAGAACTCGCCCACCCTGGCTTTTGCGTTAGTCAGGGCATTGAACACGGTGGTCTTGCCCACAAACGGAAGTCCGACTATCCCGATTTTCATGGTTTTTCTCTACCTCTCCCCCTTTTGTCACCTTCTCCACACTCGTGGAAAGGAGAAGACAGGGGATGAAGTTCAGTGTCTGATTTCCTTAACACTTTGATGAATCCAATCCGGCTGAAATCTTTTGTTTAAACTCTTCAAGATCGACACATCTTTATACTTGCCCGATGTCACGAAAACCGTCTTCATCCCCAATTTCTTTGCTCCGACCAGATCAGAAAGAGGATCGTCACTGATCATGATACAATTCTCAGCCTCCACGTCGAACCTCGCCATCGTTTCGCGGTAGATCTCCGGGTTGGGTTTCCCAAAGACCTTTGCTCTTCTCTGAGAGCTGTATTCTAAGGCTTTGACCACCGCTCCAACCGAGGGGCAAAGCTCACCCTTCTCATCCTTATACAATCGATTGGCGTGAAGTGCCAAAAAAGAGGCGTGGTTTTTGACCAGCGCATTGACGGCGATTTTGAGCTTTTCATAGTCTAATGAACGATCCAATCCCACCAGCACTGCTTCTACCTTATCGACGGTGGGGGTCTTGATCCCATTTTCATTCAAGTATTCTCTCAATTCAGAACTGCCTATAACAAAACAATTCTTGATCTCCTTCTTCCTAAGCCAGTCCAAAGCTGCGCTCATACAAGTCATCAGGTTTTCCGGTCGAAGGTTGAACCCCAAATTCTCTAATGTGACCAGCAGCGCTTCCGGCTTGTGGGTAGTGTTGTTAGAGACCAAGACAAACTGATCGGGCGAGGACCCGAAAGAGTTTATCCAGTCCACTGCCCCTTCGATCACGGCGTAAGACTTGTCTTTGACAATCGTTCCCTCAATGTCGACCAAATATAGTTTGCTCATCTTGATTTCATTGTACGCTTTTTCACTCTTCCTGTCAACCAATTTAAGAGAACTGTTCGGAGTGTTCGCCTTCAGGCGAACCGCCTTTCTGGTCAAGCTGAGGCTCTGTAGGCAAGACTCGGGGACTCTTGGATTGTCTGCCTTTAGGCAGACCTTACGATGGCCAACTTCTTTAGCAACCTGGCTACGCTTTCCACACCTGATACCTTACACTTTTCCGCAGCCACCCGATTGGCAAAATCGAGGGACTGGTCTAAGTCGCGGGTACGAAGATAACATGCCAAAAAGCCAGCCGAAAAAACGTCTCCGCATCCAGTGGCATCTTTGAACCTTCTTATTTGTATGCCTTCGCACCTCTTCGAGCTACGAGTTCTTCCCACTTTGCAAAACATGACAGCGCCGTCTTCACCCATAGTGACTAACAATACGTTTGGTCCCAGACTCAGAATGTAGTCTCCGAAATCTCTAATCTCTCTCAAAGAAGCAAGGTTCTTCCCGGAAAGCACGCTGAGTTCCGCCAAATTGGACTGCAATATATCTGCTTGTTTTACATAGTCCCTCCAAAGTCTCGGAGCCTTGAAGAATCGTTCGCCATCTTTGCGTATTCCCAAAGTGAGACTGTGTACGTCCATGAGTATGAGTGCGGAGGTATTCCTTCGCACTCTTTTCAAATCAGGGAGTCCTATATCAAATCCAGAGATGAAATTGACTAAAACCGCATCACCATCAAGAAATGGCCTGACTTGATCGAAACTCAACGTTGGGACTCTGTTCCGAAGAATCTCTTGCCGTTGATTATTCTGGTCTACGAAAAGAACAGCATGGTTGTTTTTCCGCCTCACCTTGTTGATGCCATCCAATCTTACATTGCCCAGACGTTTCAGAATTGCCACCACCTCATCATAAACGTCATATCCGAGGTTGCACACGGGATAGATCTCCATCCACTTCCCTCCAAGCGCAGAGAGAGCAGCCAGATTATAGAATATTCCCCCGAAACTCTCAGTCCTTCTTTTGTCAGGGAAGATGATGGTATCTTTGTTGATGGTTCCAATAACTGTGATTTTGTATTTGAGCATATTGGTAACCTCTCCCCCTATCCCCCTCTCCATTTCATGGAGAGGGGGAAGAAAGGGGGTGAGGTGAACAAGAGCATTTCACTGTAAATGGAGGGCGACCGCTTGAAAAACTTCTGCTGCGAGAATCTCCCTCATACATCGAAAGTGTTTTTCAGGGCATTTCCTTCTTCCGTGTATCCCGCAGGGCCGACAGTATAACTTTCTTTGGGTAATCGTGTGGTGTACACCATAAGGCGCAAAGCCAAATTCGGGGATGGTGGAGCCGAAGATTGCCACCACCGGCCGTTTCATGGCAGAAGCTATATGAACAGGCGCGCTGTCATTGGAGAGAATCACTTTGCAGAAACTGATTACGGCGGCAGATTGCATAACATCGGTTCTTCCCGCCAAAACCAAAGGCTTCCCTTTCATCATTCCGGCGATCCGCAGACAGAGCTTTCGATCGTCTTCCGAACCCAGGAAGATCACCTTCGCCCCAGACTGTTTCAGAAGGAAATCCGAGACCTCGGCAAACCTCTCCGGCAGCCACCTTTTGGTTGCCCACACCGAGCCTGGGGCAATCCCCACTATACGATCTTGTTCCTGAATGCCGGAATCCTGCAAGAGCTTTCGGGCATAGGAGAAGTCTTCCTCAGTAGGAAAAAGCTGAGGCGACTTGTCTTTTAGCTCCAAATTGAAACTGGAAAGCAAGGAAAGATTGCGGTCCACCTCATGGGTATTCTGTCGGTAAGCCACCTTCTGGGTAAGAAGAAAAGAACCGGCGCTTTGGTCGAAACCGACCCTTTCCGGTATTCCGGAAAGATAGGCCAAGAGAGCACTACGCAGAGATCGATGCGGTATCACCGCCAAATCGAACTTTCGTTCCTTGATTTTGCTTTTGATATGCAGAAAACCACGGATACCTCGGTTGTTTCTTTTGTCGTAAACCAAAATCTCGTTTAGGTGGGGATTGTTTTCCAAGAGCTTCTTTGTTTCGGGGATGAGCAGAAAAGAGATAAATGAATGAGGAAATAGCCCTCTTAGAGCTTTGATCAGCGGGGTGGAGAGAATGACGTCGCCCAAGAATGCAGTCTGAATGATAAGAATTCGCTTATGTTCCATTCATCTTGATCCGTTTTCAACTTAACTAAACAAATTCTCTGAAAAACCACATAGAAAGGCGTAGTTGGAGGGTTCACCTTTAGGTGTACTTTGTAAAGATTTCTCGTTTTAAAGATTTTCAGGTCAAGCTAAAGCTTGACACTCCGATAAGACTTTTCCCCATCTGCGTTTTAGGGATAACTGAATTCTCCTTCACCGTCTCCATAACTTCATCCGTTTAATCCGCTTAATCGGTTGATAAAATTCTCAATACTCTTTGGTCGTGCTTTTCCAGCGGCGATGGGGCCAGAACCAATGGTCCGGATACTTTCGAACATATTCTTCTAACATTCGGGTATAAGCCTGGGTCAATCTCCTGATGTCCTCTTCTTTGTCCGGAGTAGTCTCTTCAAAAATAGGTTTTTCTATGATCACTCTCTGCTTTCCGTGATTGCTTCTGACGATAAATGCCATGATGATCGGAGCATCCATCTTTAGGGCGAAAGCTGCCGGCCCTTTGGGCGTGGATGCGGGACGATTGAAAAACTCGACCACCGTTCCGTCTTCACCGGCATCCTGATCGGAAAGCATGGCCACAAACCGGTTATTCTTCAAAGCCCGGATGACCCCTTTGGCCGCCGCTCCCATTTTGATTATTCCGATTCCCGCCGACCTTCTGAAATCATTCATCAGATTATCCACCAGAAGATTATGTTGCTCCCCTACCAGAAAATCGACCGGATAACCTTTTTGGCAGGTGGCGGCTCCCATCAATTCCCAGCTCCCAAAATGGCCGGCCACCACCACCGCTCCCTTTCCCCTCTTGAGCGCCTCATCAAAATGCTCAGTTCCTTCAAATTCCACCATCCTCAAGATCTTCTCCTTGTCCAGAGAGGGAAACAGCGAATATTCCACCATCGATTTTCCTATGTTCTGATAAGCCCGGCGTCCAATTCGAGCCAGCTCACCTTTTTCTTTGCCCAACGACTTTCTTAAATTAGTTAGCGTGGTTTTCCGTCGGACTCTTACGACGTCAAATGCCAGCCATCCGAGGAAAGAACCCAGAAGAAGCGCCAGGCGATAGGGAATTGCTCTGGCGAACGCACCTACCAAATAAGTGATCCAGTATTCCAGCCTATGTCTGATCGTCCGAGAACTCATCCATCCTCTTTATGCCTTGTTCCTCCAGCTCCCATTCCTCCAGGGTTTTCCTGGTGTATCGTCTTTTGAGAAAATAAAGGAATATGATCAGAAAAGCAAGCCCCAGCCAAACAAAGAAGGTGTCCCCAAGAAAACTGACCCAATTATAGTGAGTCTTGATGTACTTGGCAAACTCAAGTTGAAAGGAGAGGTAATTTGACCCGATGGTTCGGAGGAACGCCAAATCTATGCCGACACCACCCGATAGGTTAGTCACCAGCTCCTTTATGGTTCCCTCTCCGTACTCACGATCAAGATAAGAAACTGCAAGAAAGCTCTCGGTGTATGCTAGCTCGGCCTTACTTTCGCCGAAGGCGTTCACTGCCTCGATTTGAGACAGGGGGAGAATCGAGCCAGTCAAAACTGCCCGGGCTACCACTATGTCCTGCCCGATCACCCATTCCTGGGACTGGTACATGGCAAATCCCTCGTCCAGCCAGCGCGGGATTCTCCCGCCCCGGGAGAATTTTCCCAGAAATATATGTGCCAACTCGTGAGTAACCACCTGGGAGAATGGGCGATAATACTTGAACCGGAGAGGCGATTTCAGAACGATCAAATTCTGGCTGGGAACGGCGCATCCCACTCCCCAGTCCGGGAAACCGTTTCCCACCAGCGAACGGAATTCATCTTCGCTATTCACCGCGTAAACATGGACCACGTCAGTCAGGGAGTCGTCGAGAAAATCGGAAATCTTCCGATAGGAGGATTCCAATGCAATCTCTATTTCTTTACCCAGATTGGCGTCGTGGGCATAAATGTCAAAACGGGGTGTGCTTAGTATGGGCTGAGACAAAGAAAACTGGGGAAGGAGGAGAATGACAAGAATTAGAAGGCTGATTACATGGTTTGAATTTTTCATGCATCTTCGATCTTTTGTGTTTTGCTTGATTCCCCCTCACCTCCGCCAGATGCGGATCCACCTTCGTTCGCAGGGCTGAATGCCCTGCTCTATGTGTGATAAATCATTATCACTCATAGGGGCGGGAACTTATCCCGCTCCGAAATTCGCCTTTTTCAACAGACCCTGAAAGGTACGGCTACACAGAAGCTCTCCCCCTCCCATGAAATAGAGAGGGGGATTAAGGGGGTGAGGTGTGTTTCTATCCGTCATTCGTCATCCGTCATTTTTTGTTTTTCATCTGTTGGGAAACTCTTTCAATATTCCCTTTCAGTTTCCCAATCTGCTCTGGCATCCCTATTTCTTGAAATATCTTTATAGCCTCATTATAAGACTGCCAGGCTGAATCCAAATCACCTTTAGTTTCATAGACTAGGCCAATGTTATTCAATTGAATTGCCGCACCCTCCTGGCGGCCTGTCTGCCTATAAAACTTCAGCGCCCTCTGATAATACCACAAAGCCATATCCAGCTGACCTTTGAGATACCAGACATTTCCGATGTTGCCCGTTTGACTTGCCTCACCCTC
Source organism: Candidatus Zixiibacteriota bacterium (assembly GCA_049694315.1). GTDB lineage: Bacteria > Zixibacteria > MSB-5A5 > MSB-5A5 > SM1-73 > CAIVRH01. Next base: position 44,586 of record JBAVQU010000059.1, read on the forward strand.
CTTGCGACCTATCTGCATATTAATCTGCCACGCAGAGGAATAATACTTCAAAGCCTGATCTAGATCACCTTTAGCTTGATAGATCAGACCGATGTTGCCCAAATCACTTGCCTCCCCCTCCCGGAAAATTATCTTGCCATGAATTTCTAAAGCCTCTTCCAAATACTTCAAAGCCTGATCTAGATCACCTCTAGCTTGATATATTAGACCGATGTTGCCCAAAGCGGCCGCTTCTCCTTCTTCGTCATCTATTGTTTTCCCAATACGGAGAGCTTCTTGATAAGAATCTTCAGCCTCTTCGAACCTTTTAAGTGCATGAAACGCATTACCAATGAGAATGAAAAGAGCTTCTCTTTCGCTAGGCTCGGTTTCTAGTTTTAAGCATGCCTTAAATGTATCGATAGCGTCAAAATATTCTTCACCTTCGTACAAAGAATAACCTTTTTCAGAAAGTCCTTTCAAGTCTGGATTTTTGCTTCCGAGCAACCCATCGAGAAAAGTTAGGATCGCGTGAGATTGGACCTGCAAAGAATCTAGCCGTTTATTTGTCTCAGCTAGGTGTTTCCGGTTTTCGTTTTCAATCCGACCAAGATGGAGGTCGGTCCATAGAGCAATTACCACGCCAAAAAAAGCGACTATCAAACCTGCATAGGTGCAACCTCGAAGAATCTTCTCTTTTTTTTCCGGTATTGACACGTACGCAGGAACTATTTTTCGTTTCTTTAGTTTGATCCTCCGTGAAAAAACCAACGCAGAAAGAAATATAATCAATCCGACACTAGCAAGAATGATACCGACAATTATAACGATATTCATACCTTGACCTCTCCATCATGATCAACATTAGGAAATGCCGGTGCTGTTTAGCTTCGGCAATTGCATTGCCGAAGCATCAACGACGGACAGCTACAAGGGCTGTCCCTACGAAAACCTCAACCCCAGTATTTTTTTGTCGGGCAGTTCGTATGAATGCATGCGCATCTTGCGACAGCCCGACCTACAATTTGCTAACCTCCTCTACTCAGAAGTCTGCATTTATTTTGCGGCGGTCGACCGACTGCGGACGGCGGACGTCTTCATGGAGAGGGGGATTAAGGGGGCGAGGTGTGCTTCCATCCCTCATTCGTCATCCGTCATTTTCTGTTTCTCATCTGTTGAGTGACTATTTCAATATTCTTCTTCACTATCCCAATCTGCTCCGGCACCCCTATTTCTTCAGAAATCTTTAGAGCCTCATTGTAGTGCTTTAAGGCTTCATCCAAATCACCTTTGGCTTCATAGACTGAACCAATATTGTTTAAATCACTCGCCTCACCCTCCTTGTAACCTATCTCCTTAGCAATCTTCAATGCATCCTGATGATACTTCAAAGCCTGATCCAGATCACCTTTAGATTTATAGATCAGACCGATGTTGCCCAAATCTCTTGCCTCACCCTCCCTGTAACCTATCTCCTTATGAATCTTCAAAGCATCCTGATGATACTTCAAAGCCTGATCCAGATCACCCATAGATTGATAAATCAGACCGATGTTGCCCAAGGAATTAGCTTCACCTTGCTTATAACCTATCTCCCTTTTGATCTTCAAGGACTCTTGATGATACTTCAAAGCCTGATCCAGATCACCTTTAGATTGATAGATCAGACCGATGTTGCCCAAAGCAGTTGCCTCACCCCATTTGCGTCGTAACTCTCTTTCCATAACTAGCACTTCTTCAAACTGCTTCAAAGCCTGATCCAGATCACCCTTGTCTTGATGGATCACACCGATGTTGCCCAAATCACTTGCCTCACCCTGCCTGTAACCTATCTCCTTATCAATCTTCAACGCATCCAGATGATACTTCAAAGCCTGATCCAAATCACCCTTATCTTGATAGATCAGACCGATGTTGCCCAAAGCCGCAGCTTCACCTTGTTTATCTTTTATTCTCCTTCCAATCAAAAGCGCCTCTTGCTGATGATCTTCAGCTTCCTTGAGCTTGCCAAGAGATCTAAAAGCGTTGCCAATCAGAACCAAAAGGGCTCCTCTTTCGCTGTCTTTGGTCTTTAGTTTCAGGCACGCGTTAAAAGTATCTATGGCTTCGGAATATTTCTCATCTTTATACAAAGAATAACCTTTTTCAAAAAGTCTTTTCAGCTCTGGGTTTTTGGTTTGGGGCAAACCGTCGAGATAGTCTGTTATCTCACCAACTTTTTTCTCCAACGACGGGATTTTCCCAGTTTCCTTTCCAATCCGACCTATGTGAAATTCAGTGTAAACAGCCACAGCCAACGCTAAAATAGCAACAATTCCACCTATTCCACCTACATATGCCCAAAAACGAAGGCGCTTGTCCCTTTTTTCTGTAATTGGTTCCCACTCAAGAACCTTTCTCTGTTTCTTTCGTCTAACTTTACGTGAAAAAACAAACGCAAAAAGAAAGATGAGGAGTCCTACAATAGCAACAATTATAAAGGCATTCATTATTCAATCCTCAACTGTTACGTCAGTTTCTCAATGGTAACCACAGGGTTTAGTCTGCGATCCTTGTCGCACCCTAAAGGGCGTGTTTAAAAACTCGTCTTGCGAGAGAGGAATTACGTAGGGACAGGGCGTGTCCCTGTCCTAACTTATAGACGAACAGCCACGAGGGCTGTCCCTACAAACTCAAAAGTCTGCCCTGATTTTGTGGCGGACGGCCGACTTGTCCTGAGCACAGTCGAAGGACAGCTGACCGCGGACATCTTCATTTCTTCTTCTTCTTTAACAAATCATTCAGCAGGTCCTGCCCTTTCTCTTTCAATTGATCTTGAACCTTATTCCCTTGTTCTTTGGCCTTGGCCTTCAGGTCCTCTTTTAGCTTCCCCTGCGCCCTCGAAGCATCCCAGGCAAATTCGGGATTTTTGGCAGGGCCGGTTATCTTGATATCCAGAACCACTCTCCCTTGTTCGTTCTTTACGTAATCGGAAAAACTACCCAGAGCATCGAACCTGGTCGAAAGCTCCGGCGAGAGAACTGCCGTCAGCTTGTAGTCCAAGGAACCGTCCAGCCCGACCGATCCGGTGAGATTGAAATCGCCGTCTTTGGTAACTGCGGCGAAATCGTCAAACCACACCCTCGAATCTGCAACTCTGAAGGAATTCTTGAGGGTCTTTATCTGCTGTTCCTTGAAGCTCGGGACGTTGAAGAAAGATGCGGCTTTGTCCAAAAGCTCCCAATTGACCAGCTTGCCGTCGGCGAAGTTAGCCGTTCCGTTGCCAGCAAGAGTCTTTTGAACGTCCGGCAGGGCATTACCCTTTCCGGAGAAGGTGGCGGTCAGGTTCAGCTTGCCGAAAAGGTGATTATCGAATGAGGTGAATCGTGAAAGAAAATCGTTGGCCTCAATCTGATTGGCGGTCAGATCTATGTTATATGGAATGTGCTCGATCTGGTTCAAGTCGCAAGTTACCTTGCCTCCTACCGATCCGGAGTAGACTTTGGTGACTATGTTATCCAGACGCAACACCCCATCGGTGACATCCACCTTGGCAGAAAGATCGGCGAATTCGACTTTTCGAAAGACGGCCTTTTGGATGGCGATCTGCCCGTTTACGTTGATGTCGGGCAGAGGAATCGTGTCGGCTCCTTTGGTTTTGTCTGTGGCTTTGCCTGTTGCTCCGCCTGTGCCTTGAGCGGAAGCTGGCAGAATCTCGTCTAAGTTGAGCATGGGAGAATTCAGATTGAAACTGAAAAGAGGTTTCTTCTGATCCTTGAATAGAAAATAGGGAATGGCTCCCGAGAGTTTTCCCTGAAGACTCAAAGATGAGCTTCCCAGGGAAAGACTCAAGCTCGATATATCGACGTCTCCTTTCTGGAAGGAGAGGTCTGCATTCAGATTACTCACCGGGACCCCCAAAGCCGGAGTAGTCGCCTCCACCTTTGTCAACTGTACCTGCCCGGTAAAATTCATCCTTTCTGGTCCGATGGTCCCGGCAGAGCTTTTGATCTTGCCGTAGGCCTTGACATTGATTTCTGCATCACCGGCCAAGCTGGTTCTCTCAGGCAGGCGGACGAATGCGCTGACAATGGCAAGATTCAGCTTGGCCTTCAATTCGGAGGTTATGCTGGGATCAGAGAAGTTTTCCACCACCAGTTTAAGCTCCATGGGTGCTTGACCGAATTGGGCTTGTGATGAAGAAAAGCTCAAACTGCGATTATCGAAATTCATTTCTCCGTAGGACATGTTGAAAGACTCAGGCACACCGGCGAACTCGACTTTCACATTTTGCAGACCAATCTTCCCCTTGAATTGCGGAAGAGGCTCTCCTTTGGCCTCTCCCTGGACAGAGGCTGATACTTTCAAAGTCCCGGATGTCGTGAGCTTGTTTAGTGGGGAGGACTTCTCTTTGGGCAGAGATGCAAGGATGTCCGCCAATGAGATATCGGTGGACTGGATAGCCAAATCCAAAACGGGAGTGGCGCTGATGTTTTGCACCTTTCCAGTGGCGGTCAAGGATATTTTCGCAATCCCGATTTTCAGTGCCTTAATCTCGAGGACGTCGGTAGACATGTTTAGGTTTATGTCGTGTTCCAAATAGAAAGTGAGTGGAGGAAGCGTTCCTTTGTATGAGGGGAGATTCAACTCAATCTGGGGCACAGTGATTTTCCCCGTGGCCCGGGCATTCTCCATCTTCTCATCCAATGAGAGCCTGGCCGTCTCCTCATACTTATGCAAAATGACACTTTTCCCGTCCTGGTCGTCCACATAGGAAATAGTGCCGTCCTTTATTTCCACCTGATCGGAAGCTAAGGGCAAAACGATTTTCCCGCCGCTGCTGGTGATCAAATCCCCATAGTTGGAGATTCCATCTTTGTTCTTCTCCAGACTGATCTCCGGATTACTAAGAATCAGTTTCTTGACTTCGATTCTTTTCCGCAAAAGGGGCATGAATTTGACCCGGATGGAAAGCTGATCGAACTTAAAAAGCTCCGGGCGGACGAAACCTGCCGGGTTCAAAACCCTCATGCCTTTGACGTCTACACCCAGCCCTCCCCAGATGGAAATGGAAACGTCGTCAATTTGAACTTTTCTCTTGAGCGCCGTCTCGATCTTCGGCACCAGCATTGACAGAAGCTTCTGCTTGGTGAAGATGATCTTAGCCACAACCGAGGCCAGAACCAGCAGTATGATTACCCCGGCAACGATGCCTATTAGAATCTTCAATCCTTTCTTGGATTTCATGAACTTCCCCTCTCAAAAGAACAGTTAATGGTGAGAAACCTCTTGGAACGTTAGATAGCGCTGAAGTTATTGGAATGTCAGGCTTCAGCCCGACCAGCCATTCATTTGGTAAGTATTATCTCTTCAGAAAAAAAACAAAAGGCCTTCGTGCTGTTCACCTAAAGGTGAACACTCCAAGTTCTTCGCCCAAAATAGTCCCTCAAAAACCTCTTTTGAAACGAATGAGCCCTCTGCTCCCGGTTTTTCCATCTGCCGTATCCATTCAATCCATCGACCCTTTTTGTACCCCTCTCTTTAGCCCCCTTACTTGTCCAGGCCCTTCTTGGCCAGGTGCTCTTTGATCACTTTCTCCACTTCCTCCTCAGAGGCCGGTCCAAAGAAAGGCGTCTGGCCGTCCACGTACAGGTTCATCTCTCCCAAGTTTTCCAAGTCCTTCCTCTCCCTCAGGAAGTGCTCGGTCACTTCCACCGAAGGAGAGAGACTTTTGGCCTTCGTCAAAAGCTTTTCGTAGTTTGAGATCATGTATGGACACGAATGAGACCAGACCACGTCAAGGTTCACCTTGTCGGGCTTGTTGTTGGGAGCTAACTTGGCTTTCAGCATCTTGACCTTGGCATCCTCTTGGTGTTTGTACAAAAGCAGGAGCGCAGGTCCTATTCGGGATGCCACCACAAACCCCATTTTTTCGAAGAATTCTTTGGGCATCCACCCTTCTTGCACCGTCCAGGTGACAACTCCTTTGCGGTCAGAGGTGGCTTTGAGCAGCTCCTCCATCAGCTTTGCGCCGTATCCTTTCTTCCGGTGATCTTTCAGAATGTTTATGCATGGCATAAAATACAGGTTATCACCGGAGATGCCGGCAAAACTCTCCTCCAGAGGATAAAACTCTGCCCTTCCCACCGCCCGTCCATCGTCATAAGCTACCAATCCGGTCCAGCCCTTTTTCTCCTTCTTAAAGAACAGTTCGGCTGATTTGTTCATCGCCTGCTGACCCTTGATGTCATCCGTGTAACAGCCGGTGTAAAGATCCCGAACGTTCCCCCTGCCGGCCAATTTGATCTCCAACATGGAAACCTCCTTTGGGTTTTGAGTATTGACTTTAAAGCTAAAATCTATTAATGATTCCTATGTAATTCATTTCCTAATTACCAGATGCAATTACATCTTATATTCTTGTAGTTCATTTCTAACTTTTGCCACATTGCCCTTGTCTCTTTACAAAAGGCCACGTTATTATATTTATATTCTTGTTTCAAATAAGCAACAATACTCGAATACATTTTTAGCCGAGTTGTAAAATCTACCTTCTTTCCCCAATTGGAGGTCTCTTTTAGATAGTGAACCCATGATCTGTCCTTTGTCCCATTTATTGTGCTTTGCAAACCACGCAAAGAACCAAGAGTGATTCTTTCAGGTTTGAATCTCGCAAACACGTTATCTATAAGTTCTTGATAGAAGTTCTCCCAATTGTCAATTGGCACGATGGGATCGATTCTTATCCTCACCTCATATCCTGCTTCACTTAGTTTTTCTGCCGCTTTGATCCTATCCAGAACTCTGGGAGCCTTTTTCTCCCACAATTCAACGACTGGCATCGCGTTTAAGGTAAAACTCACGATTACCTGATTGTGTGGATTTATGTTTAATAGGTTTTTAATATTACTCGACTTGGTTACAAATAAAACTTTGTGTTTATTTTGAGTTTCAAATAAGGGGATAATAAATTTGGAAAATGCATTTGAACCATTCTCCAACATAAGTGAGTCCGCAAGCTCACCAGTATTCAAAATCTCCGGCTCTTTCACTTCATTAAGAAAAGTCTGCACATGTAACTTTACTTTTTCCAAGTCTTTAATTACTGGTTTGATGCCTTCTGGCCTAAAGCGGAAGGTGCCTTTCAGGTAACACCATGAGCAATCAAATGGACAACCATAGGCCCACTTTAGTTCTACAAAGTGTGGGCACACCACATCGGTGGTTTTCTCCGGTAATGGAGTTTTATCAAAACGGGTAATAATCGAGCCATCATTGACCTGTCCAAACAAGGTTTTTGTTTTGCCATTCAACAGATAATATTTTTTATATTTGACCTTTACCCTATTGTTTATGGCAACATTAAAAAGCAAGATTTGGGAACCCATTGAAATCGAATCTCCTCTGTCCAGTGTGTTCAATTTTGCTTATATCTTGCCAGAATTGATGACCTAACGGATGTTTAGAAGCAAATAAAAGACAATATAAAGGTAAATTCTTGTTTATACTCCGTATTGGAATTTCCTCGCCCAATTTAACATCTTGATAGTCCAAAGATGTTAGTTTCTTTCTATAGTATTCTATAATTTCTCGTCCTGTACTAAACTGTCTCCATCCTGTATCACCAATTACATCATCTAAAGGACAATGAGGTTCTGACAAAAACTTGTTTATGTTCCTTTTTATAGCCATATCTATTGGGAAAGTAATAATTAAATCCACTCTTCTTTGAGCTAATTTTTGCAAGGTTGGAAACTTGAAATGTAAACCAGTTGGATCAATAAAAGCTAAACTTAATGATCTTGGTGGTATGTCAGTTATTATATCATCTATGACTAAATTACAATCACTGCGGATTAACTTTACTCGTTTGAGGTTTGGATGATTTTTGCATCTTTCGGACAAGGTATTCAAGACTTCATCATTTAAGTCTACGAAAAAATATCTCGCAAAAGGGTATAATGTGTTTAAAGCAATTAATGGTGAACCATCAATTTCTCTTTCGGTTTCTCTTGCCATACACTTGCCCGGCCCCGTGAAAAGGTCAATGTAGTAAAGTTGACCGTGCCATTTTTTCCTCATGGACGTTGTGAAAGTCTCTATATATCTTTTTAAGTAATAATGTTTTGCTTCTGACCAAGCACCAACACAACGAAAAGGTAACCCGTCGGAAGCCTTTTTCAGAGAGCAAACACCATCCTTGGCATTGCTCTCATGATCGCAATTCTTGCATTTTGGCAAATCCAAACTACCCTCCTACAACTATATTCCTTGCAGACTGAATCTGCTCTATCCGTTGACCATTTTATCTATCACCCCCCCACCCAGAACCACCTCTCCCTGATAAAACACCACAGATTGTCCTGGAGTAATAGCGCGCTCTGGATGATTCAATCTAACCATGACCTGATCCTCTGTCAACGGGTAAATCCTTCCTTTCTGGGGAGTGTGTTGATATCTTATCTTAATTTCGCAATCGATTTCCCTGTCCAACTTATCGAAGGCGATCCAGTTTGGCCTGGTCGCTGCAAAAGAGGATTGGAAAAGGTCATGGTCTTCACCAACGTAAATTGCATTTCGTTCTGCATCGATTCGCACCACATATAGGGGTCGCCCAACCGCTATCTTCAATCCTTTTCTCTGTCCGATAGTATAAAACGGAATTCCCTGATGTTCGCCTATTTTTTCGCCTTTCAAGTTGAGGATGGGACCGGGTCGAATCTCTTTGCCTTGACCCTTGACCCGTGACACTTGCTCCGCACTTGCATGCCATTCTTTTATGAATCTGCGGTAATCATCATCCGTCACAAAGCAAATCTCCTGGCTTTCCTCTTTCTCCGCAACTTTCAGGCCATATTCTCTCGCTAATGTCCTAACTTGCCTTTTGGTCAACTCACCCAAGGGAAAGACGGTCCGGCCCAGGTCTTCCTGAGAGAGCCCCCAGAGGGCGTACGACTGGTCGCGGGTTGAGTCGATCCCTTTCAGCAGGAGATGTCTCTTCAGCTGCGGGTCATACTCTATGCGGGCATAATGCCCGGTGGCAATCAAGCTTGCTCCAACAGACTGGGCCTTTTTCCACAAGCTATCCCATTTGATCCTCGTATTGCAGATCACGCATGGGTTGGGGGTTCGACCCTCGGCATACTCCTCGACGAAGTTGGAAATCACATCCTTTCTGAAGTCATCCCGCATATCGACTACATAGTGAGGCACCCCCATCTTCTGGCAGACTGCACGCGCATCATCCAAGCCTTCCAAGGAGCAGCATCGTCCGTCCGGGTGAGCTTCTCCTCCCACCTCCCGGAAGTCCCACAGCTTCATGGACATTCCTACCACCGGGTAACCCTTTTGTTTCAATAAAAAAGCCGCCAGTGAGCTGTCCACACCGCCACTCATCGCCACCACCACCAGCGGATTTGTGCCATTTGGAGAATTACTCATGCGTTCATGTCAGGTTACGAGCAGCCGTAGATCCGAAGAGAGATATGGTTGCTTTTCTATGTCTCTAACCTTGACTTTTATTCTTCGGCTTGCTTCTGTAGTCCTGTATTGCCTTGTGCAGAGCGTCCGCTGCCAGATTAGAACAGTGCATCTTGATAGGAGGCAAGCCATCTAACGCTTCCGCCACCGTATCCCGGGAAATTCTCTCAGCTTCCTCCAGGGTCTTGCCCTTAACCAGCTCAGTCACCATGCTGGAGGTGGCTATGGCGGCACCGCATCCGAACGTCTTGAATTTGGCATCGACGATTCTGTCGTCCTTGACTTTGATATACAGTTTCATAATGTCCCCGCACACCGGATTCCCGATCTCTCCCACGCCATCCGCGTCTTTGATCTCTCCCACGTTGCGGGGATTTTGAAAATGCTCCATTACCTTTGCGCTATACATCGTTTCTCCCATGCTTTTTCGATACAGAGTTCCTGGTAGATTCCCCCTGGCCTCATTGTTTCTGGGCATACAAAGGAGACATAGACCTCAGTCTCTGGACTATCTCCGGAAGAATGCCTGCCACGTACTCAACGTCCTCCATGGTGTTATCTCTCCCAAAGCTGAATCGGATGGCTCCCTGGGCTATTTCCGGGGGAACGCCCATGGCCGAAAGAACGTGAGACGGCTCCAAAGCTCCGGAGGTACACGCCGACCCGGAAGCCACCGCCACCCCCTTGAGGTCGAGGCTCAAGATTATCGATTCTCCCTCCACCCCCTTGAACGACAAGTTCAAAGTGTTGGGTATCCGCTGCCGTAAGTCGCAATTGGGGATGATGTCCGGTATGGACTGCACCAATCTCTGGTAGAATGCCTCGGTCAAGTTTCTAAGATATTCGCTCTGACTCTCCAACTCATTGGTCGCCAGCTCCAGCGCTTTGGCAAGACCCACGATAGCCGGGACGTTCTCCGTGCCTGCCCGCCTGGAACGCTCATGACGTCCGCCATGAGACCAGGGAGTAATTCGGACCCCCTTTCGGACGAAAAGGGCTCCCACTCCTTTAGGTCCATAAATCTTATGAGCGGAGATAGAGAGCATATCCACATTCAGCTTCCGCACGTTGATGGGAATCTTTCCTGCCGCCTGAACTGTATCGGTGTGAAAGTACGCACCCTTCTCTTTGGCGACTTTGGCCAGCTCTTCGATCGGTTGAATGCTCCCCACCTCATTATTGGCATACATTATGGATACGAGCGTGGTGTCGTCCCGCAACGCTTTCCTCAAGTCCTCCGGGTCGACCACCCCCTGCGGGTTCACCGGAAGATAAGTGATCTCGAATCCTTCTTTCTCCAGGAACTTGCAGCTCTCCAGCACGGCATGGTGTTCGATCTTGGAGGTTATGATATGCAGGCCTTTCTTTCTATTGGCAAAAGCCGTCCCCTTAACCGCAAGATTGTCGGATTCAGTGCCGCCGCCGGTAAAGAAAATCTCGTTGGAAGAGGCGCCGATAAGTGCGGCTACCTTTTCCCTTGACTCTTCGAGTGCCACCTTGGCTTCCCTGCCGAACTCGTGAATGCTGGACGCATTCCCGAATTTCTCTTTGAAGTATGGCAGCATGGCCTCCAGCACTTCGGCTCGCACCGGGGTAGTGGCGTTGTGATCCAAATAGACCCTCTTCATTTTCTCCTCCGATAGTGGGCTGGTTTAGTAGCCTTTAGATTGCAGGTTTCCTCCCGCAGATCGGCCAAGGTCACGCTGGAAAGGGCCTTTTCAATAAGATCTTCCAGTCTTTTCCATAATACGCGGGAGACGCAGGCGGAAGGTCCGATGCAGCTTTTCTCCCGCTCTTTGGGAAAATCGCAATGGGAGATGGAGATAGGCCCATCCAAGGCGCCGATGATTTGGCTCACGTTTATCTTGTCCCCTTTCCGCCCCAAAACGTATCCCCCCCTGGCTCCCCGAATGCTCCTTACCAGCCCGGCCTTCTTGAGCCGGTGGAGAATCTGCTCCAGATAGGTCACCGACATCTGCTGCCGCTCGGAGATGTCTCTGATGGTCACCGGCGTGCCTTCGGGCTGAACTGCGATCTCCAAGAGCGCTCTTAAACCGTATCTTCCTCGGGTGGATATGTTCATTATTCACCTTCTCATAGTATTACGACGATAAAATACGAATGTTTACTAAATTTGTCAAGATTAATCCGACAGAAAACACCCCCTCACACAAATGCACGAACTCATGAGATGACGGGGGATGTGCCTGTCGACATTCTGAACGCAGTGAAGACTCTGACGCATCTATTATGGTAGAAAGCGGGAATCCTGTTTTCCCCCTTTATTGAAGCACAGCGTGCCCATCCCCGCAAGTCCCGAACTCAGAAACTGACCTTAAGTTTTGCTGAAAGTTTGGTGGCACACAATCCTATGTTGCCTGATAGCATCAGCACCGAGATGACTGCGATTCGATTGCCTCCGGCTTGGATTACCTGGTCGACATTGTTCAGATCGATGCCGCCGATTGCAAAAAAGGGAATTCTCAGGCTTTCCCTGGCTTGTCGAATTATGTCCAGACCGATGGGTTGACTGATCTTCTTGGAAGCGGTATCGAAGACCGGACCGATTCCTACGTAGTCGGCGCCTTCTGCTTCCGCCTGTTTAGCCTGTTGAATCGTTTCTGCCGATTTGCCAATGATTCTTTCCGACCCCAAGATTCTTTTCGCCTCCTCCACCGAGAGGTCTTCTTGTCCTACGTGCACTCCGTCTGCAACCATCTTGAGGGCGATTTCAACCCGGTCATTGACGATGAACGGAACACCCTTTTCTCTGCAAATGCCGCTCAGTTTTGAAGCTGTGTGGAGGAAATTGTCGTCGTTTGAGTCCTTGTCGCGGTACTGGATCATCTCTGCCCCACCATCAATTGCCTGCCGGACCACGTCGCAGATGTCTTTAGCTCCACATATGTTCGGGTCAGCTATCACGTATAGCTGGACTCTCGAAAGCATTTGCTTTTTGTTTATCACAGAGTCCGTCCAAACCGCTTAATGTCCCGCAGAATGCCGGGACTTTCTTGATTTGAATTCGTCCGCAGACTGAATCAACGCATCAAACAGAACGGCAGAGCTTTTCTCCTTCAAAAGCTCCGGATGCCATTGCACACATATAAGGAAACGATCGTCCTCCGTCTCCAAAGCTTCGATGACTCCATCCTTCTCCGACCAGGCGCTAACCACCAGTCCCGTGCCGACATTTTTGACCATCTGATGGTGGCTGGTGTTGACCATTATTCGCCTTTCTTTGACTATCTGGAAAAGCTTGCTGCCTTCTTTGATGATCACCGGGTGCTTCTTGTGGTAAGTGGTCGAGCCTTCAAGGGTATGGTCAAGGAACTCAGGCTCAAAGGAAGAATCCTGGTAAAGACTCCCTCCAAAGACCACATTCGCCAACTGCATTCCCCGACAGATAGCCAGCATCGGCATTTGCAGGGCATGGGCTTGGTTCACCAGGGCCATTTCAAGATGATCCCTCTCGGGTGTAATGCTTAAGTTTTCGGCCTTTCTCTCTTCCCCATAACAGGCCGGATCAACGTCATTCCCGCCGCTGATCAGAAGACCATCCACTACTTTTAGGAGGGAGTTGACGTTCTCTATCCTTCTTGAATTGGGCAGAGCCATTGGAATCCCTCCCGACTGCTCCACCGCCTCATAATAGTTTCGCTTCAAATAATCGAAGGCGTAGGCCGTGGGGTACTCTCTTCCCTCAATGTCGTATTCCATGGAACAGGTAATGCCGATTATGGGAGCGATGGCCAGTTTGATCATTTCTTCTTCAGAATAGACGAAGTAAATTCGTTCATTCTTCCGGAGGCTCGACTGTTCGCGGGCGCTTAGAATGCGTACAATATGCTCAAATGGAATCTTCCGCTCTGCGGGCTTTGTCTTATGGGAAGCTGTCTTCCATAATCCAAGCGCAGAGGACCGACCGGCGTGAAAAACTGCATGCTCAGACCTGAAGTAAGCTTGACATTCTTCACCTTGATCTCTTTCACCTCCTCCCAGAGATTCCCCGCATCCACGAAGACGGCGTAGCCCAGCTTCCAGAAAAGGGCGCGACGATACTCTAAGTTCCCCAACATCATCACTTTGCCGCCGGTGGGAACTCCCTCGGCGTCCACCGGACCCATGCTGTTTTCTTTGTATCCCCGCATGCTCGATGCGCCACCCATATAGAACCGGTCAAAGGTGGGAACGTAATCATGGCGGGTCAGTTCCTCGGCATAGCCCAGCTTTATCCGCGTGGCCAACACGTTCAATATCTTCCTTCTTCCCAGATGGTTGTATCTGGACCAGGAGAAGGTAAACTCATAAAAGTTGTTGTCGCCACCCATGAATCCACCAACCAGCTCAGAGTAAACCTGGACGAATGACCCGTCCAGGGGGATGAAGATATTGCTTCGGGTGTCCCTTTCTCCGGAGAGAATGATCTTTCGCCGCACGTTTATCCCTTGTTCTCTTTTGTAAGTCTCCAACACCTCGGGAGGGATGCTGTAGATTTTCACCTGCTGATAGCTGTAAGTGAGCCACATTTTGGTGTGCTCCTTGTACTCCCGGCTTAGATTCAAATTTCCTCCGTAGGACTCAATCCGATATTCCTGGACCGCACTCTGCACTCCGGGTTCGTAATATAGGTCCAACCCCAAAAGAGTTCTGGTCTCCAAAAACCATGGCTCGGTGTACGTCAGGGCGAGCCGATTGGAAAGCCTTTGGATCTTGGGTACGATTTCGTAACTATAGAAACCGGAGAGTCCAATCTTTCGCGAGGTGCCGGCCAAGTTCCTATTCCCCCATTCCCCGGTGAAGTCCACGGTAAGATACTCTTGCTGGTTCACGGGTTGGGGCTGATTTTGAGCCAGTTCCATGCGGGTGCCGACATAGTTCGGTTTCTTCTCTATCACCCTCAAGACGAAATCCGGCTTTTCCGGCTTTTGTTCCACATCCTTGGCTTTCAAGGTAAGATAGCTGAAAAGCCCGGTGGAGAAAATCCTCTGCTGGCTGTCCATGATCTTCTCCCGGGAATAAGGCTCTCCCTCCTTTATGGTCAGCTCTCTCCGCGCCACCTTCTCCCGGGTGAGCTTCAGCCCTTCAAAGCTCATCTTTCCGAAGTAAACCTTCTTATCTTGGCTTACTTTAAAGGTCACATTCTGTACCGAGGAATCCGTCCTCTCAGGCAAGAGAATCTGGACCTCGGCATAGGGATAAGCGTTGTTGGCATAAATGCTCTTGATGTTGAAAACGGTGCCATAGAGCCGGGTCCAGTTGAAGGGCGTACCTGGGTTCAAGGGTTTGAGCTCTTTTCTGGTCTTCTCTTCCAGCTCCGGCAATCCCCCCTCCAAAGCCACGCTCCCCAGCCTGATCTGGACTCCCTCTTTGATTTGCACTTCGACCACGCAGCTCTGCTCTTTCCTCGGTGCGGCGCTGATTTGGCAGTCCGCAGCCAGGAATCCATTCACGTGATACAGCGAATCGATAGAGGCTTGGTCCAACTCCGCCTTTTTGGGATTGTATCTTCTTTTTCCAAGTAGGTTGTACCATCGGTTTTCCTTCAAGCTCATCTGGTCTTTTATTTTGTCTTCGGAGAAGTAATTGTTTCCCCCGACGGCGATCTTCTCGATAATCGGCTTCTTCTGATTGCTGGCCAAAGCAGGCAAGCTGAGGAGAAGCCATGCTACTAAGATATTAGTTAGAAAACAAAAACGATTTAGAACCATGCTGACCCTAAGAATATGTTTCGTCGGCTCATCCATGAGAGAATCTCAGGCCTCACTGACGCTGGAAACGCTGTATCGAAGCGCACACGTTATCCGAGCCTGGCCAAGAATCCGATTCCCACCATCATATGTCACTGGCTCAAACCCTCCAGGGTGCGATACCTATTCTCGAGAAAACTGGCCCTTGAGCGAAGCCTAACCAGAAGAGGCTTCACCTGGTCCACACCGGCTGGCTGGGTTAAAGTCGCTGCCTTCTCTCGCCTGTCCGAATGCTTCCTTCACGGGTCACCATCCTTGCTCGATGTGGACTGCAATCTTCAATATTCGTAGTTCAGATTCAATCCGAAATGAAAGAGTCCCTGGTTGTCTTTGCGTCCTTCTAAGAGCAGGTGCTTATTTAATCTATACTCCACGCCGCTCTCCTGTCCGCTGGATTGAGACAAGCGGCGGGTATAGTGAAGATAGATTTTCTCGGAGACGTATTTGCCGACAGTGATCTGAGCGTCCGTGAGATGGAACTTCTCACTCCAAGCCGGAACGATCTCAAAGGTTTCCACCCCTAACGTTTGGCCGGCGATGTTTTCCAGGAAACGGCTGCTATAAGCGCCACCCAGGCTTTTGATCACCCGTTCCTGGAACAAGGTTCCCACGCTTGCCGAATCGACAGAGGATAGGCCACGCTGAAAAGCCAAAAGCCCGAGGATGTCTTCCTGGGAATAGGGTGAATCTGTCTCTGGCTGCACCTCCGGTTCAGAGATAGTTCCCTTGATGGCCAGCGTGATCTCATCGGTCGAACCGGTGCTTACCAGGCTGCCCTGGCCGGTCGAGCTTGGCGCTGCCCCCCGCACTCGGCTGGAAACTGAGAAATCGATCTTGGGATCAATTTTCTTTATGTTGTCAAACGTGAAAGAGCCTTTTTCGATGTTGAAGGTGGTTCCATAGAGAAAATATTTTCCTCGAATGGTCTCCAGATCGCCCAGGATCCTTAGCTCTCCCCCCTCCCGCAAGACCCGCACCTCTCCATCGAATTCTAAGTTCACGTCGTTATTGATGATCCAGCAATTGTTCGCAGCAGATATGTCGAAGTCCCAATCCCACAGGTTCTCTGGAGAGTAAGTGGGAGCCAGTGGGCTTTCCGAACTGGAGGAGGCAAAAGGCTCACGGTAGGAAAGCTCCGACAGGATTATCTGAGCAGAAACCAGAGGAGCGCCTTTGCCCGTGATCTCCAGGCTGAAATCACCTATCCCCGACAGATCGGCATATTCATAGTTCAGAGGAACCTTATTCCCCGAGAAATAGAGGTCGTAGTCGATGTCGTTGACGTCCTTCAGGTTTATGGTTCCAAAGCCGTTAACCTCCCCTTTGAATCCTTTTTTTTGAGAAAACATTTTCCAGATGGGCCTAAGTGGGCCGCCCCCTTCGGATTCTTTCCGTTCCACAAAACCGTCTACGTTATCCAGGATTAGATTCTCGTTTTCCATTCTCATGTCCACCGACAGCCCCTCCACGGGATCAACCAGCTGGGCAAACTTCAACCTTCCGTCCCGGACGCTCATCTTTCCATCCAACTGGGGATGAAACAGAGTCCCCGATATGTTCAAGTCACCGTCAAAGTCTCCGGTGAGGTACTCAATGTCCGGGATGAACCATCTGATCAATTCCAGCCTCTTTCCCTTGGCGTGAAGACGAAGACTCTGTGGTTCTTCGAGGACTCTTTGTTTTGCCGCGTAGAAGGATAGATCAATAGGCAGGATCCCGCTCAGCACGTACTCCCAATCCTCCTTGGTCACTGCCAGATTCTGGATCTCAAGCTTCTTTTCCCCATACCGCAGATCGGCTTTCAGATCTCCCAGCTCCATGCCTTTGAGCTTGAGTTGCCGTATTTCTCCTCTGGAGCTGATCTGCGGATTCTGAAAATCTCCCTTAAGTTGCGCATCCAGAGAAAGATTCCCCCCCACCGGCTCCGGGGTGAGAAGCGCGGCCCAGGGGGCAACGTCCAGTCCGGCGAGCTTCAGGGAAAGATCCATCCTCTCCTCATAGTCGATCCTTCCCGATAGGGTAACCTCGCCGGTCTTCCCCGAGAGAATGAACTTCTTGATGTCGACTTTCTCGGTATCGATGTCGACCACCGTAGGCGACAGGGTCTCCAAACGGTTTCCCCGGTAATCCAGCACCATCTGATGCAAAAGGAGAGTCTGAGGCGTTTTGGAAGCGTCTAATTCGCCCCAGAAACCCAAGTCAAAGCTCTGACCCCGAAGACGCGTCGAATCTATCTTGATCCACTGGTTGTCCACCTCCAGTCGAGAGGCCAAACTGTCGTAGTCCAGACCCCAGGCATTTCCGTCCAGGAACAGGACCTTGACGTCTCCTTTTGGTTTGGTGATGAAATTGGCCAAACTAAGCTCCAATTTGGCATCCCGGCTAAACAGTTGATAGACATAACATGAGTCGGAAGTGAACTTTCCATTGATGTCGAAGTCCTCAGTCTTTCCGCTGATCTTCACCCAGGCCTTTCCCCGGCCCATCATCTCCTTGATGAAGATCTGATTCCAGAAATCTTTCAGATCGCCAAACATCACCTGGGCACTTATGTCCACGTTGCCTGCATATTGCAGCTCTCCGCCATCCAGCACGACCTGGGTATTCTTGTAATCCAAGAGAAATTGAGGTTGGAAGACTATAGCAGTGGTGGTGATATCCATAGTTCCTGAAGCTGCACTGAAACTGTATCGCTCGATTTTTCCAGCCTGTAGATTCACCGCAGCTTCCATCACCATGTCCTTCGGGGAAAAGGATCGCCCTCTCAAATCGACCTTCCCAGAAAACCTGGTGGGAAGATTGCCAAAGATGATGTTGTTCAGGTTCAAATCATTTATGTTTCCGTGGAATTCATACTCCTCTGGTTTCTTGGTCAGGTCAAGCTCTCCCCTGCCGGTCAAGAACGAACCGAAGGCATTGCCGCCGATGGAGGGAAAGGTGAGCTTTCCGTTCTGGCATGAGTATTGAACATTCAGTTTATCGAATCTTCTCCCAAAAAAAAGTCCATCCAGAGTTGCTTTGCCTCCGAATTCTCCCAAGTTCCCCTCCCAGGTTCCGTCCACGCTCAACCGACCGTCGAGTCCCACGCCAGTCAATTTCCTTATGTCGTCTAAGTTGGCCGGATCAGCCTTGACCGAGAAAGAGAATCTCGGTTCCTGCAGATTGCTGACTCCACCCGAGATTTCCAGATCCGATTCACGTGTTTTGACATGTAATCTTTGAACCAATAGGGTGTCGCTTCGTAGCGACAGGGAGCCTTCCAGAGCTTGTATAGCCAGATTCTTCTCCAAATAGGAAAAACCTCCTTGGAGAATCTTCATTTGGAATTCATCTTTCTCTTTTGTAAGGGAGAGCGCAAGATTCAAGCTGTCTATGGTCGCCTGTTTCGCACTATCCACGTACTGGAAAACTCCGTTGTCAATTTTCACCACACCGACCGAAAAATCGAATAATCCCAGCTTGGAGAGTGTTTTTCCCTTGGGTGACGCAGCTGCCACGAGCTTTCCCTCCTCGGCTTTCTTCACGGCGAGCTTAGGATGATCGACCCTCAAAGAGTCTATGATCCATTTTTTCCTCCACAGATTGGAAAGCCGATAGTCGGCTTTGAGGTAAGGAATATCCGCCACCCGGAATGATTCTCCTTCTTGAACGAAGTCGACGGTCAAATTCCTGATGATCAGCTCCTTCCAGAAAGAGCCGCTGATGTCACCTACGTTCACCTTCAGGGAATACTTGTTCTGGACAAGAACCCTCAACAGCCGGTTGACCTGGCCTTCTAACAAACTGGTTTGAGTCAGAAGGAACCAGAAGACGCAACCCGCCAAAAGCAGAAATGAAGCCAGATACAGAAGGATTCTCAATATCTTCTTCATAAAAGGGAAAACATCTCCTGGGCTAAACCTCGTTGACTTCTGCTTGTAGCATGATTCCGCATTCCCCTCTTGCCGAGACCGGTAAATGCATGGGGAAAAGGGACCTCATGCTTCGTGGCCGCCACTAAGATTATACGATTATATCAAAAAGGAATCGGTGGGTCAAGCTCAAAAAAGCCCCACACAGAGCTTGCCGAGGAGGATAGAGTTTGTGTCTGCTGAGGCTACGGTGGGGCGCTTCCAGATTTGCCTTTCTATAAGCTTCAGCCATAGGCACGATAAAGGTCGCATCCCCAGTTGGGCTCTGGTAACATGGCAAACAGCCTTTGCCGAGGAAATCAACTATTCCTCTCCGTAGTCATACAACCCGGAGAAAACCGTGGTAGTCGGCCCGGTGATAAAGAGGCGATCGTTCTGTTCGTTCCATTCGACTGATAGCTCACCTTGGTCGAATAACGCGGTGACCTTCCGTCGCAGTTTTCCGGTCAGTACGCCAGCGACCGTGGCTGCCGACGCTCCGGTTCCGGATGCCAGAGTCTCCCCCACTCCGCGTTCCCATACTTTTAGCCGGATTCTTTTCGGACTCAGAATCTTCGCAAACTCCACATTGGTTCTTCGTGGAAAGAGAGGATGATTCTCTATCATCCGTCCGATCTTCTGCCATTGGGGACTGAATTCTTTCACAAATATCACGGTGTGAGGATTACCCAGTGAGATGCTGTTGATTCTCACCATTCGCCCGGACAGACTAAGCTCCTCATTTATGCAAAACCTACCTTTGCCCTTCACCGGGATCATCTTCCTCTCCAAAATGGGTTTGCCGATATCCGTTCGGATAGGGAAATCCCCGTTGGGGCTGATTATCTCAGTATGGATCACCCCGGCTTTGGTCTCGACATCCTGCACTCTGTTTCTGGATAAGCCATGATCGTACAGAAAGCGGGCGAAGCATCGGATCCCGTTGCCGCACATCTCCGCTTCGGTCCCGTCGGGATTGTAGAAGATCATTCTGAATTTGTGGTTCTTTCCCGGCGCTACCAGAATCAGGCCATCCGAGCCTACTCCGAAATGCCGGTCACATATCTTCTTTGCCAGGACAGGCAAATTCACTCCGGTTAGTATCTGCCTGGAGCAATCGACGTAGATATAGTCATTGCCCAGAGCCTGCATCTTGGTGAATCTGACTTTCACGTCCACCCTTCTGGTTTTCAGGTTCTCGGAGTTCAGGTCTCTTGGTTCGCACAGTTTTTTCGCTGGCATTTGAGAACCGCTAAGATCTCTTCTTCGCCAATTCCGCTGAATTCCGAATCACTCTCTTCAATTCTTCGGGAGTTAGTCCGGACCCCAAACCGACCTTTGTCCGGAGATCTTGGGTCAAAAGCTCTGAAGGTTTGTGCGCATCCGTGTCGATCACCAGTTTCGTCCGATATTTCCTTGCCAGCACCACCAGGCGGCCGTTAGTTAGGCAGTGACCTTTGCGAGCCGAAAGCTCCAGGTAGATCCCCCGCTTTGCGGCCAGCTTCACTTCCTGCTCTCTGATCATCCCCGGATGGGCCAGAATGTCGACATCGCTGTTCAGAGCAGACGTGTTCGTCCCCGGAGCAACGGGTTCGACCGGCGATTCACCGTGTACCACCACAATCTTAGCTCCGAGCCTTCTGGCCTCTTTTGCCATTGAGGGAATCAAGGAAGGCGGTACATGAGTTATCTCCACTCCCGGCAAAACCTTCATCCCGGCTTGATCTTTTGCCGAGTTCAAATCCTTTGCCAACTTGACCAGTTGCCTCAGAATCAGCTCCATGCTCCCAGAGTCAACATGGTCGGTGAGAGCAATAGCGCTGTATCCTGATACTTTCGCCCTTCTGACCAGCTCCGATGGAAGGACTTCGCCGTCGCTCAACGTAGTATGCGTGTGTAAGTCAATCACCTGTGCTCCTTGTGCCCGTGCCTGCAGCCCCGGACCACCAATCTAAACCGATTTTTCGTGATAGGCAAACAATTTCTGCTCAATCTTTGAGCGTTCCCTCACACCATGACCTGCAAAGCCTGCAAACATGGTCACATTGAGGTCATTCCCGATGGGCAAGCACGTATAATGCCGCAGAAGTCTACCTCGTTCATCCACAGTGACAGACGGATAAGCATTTGTGATCGAATTTGCTGTTTTGCGCCAATTCCTAAAAGACCCTCAAAAGAAGTCCTTGACAACGCAGAAGATAAATGACATTCCACCGTTTTCTGTTGACAAGTGAGGATTTTAAGTTAATTTCGTTATATTTGGAGAATTCCAGAATGCCGATCATTGATTCCAGGACAAAAGATTTGATAAGGCTGGCGCTGGCTGAGGATATCGGCAAAGGCGACTTGACCTCCGAAGCGCTGGTGAATGAGAGTCTTTCTGGTAAGGCTGTCATCGTGGCCAAACAGGAAGGAATCTTAGCCGGACTCGAAATAGCCCAGTTGGTTTTTAGGACGGTTGATCCCGAAATCGTTCTCACTCCGCTTGTAAAAGACGGAAAAAGAATCAAAAAGGGAGACAGGATTTGCTTGGTGCAGGGCAAGATCAAAAGCATTCTTTCGGCTGAAAGGACGGCATTGAATTTTCTGCAAAGGCTTGGCGGGATAGCGACTTTAACCGCAGAATACGTGGAGAAGGTGAAGGGGACAAAAGCAAAAATCCTCGATACCAGAAAGACAACGCCGGGCTTAAGGTTTCTGGAGAAATATGCGGTGAAAATGGGAGGCGGAGAAAATCACCGGATGGGACTCTTTGACATGATACTGATCAAGGAGAATCACATCAGAGTGGCGGGTGGAATCTCGGAGGCAATGAAGAAAGCAAGGTCGAAGCATCCGCGAAAGCGAATTGAGATAGAGGTCAGGGATCTGAGTGAAGTTAAGGAGGCGGTGGATTCAAAGCCGGATTGGATAATGCTGGACAATATGAGAATTCAGGAGATGAAAAGAGCCGTGAGAATCATTCGCTCTTTTAATCCTGATGTCAAAATCGAGGCATCCGGCGGGGTCAATCTGAGGAATGTGCGAGAGGTAGCTTTGACCGGAATAGACTTCATCTCAGTGGGAGCCTTAACTCACTCGGCCCCCGCGTTGGATCTGAGTTTGATCTTGATCGAGGCTTAACGCCGTTTGCAAAACGCGTTCGAGCTTTCTCCATTATCCCGCATACGAAAAAGTGAAGCCTTAGCTTCACTCGATGGTTCATCCAAACAGCCTAAGGACAAATAGAAATGAAAAGGAGCTTGCAGATAGCCGAGGAGGAACTGGTCGCATTCCTCCAGCAGAAGCAAAACACTCACGTGAGCACTAAGGACATCTCGCAGGAATTGGGTATTCATCCCTATGTGATCCACCAGGCCATCAAGGAACTGAGAAGGTGGAATTTCAAGATCTCCTCGGAGAAAGGCAAGGGTTATCGGCTGTTGGAATCCCCCGATTTTCTTTTGCCGGGCGAGATAAGGAAGAATCTGAATACGAATGTTCTGGGCAAGAAAGTCCTCTCTTACCGTAGGGTAGGCTCCACCAACCATCTGGCCTTTCGTTTGGCGGAAAGCGGAGCGGACGAAGGAACGTTGGTCGTGGCAGACGAGCAGACCAAAGGTCGAGGAAGAATGGGGAGAAGCTGGTATTCCCCTCCCAGCCTGGGCTTATGGATGAGCTTGATTCTGCGCCCGGACATCCCGCCCTTCAAAGCACCAGGCCTGTCCATCCTTGCCGGTTTGGCTTTAGCCCAGGCGATAGAAGATCTGGCCGGACTGGATGCCAAAATAAAGTGGCCTAATGATTGTCTCATAAATGGCCGTAAAGTGGGCGGGGTTCTGCTCGAGCTTTCCGCGGAGCTTGACCGGACCAATTTCGTCATTGCCGGAATAGGAGTAAACGTCAGCCATCTGCCGGATGACTTTCCCAAGAATCTCTCCTCCACCGCCACGTCCATAAAGATGGAATGTGGAAAGGAAGTTCCCAGGATAGACGTGCTGAACTCATTTCTGACCAGGTTTGAGACTATCTATCTGGATTTCAAGAAAAACGGCTTGGCTCCGCAACGCCAGCTCATAAAGAAGCTCTCCTTGCTTCTCGGCTCGCAGGTCACGGTGAAACTCGGAAGAGAGAGAATTGAAGGCATAGCGGAGGATATTGACGACAATGGCTCTCTGGTGGTAAAAGCTGGGAAGGAAAGAAGGCTGGTGACCGCGGGCGAAGTAACGGTGGTCTGATTCTTGAGAACTCCACCCCTATTTGCTGTGTAAAGACGACTGTAGAGCGGTGACAGATTACATCGAAGCATCTGCTTACCAAATTCTTCCGCAACGGAGGAGACAAACCATGCTCTTAGCCATCGACATTGGGAATACCCATACGGTACTGGGGATATACGACAGAAACAAGCTTAAGGAACACTTCCGCGTAACCTCCAACCATGCCCTGACCGCGGACGAATGTGGGGTGTTGCTCAAACAGCTGTTCCCGAATTATCGAAGAGTCAAACGTGTAATCATCTGCTCGGTTGTTCCTCCGCTCACTCCTGTCTATGAGGAGATGAGCAAGAGATTCCTGGGAGTGGATCCAGTGGTAGTGAGCTCGAATCTGCCTTTGGGGATCCGGATTTCATATCACGACCCGTCTCAGGTTGGGGCTGACCGGCTGGCCAATGCCGTGGCTGGCTATCAAATCTACGGTGGACCGGTCATAATAGTAGATTTGGGAACGGCTACCACCTTCGATGTGATCTCGGAAAAGGGCGAGTACTTGGGGGGGGCCATAGCCCCGGGCATCGAGACCTCGTCGGCCAATCTCTTCCACCGGGCGGCGCAGTTGTTCAAAGTCAGCCTCAGGAGACCCAAGAAAGCCATCGGAAAGAACACGGAGGAGAGCCTAAGGTCGGGAATCATATTCGGGAGCGTGGGTCAAATCGACGGAATCGTAAACAGAATAAAGGATGAACTCAGAAAAGAGTTCAAGATCACGAAAAAACCAAGGGTGATTGCCACCGGCGGGTTAGCCAGCCTAATCGCCAAAGAGTCAAAGACCATCGAGAAGGTCGATCCCGTTCTGACCCTGGAGGGGCTTAGAAGAATATATCTTCAGGTTGATAGATCGAAACGCAAAAAGTAGTTGACAAGTGGGGGTAAAGAGATTATAGTGAAGGTTCGCAGGTAAGCTGGCCGCCACGCTATAGCCCTGTTTGAATCATGCTGATCCGTTATCGACGAGGAGGATGAGGTTTTTAGCAAACGGTCTAAGATTCCCTTTCGTAAAGTGAAAATAATATTCGAGGATCAAACCAATCTAGTTCAACATTCAAAGAAGGAGGTTCAGTTATGAGGGTTAAGCCTTTGGCAGACAGAGTCTTGATTAAGCCGTCGGAGGCGGAGGAGATGAAAAGGGGGGGCATCATCATCCCTGATACCGCCAAGGAAAAACCTCAGCAGGGAGAGGTAATGGAAGTCGGCCCGGGAAGAATAAGCGAAGAGGGAAGCAAAATTCCCATGGAGGTGAAAAAGGGGGACAAGGTTCTTTACGGGAAGTATTCGGGAACCGAAGTGACGGTCGACAATGTTGAATACCTGATAATGCGGGAGAGCGACATTTTAGCCATCGTGGGGTAACCGCGATCGGAATGGAACGCAATTGAGAACCACAAAACTGGAAAGACGGGAGGTTGATGCATATGCCCAAGATAATCGAGTATGATGCCCAAGCGAGGGAAAAACTAAAAAAGGGAATCGACAAGCTGGCGAATGCCGTCAAGGTTACGCTGGGCCCCAAGGGAAGAAACGTGGCGTTGGACAAGAAATGGGGCTCCCCCGTCGTGACCAAGGATGGCGTAACTGTCGCCAAGGAGATCGAGCTGGAGGATCCCTTTGAGAATATGGGTGCCCAGATGGTGAAAGAAGTCGCCTCCAAGACCTCGGACGTGGCAGGAGACGGAACCACAACCGCTACGGTCCTGGCCCAGGCCATTTTCCGCGAAGGATTAAAGAACGTCACTGCCGGGGTTAATCCCATGTCCTTAAAAAGGGGAATTGAGAAGGCAGTGGCGACGGTAGTGGAAGAGATCAAGAAGATGTCCAAGCCGGTTCCCGGCAAGACAGAAATAGCTCAAGTAGGAACCATCTCCGCCAACAATGATAAATCCATCGGAGATTTGATTGCCGATGCCATGGACAAGGTAGGCAAGGATGGCGTGATAACGGTGGAGGAAGCCAAGACCACCAAGACCGAGCTGGAGGTAGTCGAGGGAATGCAGTTTGACCGTGGTTACCTCTCTCCCTACTTCATCACCAATCCAGATACTATGGAGGCGGTTTTGGAGGAGCCTTTGATCCTGATTCATGACAAGAAGATTTCGGTCATGAAAGATCTGTTGCCTATCTTGGAGAAGATAGCCCAGATGGGCAGGCCGCTTCTGATCGTCGCTGAGGAGGTCGAAGGGGAGGCTCTGGCCACGCTGGTGGTGAACAAGCTACGAGGAACCATCAAGGTTTGTTCGGTCAAGGCGCCGGGCTTTGGAGATAGAAGGAAAGCCATGCTGGAGGACGTCGCCGTTCTGACCGGTGGAAGGGTGATTTCTGAAGAGACCGGATTCAAGCTGGAAAACACCGTGGTCTCCGATCTGGGAAAGGCCAAGAGAGTGACCGTGGACAAGGAGAACACCACCATCGTGGAAGGCGGAGGGAAGACCGAGGACATCAAAGGCCGGGTCAACCAAATCAAGAAGGAAATCGACGCCACCACCTCCGATTATGACAAGGAGAAGCTGCAGGAGAGGTTAGCCAAGCTGGCCGGAGGAGTTGCGGTGATCAACGTCGGTGCCGCCACCGAGTCGGAGATGAAGGAAAGGAAAGCCAGGGTGGAAGACGCTCTGCATGCCACCCGGGCCGCCGTGGAAGAGGGAATAGTCCCGGGAGGCGGAGTGGCCCTCCTAAGAGCCATCCCCGCGTTGGAAAGACTGAAACTCGACGTGGATGAAATGATCGGTGTCTCCATAGTGAAAAAGGCCCTGGAGGAACCCATCCGGCTGATCGCAGAGAATGCGGGCGTGGAAGCCTCCATTGTGGTCAACCGGGTCAAGGAGAAGACCGGAGCTTTCGGATTCAACGCGGAGACGGAACAGTATGAGGATTTGATCGCTTCGGGCGTCATCGATCCCACCAAGGTAACCCGGATCGCCCTGGAGAACGCCGCTTCCATCGCTTCGCTTCTGATTACCACTGAGGCTTTGGTAGCAGATAAGCCGGAGGAGAAAAAACCGGCTGCCCCGGGTATGCCACCGGGCGGCGGATATGGCGATATGTATTGATGGGTGTGACTTTGAACTGGCAAAAAGGCTTCCAAAAGGGCTTGGAAGCCTTTTTTGTTGAGAATCCTTCTCCGGCCTCATCCGGAACCGGGAATGAGCCTTGGTCATCTGCGCCTTTTGGCGCCAGGTCTGCGTCCTGATATCCTTTGCCCCAGGATGTTCAAAAATCTTGCTCTTTAGTTATGATTTGAATATCTTGATTTGTATAAAGATTGAGACCGGAGCCGAAAACCATAAGGGTGGTAAGCTTCCATGTCTCACGGCAGCATGAAGAGAAATGATTAGAGTCATCTGTTGGTCAGGGGTGCCCTCGCCCTTGACCCTGTTAGAGAGATTTTCGATTCTTCGGAGCAGGGTGGAGGAACCCCGCTCCAACGAGCCGAGAAACGTGTAATCATTGCACTCTCATCCTGCTGGATAAGGGCATCCAGCCGAAGCTCCATGATAGAAAGAGAATGGTAAGATGTCGTTGAGAGGAGCGATCAGGCGGGCACCCGCATGGGTAAGCGAAGCGACGGAACAATCTCTTAAGACTCTATCGCTGCCTGCCGTCGCCGGACATGACTTGGTGTGGCGGTAAACATCATCCAAAGATACTGAAGATGAGCCAGACAGTGTCGATGCCCATTCTAATTGGCCTTTGCCTTTTCCTCGGGCTATCCCCCTCCCTCTCCTCCTCACCAGTGACCGGACCTTCTTCGGAAGAAGCATCCAGGGAACCTCTTCAACTCCTGAATGCCGATTTCTCTGAGATCAGGTTGGAGAAGGACAACGAGATGGTCAATCTGATTGGAAACGTGGTTTTTAAGCAGGGCGACCTGAATCTAAAAAGCAGCCGGGCGGTATGGTACCGCACTGCCGGTCAGGTGGTTTTTATCGACAGCGTTAGAATTGAAGATAAAGACCAGACTCTCTCGGCAGACAAAGTCACTTACTACAAGAATTCGAGAAAAGCAGTCGCGGACGGACATGTGCTGCTGATCGGCAAGAAAGAGCAGGCGCAGGTCAGGGGTGAACACGGAGAGTATGATCGGATCAAAAAGTACGTTCAATTCACCGGATCTCCTTCTTTAGTCTTGAAACCGGATAGGGGTGACAGCACGGTCACTGTGGCCGCCCAATTCATGGAGTACTATCCTGACGAGAAAAAAGGCGTCGCCAAGGAGAAGGTAACAATAACCAAAGCCAACATGACCGCCACCTGTGATCAGGCCACCTGGATAAGTCAGTCCGGAGACTCCGTGAACGAAGGTGAGATAATCCTGGAGGGGCATCCGGAGGCAAGAAAACAAAATGACCGCCTCGCCGGCGAACACATGGAGATATACCTTCAAGATGATCGGATCAAGAGAATCGAAGTGAAAGGAGACGCCAAGGCTTCCCATCTCGAAACCAGCGACTCCACCGGACAGATTTCCAGAGAGAGTCTGCTGGCCGCAAAAAACATGATCTTCCGGTTGAAAGATGAAAAACTGGAGCAGGTCAATGCCACGGGCAATGCCACCAGCACATATTATCCTCAGTCTTCAAACAGGAGCGACCAAAAAGAAAAAGCTGAAAGGAACGAAGCGTCAGGCGATACCATAGACTTGTTCTTAGCTAATGATCACATTAACCGGGTGTTGATCAAGGGCGGAGCCATGGGAGACTACCTTTTCACTCCGGAAAAGAAGGCTGACAGCTTAAACCTGCAGGACACCATCTGGTATTCGGCGCAAGTTATCGATTATCAGATAAAGGACAGCTTGATTACACTGCAGCGGCAAAGCAGTCTCAGATACGGACAGATTTCACTCTCGGCCGGAAAAATCTTTTATCAGACCGAAGAGGAGATTCTGGTGGCGGAAGGAATGAAGACCCAGCCAGGCGGTCAAAAGGAGGCATGGGAGGGTCTTCCGGTACTTAAGGATGGCAAGGACGAGATCGAAGGTGAGCGGATGAATTATGATCTGCGAACCAAAAGAGGAAAAGTGAAGGCCGGGGTCACCGGCATTCAAGGAGGAACTTACAAGGGGAGAGATTTAAGAAAGATAACCGACAAGGTGCTTCTGGCGGACGGCGGCACCTACACCACCTGCGACCAGACACCGCCTCACTTCCACTTCTATGCCCGAAAGATGAAAATCATTGCCCAGGACAAAGTGATCGCCCAACCGGTGGTGTTCTATATTGCCGATCTGCCGGTGGCCGCCATACCGTATTATGTGTTTCCCATCAAGCCGGGAAGGCATTCCGGCCTTCTGACCTTCGACGTGGGGAGCCTGGAGGCGGGACGAAGATTCTTTAGAAATCTCGGTTACTACTGGGCGGCATCGGATTTTTGGGATTTGAAGACCGCGTTGGATTACTATGAAGGATCAGGATGGCTCATCAAGTCTGAAGCCCGATATGCCAAACGCTATGTCTTAAGCGGAAACGTAGCCGGATCATACAACCGCCAGTCGAGCTGGAATTTGGCAACGTTCACCAAAACAAAAAACGACCGCTGGGATTTCACCTTCAATCACCAGCACACCATCTCCCCCAGCCTTTCCCTGGCGGCCTACGGAACTTTCTTGAGCGACAAGAACTACTGGCACGATTTGAACTTGAACCCGGTGGAGCGTAGAAACAGCTCTTTGTATTCTCAGGCCAATCTAAGCAAGAGATGGCAGAACTCCAGCCTCACCTTGGCTTTCGATCATCGATGGAACTTAGACACCGATGACCGCCAAGTCGACCTTCCGGTGATCAGTTTCACCCGACCATCTCTGCCTTTTATCGCTCCCCGGAAGAGTAAGAAAGGGGAAACGGCACCGGGCTTGGGTTCTTCGGATCGAAGATGGTACAATTCGATCTATTATTCTCTGTCCTCGAGTTTTGTGAATTTCAGAGACAAAACCAGCACAGGCACCAATTATAATGAAAAGGAATTTGCTGTCTCGGACAACTCCCTTTCCCTTTCGGCTCCTCAGAACCTTCTGGGTTGGCTGGTGTTAAACCCGGGATTCCATTATCAGGAGACCTGGTATTATGTCTTCAATACCAATCTGTCGGAAAACCTCGGCATCCCTTCAAACACCCTGGCCCGACGGGGAACTTATGCCGCCAACCTTTCCGCCAGTACGGCTCTCTACGGAACATTCAACCCCAAAATCGGAAATCTGGTGGGGATCAGGCATGTGATGACGCCCAGCGCCAACTTGGTCTGGCAGCCCGAGTTTACGCGGAAGAACGAATATGTCTCATACACCGGACGAGGAGGCTCCGGACCAAAGCAGAAGTCTTTGAGCTTCGGCCTGGGCAATCTGCTCCAGATAAAAACCAAGTCCGTGACCGACGGAAAGGAACAGGAGAATAAGCTGGATCTTTTCAACCTGTCATTCTCTTCGGGATACAACTTCTTGGCCCAGGCACATAAGCTGTCCAATCTTTCCACCTCTCTGCGTTCTTCTGCGGTCAAGAACCTGGATTTGGCTTTCTCTGTCGCTCACGACTTCTACGACAAGGCTGGTGATCTGAAGCTGAAGTCACCACGATGGATTTACTTCAGCCTGGATACGCGGATGAGTTTTCGGGGAAGCTGGAAGGGATCAACCGCCGGGACGTCTCAAGGACTGAAGGATACCAGCGGGGAAGGAGAAACCCAAGACCAGACCATGAGCCGGAGTGAAGGCTTGCTGGAAAATATCACTCAGAACTGGAGCGTAGATGTCACTCATCGATACAGCCAGACCAGAGGAGGCAGCAAGACCCACTGGGTCGACGTCTCACTAAAGCTCCCCCTGACCCGAAAATGGCTCTTAAGCTATGACAATCGCTTTGACTTCTCCGAGAACAAGATTACGGAGCAGACCTTTGAGTTTTACCGGGACATGCACTGCTGGGAAGGGAGATTCACCTGGATTGCCACCGGTTATCGGAAGGGTTACTATTTCCGTATTAACATCAAGGCCTTGCCCGAGATTAAAGTGGAAAAGAGCCAGGGCGGGCTACGAGAGGTTTTCTTCTGATGCGATTTCAAACCAGCTGGCTTTCGAGAGAATTTGGACCAGTGAGCCAAAGAATCCTTGAACCTTCTATCTTGGGGTCTAAAACATGCCCACTCTAAGAAGAGACCCTATCACCGGCCGATGGGTGATCAACCCGGATGCAGCCGTAGATCGCCCTTCCAGCTTGATGGAGATGGAGAAGCTGCTTCCCCAAGGAACCTGCCCTTTTTGCGCAGGAAATGAGAAGCACACTCCCCGCGAGATTTTCGCCGTAAGAGACTCAGGTTCCAAAAAGGACGGACCGGGTTGGGAGGTGAGGGTAGTCCCCAATATCTCCCCTGCCCTAAAGGTCGAGCTGGATCTGGACCGAAGGGCAGAGTGGATGTACGATTTGATGAATGCCGTGGGGGCACACGAGATCATCATCGAAACCCCCCAGCACATCGCTAATCTCGCTGATTTGGAGGTCCTGCAGATCCGGAAGGTGGTGGAAACATACCAGGAAAGGATTGCCGATCTAAAAAGAGATGAGAGGCTAAGATCGATATTCATCTTCAAAAACTACGGACAAAGGGCCGGCTCTTCCCCGATAAGACATGCTCATTCTCAACTCTTGGCTGTTTCCGTTACCCCGAAAAACTTAAAGGAGGAGTTGAGCGGGGCGAAGGAATACTATGACTATAAGGAAAGATGCATCTTCTGCGATATGATCAAGCAAGAGATCTCTGCCGAGAAAAGGGTGATCTGCTCCAATTCCGATTTTCTGGCCATAGCTCCTTTTGCGTCCCGGTTCAGCCACGAGGTCTGGATTTTGCCCAAAAGACACAGCGTCGATTTTGAAACCATGAGCTTGGCGCAGAGCGAGAACCTCGCTTTGTTGCTCAAAGAAACTCTGCTCAGACTAAAGATTCTTTTGAACGATCCTCCCTACAACTACGTCCTGCACAACGGCCCTAACCGTACCCGGAGGAAAGGGGAACCTTGGAAGACCTTGAGTGAAGATTATCACTGGCACTTGGAGATAATGCCTCGTTATACCCGCATTGACGGATTCGAATGGGGATCCGGGCTTTACATCAATGCCACCACTCCGGAGGAGGCAGCGGAAAACCTCAGAAAGGTGACAATATGAAGGCTGATGAGGGTCGTTCATTACCCGCCATTCGCTGCCGACCAAAGCATACAACCGCGGTCTGAAAGATGGCAAGAATTCTGTCAATTGATTTTGGCGAAAGGAGGATCGGACTGGCCATCTCCGATCCCTTGGGGATCACGGCCCAGGGACTCCCCACCATCGACAGCAAGAAAACGACTGACGTGCTGTCTTTCATCCGGAGCGTAGTTCGGGAAAGAGGAGTCGTCAGAGTGGTGGTGGGAATGCCTAGAAACATGGATGGCAGCATAGGTCCTAAGGGCCAGGATGTCGAGAAATTCATGGAAAGGCTGACCCGAAAAGTGGGGGTGGAAGTGATTGCCTGGGATGAAAGGCTAACGTCGGTACAGTCTTTGAAGAGCATGAGAGAAATGGGAACAAAACAAAGGGAAAAAGAGACTGTGGACCGGATCTCGGCCACCTTGATTCTGCAGAACTATCTGGATAGCTTAGACCCGGAGGCAAGAAAGTCTGTAATTGATCCTCGCGATCCCAATCCATATGAGACCTGAGCATGAATTCATAACCGTAAGGGACTGGATAGCCTTTTTCGTTTCCACCTTGCTCATCTTTTTATCCTCATTACTCCTGATAATCTCCGGAGCGCTTTTTTTCACTTTCCGGTTAGCAAAAAAAAGACCAGTGCTTTTCTTTCTCTCACTCCTCGCCCTGATCATCTTAATTCTTGCGATCCAATGTGTGGTCCTCCCTGTGCGGTGGAGAGCGGAGGGTAACACTATTTCCGTCATAGTAAGAGAAGGTGACAACATGCACCGGATAATTGCGAGACTGAAGGAGGCCGATTTGCTAAAGAACGGAACTCCGCTTTTGATACTTTCTGAGCTAATAGGGAGAGATCGGCATATTAGGGCGGGAAGATATGATTTCAGAAAGGGGATAACCCTTGTTTCTGTTTTCCACCAGCTGTTTGAGGGCAATGTGATCCTGAAGGAGGTCACCATACCGGAAGGGCTAACCGCAAAGGAGATCGCCGGGATTTTGGAGAAAGAAATTCAGCTGGACTCATCCGAGTTTATGAAGGCCGTCACCGACAGCCAGCTTGCTCAGACGTTGAGCGCTTCTGCTTCAAATCTGGAAGGATACCTGTTTCCTGATACGTACAAGCTTCCCTGGGGAACCTCCTGTGAGAGAATTGCGGAGATGATGGTGAACAGGTTCAAAGAAATCTTCACCGATAGCTTGGCCAAACGCGCCGACAGTGTCAATTTGTCCAAAGCCCAGGTAGTTACTTTAGCGTCCTTAATTGAAGCCGAAGCCAAACAGCCGGAGGAGAGAGAGATCATTTCCGCAGTCTTCCATAATCGATTGAAACTCGGCATGCTTCTGCAGTGTTGTCCCACGGTAACGTATGGACTACCACACGTAAACCGTCCGCTGACGTTGAAGGAGCTGGAGACAGAGTCACCTTACAACACTTATGAGCATCCGGGTCTCCCGCCAGGACCGATATGCAATCCGGGAAAGGCCTCCATCGTAGCCGCCCTCTACCCGGCGAGTGTGGACTATCTGTATTTTGTGGCCAAGGGAGATGGGACTCACGTCTTCTCCACCACACTAAGGGAACACGACCGAGCGAAGAACAAGATAAGGCAGGCACAAAAACCTCAGACCTGAAGCGAGAAGAGTACGCCTTTTTCCTTCTTCTTTTTTCTTTCCTCTTTTTTTCTTCTTCTTTTTTGTTTTAATTGCTTGACAATTCGCACGTATACGATATATTGAACAGCATCGCGGGGTGGAGCAGGCTGGTAGCTCGTCGGGCTCATAACCCGAAGGTCGTTGGTTCAAATCCAACCCCCGCTATTTTTTTATTCGTACGACGTGCCGTTAAGGGATTCTCATAGGCTGGCAGTTCGTCCCGCCCTTCGACACGCTCAGGACAGTGAGCAAAGTCGAGTTGCCATAAGCGTAAAGGTCGTCGGTTTCCTTCGGTGAACTCAGAATCTTCGACAAATCCAACCCCCGCTATTTGATAAACAATGACCAAGCGGGAGCCGGACTTAGGTTCGGCTCTTGTTGTTTCGAGTTTGTCCGCGTCTGTTTCTCTCTTTAGAGACTTCTTTGGCAACAATCGACTGATAAGCACTGTCGGAATCTTCATGCCCTTCTGTGATCGCTAATCTTTCCCTAACAATCGCAAGCGGTCGGCAAATGCCACAGTCAGTTCTCCACTATGGGGACAGCCAAGGCACCTTGGAACAGGCAGAAACGCAAAGACTGAAAGCGAAGTCAATTGGCATGGCGAATGCTCTGGCCAAAAGCTCCGAGGGGAAAAAATCGTCTCAAACAGGCAAACGAGTGCTTGACTTCGAAACAGACAAGGAGTAAAATGTAATCAAACGGAGAAGAGATGCGGGCTGAACAGACGCTGATACCCCACTGCGAAGTGGCATGGCCAGGAGACTCTAACAGAAGACCATTGGCGGGATCGATTTCATGCCTAAATGGCAAGGGTTGCAATCATGGCGAAGAAAGACATAAAGATCGATACGAGAGTAAAGCTAAATAACCAAGTTGAAATGCCCATCTTTGGATTGGGCACGTTTCAAACCCAAAGCGGCGAACAAACCCGTAAGGCAGTCCTCTTTGCCTTAGATGCTGGCTACAGACTTATCGACACTGCTGCAATGTACGGAAACGAAAAGGACGTGGGAGAAGCCGTCAGACGAAGCGGCATTCCGCGGGAGGAAGTCTTCGTCACCACCAAACTATGGAATTCCGACCATGGTTACGAGAGGGCGCTTCTTGCTTTTGAAGAAAGCTTGGAGAGGCTGGGTCTCGCCTATGTCGACCTCTATCTTGTTCACTGGCCGGTAGGAGGTCTGAGAAACGAAACATGGAAAGCGATGGAAGCACTGCTGAAGAGACGAAAATGCAGAGCCATCGGTGTGAGCAATTATATGATTTGGCATCTCGAGGAGCTTTTGAACTCTTCATCCACCGTTCCCGCAGTCAATCAGGTGGAATTCAGCCCGTATCTATATCAAAAGGATCTTCTGGAGTTTTGTCGATCTCATGGCATTCAATTGGAATCATACAGCCCGCTCACCAAGGGGCATAAGTTGGATGATCCAAAACTATTGGCCGTCGCCGCCAAGTACTCCAAAAGCTCCGCTCAGATTCTGATCAGATGGGCGTTGCAGAAGGAGATTGTGGTCATACCCAAGTCATCAAGGAAAGAGAAAATCGCAGAAAACGCAAGCGTGTTCGATTTCGCCATTTCACCTGAAGACATGGCAGCTCTCGACTCCTTCAACCAGAATCTGCGCACCAGTTGGGATCCTTCAAAAGCTCCATAGATTCCGTTTTCAATAGTTTTTGACTTCTTGGCAGCGCCAATCATCTTTGAGGACAGACGGACAAGGAACAGACTATTATGAGCGAAACGCAACAGATGTTTCGAATTGGGACCTCCGGCTGGTCGTACCCGGCATCTGCCGAAGGAAGCTGGAACGGGATTTTCTATCCTCCGGGCAAGGTGGATGAGCTTCATTACTATGCCGAGCGGTTCAACACGGTGGAGGTGAATTCGACCTTTTACCGCCCACCGGCTGCTGGCTATGTCTGGAATTGGGTCAGGAAGACTCCGGCAGATTTTGAATTCACCATCAAGCTTTGGCAGAAATTCACCCATCCAGGGATGTTTGCCGAGAGAACGGGCCAAGGCTCGGAGATTGCACAGACCGACGTTGACACCTTCAAGAAAGGGATGGAGCCGCTGGTGAAGAGCAAAAAGTTAGGATGTCTGCTGGTACAATTTCCTGCCAGTTTCAAGCTTGCACCGCCGAACGTAGAGGCCCTCGACCGGACCTTAGGGTTTTTCAAAGATTACCCAATGGCGGTTGAGCTGCGGCACAGAAGCTGGAGCGACCAATTAGCCGTGACAGAGGAAACCCTGTCCAACCATGGCGCCAGTCTGGTTTACATAGACGAACCCAAGTTCTATTTCTCCATCAGGCAAGATTTCAAGCCGATTGGGCCGATTTTCTACTTGCGCATGCATGGAAGAAATGCGGACAAGTGGTTCAAATCAAAATCCGCAGCGGAGAAATACAACTACCTTTACTCTTCAGGGGAGCTTGATCCCTTTGTCAGCGGGTTGAACCAGATAAAGGACATGAGCAAGAAGCTGTACGTTTACATGAACAACCACTACGCGGCAAAGGCCGTGGCCAATGCTGTAATGATCAGATGCAAGCTTGATCTGCCAATTGATGTCCCTTTCTGGAAGGGATTGATTGAGGAATATCCGGAGCTAAGAGACTTTCCCATCAAGGTTCAAGAGAGAGATAGTCTGTTTGAGAGCGCGTAGGTCCGAAATGTCCGTCAGGACTTTCGGACACGAAATGTCGGATAGGCCTGTCGGCCATATCCGACCTACAGGGTGATGATCGTCGGAGGCTTTGCATGTATTTGAGGGAGAGACTGAAACTGAGGTAAGAAAGCGGTTGCAACTCTTCTGTGACAAGTGGTCCCCCCTCGAGCCTAAGGCGGTCGGAAACTTTATCCGGGGATTTGAAAACTGTCTGGTTTATCTTTGGTATCCCGATCCCCAAAGAACCATGCTAAAAACTAATAACCTGATAGAACGACAGCTGCAGGAGTTGAGACGAAGAATCATCCCTATGCGGTCCTTCA
>JBAVQU010000060.1:0-16548 GCA_049694315.1 Candidatus Zixiibacteriota bacterium
GACAACGTGAACATGGAGGTGGAGTTGATCACGCCGATAGCGATGGAGAAGGAGCTGCGTTTTGCCATCCGGGAGGGAGGACGCACCGTGGGCGCCGGCGTGGTGACCGACGTGATAGAGTAGAGCATCGGTCAGCCTAGTGGCAACAAGACGGCGGGGGCTTTTGGCAGGCAGATCGGAGCGGAAGAGCGAAATTAGTTGGTTGCAGAGGATCATACGTTTATGCCCAGAGAGCTTATCACCTTGGTTTGCGAGGTCTGCAAACAGAGAAATTATAGCAACACCAAGAACAAAAGGAAACACTCAGAGCGGGTGAGTTACAAAAAGTACTGCCCGTTCTGTAACAAGCATACTTTACACAAGGAGAGCAGGTAGAGAAAAGGAGAAGGATTTTCCTCAAGCCCGACGGTCGCATGATCTGTATTAGTGCATGAACCAACTCGGGGAGGGAATTCCGGTCCATCTTGCTTTTATTCCAATCCTGCAGATTCGGCTTTGGAGGTGAAAGAAGCACCCTCGAGAAAAAATGCTCTTTTGAGACGTCAAGGCTGCGAACAACTTCACTCGCTTAAACTTCAGTTCATTGCTCAGCCAGCAACTTTAAAAAGAGTTGAAAACAGGTCTGTAGCTCTAATTGGTAGAGCGCCGGTCTCCAAAACCGGATGATGGGGGTTCGAGTCCCTCCAGACCTGCCAGGAGAAGGGTATTTTTATATCATGTTTTCAAAGATAAAGCAATTCCTAAAGGAAGTCCGTTACGAGCTTACCAAGGTTACCTGGACCACCAGGGAGGAGTTGATCTATTCCACCATCATAGTGATAGTGGTCTCCTTGGTCCTGGCCGTCTTCATCGGCCTAGTAGACGTAGTGCTCTCCAACCTGGTGTCCATGCTTTTGGGGTAAGAGATCAGGATGCTCCTTTTTTGTCGCTCTTAAGCGGAGGTCTGAGAAGCAGTCGGATGGAAAAGAAATGGTACGTGGCCCATACCTATTCCGGTCATGAGCAAAAGGCGAGGAGATATTTAGAGAGCGCCATAGTCACTCAGGGCTTGGAGAACGAGATGGGAAGAGTGCTGGTTCCCACCGAGACCGTGGTGGAGATGAAGCACGGCAAAAGGTCTACCACGGTGAGGAAGTTTCTCCCCAGCTACATTCTGGTGGAGATGGCTCTTACCAAAGAGACCCAGCGCCTGGTCACCAATACTCCGGGGATCACGAGTTTTGTCGGAGCGTCGGGGAAACCGGTCCCGTTAAGATCAGAGGAGGCCGAGAGGATTTTAAAGCAGGTGGAGCGAGGGCATACCCGGGATTATGAGGAGGTTCCCTTCAAAACCGGAGACCAGGTCAAGGTGATCGATGGTCCCTTCACCGATTTCTCCGGTTTCGTCAGCGACGTGGATCAGGAGCGAAAGAAGCTGAAGGTGATGGTGAGCATCTTCGGACGGCCAACTCCGGTGGAGTTGGATTTCCTTCAGGTTCAAAACGTGTAACCCATTTCCGGTACGCGTAGCGGAGTTTTGAAAATGCGTTTTGGTGGAAGTATGATGATAGAGGCGCTTGGGGACAACTTGGGAATCGGAGAAGGAGCGCAGAATGAGTCGATCAGCCAGAGCTGGGGGAGATGACTTGATAGCTGCAATCAACTGTCTGGTCGGATAATCCTCGTTTTCCGGAAGGTAAGAGTTACCAAACTGTGGATCAGAAAAAAAGGAGAACCAAGCTAAAGTGGCCAAGAAAATAATAGGTAGCGTCAAGCTCCAGATCCCGGCAGGAAATGCCACCCCCGCTCCGCCAGTGGGGCCCGCTTTGGGACAATACGGCATAAACATGATGGAGTTCTGCAAATCCTTCAATGCCAAGACCCAGAGCCAGACCGGTTTGATCATCCCAGTGGTGATCACCATCTTTGCGGACAAGTCATTTTCCTTTATCACCAAAAGCCCGCCGGCCTCCGTGCTCCTTAAGAAAGCGGCGAAAGTGGAGAAAGGCTCGGGTGAGCCCAACCGGGTTAAGGTGGGTCAGGTCAGCCGGGCTCAGGTTAAGGAGATAGCCGAGCTGAAGATGAAGGATTTGAATGCCGCCTCGCTTGAGGCAGCCATGAGGCTGGTGGAGGGAACGGCCAGGAGCATGGGCATTCAAGTGATGGATTAACGTCGACTGATACGTTGACACTAAGCCACAACTAAAAAGATCGGACTATAAGGTATGAAAAGAGGCAAGAGGTACAGAGAAGCCAAGGAAAAGGTCGGGAAGAAGAGGTTCGACAAACTGGAAGAGGCGGTGAAAAAGCTGAAAGAGTGCGCGGTAGCCAAGTTCGATGAGACCGTGGAGATGTCGGTGAGGCTGGGCGTGGATGCCAAGCATGCGGATCAGATGGTCCGCGGCACCACGGTTCTTCCCAACGGAACCGGAAGAAAGGTCAAAGTGCTGGTCTTAACCAAGGGAGAGAAAGAGAAAGAGGCCAAAGAAGCAGGTGCGGATTTTGTGGGACTGGAGGAATACATTGAGAAAATCACCCAGGGATGGCTGGAGGTGGATGCGGTGGTGGCGACTCCCGACGTGATGGGACAGGTGGGCAAGTTGGGAAAGATATTGGGGACCAAAGGAATGATGCCCAATCCCAAATCCGGCACCGTTACCTTCGAGGTAGCCAAAGCGGTGAGAGACCTGAAGACCGGCAAGATCGAATATCGGGTGGACAAGGGGGGGAACATCGGCGTACCTATAGGCAAAGCCTCCTTTACCGAAGAACAACTGGTCGAGAACGCCAAGGCGTTCTTAGACGTGATCATGAGAGCCAAGCCTTCGGCTGCCAAGGGAACCTACTTGAAAAGCGTCACTCTCTCTTCGAGTATGGGGCCAGGAGTAAGATTGGACCCTTCGTCGATCATCAGCCTGCTCAAGTGATCAGGCTCGGATTTTCGAGCTTTTTCCGACATTCACGATGGTCCCGATCAGGGTTCCCGGAAACCGGACCAAGAAAGCGAGCCGGTAAACCAAACTTAAGAAGCCGGATCCAAAGGAATAGCTTATGTTGAGAGCGAAAAAGGAAAAGACGGTAGACGATTTACAGAAGAAGATGTCCCTCACCAAGAGCCTTTTTGTCACGGATTACCGAGGGCTTAACGTAGAAGAGATGACCAAGCTACGCAGGGAGTTGAGAAAGGCGGGGGCGGAATACAAGATCACAAAAAACACCATGATCCGGAGAGCCGCAGAACAGA
The DNA here is from genome assembly GCA_049694315.1 of Candidatus Zixiibacteriota bacterium. Lineage (GTDB taxonomy): Bacteria > Zixibacteria > MSB-5A5 > MSB-5A5 > SM1-73 > CAIVRH01. The sequence continues at coordinate 3,224 of JBAVQU010000060.1, forward strand.
GCGGTTTGGAGGCGATAACCGGTTATCTTAAGGGTCCCACCGGCTTGATTCTCTCTTACCAGGACCCGGCGCCCCCGGCCAAGATACTGCATGAGATTCTCCAGAAAAGTGACAAGCCGAAGATCAGAACTATCTGGATGGAAGGCAGGCTCTTGGGGTCGGATTACTTGAAAAGACTGGCCACGCTTCCCTCCAGAGAAGTCGTGCTAAGCCAGATTCTTGCGGGATTGAATGCACCGGTAGCCAATTTCCTGGGAACCCTGCAAGCCACGCTGAGGAATTTTGTCGGAGTGGTCGAGGCCATAAGAGAGGCGAAGACCGGCGCAGCTTAATCTACGGTAGTCTTCAATTCAGGCCGAGTGGTCCCGGATTATCCGCTGACCGTGAAACCGACTAAGTTACTTAAACAGTCGAAAGTGAGCATGCACTCAGATAGGTGATAGATGAGGTTGAGCTCGGGCCGCGCAGATGGCGCTTCTAATCCTGCGGAAAGCCGGATTCATCTTGCCAAACCGAGAAGAACTCAGTAAGGAGCCAGAAGAGCAAATACTAATATGGAGGTTAGAAGGTCATGACCACAGGTTCAGATAAACCAGCCAAAAAGCTTACAACCAAAAAACCCGAAGGTCCATCCAAGGAGGCATCTGTGGAGGAAGCATCCAGCAATGTGGAGCAGGTGATTGGAATTATTGAAAGGATGAGCGTCCTGGAGCTGGCCGAGCTCACCAAGAGCCTCCAGGAGAAATTCGGAGTATCCGCTGCGGTGCCGGTGGCCCAAGTGCAGGCAGCCGGGGGAGCATCTGAGGCGGCCCCGCCAGCCGAGGAGCAGACCGAATTCTCAGCCGTTCTTTCCGTGGTGGGAGAAAAGAAAATTCAGGTGATCAAGGTGGTAAGAGAGCTGACTGGATTGGGACTCAAAGAAGCCAAGGATGTGGTGGACGGTGCGCCCAAACCGGTCAAAGAGGGGGTCTCCAAGGAGGAGGCAGAGAAGATCAAGGCTAAGTTGACCGAGGTCGGTGCCACCGTGGAGATCAAATAGCCTCTCCCCAGCCCTCCGGATGGGTGAAACCGGAACGTAGAAGGGCATGCAGGTGCCGCAAAAAGCAAATGGCGTGGTTCCATCCCCTCTGCTGCCCCGAAGAAAGGTTTTGTTCTCCAAGCATCCCGTTGATTGATGGTTTTGTGCCCGAGACCGGAATAGGAACCGGGCAGGGTTTTTTTGTCCATTTGCCTCCGCCATTTTGGGGCGGCGACAAGGATCCTTTCCTGTGATTGAGAGAATGCCCAATTGGAGAGAATATCGGAGCTTGAATCGGGGCAGGGGACCGATTGACAACCGAAAAGACCCCAGCGGAGAAGACCGCATTTCACTTTTGCCGCCGTCGTTCGGTGCCTCCGGACTCGCCGAATCTCATTCTCGAAAATGCAGACGATGACAATTATCGCTTCCATCGGGTGTCGGCTGATGAGCCGACGGCAAGGTGGTGACTCTTCTTTTCGACTAAGAATGTCTTCGATAGGCTAACGTGGCAAAATAGCGACCGTTTTATTACTTTAACTCTTTCGGTGGGAAGACCAGCGTGGCTCCCGACTGAGAACCAGGCTAGCCACACCAAGGAATACAGAGGTTTCTTCGGTCTCTTCCACCCAAAGGAGAGTGGTGAAATTGGAGAGGTTAAGAGAGATTAACCGCAAGACCTTTTCCAAGTTAAGATCGGATGCGGACATCCCTAACCTGCTGGATGTCCAGTTGAAATCCTATGACGACTTCCTACAGGCTGACATAGAACCGGAGAAGAGGGAAAAGAAAGGTTTACAGGCGGTGTTCAAGTCCGTCTTTCCCATCAGCGACGTGCGGGAGAACTATTCCTTAGAGTTCGTCAAGTACATGCTGGGGACTCCCCGCTATGTCGTGCGGGAGTGCCTGGAAAGGAACATGACCTACGCCGCTCCCCTCAAAGCAACCTTAAGGCTGGTAGTGCGGGAGAGCCAGGGCAAAAGCAAGACGGTCAAAGACATCATTGAACAGGACGTCTTCCTGGGGGAGCTTCCCTTGATCACCGACAAGGGGACTTTTCTGATCAATGGGGCGGAGAGGGTGGTGGTAAGCCAATTGCACCGTTCTCCCGGGGTCTTCTTTGACGAGGAGACACACCCCAGCGGGAAGAGACTGTTTTCCGCCCGGATCATTCCTTATAGGGGCTCATGGGTGGAATTCAACTTGGACGTCAACGATGTCATGCATGTCAACATCGATAGCCGAAGAAAGATTCCGGCCACGACCCTCTTGAGGGCGTTGGGATACTCTACGGATGAGGAAATTCTGGGGTTGTTCTACGAGATGGAAAAGCTTGAACTCTCCGGCAAGAAGCCAATGAAAGTGGTGGGGCGGATTTGTGCCGAGACCAAGGCGGACAAGAGCACGGGCGAAGTCATCATCTCAGCCGGAGAGGCCATTGACGATGCCAAGCTGAAGCTGCTAAGGGAGTTGGAGGTAAGCAGGCTGAAGGTGTTGGTTTTTGACCCCCAGAGGGATGTGGACGTAATCATTAAGACCTTAGAAAAAGACACAACCAAATCCCAGAACGAGGCGCTCTTGAAGTTGTACTCCCTGCTCCGACCAGGGGAGCCACCGAGTGAGGAAGTGGCGCACGGTCTTTTGGAGAAGATTTTCTTCACCTCCAAGCGCTATGATCTGGGCGAGGTGGGGCGGTACATGATAGATCAAAGGCTGGGGCTGGACATTCCTTTGAGCGTTACCATACTGGATAAGCAGGACTTCATATCTATAACCAAGTATCTGGTGGGTCTGGCTAAAGGGGAAGGTTATGTGGACGACATCGACCACCTGGGGAATCGTCGCGCACGAACCGTCGGAGAGCTTCTGGCCAATCAGTTCTCCATTGGTCTTTCCCGGATGGGGCGGACCATTCGGGAGAGGATGAGTCTTAAGGAAACCGATACCCTGACCCCCCACGATCTGGTGAACGCGCGAACGGTTTCTTCCGTCATTGAGACTTTCTTCGGATCATCCCAGCTTTCCCAATTCATGGACCAGACTAACCCCCTCTCCGAGTTGACGCATAAGAGACGTCTTTCGGCACTGGGGCCGGGAGGTCTTACCCGGGAGCGGGCGGGATTTGAGGTCCGGGACGTGCACCACACTCATTACGGACGGATGTGTCCGATTGAGACGCCGGAAGGCCCGAATATCGGTCTGATCGCCTCGCTGTCCACTTTCGCCCGGATCAATGACTACGGCTTCCTTGAGACCCCTTACCGAAAGGTAAAGAAAGGAAAGGTAACCGACGAGATCGAGTATCTGACCGCTGATCGGGAGGACCTCTTTGTGGTGGCCCAGGCCAGTGAGCCGCTGCACAAAGACGGCAAATTCGCCAACAGCATGGTAAAGGCTCGTCATCGGGGAGATTTTGTAGTGATCCCCGCTGACAAGATAGATTACATGGACGTATCTCCCAAACAACTGGTGAGCGTAGCGGCAGCCTTGATCCCCTTCCTAGAGCATGACGACGCCAACCGTGCTCTGATGGGTTCCAACATGCAAAGGCAGGCCGTGCCGCTCCTGGTGACCGAGCCTCCGTTAATCGGCACCGGAATGGAGAAGAAGACGGCCCTAGATTCTGGAGCCACGGTCACGGCCAAAAGGGAAGGGTTGGTGGAATCGGTCACCTCAGACAAGATTGTCGTGCGGCCCATGGACCATAGCTCGGAAGTTGACATCAGCGAGGTGGACGAATATGAATTGTTGAAATTCAAGAGGACCAACCAGGATACTTGCATAAATCAGAGGCCCTTAGTGGAGGTGGGGGAGAAGGTAAAAAAGGGTGAATGCATCGCGGACGGGGCTGCCACCTGTGCGGGCGAGTTGGCTCTGGGGGCGAACGTTCTGGTGGCCTTCATGCCCTGGAGGGGTTACAATTTCGAGGACGCCATTATTGTGAGCGAAGAGCTCATCGAGGATGACAGGTTTACCTCCATCCATATCGAGGAATTTGAGCTTCAGGTGCGCGAGACCAAGAGAGGCGCCGAGGAGATCACCCGGGAGATTCCCAACGTGTCCGATGAGGCTTTAGGGAATTTGGATGAGCGCGGAGTGATCAGGATAGGAGCGGAGGTCGAGGCGGGAGACGTATTGGTAGGGAAGGTTACCCCCAAAGGCGAGACGGAGCTTTCTCCGGAGGAAAGGCTTTTGCGGGCCATTTTTGGAGAAAAGGCGGGAGACGTGAAGGATGCTTCGCTCAAAGCTCCGCCTGGAATGAAGGGGATAGTGATCGATACCAAAATCTTTTCCCGCAAGGAGCGCGGGGAAGACGTCAAGAAGGCCGAGAAGAATGAAATCGCCCGGCTCAAGAGAGCGTTCCAGAAGCAAGTGGATTCCCTAAGGAGCTTACGGGACGAGAAACTGGCAAGGCTCTTGGAAGGTCAGACCTCCAAGACCATACGAAGCGCCAAGGACAACTCCATCGTTTTCCGGGCGGGATTCAAGTTCAGGCCGGATTCATTCGAAAAGCTGGACCTAGATGATCTGGTGGTGGACGAGGGGTTCGCCCAGGATATCAAGACTAACCGAAAGGTAGAAACGCTTCTGGCCAACTACAAAGAACTGATTGACCGAAGGCAAGCGCAGTTTGACGTCGACTCGGAGAAAGTGATCCGGGGGGCAGAGCTTCCTCCCGGGGTGGTCCAGCTGGCCAAAGTGAGTGTGGCCACCAAGCGGAAGCTTTCGGTGGGAGATAAGGCGGCAGGCAGGCACGGCAACAAGGGGGTGGTATCGAAAATCGTGCCGGTGGAGGACATGCCCTATATGCCCGATGGCACTCCGGTGCAGATGATTCTAAATCCACTCGGCGTACCCTCCCGAATGAACGTGGGGCAAATCCTGGAGACGCATTTGGGTTGGGCGGCGCAAAAAGGCGGGTACTTCGTTTCCTGTCCGGTGTTTGACGGGGCCGACGAGGAGGAAATAAAAGAAGCTCTGAAAGAAACGGGTTTGCCTGAATCCGGAAAATCGATTCTATATGACGGTATGACCGGTGAGCCTTTTGATGAGCCGATCACCGTGGGATACATCTACATGATGAAGCTTTCTCATCTGGTGGACGACAAGATCCATGCTCGCTCGATAGGTCCGTATTCGCTGGTGACTCAGCAGCCTCTGGGGGGGAAGGCGCAGTTCGGAGGGCAGAGGTTCGGAGAGATGGAGGTGTGGGCCCTAGAAGCCTACGGTTCCGCTTACACGCTTCAGGAGATGCTCACCGTCAAATCGGACGATGTGGCGGGAAGGTCCAAGGTGTACGAGGCCATAGTAAAGGGAGAGAACCCTCCGGAGCCGGGAATTCCGGAGTCGTTCAACGTCCTGGTAAAGGAGCTTCAAAGTTTGGGGCTGGACGTGGAACTGGTGGAAAGCTAAGATGATGGGCGGACTTAGATGCCATAGGGCGGGAGATGGGACAATAGTGAGAGGAAAGGGATTCTATCACCATATTCCCCTTCGGGGAAAGGAGGTTGCTCGTGGTTGAATTCCAACCAAAAGGTTTCAGGCGACCATCGGACTTCTGCGCCATGAAGATTCAGTTGGCGTCTCCAGAGACCATAAGATCTTGGTCTTTTGGAGAGGTCACCAAGCCAGAGACCATCAACTATCGGTCCTTCAAGCCGGAAAGGGACGGTCTTTTCTGCGAGAGGATATTCGGCCCGGTCAAGGATTGGGAGTGCTCCTGCGGAAAATACAAGCGGGTCAGATTCAGAGGGATAGTCTGTGACCGGTGTGGGGTGGAGGTAACCCAGTCCAAAGTCCGGCGGGAGAGGCTGGGACACATCGAGCTGGCGGTCCCGGTCTCCCATATTTGGTTCTTTAAGTCCATCCCCTCCCGCATCGGATATCTTCTGGACCTGTCCATCCGGGAACTTGACAAGATTTTGTATTATGAATCCTATGTGGTGATAGATCCAGGCAACACTCCTCTTAAGCATAACGAACTGATCTCCGAGGAGCAATACGCGGAATTAGAAGAAGCAGGCAAACGATTCGTTGCCAAAATGGGGGCGGCGGCGATTTTGGAACTTCTCCGCCAGATAGATGTGGAGGAGCTTTCCATCTCTCTTCGTGCTCAGGTGAAGATCGAGACCTCGGCTCAAAGGAAGAAAGACACCCTAAAAAGGTTGAGGGTGATCGAGGCGTTCAGGCAATCCCAAAACAAACCGGAATGGATGATCATGACCGTGCTTCCGGTCATTCCTCCAGATTTACGGCCCTTAGTCCCCTTGGAAGGGGGAAGATTCGCCACCTCCGATTTGAACGATCTTTACCGTCGGGTGATCAACCGCAACAACCGACTGAAAAAGCTGATGGAGATAAAAGCGCCGGAAGTGATTCTGCGCAATGAGAAGCGAATGCTGCAGGAGGCGGTGGACGCCCTTCTGGACAACGGCAGACGATCCCAGTCAGTACGAGGTGATTCCAAACGACCGCTCAAGTCGCTTTCCGATCTCCTTAAGGGGAAACAGGGGAGGTTCAGACAAAACCTTTTGGGGAAGAGGGTCGATTATTCGGGCAGATCGGTGATTGTGGTGGGACCGGAGCTTAAGCTCCACCACTGCGGACTGCCCAAGACCATGGCGCTGGAGCTTTTCAAACCATTCATCATCATGAAGCTGGAGGAGAAAGGTTACGTTCAGACGGTGAAGTCGGCCAAGAAGCTGGTGGAGAGGGAGCGTCCGGAAGTATGGGACATCTTAGAGGAGATCATTCAGGATCATCCCATCCTGTTGAATCGGGCGCCGACCTTGCATCGATTGGGAATCCAGGCTTTCTATCCGGTGTTGGTCGAAGGAAAAGCGATCAAACTTCACCCTTTGGTCTGCGCGGCGTTCAATGCGGACTTCGACGGCGACCAGATGGCAGTGCACGTGCCCCTCTCGTTCGAGGCCCAGCTGGAGGCGAAGCTCCTGATGCTTTCAGCCAACAATCTTCTGTCCCCTTCTAGTGGCAAGCCGATTGCCACCCCCAGCCAGGACATTGTCTTGGGATGCTACTACCTGACCAAAGAGAAGCCAGGGGATAGAGGCGAAGGCAAGATCTTTTACTCCACCGACGAGGTAATCTGTGCCCACGACGCCCGGCAAATAGGATTGCACGCCAAGATCAAGGTCCGGATCGGAAACAAAACGATGGAAACCACGGTGGGACGGGTGTTGTTCAATCAGATCGTTCCGCCGGAGCTGGGGTACTTCAACGAGCTGACCACCAAGAGCAAAGTGGAGAATCTGATAGCCCAATCTTTTCGCAAGCTGGGAGCTCACCGCACCTCCGTCCTCTTGGACGACCTAAAGAGAATCGGCTTCGAATATGCGACCCTTTCCGGCATAACCGTGGGAGTAGACGACATGGAGATTCCGCCGGAGAAAGTGGTTCTGGTGGAGAAGGCTCGTAAGGAGGTCGAGAGAATCTGGAAGGAATATGAGAAGGGGATAATAACCAACGGTGAAAGATACAATAAGGTGATTGATACCTGGACGCGAACCACCTCCGAGGTGGGAGAGGTGATGTTTGAACGGCTGCAGAAGGTACACGACGGGTTCAATCCCATCTTCATGATGGCGGATTCGGGAGCCAGAGGCAGTCAGGAGCAGATAAGACAACTGGCCGGAATGCGAGGCTTGATGGCCAAACCTCAGAAGAGAATAACCGGGCAGATCGGCGAGATTATCGAATCTCCGATCATCGCCAACTTCAGGGAAGGCCTGGACGTGTTGGAATATTTCATCTCCACCCATGGAGCCAGAAAGGGCCTGGCTGACACGGCGCTGAAAACCGCCGATGCCGGCTATCTCACCCGAAGGCTGGTGGACGTGGCCCAGGACGTGATCATTACGGAACAGGATTGCGGGACCATCCTGGGACTGAACGTTTCCGCTCTAAAGGAGGGGGAAGAGGTAATTGAAACCCTGCGGGACAGGATTTTGGGGAGGGTGGCTTTAGAGGACGTCTACGATCCCATAACCCAGGATCTTCTGGTCAAGGCCGGCGAAGAAATCGATGAAGACGGAGCCTCCCGCGTAGACGAGAGCGGGATAGAGACGGTACGTATCCGGTCAATTCTGACCTGCGAATCCAGAAGAGGTGCCTGCGCGAAATGCTACGGCCGCAACTTAGCCACGGGGAGAATGGCGGACTTGGGAGAGGCGGTGGGGGTCATAGCCGCCCAGAGCATCGGCGAACCCGGGACCCAGCTTACCCTACGGACTTTCCATATCGGCGGAACGGCCGCACGGATTGCCCAACAGTCCAAGGTGACGGCCAAAAGCGATGGGAAGGTAGTTTACAAGAACATGAAATTCGCCACCAAGAAAGACGGCGTCATGGCAGTCCTGGGACGAGAAGGGGAGATGGATCTTGTGGATGAGCAGGGGAGAGTGAGAGCCAGATACAACGTTCCCCTATCGGCCATTCTGCAGGTTAAGGATCACCAGCCGGTGGAGAAAGACCAGGTCCTTTTTGAATGGGACCCATACACTCACACCATCCTGTCCGAATATTCCGGTCAGGCCGAATTCGTGGACATAATTGAAAATGAGAGCTTCAGGGAGGAGCTGGATGAGACCACCGGATTGCGGCAGAGGGTGATCGTAGAACAGAAAGAGAAAGAGTTACGTCCCCGGGTGATAGTCAAAGATTCCAAAGGAAAGAAGCTGGGCACTTACTCTATTCCCACCGGCGCCCACCTTCAGGTGCACGCGGAAGACAGGATCGAGGCCGGAGACGTGCTGGTCAAGATTCCTCGCGAGATCTCCAAAACCCGCGACATTACCGGCGGACTCCCCAGGGTGGCGGAGCTTTTTGAGGCCCGAAAACCGAAGGAGCCGGCAGTGGTGTCGGAAGTCGACGGGGTGGTGGAGTTCGGAAAGATCATTCGCGGCGCCACCCAGATTCTGGTCAAGGGATATGCCGGCGAGGTGATGGAGTACCTCATACCGCACGGCAAGCACCTGCGGGTCCATGACGGAGACCGAATCAGATCCGGAGAGAGACTATGCGAGGGACCCATAGACCCTCACGATATCCTGCGGATCAAAGGGGTCAACGCGGTGCAGGAATATCTGGAAAACGAGATTCAGGAGGTATACCGGCTGCAGGGAGTGAAGATAAACGACAAACACATTGAGGTGATCGTAAGGCAGATGCTGCAGAAGGTGAAGGTGGAAGACATCGGGGACACCAATTTCTTGGAGGGGGAGCAGGTGGACAAGCACAAGTTCATGGAGGAAAACGAAAAGGTGATCGCCGAGGGAGGAGAGCCCGCTACCTTCCAGCCTCTCCTTTTGGGGATCACCAAGGCCTCGCTCTCAACGGAAAGCTTCGTTTCTGCCGCATCCTTTCAGGAGACTACCCGGGTGCTTACCGAAGCGGCGATAAACGGAAAGACCGATTATCTTCTGGGTCTTAAGGAGAATGTGATCATCGGGCATCTGATCCCGGCAGGCACCGGCCTGGAAAGATACCGAAGCATAAGGATCAAAGAGAAGGAGGAAGCAAAAGAGCAGGTGGAAATCTTGGAAGAAATGTAGCCAGCCATGCGGGACGGGATGTGGGGTCACGGAAGATAACCCTCTGAAGGCCCGGAGCTGGAATGACCAGTTCAAGCTCTGAGCCAAAGAAGAGAGGATGGGTGGATACGCCGGCGGGTCGTTTGCAAGACACGGACAAAAATACAAAAGAAAAGACTTGACAATTGTTGGAATCTGGATATTTTAGAATTTTGCTTGGCTTTGGTGTAGCGCAGAGAGAAGCCAAGATGCTTGATGCGTGGTGCTGAGTTAAGTGGCGTTACCCAGAAGCGCAGAAGTTGAAAGATCGAAGGAGAGTTATCTTTGCCGACGATAAACCAGTTGATCAAAAGAGGACGGAAGATCATCAGACCCAAACCCTCCACTCCCGCGCTGCGGGGAAATCCGCAGAAAAGGGGAGTGTGCACCAGGGTCTATACCAGCACTCCCAAGAAGCCTAACTCGGCCCTCAGAAAGGTGGCGCGGGTAAGATTGACCAATGGAATCGAGGTAACGGCTTACATTCCGGGTGAGGGACACAATCTTCAGGAGCACTCCATCGTTTTGATCCGGGGAGGGAGAGTGAAGGACCTTCCCGGCGTTAGATATCACGTGATCCGGGGCACCTTAGACACCAGCGGTGTTGCGGATCGCAAGCAGGGCCGATCAAAATACGGAGCGAAGAAGCCGAAGAAGACGGCTGCGGCTTAAAATAGTGCTTTAAGAAAAGGCTGTCGGGTTCGTCGATGGTTTTTCTTGAAGCAGATTTTTTTTGCGTTTTGACCTAAGATCACTTTAAGGAAAAGGAAATGCCGAGAAGAAAAGCGCCAGTCAAAAGAGAGAGTATCCCAGACTACAAATTCAAGGACCTGATGGCCGGTCAGTTCATCAGCTACCTGATGAGCAGAGGAAAAAGAAGCGTGGCCGAGGGAATATTCTACCAGGCGGTCGACATTCTCGCCAAGAAGACCGGTCAGCCCGGGATGAATGTGGTCAAGAAGGCGATAGAAAGCGTCCGCCCGGTTCTGGAAGTGAAACCTCGGCGGGTGGGCGGGGCGACCTACCAGGTCCCGGTGGAGGTGGCACATGGCCGGAGCGTAGCCTTGGCCCTAAGATGGATCATCGGCTACGCCAAGGAGAAGAGCGGCCAGCCCATGGCGGAAAGACTGGCGGCAGAGCTTTTGGCCGCTTCCAAGAACGAGGGATCCTCTATCAAGAAGAGGGAGGATACCCACAAGATGGCGGAAGCTAATAAGGCCTTTGCTCATTTCCGATGGTGAGGTTGACGCAATCAGTACGTTCGTGTGGATCAGCATGCGGCGACACGATCTCCTCGTCGTGATATGCGGTGTCGGGCGGTGTTTCCATCGCGGCAAAAGCCAGACATTAATGCAGACTTTCTGAAACGGTCTGAAGTGTTGATGACAAAAATGCAGGAAATGACACAAGTTTTCGGCAGGCAGGTTCTTATGCCCAGAAGTATTCCTCTACAGAAGCTGAGAAACATCGGGATTATGGCACACATCGATGCGGGGAAGACCACCACGACGGAACGCATTCTGTACTATACCGGCAAGACTCACCGGATAGGAGAGGTAGACGACGGTGCGGCCACCATGGATTGGATGGACCAGGAGAAAGAAAGGGGGATAACCATCACCTCGGCGGCGACCACCTGCTTCTGGGACGGCCATCAGATAAACATAATCGACACGCCCGGACACGTGGATTTCACCGTGGAAGTGGAGCGTTCATTGAGAGTCTTGGACGGGGCCATTGCGGTTCTGTGCGGAGTGGGAGGAGTGGAGCCTCAGTCAGAGACAGTGTGGAGACAAGCAAACAAGTATAACGTTCCCAGAATAGTTTTTGTAAACAAGATGGACCGAATCGGATGCGATTTTCAAAACGCAATTACCATGCTAAGAGAAAACTTAGGAGCGTTCGCCATCCCTATCCAGCTCCCGGTCCATCGGGGAGAGAAATTCGTAGGCATCGTCGATCTGATCACCATGGAATACCGGGTCTCCCATGAGGAGAGCCTGGGTGCCACCTTTGAGGATCTTCCCATACCTCCGGATATCGCCGACGAGGCCCAGAAGAGACGGGAAGAGCTTTTGGAGGCTCTGACTTTCTATGACGATCAGCTTCTGGAGGAGTTCCTAAACGATCAACCCATCCACCCAGATGATATAAAAAGGGCTTTGAGAAAAGCCACCCTGGAGGTGAAGGTTTTCCCGGTGCTTTGCGGATCGGCCTTTCGGAACAAGGGAATTCAAAAACTTCTGGATGCGGTAGTTGATTTTCTCCCCTCTCCTAAGGACATGCCTCCGGTGAAGGGCATCAGTCCGGATAAAGAGAAAGAGGAGACCAGAAAACCATCGGACGACGACCCTTTCTGTGCTCTGGCCTTCAAGATAGCCACTGACCCGCATATGGGTAAGCTCACCTATTTCCGGGTTTACTCTGGAAAATTGAAAGTGGGAACCACCGTGCTGAACGCCAACACCAAAGTCCGGGAGAGAATCATGCGGATTTTGGAGATGCATGCCAACAATCGGCTGGACAGAGAAGAGGTGTTTACCGGCGACATCGCCGCTGCGGTGGGATTAAGAAAGACCATGACCGGCCACACCCTTTGCGAGCAGAAAAGACCGTTAGTGCTGGAAATAATGAGTTTTCCCGAACCGGTTATCTCCGTGGCCATAGAACCCAAGACCAAAGCGGATCAGGATCACTTGAGCGAGGCCATGTCCAAACTGGCAGACGAGGACCCTACTTTCAACGTCAAGCTCAACCAGGAGACCGGGCAGACCATAATCTCCGGGATGGGAGAGCTTCATCTGGAGGTTTTGGTGGAGCGGATGACCAGGGAGTTTGGAGTGAAAGCCAACGTTGGAAAACCGCAGGTGGCTTACAAGGAGACCATCACCGTCACCTCCGAATCTGAAGGGAAGTTCATTCGACAGAGCGGAGGCAAGGGTCAGTACGGATGGGTGAAGATAAGGCTGGAGTCTTTGCCCAAAGGAGGGGGGTTCGTATTTGAGAATGCCATCTCCGGAGCGATTCTGCCCAAGGAATTCATCAAGCCGATCAAAGAGGGGATCGCTGAGACCATGCAAAATGGAGTTTTGGCCGGCTACCCGATGGTGGACATAAAAGCGATTCTTTTGGATGCGAAATATCATGAGGTGGATTCCACCGAGATATCCTTCAAAATTGCAGGTTCTTTGGCTTTTCAGGAGGCGGCAGCCAAGGGAAAACCGGTGCTTTTGGAGCCAATGATGAAGGTGGAGGTAACGGTCACAGACGAATACATGGGAGACGTGATAAACGACTTGAATTCCCGACGGGGAAACATCCTGGGAATTCATCCCAAAGGAGACGCGCAGTCGATTTTGGTCACGGTTCCTCTGTCGGAGATGTTTGGCTATGCCACCCGACTGAGATCTTTAAGCCAAGGTCGAGCGCTCTTCACCATGGAGTTTGACCATTATGCGCCGGTGCCGGAGAATCTGTTCGAAGGTCTGATCACCAAGCTGAGAGGATTCTAAAGTCCGGGGGACCCTCGCCGGTCGGAGGCGACGGTCGAACACTGGTCCGGGAAGTGGAAGAGAAGGGAAGGTCGAAATAGAGCCGGAGGTATATTAGATGGCGAAGCAGAGATTTGTGAGGACGAAGCCGCATGTGAATGTAGGGACGATCGGGCACGTGGATCATGGTAAGACGACGTTGGTGGCGGCGATCACGTTTGTATTGAA
>JBAVQU010000061.1:0-116395 GCA_049694315.1 Candidatus Zixiibacteriota bacterium
AAAAACAAGTCATTACAAGTCTCGATTTATCGAGACGAAGTAATCTATCACATTTAGATTGCCTCGCTACGCTCGCAATGACGATTATACGCCGCAAGCGGCGGGGAATTAAACCCTCAGAGATTAAACACAATCCAGATACCCCCTTTCTCCTTTGACATGGGTTGATTTCCACTAACCAGATCGATAATGCTTAAGCGCCTAAATCCCAAACCGGCATTTTTGTCAATGTAGATTCCCTCATCATCCAGTCCATGGTGAATCACCACATCTCTCATCTGTAATATCACTTTTTCGTCTACCGCGTTTTTGAATATGAACTTCACTGTTCCACAGATTCCGCACATGGTCCCTCCCTTATCTACAATCCCAGCGGAACCTTAGAAATGACCCATCGGAACTTGCCGGCCCTGGTTCTGGGAATAGAGTCCACGAACTCAATTCCAATTTGCATTTCTTCACCCAATCTTTCCTGCAATCCCGATAATAAAATTTCGGTATCCTTTTCGCCATAATCCTCACCTTTAACAATCTTGACCAGAAGGTGTTCTCTGTCCTCTTGAATGATCTGCGACTCAACAATATGATGCAATGGTTTGAAAGGGTGAGTCAAAACCGACGGGGAGATGTATCTTCCAGCTTTGGTGGTGATGATGTCCTCAGCTTTGGTGGTGATGTCCTCCATCAAGGGGAATTTCCTCCCACAGGGGCACTCCTCTTTTTTCAGAGCGGTGACGTCATTGGTAACATACCTTATCAGAGGCATGCCAAAATTGTGGAGCCCGGTAGCTACCAATCGTGCCATCTCCCCTGGTAGCGCCGGTTGTCCGTCTTCTTTAAGTATCTCGACGATACCATAATCCATATTCAGATGATGCCCCCGGTGGGCGGAACATTCACCCGCAAACACGACTCGCTCGGCCATGCCATAGAAATCAAAAACGCGGCACTCAAAAGCTTTTTCGATCCTCTCCCTTTGAAAAGGAAACAAGGTCTCCGAAGAGGTGAGAACGCAAGATAAAGGGAAGGTCTCTTTTCTCTTGTTGAGATAGCTGGCCAGTATGAAGGCGGTGGAGGGATAAGCTTCCAAGGCTTTGGGTCTAAAGTCTTCTAGTTTCTCAACGTAATGTTTCAGGTTCTGCTCTTGAAGATGAAACGAGGACAAAAAGAGTTGTCGATGCAACCAATTTGTTCTCCAGAAAGGCGGATCGTTCTGCTTAAGCGGCACGATCACTCTTCCCACCAGTAAGGCGATTTTATCTGGATAGGCTAAACCCGCCCAGTGCTTCTGTCTCCAATCCACCACATTGTTTGCCACACAGATATTGTTATCCCACAAAAACTGTGAGGGTGACCCGGTGGTTCCGCTGGTATGTCCCATTTTCAGACGCCAGCGAGGATAGTTTCTTGCTTGCAAATCTACAAAGTTCTCTTTCACTTCTTTTTTGGTCAGAAGGGGCAATTGAGCAAGGTCTTTAACTGTTTTGACATCTTCAGGTCCCAATTTCAATCTTTTCATTATGTTATGGTAGTATGGGACGTTATGGTAGACATGGCTCATTAGATTTCTCAACTTCTCATTTTGGTAGTTTACCAGCTCCTCATAGGAAAGCCATTGATTTTTTTCGAATTCCTCTATCTTCCTTCTGAACTTTGCACCGTAACGCTCCCAATGGATCTTCGCCCCATATAAGGTCACCATTAAATTCTGGAATAGTGCTGGGCTTATAGAATAGAGTTTCTGTTTAAGTGCGCTCATGACTGGTCTTCACCGTGAACCAATATAGATCTTGTTTAGATTCTCCACGATCAGCTTCCAAGAATACTTCTCCTCCACTAATTTTCTTCCTTCTTTACCCAAGGATCTCCTTAGATCGCCATTGGTGCACACTCTTATTACCTGTTCCGCGAACTCCCCGGGCGAATCTCCAATGAGGATGTTTCTTCCGGGGGTGACCTCCAAACCTTCACATCCAATGGAGGTTGAGATCACCGCTTTGCCGCAAGCCAAGGCGTCTAGAATTTTCAATCTCGTCCCCCCACCAACTCTCATAGGAACTATGTAAGCAGTCGCTTGCGCCACATAGGGTCTGACATCCTCCACAAAACCCAGAACTTCAATTTTTTCCTTTTTGCTTTTGCGCACCACCTCCTCTAGAGGCTGACGACCGATCAAGGTCAGACTTAAATCCGGCATCTCTTTTTTCACGAGAGGCCAGATCTCTTTCAAGAAGTAGATAATAGCATCTCGATTAGGAAACCATTTCATACCGCCTGTAAAAACCAAATTGTCTTTTGTTATGGGAGTCTCTGAAACATGAAAATACTCAGTGTCTACTCCATTAGCTACAACTTCCACTTTGGCTTTAGGAGAGTAACCTTGAATTTCCTTTTTATCGGGAGTGGACACCACCAGGTTTAAGTCGAACCGCTCAATGATTTCACCCTCATATTTTCTAAGCTTTTTCGCCTGAAGATAAAGATACAGTTTCTTAAACGGATTCTTTTCCGCTGTAGCCCTTCTTAAAAGCAGCATCGATTCCACATTATGGTGATTCAAAATCCTTTTTGAATCCCCAACGTAGGCAGAGTATTGGGCCAAGGCAATGGTATCAAAGTGAATTAAATCAATTCTGTGAGCAGAGACAACTTTCTTGATGGCCTCCATCATGCGCGGAGACCAGAATTTTTTGACCGAGTAGGGGTGGGCATAAAATAGATTAAGAAATAGAAACCAAAACCAGGCCAGACGATGCTTTTCGCAAGAGATATCAAAGACTCGGACATAATCGCAATGTTCTTTCAATTGTTCCACACTTTTTCTTACCATTTCTGGTGTGGGCAAAAGAAACTTCTGATTAAATGCCAGAAGGAAGACGTGATTTCTCTCTGCCACGCCCTTGAGCAAGTTATAGCTTCTTTGAAGATTCCCCCCCTTAGGGGGGTAGGGAACCAAATGTGACAACCAAAGGATATTCATGAAATCAATGAGGAGTAAAGATGGGTGACTTTTTGGGCCATTCTTTCGGCTGAAAATTTACCCTGGACTAACTTTCTTCCTCTATCTGCCAGCAGGTGGGCAGTTTCCCGTTGTTTCAGAAGATATAGGCAAGCGTCGGCCAAAGCTGTTTCATCTCTGGCCGGGACTAAGAATCCGGTTTGTCCGTGAACCAAAACTTCCGTAATGCCCCCCACATTAGAAGCCACCACCGGAACCCCCAAGGCCAAAGTTTCCAAAAGAGCCATGGGTATCCCTTCTGACAAAGAGGGTAATATGAATAAATCCATAGCGGAAATGAGATCATAAACGTCTTCTCGCTGACCAGCAAAGGTAACTTTAGTCTCTACTCCCAATTCGGAAGCTAACCTTTCTAAGTTTTTTCGGTCTGCTCCCTCACCTATAATCAATACTTTCAAGTCCGGAAATTTCCTCAGCATGATGGTGGTGGCTTTTAAGAGATAGTCTAATCCCTTCACCGGCACTAATCTGCCCGCGGTTCCAATGAGCGGTGAATCCTCCTTTACCCCTAAGTTCCTTTTGACCTCTATTTTGGATTTACTCACTTTGATTTTTTGTAAGTCCACACAATTGTGAATCCACACAATTGGAGGACCAGGGTGTTGTTTTTTGAGCCTCTCACCTATGTGGGAGGAAACAGCGATAATTTTATGGAACGTGAATTTGGTGGTCCATTTGTCCAAAGAGTTATAAAAGTTTGCTTTCATTTTCTTAATCCCTCTAAAGGGCTCATCCAGCCCATGAACTGTTTTGACCCGATAAGGGACGCCGGAGAACAGAGAAGCCAGCCCACCGATTATGTTCTCTTTGTAGCGGTGGGTGTGTAAGATCTGCACCTTATCTTTAGACAAAACTTGTTTCACTTTCATAAAAAGCCAAAACGGATTGTGTCTTTTCTCTTCAAAAACATATACGGGGATACCAAGACATTTTAGCTTTTGACTCAATCTTCCTTCGTTAAAAATTATGGCTGAAAGCTTAAGGCTCGGATTTTTCGTCAACCAAGAAAGCAATACTGCCGCTTGAGCTTCGGCACCCGCCCACAGATCACCTGAGATCAGGTGTGCAACTCTGATTCTTTTGTTTTTCTTCATTTCCTTTGCGAAGGTTCCCAGACAAAGTGAGTCTTGCCCACAAAGATTTCAAACCAAGCAACTAAAATAGCTAGGTTAACTAAGCAAAAAAACGAGGGTATTCTAAAAATTCTTTTTTTATTCAAGTTGGGAAAAAAAGATGCCAAACCTGCCATGGAATAGAAAACTAGTTGGGCTATCAAAAAAAATAGATAAAGTTCAGATTCATTCACCACAAACAGATTTTCGAGGAAGAGTAAAACTAAAAAGAGCGGCACCATCCAGCGAAACAATTTATGACTGATCACTTGAACGGAGAAAAAACCAAATCGGGCGATATTTAAAATCTGGAAGTTTTTGATTAGCACTCTTAATCCGTTGGCTACAGTCCTCACTTTCCTATTGAATTCACCCTTGGAAGATGGAACTGCTCCATAATAAGTGATGCTGGAGGTCTCATTTATTCCCCTGTATCCGTGCGTAAACGAACGTAGGGCCAGAAAAAAATCAGAAGAGTATTCTAATGGCCACTCCTTACATAGTTGTTTTCTGACTGCAAAAAATGATCCGCTCAGGCCAACTACGGAGCAGACGTTGCTTTCTAATCTTCGCAGGTTCATCTCATATTTAACGTAAATTCCTTCCTCTCTGTTTATCTCCTCTTTCGATTGAACCTTATCTTCGCTAGTCACACAACCCACTTTGAGATCAGCGAAATTTTTAACTAGGTTCAGAAGCGCGTTTTTCTCCAATATCGCGGCGGCATCAGTAAAAGCTAAAATTTCACCTTTGGTTTGATCTAAACCTATAGCTTGGGCGTAGTGCTTTCCTTTTCTTTCATTGAGCGAAAAGAGCTTAACTCCCTCCTTTTCAAACTGGCTCACCATTTGATCGGTTGAATCTGTGGAGCAATCGGAGACTATTATGATTTCAAGCTTCTCCTGAGGATAATTAAGGGACAAAGTGTTTTCGATCTTTTCCTTAATAATTTTCTCCTCATTATGAACAGCTATAATTATTGAAACTGATGGAGTAACGTCTCCTTTCTGCACCGGTCTTCTTCTAAACAAGGAAACCAGGAAAAGCAAAGCTGGATACCCAAAGTAGGTATATAAGATCAAAAGCAAAAAACCCCAAAAAAGCCATTCGCTCAAACTTGACGTTCTCCTTTGCGTAAACACTCTTGATAGACTGCTTGATAATCTCTAATCATCATGTCAATGCTAAATCTTGTTCTCGCTTGGGCTTGCGCCTCTTTCCCCATAGAGGTTGCTAACTCTTTGTCTTTCAAAAGAAGCAGTACCTTTTCCGCCAAGCTATTCTCATCTTTTGGGGGGACCAAGAATCCGGTTTTGCCGTCCTCCACCAGCTCTTGGGGACCACCGCTTTTGGTGACTACCACTGGAACTCCAGCACCCATGGCTTCGACGGTAGCGATAGACATCCCTTCGGAAATGGAGGATAGGACGAATACATCTAATATTCTCAAAAGTTCGGGTACATCTTCTCTAAATCCCAAAAAAACTACTCTGTCCTCTAGACCAATAGCCTTTATTTCCTCAACTATCGTTGCTTTGAGCCTTTCTTCTTCCTCTCCGATTATTAGAAATTTCACCTTGGTAATGTTTTTGCTGATAATTGCGGCAGCGCGGATAAAATATTGATACCCTTTTGTCGCCTTTAGATTTGCAACGATACCAATCACTTTGTCCTCAGGACCAATTCCCAGTTTAATCCTCTTGCTCACAGCATCAATAGGACGATCAAATCGTTCCCAATGCACCCCATTGTAAATCGTCGTTAGTTTTCGAGGAGGAAACTGAGCTAGTTGAACAAGCTCGTTCTTTAAGGCGTCGGAAACGGCCACAATCCTCGTGGAGAGACTTCTGACCAGAAAGAACTTCAATTTGTCGGAACGTGTTTGCTCTTGCGAGCCTGCTATCATGCCATGATAGGTTGTCACTACGGGAACGCGGGCTGCAAATCCAGCTAAGCAGCTATAGGCGTTGACGTCTGGTAGATGTGAGTGAATTATGTCGATATCGTGTTTCTTAACGTTTAGCCAAAGTCTTACCAAAAGACTAATATCGTAAGAACGAACGCTCGTCAAAAGAATGGGGGAGAAGCCACTCTCCTCTAATTTCTGATTGAGCCAACCGGTTTTC
This sequence comes from Candidatus Zixiibacteriota bacterium, assembly GCA_049694315.1. Classification (GTDB taxonomy): domain Bacteria; phylum Zixibacteria; class MSB-5A5; order MSB-5A5; family SM1-73; genus CAIVRH01. Next base: position 6,258 of record JBAVQU010000061.1, read on the forward strand.
AAAAGCACCACGATTGAGTGATATTTGGCTTTATCCAAATTTTCAACAATATTCAAGAGAACCGTTTCTGCTCCTCCGGTTTCGCTGCTCTCGCTTATTTGCAAGATCTTGATTTGTTTACGCAACATTTCTGGTAAATCGTTTATTACATGGCCAGCTCAAAACTCTGCGAAACACAAGAACAATCAAAGATTGAGTTCAACCGACTTCGATATGATAATTCATCCCCACCAATTGCCCGGCTTGAGGCTAAGATATAGATCTTTCAACGCTATTTGTTGCCCTCGTGACGCTCATGCCGTTTTTTCGGTGGTGTCAAAAAGCCGGCAATCTGCCAAGTAAACATAGCCTTGGAGAATTTCCCTCCTATTCCTTGGGACATTCCTTCGTGAATTCCTATTCTGGGCAACGCAAAGAGATCAATTCCATCCTGTTTCTCTTTTATTTTCCCTACGGTACATGCACAAAGATAACCAGCCTCTTTCACTAATTCTCTGATCTCTGGAGTAAAATCACCGTTGGGATAGGCAAAGGAATTTACGGGTCCCTTTGTTTTTTCTTCGATTGCCCTCTTGGATTCGATCAACTCTTTTTTGATATCGATCAGGTCCAAATAGGTCAGAATTCTGTGCGAATGAGCATGCGAACCGAAAGAAATTTGATCTTCGCCCATCTCTTTTATCTCCTCCCAATCCAGCATCCATCTTTGCTTACCTATCTCGTTCATGCGGATATCGCTTTCCTTTATCATCTCTCTAATCATCTTTTCCTGGATGTCGGGCTTTATCTTTTTCAGTTTTTCAATAAACACATCTGCCAAAGCAAAAGACTCTACTATTGATCCTTTCTCTTCCGGGCTGATTTGTTCAAACCCGCTGAGAATATCGGTCATCTTTTGGAAAGTCAAGGCCTGAGCCTGAAGGATAAAGTTGACAACATGAAACCAAGGCATTCTAGAAGTGCCAATGTAATCTGTGGACAAAAAAATTGTGGCGGGCAAATCGTATTTTCTTAGAATGGGAAAGGCAAAAAGATAATTATCCCTCCATCCATCATCAAAGGTGATAACCATAGAGCTAGGTGGAAGGTTTTTTTTATCTTTGAGACAGCCAATAAGTGCGTCCAAGGAAATCACATTAAAATTTCTCTTTAAATATCGCATTTGTTTATCAAAGGTACTCTCCAGCGTCACCATGCCAGGTAGGGGGTGGTTTTCCCTGTTATGCTTGAGATCAAGCACCCGATGGTACATTAGAATCGTAAAATCGGGCCGCGAGGATAGCTTTCCTCTTAGATAAAGACAAAGACTCAAGAGCCCGGAGTAGAAGACAAAAAAAGCCAGAACCTGTTTTTCTATTTTACGAAGCGATTCTTTCATGACTTTTCAATCGTTTTTTTATTAGAGATATGATCCTTTCTTTGTCACCGTTTTTCAAGTGGGGGTGTGTGGGCAAGGTCAGAATATGGGAGGCTACAAACCGAGCCTTGGGAAATCGGTTTGTCCCTCCCGCCAAGTGGGGCAACAGTGACGAAATCTGATCCAGAGCCAAAGGATACATTTTCGAAACCCCTATGCCTTCTTTCAACAAACCCTGATAAATCCTCTCCCTTACCGCTAAATCTTTCACCAGAATGGGTAGCCTTAGAAACGCTGGCTCACAGCGAAAAGAAATCTGGGGTACAATCAGACCATCGCACCCCCTCAATTCATCGGCTAATTGGTTTGCATTTTCTCTTCTTTTTTGGTTTAATTCACCCAACCTGCGAAATAGTTGCTTCCCTAAAGAGGCTTGCCACGAAGTAAAACTGCTAATCTGGAAATCCGGGTTAAACTCAGAGATCCCCAATTTGAGGAAAGGCAATTTAGAAGGCAGACGATAAAAATGGGGATTAAGAAAAACTGTATATATTAAGCTCTTTACAAAAAAGGTAAGATTTTCTAATTCATTAGGTTTCCGCAAAGTGGAAACAAGAAGGTCGATTCTTTGGGCAATATTATTGTCGTTGGTGACAATTATCCCCCCCTCAATAGTGGTAATATTTTTCCCTTTGCTTAAGCTGTAAAATCCAACATCTCCAAAGGTGCCCGCTTTTTTCCCGCCCCAGCTTGCCCCCAAAGACTGAGCTGAATCGTCTATCAAAAATAAGCCGTTTTTCTGGGCAAATTCAGAGAGCTTGTCCATATCCACCGGGAGTCCAAAAAGGCTGGTAACAACTACGGCTAGAACATTTTTGAGATTCTGGCTTTTTAATTGGCGGTAATCTAAATCAAAAGTGCTGATCTCTATGTCATTTAATCTAACTTTCAATTTAGCTCTAACTACTGCGGCCGGCACGGTAAAACAAGTATATGCAGGAACTATGACTTCCTCTTTGCCGGAGATCTGGTAAAGAGACTTAAGAATAATCGTTAGAGCGGCTCTGCCCGATGAGACGAAAAAGCAGTGACTTGCGCCCAAGTAACTTTTGAGTTCTCTTTTGAAGCCCCCCTCGCTGTCCCCCCTCATCATGGCGTTGATGCTTTTGAAAAGGTCTTTCAATTTGAGGGGAGTTCCAGTCGGAGGAACCAGTCTGAGTGTCATTTTTTATCGTCCTTTATCAAGTTCTTTTCAGCTATGATCTGTTTCTTGGCTATTTGATTAAGAGATATTGCTAAAACCATGATTATGTAAAGGTGCGGATAATACAAAACCGTTAGAAACGAACCACTCACTATGTATCCGATAAGGCCCAGGTCTAAGGCACAAGCGAAGTCTGAGATCCAATCTTTCTTCAAACTGTTTTGTCTACAGAGCCTTCTGGTTTCGTGGTTACGCTTAAAAACCAAGAACATGGCCAGAACCAAACTGAGAAGTCCCAACACCCCCAATTCAGATCCTGCTTGGATGAATATGTTATGCGGTGCCCAAAGAATGCCCGCTTCGTCCTTGGCGTGATAGCGCGTAGCGTAATTAGTGCTGAAGTTATTGATTCCCACTCCCAAAAGTGGATTGTCGATAGACATTTTTAATCCCGCTTCCCACAATCTAACCCTTTGAGAAGCAGTAGAATCTTGCTGATAATCGGTAGCGGAGACAAATCGTCCCTTCCAAGCTTCTGGAGCAGATGCCCAAGAGCCGATCACAAAGAGCAGGATCAAGATTCCATTTTGGAATTTCTTAGAACTTTTCAACCAGAAGAAGAAAGTCATAACCAACAGGGCTAAGGGGGCTCCTCTGGAGCCGCATTTTAGGATGGAAAAGACGAACCCGAAAAAGAAGATCATCCCGCCTACTTTCAGCACCTTTGATTTTACTGCCTTAATCAAATAAAAAGCTAAGGGAGCGACTACGCACATGGCCACTCCGAAATCGCCAGCATTGCTAAAAAAACCAGTGGAGCCAGCCCCTATCCCTCGGACAATGAAAAGCTCTGGACTGGGCGCTATCGCATAGCCAGCCAAAAACTGCCTAATTTGAAACTGGCTCATCTTGAAGTTTAAAAACAGAAGAACCCACATAAACCCCTGCCACTTCGGCAAGGTGTCAACCAAGTTGATGATCAAAAAATAGATAAGGACCCACTTGAGAAAATCTATCACCCCCTGATTGGCCAGCTTTGAGTTCATAGCAAAAAAGGAGGAGGCGATCACGATCAGAGCCCAAATTACCATTATCCAATTCAGGGGATCGGAGACGGACTTTAGCTTTCGAGCAGAGACAGATCTACCCAACCAAATCAACCCAGTGACAAGCACTACAATTTTCCCTATTTGCAGAGTCTGAAGTAGAGGGAACATTTCTGGAACCCGTGCGTATTCCACCACCAGGTAAACCAAAATGCCCAAATAGGGGTAACAAATCATCAAAACGCAAAGAACCAGAAGGTTAGTGATAGCGAAAACCAATAACGGAGGAAAAAGCCAGAGTCCTATCCCGCATAACAACGAGAACAAAACCAGACCCACCACCAAGACATGATAAGAACGAAAAAAATCATACCTGATCAGGGGTTTTAACTGTACGATTTGTTCCATTTCAGTCTTATATTCAAAACTTCTTTTTTAAAGAGTTACATAACCAACAAAAGGTTCCTACTCTCCCACTAGCTGGCAGGAATAACGGTCAAGTTCAAGAATAGTAACCTCGTACCGGGGTACTCATTCCTTTCCCGCTCTTCATCTTCAGAACTCGGTTTTCACCACCCTCGAGACAAAAAAGAAAAGAGTCAAGTTCAGCCTTAAGGCTTTCGCTCATTCCTCCTTACCTGAAATATTGGATGCGCGGCGCGTGAATATTTTTCTACTCCTTCATTATTTCCTGACAAAGGTGAATTTTAGGGACTTGCCAAATTTGGAGAGGATCTCCTTGGTCTTCTGGATTTCCTTCGGCGAATAAAACTGCAAGAAGAACAATAGAAAGGGAAAACTAAGAGCGAGAAAAATCTTCAAGAGAAGAGATGTAAAAAGCGAATTTGTATGAATGCCCAGTGAGACCAGATACAAGACAACAGCCAAAGCCAGAAGCTTGAATATCCTGCCGAATTCGTACCTCACGTAGTAAATACGACTCGATATCACGTAATTGAGAAGAAACATGATTCCGAATGAGGTCAAAGTTGCCAGAGCCGCACCCCACATGCCGATCCAACGTATCAACAGATAATTTAAGAGAAGATTGGATAACGCAGATATGATCACGATATAGGCGATATTTTTGGTCTTCTTCTCAAGAAGAATCCCAACCTGCATATGAAAATAACCTCCCCACAAGATATAAGAGAGCAAAATCAAAGGTACCACCTTGTATGCGCTATGATATTCCGGGCTAGAGATAATCACGAGAACATCCTTTATCAAAATCGAGATTCCTAACGCCAGAAATATCTCTAGGAGCAAAAAATAGGTCAGCATCATGGAGTAAATATCTTTGGCATCCTCCCTCTTTGCCAACTCAAACATCTTAGGCCTCCAGATGGAAAAAAAAGGATCCGTCACCAAAGGGTTTATTGTCATACCGAATTTATATCCCAACGAATATATGCCTACTTCTGAAAGAGAGGTGAATCGCTGAAGGAAGAACCTATCGGCGAAGTTCAACACAAACATCCCAAGCCCTCCAGGGATATAAGGTAGCCCATAATTCATCATATCCTTGAGTGATACCCAAGAGAAAGAAATGCCCGTCTGCTTGAGGGTGTAAGCTGATAGAAATATGCTGGCTATTCCCTGGTTGATGACCCCGCTGAGGATTATTCCTCGGATCCCCCAGCCAAAGCCCACAATAAAGAGAATATTTAGCCCCAAACTAAGGGCCAATCGGCTTACAGAGATTGCTGTAAAAAGCAGAGACTTCTGTTGAGCCCGAATAAAGGAAAGCGGGATCTCGTTTGCTAAACTGAAAGCCATGGTTAAAAAAATCAAACGGAATAGACCGGCATTACTGACGGTTTTGAAAACCAAGCTCGATATGCCCGGGGAAAATAGTATAAACCAGCAGATTCCCCCAAAGGAAATTGCCCAGATCGAAAGGAGGGCAGTGCTCACAACCTCACGTCTTTTCTTAGGTTCTTCGGAATCATAGTAGAATCTCATCACCGACTGACTGATCCCTATGGCTAAAAACATCCCAGCGATATAGGTGGTTAATTCCAAAAGCTCTAAGGTGCCGTATTCGCTGGTGGTCAAATAATGGGTATATACAGGTATGAGAATGAAGCTAACGATTCTATTTAAAATATTGCCCAGCCCGTAGAGTAAAAAATGTTTTCCTACGGATTTAATCTCCTCAAACATCGGTTCCCTATGACCTCATTCTCTTTGGGTGATCTTCTTGGCGGGGACTCCAGCGATGACTGAATAAGGTTCAGAATCTTTCGTCACCACCGAACCAGCCGCTACGATGGTTCCTCGCTTCAAAGTAACGCCCGCCAGGATTAAGGAATTCGCCCCCACCCACACATCATCCTCAATCACCACCTTGGCTAATTCCACCTCCTGTTGGTAGTAAAGCACGTTCTTATCTTTGTATCTATGATTCTGGGTATAGATCTGACTTCCGGAGGAGATTCCAATGTGCGAGCCGATCTCAATTCCGCCCGGACCATCCAAAAAACACATGGGATGAATACGGCAGTCATCCCCTATGGAGATCTTTCCCGGAGCCCTGAACCAGACATGATCCCCTATGTAAACGTTTCTTCCACAGCTCTTAAAGCCCAGCAATTTCTTCCGCAGAAAGGAACCCAGTCTCCCGGGTATATGCATCAGTATAAGCATCTTCCACTGACAGATTTCCGGCTTGACCTTCCACCGATACTGACTTCTTACAAACTCCAAAAACCAGCTTGGGGTCAGATAGTGCCTTGAAGGATGCTGCAAATTCACTCTTTTCTCCCGTGATTAGTGCTCTTTCCTTAATAGGCGGCAGAAGACAAAACTCGTCTTTTGAGCCATCTGACAGTTTGGACCATCTTCTTAGGCAAAAAACATGACAAGAAATATGGATAGTTTTTCCAGTTCCATTTATAGCTAATGATTCCCCTAGCGAATGCCTTTCTGGCTTCTTTCAATTCGTTGTCTTCGAAGTAAACATATCCCAGGTCAAACTGCACTTGAGAGAGTTTCCGGGGAATGACGTCTTCTATTCTTTCCTTCACTCCAACATATCGGCTGGTCAACAGCCTAATGTTAGATTGGACATATCCGAAGAGTTTTTTCTTAGCAGCTGTCGTTCTCTCGGGATGAAATCTGATTTTAACAAGGGGTTCGTCTATAAGCTCAACTTTAAAGTTTACCGCTATCCTCACCCACATGTTGTCATCTTCGGCCATGCAGAGGTCCTCCTCAAATAGCCCGATTTTATTGAAAATCTCCTTCCTCACTATCACGGTAGGAGTCGCTACTCCATTATGTAGAAAGATATTTCTGGCTATATCGCCCTTTATCAACCTTTTTCTTTTCCCTATTAAAGCTAAGTAAATGCCGCGGTCGTTAAAGACCGAATGCTCTGTGAAAATCATCGCCAATTCTGGGCTTTGCTGAAACGTTTTAACCTGTTTTTCTAATTTCGTAGGCAACCAAAGGTCATCCGCATCCAAGAAAGCGATATACTTACCGACTGAATTCCTGATCCCATTATTTTTTGCGCTTGCCGGCCCACTATTTTCTTGAAAGATGTATTTAATCTTATCGCCATATTCAGCCACTATCTGCTTAGTCTCGTCTGTGGAACCATCATCCACCACTATTAGCTCATAATCTTTAAAAGTTTGGTCGAAGACGCTCTGTAGAGCCTCACCCAGAAAGTGGGCGGAGTTATAAGTGGGGATCACAACACTAACTTCTGGCATAAATGGATGCCTCGTTGAACCTTCCCGAGTAGCTTAGTAAAAGCTCTCTGGTGATGACCGGAGAGAACATGGTCATCGGCAAGGTTATCCTTTTTAGGAAAAAAGGATCAAAGGTGGATAAGTTCACTCCAATCAAACAGGTGCACGCGCATTCATATTTTAACTTATTTAGAATTGGTTTGACCCGGAGGTGGGTTTCAAAATCGCCTGCGTAAGGATAGGCAAAACAAACCACTCTCTCCTTAATATTCTTCTCAATAATTTCTTTGGACTGTTTCAGTTCTTTCTCCACCTGTTCCAGCGATGCAAACTTAAGGTTCGGATGAGAACAGGTATGAGACCCGAAGCTGACACCACTTTGAGACATCTCAGCTATTTGGTCCCAACTTAGTATTTTTAGACTTGGTGATTTCACATCTTGGTTGGAGGCCAGGATTTCTTTGAGATTTTCGATCTTTTCTTCCCTTTCTCCATCATCGATGTCTCTAAAATAAACCTCCAATGATTCCAGAAAATCTCTTTGACGTCGAGCTTCATTTCCTGCAGCGCAGAGCTTATTAGACAGTTTCTCTCCCATAATGGAAATCAACGCGGAAGTGGGTTTGTGTGGCGACACAGCGTGAAAAACGATCTGAAGCAACTCATCCCACCAAAACATTTTAGGATTGTTGATAAAACCAGTTGGCAAAAACACGGTGGCGGGAAAATTATATCTTCTGAGAAGGGGATAAGCCAGACTATAAAATGACTCATATCCATCATCAAAGGTTATCACTACGCAGTCATTTTCCAGTCGACCTTTGTCTCTGATTTCTCTCGCTATATCGGGCAAGGAGACTACATTAAATCTTTTTTTCAGCACTTGCAAATGCACCTCGAACTGACTTATAGTCGTCGAAGGCCTCAACTGGAACATTTTCCCTTGAGGGTCCCCTGGTTTAACCTCGTCTAACAAATCGTGATAAGTTAATATGAGCAGCCTCCCCTCTTTATCTTTGATCTTGCTAAAACGATAGACTAGATCATAATAACTGCAATAATAGCAAAAAGCTTTAACCATGGATTTGAGCTGCTGCATGATCATAAGATACCCCATGGATTTCCTTTTCGGCAAGAAAAATCCAATGAATATGGCGGAATAACATTTTTATCAAGCACACCAGGGGTTACACCCCAAGTTCGATCTGACACAATATGATCGGAAGATAAAACATTCTCTCTTACTCCTCAAACTCTCATAAAAAAGACCGATGATGAAGATGTAACCTATCCACCTCCGACTGCCCAGACAGTTGATAAGAGCCGTGAAAAATTCTATCAATTCGAGATTGACATTAAGTTAAGAAGTCGTATATTAGATTTCGTGCGAAAGATCTTGGTCAAGCACGCTGTCGCTGAGCATTGGTGTCGTGACTGGATATCCGCCTTTCGTAAAAGTGGACGAGTTATCCTATGAAATATAACACAATTTCCAAAACTTTCAACAAAAATGTCGAAACCAGTAAAAATCTTATTGGAATTAAACTGAACCCATAAAGGGACGCGTACATAAAAACCGACAAACTCAGCCACAGCGAAAGCAAATTGCTTATTAGAACCATTCTGGGCTTCAATATTCCAACTTGGAAAAGTCAGAATATTCAGAATATGTGGATGAGAGGAACCAAATGAAGACCTATTCAACAAGAAAACTGCTTGCAGCAATTCTCCTCACGGCACCCTGGCTTCTCATCTTGACGGGTGAATCTGCCTCCCAAGAATACGTCATTGGGGTGGATGATGGGTTAAGCGTAAGCTTCTGGCAGCAACCCCAACTGAACGTTTCAGTCAAGGTGGGAGAAAATGGTTGCATCTCTCTGCCCATCATTGGAGAGATAGAAGCATCTGGTATGACCAAAAAGCAGCTAGCTGAAGAAATCGCGTCCAGGATTTCATTGTACGATCCCACTATATCCCAAGCCACGGTCTTAGTGTCCGATTACGGCAGTCAGAGGGTGTATGTTCAAGGAGAGGTTTTGCATCCGGGCAAATACAGTTTTGAAAGCATCCCGGGCTTATGGGAGCTTCTGGGCGAGGCTGGCGGTCCAACGGAACATGCAGATTTAAGCTCGGTTACCATCATCCGCGTAGGGACGGAAGAAAAGATGATCACCGTGGATTTAGACCGCTGTCTGAAAAGTGGTGAGCTTTCTCAACTCCCCCAACTAAAACCAAAGGATATCATCAACATCCCCCCATCGGCCCTGAGTTCAACTTCCTCCAGACCCATTCCGATTTCCATAAAAAAAGGAGGGGTTTACTATCTATGGGGGGAAGTGATTTCACCGGGCGCTTATCCCTTTGAGAGTCAGATTGATCTTATGGAAGCCATCTCTTTAGCCGGGGGTCCCACCTCCATGGCTAATTTGAAAAAGGTCAAGCTCATAACAAGAGAAAAAGACCAAGATGTGATTTCCCTCATAAATGTGGACCAATATCTGAGGAAGGGTACCCGACCAAGCTTCGTCATGGGTTTCAATGACATTATTATCGTACCCACCAAGAAACCGGGAACTCTCTCTCAGACGTGGGGAGTGCTGAGAGAGGCAGTCACGGTTGCCGGAGCAGGAGCCAGCATCTACTTGCTAGTCCACACCTTGAAAAAGGATTGAGAATAAAAGGAAGGAAATAGGATGGGCTCAAACCCAAAAGAGACATTCGATATTAGGAGATACCTGAAGGTAATCTGGAAGAGAAAGGTTTTAATCATAATTCCTTTTCTAATTGTTACCGGGATGGGGATCTGGGGGAGTTACCAGTTGACTCCCATTTTTCAATCCACGACCGTCGTCATGTTAAGAGACACTAAGCTTTTGACCCGACCCATAGAAGCTATGGTCCCGGGAGGACAAGAAAATGACCTAACCAGAGTTAGGAAAGAGCAGAGCTTGGCTACCATAGAAGCCCAAATCCTTTCCAGCCTAACTCTGAAAGAGCTTATCTCTAGATTGGAGTTGGATAAAGAACCATGGGTTATAAAAATGAAGGCTTCTTTGGAAAGGGAGAAATCCCCTAAGCCGGCACAAGAGTTGTTGGCGGAGAAGATGCTTTTGGATAATTTGAGAGAAAACATCTCTGTAGACCTGAAAGGGGAGAATCTGCTGGAGATCAAAGTCACTTCACCCAGTCCGGAGAAAGCTGCTCAAATGGCAGAGGCATTGATGGACATATTCATAAAACAAAGTTTAGAGGACGAGCTATTGGGAATAAAGCAAGCAACCGACTTCAGCGATGAGCAATTGGAATATTACAAAACTCAACTTCAAGCTTCAGAGGACACTCTACGACAATTCAAGGCGAAATACGTACAGACGGAGCTTGGGGACACGATGACTCAGCGAAACCGGATTGCCGAAATCGGTTCCTTAGTTGCTGCGACTAAACTGCAAATAGAAGATATCAAGGAACAACTGGACGTTTTGGCACAGCAAATCAAAAAGCAAAACGTAGGAATTCCGAATCTACGCACATCCAAGAGCCTAAAGGATAAGGAAAATCAGCTTCTGGTTCAAGCCCGACAATATGCTGAGCTTCTGACGTCCACATCCGCAAGAGATGTTCAAGCCCTGGCTTTGAATATGAAGATGGAGGAAGCCTTTAAGGATATTGAAATCGAGATCAAAGGACTGACCGATAGCCAACTTAAAGGTGAGTTACTTAACCTCAAATCTCAAATAGAACAGTATAACCTTAAGAATATAAGACAAGCCTACTTGGAAGATAAGTTGGCTTTCTTGAATCAGAGTTATGGTCGGCTGAGAGATGTCTTAGTCGGAAGGGTATACTATGAGTCAGTTTTGAGAAATCTGGAGCATGAGGCTGAGATGAAGCAACGCATTTACGAATTGTTCATCTCCCAAGCTCAAGGTTCTCAGATCTCCCAGGAGATGTCGAAGGCGGTTTCTACCAATCGGTTTAAGATAATTGAGCCGGCCAAGATCCCGATCAGACCGATAAGACCTGATAAAAGGATGATCGCCATGTTCAGTGGCTTGATGGGACTTATCATCGGAATTGCGGCAGTGATCATGGCAGAAACTCTGGATCACTCTTTTAGAGACGTAGAGGAGGTGGAGAGTTACTTAAACGTGAAGGTGCTGGGAACCGTCTCCAAAATAGATAAGTTAAATGCACTTTTCAAGAAATAGGAATTTGATCACGTTTCAGGTGGGTTTGACATGAATTCGAACCACGAAAGCAAAACCATTATCAACTATTTCGACCAGGCGCCTTTAGCCACCGAATTCCAACGTATATTCCTGAAACTTGAAAATCTGAATCCTGCCAGAGAAGCCAAGACTTTGTTGATTACCAGTTCGGTGAAGGAAGAAGGCAAGAGTACTATTGCCAGCTTTTTCGCCATCGCCATGTCCCAGTTCGGCAACAGGCCTACCATTCTCATCGATGCAGATTTGAGAAAACCGACCATTGACAAGCTATTCAATCTTAATTGTTGTCCGGGGCTGGCTGAGCTTCTCGAGAAAAGAGCGAACCTTCTGGAAAATATCCGGTCCACGGTCCTAACAAATCTAAAGATCATCACTGGGGGAATGCAGACTACTGACGGTGCCGATGGGATCTTTGAAGACCAAAGCCTTAGGGATCTGCTCAATCAGCTCAGAACAACTTTTACATTCATCATAATAGATAGCGCTCCCGTCATGGTTCTTCCCGACGCCCTAAACCTGAGCCGACTCGTGGATGGTGTTGTTTTGGTGGTCAAGGCAGGCGCCACTCCCAAAGAGGTGGTGAAGAGGGCAAGTGAGACCATCAAGGATTCAGGTGGAAATTTACTGGGGGTGATTTTGAACGATGTTGAAAGAGCATTACCCGATTACTATAGTTACAAGTACAAATACTACAAATACAAATACGCCTATGAAAAGAAGAAGTAGCTTCAACGGTGAGTAAGGTCGCATTCAGAAATCACCTAACCAAAGGTGGAAGTTCCATCGGCGTAATTTGCTGGAAGCAAGACCGGGAGGCCGGCTCATCCTTTTACGGGTAGTTATAAGTTTCTTTTTTCTGATCTGCCGTTTGAGGTAAAATCAAGTCATGCCACAAAGGAGGTGAAAATATAATGAGATCATGCGAAATATCCTCACCATAGACGTCGAAGATTGGTTCCAGGTTGAAGCCCTGAAGAAATGCATCAGCTATCATGAATGGAACAGTTGCGAAAGCCGAGTGTTGTCTAATGTGCTACGCGTGTTGAAATTCCTGGACGAAAATAAAGCCAAGGCAACTTTCTTCATATTGGGTTGGGTCGCTGAAAGACTCCCTCAAGTCGTCTTAGAAATCAATAGATATGGACATGAGATTGCCTCCCATGGATACGCTCACCGAGTCGTCTACGAACAGAAGGAGATTGAGTTTAAAGATGATATGAAAAGGTCTTTGGCCGTGTTGGAGAGATTGATCAAAAAAAAAGTTATCGGCTACCGCGCCCCTAACTTTTCCATCACCGATCGATCCTTATGGGCTTACGAAATCCTTGCGGAATTAGGAATAGAGTACTCTTCCAGCGTTTTTCCCACCAAGCACATTTTCCAAATCTATGGCCTGAGCCAAGCCCCGCGTTTTCCTTTCGTGCTAAACTTGAAAAACGGGAGTCGCATAAGAGAATTTCCCCTATCTACCGTCGAGATATTCGGGAGACCGATGCCTTTCGGGGGTGGTGCTTACCTAAGGATCATGCCTCACTGGTATAACAAGTGGGGCATCAAAAAAATAAACCAGCAAGGGCATCCAGCCATTGTCTACTTTCATCCCTGGGAGATAGATCCGCTTCAACCAAAGCAAAACCTTGGTGTTTTGGGCAAGTTCAGGCATTATTATAATTTAGACATTATGGAACTGAAGATAAGAATGCTTCTTAGAGATTTTCAGTTTGGAGCGATTAGTGAGTTTCTTTGAAAGCCGATTCGGCTGATTTGCGCAGAGCCTGCGCACTGGCTTGTAACTTATTGAAAAATAAGAACATCGGAGCGTAAATTATCGTCGGAAGAGAAAACTGTCTGTTTTTCCGACATTCTTAGAAATAGGATTTTCCCCAACGATAGAAAGTGTTTCTGGTTTCTGGTACATTGCTTTGGGTTAATCAGTTGTAGCTCAGCGGGATAACAAAACACAAAAGACCACCGTTGTTTTTGTAGGTAATAAGGAATATCGGCATAATTATTGCAACCTAGTTAATGCTGTTAAGATAGCGCTGGTTTCAAGCTTTGGGGGAGGTGGAACAATTTGAAACCGAAAACTATCCAGCTCTCAATCTTTATCTTCGTTTGGTTTTTGTTCTTTTCCTCTTATTCATCTGCTTTTCTCAACCACGATGAGACAGGCACGTATGCCGCAGACTTTCTTAATATCGGTGTGGGGGCAAAAGCTACCGCCATGGGGAAAGCCTATGTTGGGTTAGCCAATGATATTAGTGCCATTTACTGGAATCCATCAGGTTTGGTCCAATTAAACCAGCCACAGGTTGAATTCTCACACACTCGGTGGTTCTCAGACATTGAATATGAGTACTTAGGGTTGTCACTTCCCTTGAGTTCAAGAAACGTGATAGCTGGGGGAGTGATGTATCTTCATATGGGGAGTACCTTGGGTTATGACGAGCAAGATCAACCTACTTCTTCCCTTACCGCCTATGATGCTGAAGTGATGCTGGCTTTGAGTTCTTGCCTTTCTTCAAACCTATCTTTGGGCTTGACTCTTAAGGGAATTCAAGAGAGACTGGAAAGCGCAACAGCCCAAAGCATGGCTATGGACATCGGTGCATGCTACATTTATCGAAGGTTCTCTTTCGGTCTCGTAGCCAGGAACTTGGGAAGCTCTTTGAAATTCATCCGCCAAAAAGCCCCCCTACCCAGTTCTGTTACTACCGGCATGGCAGTAAGGCCAGTGGATCATTTGATTTTTACCACAGACATAGACCTATGGGCAGCGGATAGCCCCATCTTGAGGCAAGGGGTCGAATATAATTATAGGGATCAGGTGTTTTTGAGAACTGGATATGAATGTAGAAATATGGGGGGCGGTAAATTCGCTTCACCCACACCTGCACTCGGAGGAGGTTTGAAAATTTCAAACTTTCAATTTGATTACACTTTCTCCCCATACAAGCTCATGGGCGATACCCACACCATCACTTTCGTATATATGTTTGGTCACATTTAGGCCTGCTTGAAACCACGTCACACATCTCCGAACTATCCCCAATCTCATTGAATTTGAGAGACTTAGCTACTCCATCATTACTTGATTTATTCGTTTCGGGCCATCCCAAAATTCCTCCATATGCTTCGTCAGGGTCCTTTAAAGTACCAGGGTACATAGGACTACAAAGCTTCAAGGTATGCGCTCAGAAAGCCTTTAAGAATCTGCTGGATTGGCAAGTCAAATCGACCAAGAAAGTTTTGTAAGGTTGAATTTTTTACTTGACAAAGAAGAAGAAATGAGTTATTTAATAAAGGAGGGGAAAAAACTTTGTCGACTTTAGAGCTAACTCAAGCAGGAGAGCACACCTATATAAGATGGACCAAATCTAGAGATTCTTTCCTCTCTTATTGATTTCTTGAAATATGTAGATACCAAGATCCTTCACTTGGTAAATATTCCCTCATAGGAAGAAACGGAAATTCGTAGGGGTAGGAGTTGTGTTTTGGGCGAAGAAGCACAGGGTATCACTGTCTTCGCTCAAATCCATATCGAGGAGGAGGCATGAATTGTCTAAAAAGTGGATAGCGAGAAGTCATTATGGAATTCTATCTTGGGGTTCTCAGTGAGGTAATTCCGCTATGCAGTTTTTTGGTTCGCGAGTCAACCCGGCTTCATAAATGATGCAGAATGTTTCTTTCATAAATCGGCAGGTTTTGAAGAACGCTAAGGGTATTTCTCTGATGCTCGTTGATGTGCTTAGACTTAACCCCTCGACCGAAACATAGGCATTTCTTATGCGACAGCATGGCACAAACCTTGCTTTGTTTTCCAAGATTGAAGGCTCGATCATTTCCGGGAGTGTCTCCTATTTGGAGAAACTAACCATTACTTGAAGAAGAGGTTCTTTGGGAATGTGGAACGACTCGCATAGCTCCACCATGGAAGATACACAGGTCATTCAGGGATGGAGATCATACAAGGTTTTTCAGCCAGCCAAGCACCGGAACGGCGCAAGATTGAATCTCATCTATCTGCTGAGGGAATTCTTCGTCTCCAATACTTTCTTGATTCTCTTCTATGTGGCTTTGGCTATCATTCCCAAACGAATGGGTCAAGGCGGCCTGTTAGACTTTTTTGTCGGGAAGCTGCGCCACCTGATCAAAAGAATGATAGACGTCTTATTTTCCATTTCTGGTTTGATTCTGGCAGTTCCTTTGTTTCTCATTTTGGGAATCCTCATCAAGCTCAGCTCTGCAGGCCCAGTGATCTTCAAACAAGAAAGAATCGGGCGCAATAGAAGATTAGGAGAAAGAAGGGCTCTGAATGTACCCGTGGCCATTGAAAGGAGAAGGGGAGAAAGAAGAAAAGAGAACAAATTCGGAAAGCCTTTTAATATCTATAAATTCAGAACAATGACTAAGGATGCGGAGAAACACTCAGGTCCGGTTTGGGCCAGACCGGGTGACCCGCGCGTAACCAAAATCGGAAGAGTATTGAGAATAACCAGATCGGATGAGATTCCTCAATTCCTCAACGTGCTCCTTGGTGATATGAGTCTGGTTGGTCCCCGACCGGAAAGATATCGTTTGATCCTGGAAGTGGCGGAACAAGTGGAAGGATACTTAGAAAGATTCTCTTTAAATCCTGGCATCACCGGCTTGGCCCAGGTCAAATCAGGATATGCATCCTCTTTGGATGATACCAGGATCAAAGCCCAATATGACCTTTTCTATGCCAGCACCTGGAGTATATCAAAAGATCTCCTCATACTCCTCCGAACCATCTTTGTAGTAATAACGGGAAAGGGAGCGGTTTAAGCTCGTTTCGTTTTTCCCCTCACCAAGTCATAGACCAAGTGATAAAGGGGGTTTCGGCTCAGAAACCGGTGGAATCTGTTCTCCCCACCTTCAGACCTTCCTCCTTTCTCTTAATCCCAATAGCTGTTTGCCCACACACACCAAAAGCTCAAGTTACTCTTTTTTTCTGCCGATTCGTCTTATAGCGAAAGGTCTCACATTCATTTCGGGCTGGTCTGACCTTATCGTATGACAGCCGGAAAATTGGAACAATTCCCGAATCTTTGCTCCGTTCATTATGAATACTCTATTGGTGGTAGAGGATGATTTTAGGCTGGCTGAAGCGATAATTCAGTACTTCTCCTCCAGGGATTTTCAAGTACACCATGTTCTTGGAGGCCAGAGGACGAACCAAGTTGTCACTAACTTGAAACCCGATCTCGTTCTATTGGATCTGAAACTGCCCGGGATCAATGGATTAGATATATTGAAAGAGATCAAGAGGGGAAATCCGAGGCTTCCCGTGGTGATCATGACCGGTTACTCCTCTACTGAAATCGTAATCGAATCGATGAAACAAGGAGCGGAAGAGTACATCGCCAAACCCTTCCAGCTGGAGAAGCTTGGAGAAATCATTAACCAGGTTTTAAAACGAAAGGATTTTCGTCTCAGTTTCAAAGCTCCTTTGATTAAAAGGACTGACTCGGATGAAGCAACAGGAGAGATAGTTGGACAAAGTCCGGAAATAGTAGAAATAGCCAAACTTATTGGGCAAGTGGCAGGAACGGATGCGCCTGTCTTAATTACCGGGGAGAGCGGAACCGGCAAGGAGTTGGTAGCGCGGGCTACCCATTCCAACAGCTTCAGGAAGGATAAACCTTTTCTCTCTATCAACTGCGCAGCGCTTCCCGAAACCCTACTGGAAAGTGAACTGTTTGGCCACGAAAAGGGAGCCTTCACCGGAGCCTACACCAGAAAGCTAGGTAAATTTGAACAGTGTGACGGCGGGACTATATTCTTAGACGAGATTGCGGACATGAGCCTTTTGACCCAAGGCAAAGTCCTGAGGGTTCTCCAACAACAGGAATTCGAGCGTGTGGGGGGAGCACAGACGGTTAAAGTAGATGTAAGAGTGATTGCCGCCACCAACAAGAGCCTGGTTAATTGTATAAAAACCAACACGTTCAGAGTGGATCTCTTTTACCGCCTGAAAGTGGTTTCTATCCATGTTCCTCCGCTTCGAGAAAGGAAATCTGATGTATCGCTTTTGATCAATCACTTCATAAAAAAATATGTGGCCAAGTCGGGTAAGCAAGTCGAAGGAATCTCAAAAAAAGCCTTGGAACTCCTAACCGACTATCCCTGGCCCGGGAACGTTCGCGAGCTGGAAAACAATGTCTACACGGCTATAGTGATGAGTAAAGAAGGAGTGCTTCAACCCGAGCATTTTCCTGTCTTCCATGAAAAAGGAAACAAGATAGACATCGATTTTCAAAAGATAAAAGAGGACTATTCTAAAATATTCTGTGAGGTTCTGGACCCGCTGTCCCACAAACTCTTTTGCGCCTCTCAAGGAAAAGTCTATGATCATCTAATTTGGGCATTGGAGAAGAGTTTGATATCATCAGCTCTAAAATACACTAAAGACAACCAGGTCAAGGCCGCTAAACTATTGGGAATAAGTCGAAACACTCTTAGAAACCGAATGTCAAAATACAATATATTTTAAATCACGCGAAAACCTTATTCTAGTTCTGCTCCCTCCATAAGACGCTAACAGGTGCTAGGCATTCAGGGAAAATAATCATAGAAAACAAAGGAACTGATTTGCCATTTGTCAACCAACTCGGCTTAATAAATGTCAATCCTAACTACGCCATACTATATTTCCGCAACCTATAAAAATCGTTTCTGCAAGACCAAAGTGTAAAAGCAAATTAGATATCTAAATCGGAAGAGTCTGGAGCAGACCTTCTGAGGAGTCGGGGAAAGATAACTCCGAGTTAAAGAATGTTCTTCTTGAGGAACTCAAGATGCTTTTCATGTGATGAACCTCATAAAAATGGTTGCCCTTTTGTGTCCAATTTGTGTCCAAACAAGGTATAGAAAGACACACATAGACAAAAAGAGATACAAACAGACAAAAAAGCTAAATCCAAGCGAAACAGAAACGTAACTCGTCATATCAAGGTGGAGAGAGACTTACACGAACCAACTCTCAAGAATCCCAGTCTCTCCGCTTATAAACAACTGTTCACCTTCCGTCACGGATAATGGGGGTAGACCCTCACACCAATACCCCTCGAGAACACCCCACCCTCATCGCTTGATGGGAAATGGTGCTAAGGCACAAAACACTCAAGCACTCGAATACACTTCCTTTTGCCTACGCCAAGACCTTCTCGTCGCCAGCTGAGCCAGATTATTTGGGCGGGCTATAAGCATCCCTCTAATCACCAACGCCCCCCCTCACCGACTGAGTTTCCTTCACATCCGAAAAACAAGATAGGGATGGGAAATCGATCAGGTCGAAGACCAATTCAGATTTACCGGAAAGCGATTAAACCTTCCTTGGCGAATTTGTGTCCAACTCATCAAGCGCAGGTCAAGGAGGAGGCGAGTGCTTTCTCACGAATGGAACTGTCTCTTCGTTATCGACGCCTCACCGATTGAGGCAACATTCCGGTATCGGCACAGGTATTCTTAACGTTTGAGGCCCACAGCCAGGGCGTGCTTGAGATCTCAAGTGAATGACCAAGAACTGATCCAGAAAGTCATAGAAAGAGATGACCTGGTTTTTGAACGATTAGTCGATCAATACCAGGATTTGGTGCTCAACACCTGTTACCATCTGATCGGCAACAGGCAGGACGCTGAAGACGTGGCTCAGGACGTGTTTTTTCAGGCATACAAATCAGCCAAGGAGTTTCGACAGGAAGCCAAGATCTCTACCTGGCTTTACCGAATCGCGGTGAACCGATCGCTGAATTTCATTCGCGACCACAAGTGGTCTCGGTGGCTGAAAAGCATAACCTCCTTGTCGCAGGATGAGCCCAGGGGGACGACAGAGCTGTCGGCTCCGGATTCGGATCGGCCGGACGTTGCTCTCCAAGAGAAAGAGAGAGATGTGATCGTTCAAGAGGCGATTGACTCTTTGCCCGGCAGGCAGAAGGCCGCATTTGTCCTGCGTGAGCATGAAGGATTGTCCTACCAGGAGATAGCCCAAGTTTTGCAGCTATCTGGCTCCTCCGTCGAGTCACTTATTCACCGGGCGAAGTCAAACTTGCAGAGGAAATTGATTCATTACCTGAAAGAAAGATGAGCCTAAACCGCAAGTTTGACGACAAATCCGTGTCATAAAGAGTAGGAAAAGGTCAATAAGACATGGACTGCAAGAACGCAAAAGAAAATCTGGTGTTCTTTTTGGAGAAAGAACTCTCGCCGGAGCAACGGGTCGAGTTCGAGGATCACCTCAAGATCTGTCCTGCCTGCTCCCGCTTGCTGGGGGGTTTTTCCCAATTATGGGGAGCTTTGGAGCGTCGCCAGAGAATTCAGCCCTCTCCCCACTTTCGGAGCGGACTGAAGCGCAGGATCATCGAATATCAGCGAGGTGAAAAACCTGCTCTGGGGCGGCTTGAAGGACTGGTTCGCTGGACTCGCCCCGCAGTGGCGGTTGCGGTCTTGCTCATTTGCGTTTTTCTGGGCTATACCTTGGGAAGCTTCCCCCAACGGGTCGATGGTCAAACCACATCCCAAGTTGACCGACGCGCAGTCGTTGTGCAGCAGTTTTTTGATTCCCACTATCTGAACCCCCCCGCCGATTTGCCGGCAACTTCCGTGGTAGCAACCTATTTGGATATGATTTCGGAGGAGTAGCAGATTGCCATGAAAAATAGATTAGTCATCTTGTTTCTTGTGCTCTTGACCATCGTCAATGTCAGCGCCTTGGTGACCATCGCTTATCATCGTTTGGATTTTAGAAGACTTCCCCCCCCTATTGAGCAGCCGGACATGCATATGAATCCCATCCAGCAAGAGCTTGGCCTAAATGATGAGCAGGTCAAGGAATTCGACTCCCAGGCACAAAGCTTCCAGAAGGAAATAGAACCGATCCTTGATTCACTCCAGGCCAGAAGAAGCGATCTGATGAGCGAAATAACCGCAAAGGGACCGAGCATGGACAGGCTGAGCCGGTTGGCGGACGAGATTGGTGCCCTGCAGGCTGAGCTGGAGAAGAGGACGACCACGCACTTCCTGAAAGGAAAATCATTCTTGACTCCCGATCAACAGCAGAGGTTCTTCTCCCTCTTAAAGGAAAGAGGAGATCGGATCAGAATGAGGAGAGGCCGCGGAAGAGAATTAGGAAAATGATCCAAAAATCTCAGCCCCGAGGATGCTGAGGAAATAACCGCGCGAAAGGAACCAAATGGAATCGAATTGGAATCAAATGGAATCAGATGAAATCAAGACCAATCGAATCGTCACTGATGACCTGGCACTTTCGGCCTATCTGAGGATGAAAGGTTACCATCTCATCAAATCAGATCAGAAGAAATCAAAAAGCACTTTTGTCTTTGACATCGGAGCTACGGATGCAAGTGCGCTGAAGGTTGAATTCATCAACAGCGAGTTTGTGAGTTTCTACAACGAACTCAGAAACTTGAAGAAGTTAATCTAAGACAGACCGGAGGAAAACAAAATGAAAAAGGCTTCAGTCATAATCGGCATTCTGGCGCTGTTTTTCTTCTTCAGTGTTTTGGCAGGTGCAGGTGAGGTCGTGTTAGCACAGGATCGAGGCTACGCCGATAGAGGATGCGGTATCGGGTCACCTGATGATTCGACCGGACCGCATGATCCTGGGTGCTTTGGTCCCGGCCCCGGCGGCTTCTGGGAGGATCTTACCAAAGAGCAGAGAGACGCTGTTCAGCAAAAGATCAAAGAGATGCGAAGCCAGAATGCTTCCCGCCAAGAAATTCACACCGCAGTAACCGAGATGCTCAAAGGTTATGGCATCAACGTGCCTGATGATTCGACCGGACCGCACCATCCCGGTTTCTTCGGTCCCGGTCCCGGCGGCTTCTGGAAGGATCTCACCCAAGAGCAGAGAGATGCTGTTCAACAAAAGCTCAAGGAGATGAAAAGCCAGAATGCTTCCCGTGAAGAAATTCACGCTGCAGTAACCGAGATGCTCAAAGGTTATGGCATCCAGGTGCCTGAGGATTCGACCGGACCGCACCATCCCGGTTTCTTCGGCCCCGGTCCCGGCGGCTTCTGGAAAGATCTCACGGAAGAACAGAGACAAACTGTTCAGGATAAGATCAAGGAGATGAAAAACCAGAATGCCTCCCGCGAAGAGGTTCACGCTGCAGTGACTAAGATGCTCAAAGGTTATGGTATCGAGGTGCCTAAAGACTGGCACGGACCCCGTGGTTTCGGTCCGCCAGGGGATAGCTTGATGGCTAACCTGACGGCTGAACAAAGAGAGGCTGTTCGGGAGAAGATCAAACAGATGAGAAGCCAGGGGGCCAAGCGCGAGGAGATTCGGGCTGCGATAGCCCAGATGATCCAGGGATTTGGCATCAATGCGGCCGATGACTCTGAAAAACTGTCTTCCGGGACGGCATCGCCCGAGGCTAAGATCATAACCCAAAGTCATCCGAATCCTTTCAACCCCGAAACCCATATCTCGTATACCCTGAGTGCTCCGGAGAATGTGCGGATACAGATTTACAACGTCACCGGACAGTTGATCCGCACTTTTGATCAGGGATACCAGCTGGCCGGCAGCTACAGCCTTCTCTGGGATGGTCGCAACCAAGCGGGGGAACCAACCGCAAGCGGAATCTATCTGTATCGGATTGAGGCTGGCCCATATACGGTGACCAACCGCATGGTCCTGCTGAAGTAAACCGACATTCCCGAGGATATAACCATTCGGTGGGGGTAACCGCACCCTGCGGTTACCCCCCAGTTTCTTAACCGATCAGGGAGGTGAAAAATGTTGTGCAAGCATTTCGGGGCATCGGGTGCCATAGCGCTTCTTCTTGTAACCATAGCCGGCTCAATTCTGTTCGTGGGCTGCAAAGCCCAGAAGGTGGAAACTTACTGGTCCGCGACGCCGGTGCAGGTAGATGGCCAAATGACGGACTGGGCGGGTTACCGTACCATCTACTTTGAAGACAGCGGCGTGCAACTGGGTCTGCGCAATGATAGCCAAAATCTCTACGTTCTTTTCCGTTTTAGTAACCAGACCTGGGGGCAGGCCATTGGCCGGGGCGGACTAACCCTATGGTTGGATAACTCTGGAAAGAAGAAGAAGGGTTTTGGTATTCGCTACGCTGGTGGACCCTCCAATTCTGAAATGCAGAAAGGGGAAATGCCTAACCGGGGCGGTTTTTCGGACAGCCTCACCCCGGAGCAACAACAACGTTTTGCAAATATGCGGATGGCCGCGACCCATCAACTAATTGTGATCAACAAAAAGAGCGACGAAGAAAGGGCCATATCTGCTGATGGCTCTGCCGGTCCGGCAGTCAGCTTTGGATCCCCCGAGGGTGTCTATACTTACGAATTCAGCATTCCGCTTCAGAATAGCGATGTTTCCCACTATGGCATTGGTGCGCAACCGGGTCAGGCCATCTGTCTTGGATTAGAGTGGGGCGGTGCTGGTTCGGGTGGTCGTCAGTCCGCCACACCGAAAATGGGTGGCGGTCAGGAAGGCGGAGGGGGAGAGGGTACGGGGGGTGGCCCGCCCGGTGGTATGGGCGGTGGCCCGCCCGGTGGTATGGGCGGCGGCCCACCCGGCGGCATGGGAGGTGGTCGGGGTGGCTCCGGCACGCAACCGCCCGAAAAGCAGGAGATATGGGTGAGAACCTCACTGGCCTCACCCCCGGCAAGATAGGGGGAAAACAATGCCGTCGTTTCCCGAACAGAGGTATGAACCCCTATGGTTCATACCAGAGGACCCGATGGGCACCAATCCTATGGGGTGTGGGGACCCTCTGGCTGTTATTGCTTTCCTGCAGCACCGTCTCTTCTTCCCGAAAATACGTAGACCTGCTTGCCGGTTCAAGGACCCCATCCACGGCCCGGGAGTCTTTTCTGGTCTTGTGGGAAGAGCGGACGGTGTACTTTGGAGCAGGGACACCTGGCGGAAGATCATTGTCCTTAGTCAGCCCCTTTACTACAGCCGGAGAACCAGGTGGTGGAGACGGCGAATTCCCGCTTGAGATTGCAGCCACCTTGATGGATTCCCTGCTGATTGAGGCTGGCCTGCAGTATTACGCCGAATTGACGAAGATGACCCCGGAGGAGAAGACCGCTTTTCGCAGTGCCTATTTGGGACGATTCGGTGTGGAAAACCATCTTCTTATCTGGTGCCAACTGCAGACCACCGCCGCAGAGCTCTTTTTGGATCTTGACCGCTGGGTTGTCTTCATTGAGGACGACGCCATGTATCAACATGAACCGGTGCGAGTATTGGACGAATCTCGATCTTCCCACAAGACCTCCACCGACAGTCTGCCGGGATTCCCGGCTGAACCGAGACCGCCGAGATGGAGTACCCATCAGAAGACCGTAATGCTTTGTTTCCCCAAAACGGATTCCTCAAGAAACCCTATTCTGTCCCAACCAGTGCAATTCCTGAAACTGATTTTTCAACTAAAGGATGATGAGAAGACCAGAGCCGAAGGGATGTGGGTCTTCAAGAAGTAAGCGTGATTCCAGACTAATGCCAGGGATAGAGAAGAGAAATCATGCAGGACTATTCTTCGTATGGCTTTTCCAGCAATAGTCTGAACGGTGCAGTTTGGGGAGGCAACCGGGGGTAGAATGCGAAGGTTACCGCCAAACCTTTTGGCCACGTCTACGAGTTAGGTCCGTGGCGGCGGAGATTGCCAATTCCCCCTTGATATCGGCGTCACCTGGAGATGAAAGCAGCCATGCGGGAGGGTCTTGATGCGATTTTACGATCGGCGGAGAAGAACCGGCACCCGAGGGCGGGTAGCCTCCGGTCAGGGCCCAAGGGACTGGCTATCTTCTGGCGCCGAGAATGGTGACTTTGCTCTGCCTCGGTCACTTGGTTCTTAAAGGGCAAGGGATTTGTTTCCTGTCGTGGCAGGAGAAAGAATCGGCGGTATTAGGGCTAAGGGAAGACAGGCCCGCAGTTTCTTCCCTTCGATTTCAGATATTTAGTTGATAGACGATCTTGAACGTGACTTGTGTTCCCTGCAATTCCCTTTTAGCCACTCTCACCTCACTAAAGAAGGGCGATCGCACCAGGTTATCCTGCATCTCCTCTAAGAGCAGAAGCGAAGTGATCTCATCTGATCCTTCGGCCAGACCGCTGATCTCTCCACACCACCTGTTTTTGGTCTTCTTGAGGCTGAAGGTCTGAAGCGTAACCCCTTGTGGCACCACGGCCGCCTGTTCCATGAGAATCTCGGGCCAAGAAGGCTGGGAGGTTTCGATCGAATGAGCCACAATCTCTGGCCCCAGCTCTCTTAACCGGTCTTCCTTCTGTTTTATCTCCCCTTTTAGCCCTCCCTGATAGAGAGTCAGGCTCTTCAGATCAAAGGAGAGTTTAGAGATGATCGAGCCCAGGATCAAGAGAAAGCCGAGGAACACTGAGAAAGAAAGAGTCACCACTCTCTTCGTCTTCCTTCTCTGCTCAAGCGAGATCGGGGTGAACCCAAAACTGAGTCGGCTAGGATCGAGCAGAGCCAGGCCCAAACACCCGGGATGAACAAAGGCTGACTGATCAATTCCCCGAAATATCTTCTCGGGCGCAAACGGAATGATTTCAGCCCCGGTCTTCCGCTTCAAGTCCTCGACCATTTCCGGAGTGGCAGAGCTTCCGGCAAAGACCAGTCTGCCCACTCTCTCTTCCGGATAAGTGTCGTTGTAGAAAAGGATCGTCCGATAGATCTCCATGGCTAAAGCTAAGCGATCCGGATCCTTGCTTTGCTCAAGCGTGTCGACCTCTCTGGTTAAGCGGATTTCTTTCCCTTTGAACATAGTGATCCGGCTTTTCGGGTGGTCAAGTTCCATGAATCCCAGAGGTTCGTCCGTCAGGACCTCCATCTCCTCTAACAGTCTCTGTACGGCTACCGGATAAGAGGTAAATAGTCGGGATTTGAGGCGCGTGCCTGCAAACCTAGCTGAAAGCTCTTCCAAGCTGGCCTTTTTGATCCCGGCAGTCAGAAGCTTCCGATTCACTCTGTTTCCGGGAACGGGTACCCCCCCTAAGTCTTGCAGTTTGAATTGGTAATTGTTTCCGAATGCCTTTGTCACCTCGGCTTCGAGGGCGGATCTGAGCATCTTGCCTTTCATGTCGGGCAGGACGAAGATCTTATGAAAGGTAGAGTCCAAAGCTCCTGAAACTCTTATCTCGTCAATATCCACCGATTGGTTCTTAAGAAAGTCACCCAAGAACGTGCCGGCCTCAGAGATGGGAGACTCGAGTGAAATTACTACCTTAAACTCCCTTTTCCTTCTGTCCACAACCGTCACTTTCACTTTCTCGCTTCCAAAGTCCATGCACAAAAGCATCTGATCATGCCCCCTTTAGGAACGGTCTCCGTCTCCGCCACATCTCCAGTTCGTTTCCAGTCAGCCGGTGATTCAGCATTTTGAGTTGGCTAAGCATCTTTAGGGTTAACCTTCTCCCCAGACCGGCTGCATGGTTGGCGTGTCGCCGAAAATCGTCCCTCGAATGGGAATTGCGTTTAGGTCTCCGAGTTGGTTCCTCTGTCACCTGGTGCCAATAGACCGCACCTACAACCGGAGGCGGAATCCGTATCGACATACTTCCGCCGTCCGTCTGGATTTGCCTCGTATAATCTAAATCGGCTTGTGTTATTGCCAACTTTAGAGAATGCTACGGACATTGGCAATACTTGGGGTTCCCTGCCGCTACGACAACGGCAAACCTTTCGCCGCATCGCTTTACGCCGGAAGCCGGACGTCGGATTATCCTGGACAGACCACCTTTCTCCACCGACCCCCATCTAAAGAGAGCTTCCTGACAAATGGCCCTCCTTCGTCCACCGATCTGACCATGCTGAATGTGGCCAGAATTTAGATTTTGGGCACCAGCCTTTCCCTAGCAAACGAACGGAAAGATATGCCCCTGCCCTATCGAGTGGGATTGTGCGGGTGTGTGGCTGGTGATCGCCCTTTTGGGTCTCTAAAGACTATCCGCCAGACATCCTGGTGACCCCCGTTCTTCTGTCACCTAATCTATTTTCGTTCAAGGGTTTAGGCCTTCATCAAGAAAAATGCTTGACAAAGTCGAAGGCTCGCATTATATAACTATTTAGTTAAACTAACTGGTTGGTTGATTATGCGAGACCAACAATCTTCCCAAATGAAGGCGACGGAGAAGATCCTGGTAAGTGCCCGCCAGGAGTTTGCCCAACATGGTCTGGCGGGAGCAAGGGTGGACCGAATCGCCTCACGATCTGGGGTTAACAAGGCGATGATCTACTACTATTTCCGCTCCAAAGAAAATCTGTATCAAACCGTTTTCCGCCAACAACTATCCAAAGTCAAGACCCTGGCGGAGGAGATTATCACCGCCGAGGCTACCCCGGAAACGTTGTACCTAAGATGCGCTGAATTTTACCATTCCGTGTTCGAGGATGAGGATAATTTTCTTCCCATCCTCATCCGAGAGATTGCCAGCGGGGGTGAGAGGATCAGGACGATTCTGAAACCGATTATGACAGACAAGAAGCTGATTCAGAAAGTGAAAGAGATGATTGATGATGGGAAAAAGAAGGGTCTATTCCGGGAGGTCGACACCCAGCACGCCATCATCTCCTTTGTGGGGATGAACATGTTCTATCTGATAATGGCACCGATAGTGAATTCCGTCTGGGAAATCAAAGACAAGAGGACATTCCGGAAAGAAAGGCCAAGGGAGATAGTAGATCTCTTTTTGCACGGGCTTATGGTCAAATGAATCGGGGTGCCGGTTCAATTGCTCCTGCATAGAAATCTCAAGGAGGACGTTAAATGAGAAGCGCTAATTACCTGGTTATCCTAATGGCGGGCTTGTTGTTCTTCGCATGCAATAACCGCGACCTTTCCCCGGGCGGATCGGGATTCATCGAAGCCACCGAAGTGGTGGTGTCGTCGGAGATTGGCGGTCAACTTAAGGCCATACGATTTGATGAAGGTGAAGAGATCGTGCAAGGAGATACCATCGGGGAGATTGATACGGTCACCACCGCGCTTCGCCTGCATCAGGCCCAAGCAGCCAGACAGATGGCTCAGACCAAGGTTAAGGTTTCCAACATTGCTATCGAACAGGCTGCTTACAATCTGGATTTAGCCAAAAAGGAATTTGATCGGGCTGCCTCTTTGTTGAAATCTGGTTCTGTCACCCAACAGCAATATGACAAAGTGGAGACGGCTTACCATCAAGCGATCTTGTCCCGAAAGGAAGCGGATGCTGCATACCAAGCCGCCTTGGCCGAATTAGCCCAAGCGGAGTCGGAGATGTCCCTGTTGGCCGAGCAGCTGAACCATTGTTTTCCGAAATCACCGGAGTCGGGTACGGTCACCAACAAATTCGTGGAAGTGGGTGAGTTGGTGGGAACCGGCACGCCTTTGGTGAAAATCGCCAGGCTGGATACGGTCTGGGTTAAGGTGTATTTGCCTCCACCGGATCTGACCAAAATCGGTTTGGGCGGTCATGCCCAGATTGACCCGGAGAACGGTCAAAAACCACCCCTGGACGGAAGGGTAAGCTGGATTTCGAGCGAAGCCGAATTTACGCCCAAAAACGTACAGACCAAAGAAGCGCGCGCAGACTTAGTCTATGCGGTTAAAATAACCATTCCCAATCCCGGACGAATCCTCAAAGTTGGCATGCCCGTTTCAGTGAAGATTCAATGAGCATAGTTGAAGTCAATAACCTAACCAAAACCTATGGTAGCCTTAAGGCGGTGGACGATTTCAGTTTCACTGCCGACAAAGGTGAGATCGTTGCTCTGGTGGGACCGGATGGAGCTGGAAAAACGTCAACTTTCCGTGCTACCTGCAATTTGATTAGCTACGATGCGGGTGGAATAAAAATTGCAGGATATAATGCCTCGCAGGAATTCGAGAAGATAAAACCACTTTTGGGATATATGCCACAAACGTTCTCACTTTACCCCGACCTCTCGGTAGAAGAAAACCTCTATTTCTACGCAGGACTCTTTGGACTGAACCGCCAACAATTTAATCAGAAGGAAAAGCTCCTCTATGAATTCTCCGGTTTGGGACCATTTCATAATCGTCGGGCAGGCGCTTTGTCCGGTGGGATGAAGCAAAAGTTGGCATTGAGCTGTGCCTTGATTCACGACCCCAAGGTGCTGATCCTGGACGAGCCAACCACCGGCGTCGACCCGCTCTCTCGATCACAATTCTGGAACATCCTGAAGAGCTTGAGAGATGGCGGTTCAACTATTGTGGTCTCCACCCCTTATATGGATGAGGTAGCTCTGTCCAATCGAGCCATTTTCATTTATAAAGGGCGCAAGCTGGTCGAAGGAACGCCAAGGCAATTGATACAAAAGTTTGCCGGTAAGGTTTATCGGGCTAGCGTGAGTCCAACTTCAGAAAGGATGGACCAGTTGAATAAAATTAGAGATGTGGCATCCAGACGGTTCGGGTCGTCGGTGCACATTTATATACCGCAGAATCATTCCATCGAAGATTACCATGACGATCTTCATCTGATAGGAATTGAGCCTAATTTGATCGAACCGGTGCAACCCGGCCTAGAAGACACTTTTATTCAATTCACGGGGAAATACGAGATATGACCTATGCGGTTGAAATTGACCAGCTAACCAAGAAATTCGGTGATTTTGTGGCGGTTGATCAAATCAGCCTTACCGTTAACCGGGGAGAGATATTCGGCTTTTTAGGGGCTAACGGAGCGGGCAAGACGACTGCCATCCGGATGCTTTGTGGTCTTCTGTTGCCAACCTCCGGTCTGGGCATCGTAAACGGTTTTGATATCTATAAGGAACCAGAAAAAGTAAAGAAGAGCATCGGTTATATGTCCCAGAGATTCTCCTTATACCGGGACTTAACCGGCAGGGAAAACCTTTGGTTCTATGGTTCAGTATATCAAATACCCCGAGAGCATTTACGAAAACGAATCGATGCCTTGTCGCAGGGTCTGGATTTGGTGGAGTTTGTCGATCGTTTGGCCCGATCTCTGCCTGTGGGATGGAGGCAGCGTTTGGCTCTGGCAGCAGCGTTGTTGCATTCTCCCAAAATCCTGTTCTTGGATGAACCGACGGCTGGTGTCGATCCGGTTTTTCGCCGTCACTTCTGGGAGATATTATACCGTTTGGCGGAAGAAGGAACAACCATTTTCGTCACTACTCACTATATGGACGAGGCGGAGTTCTGCCAGCGGATTTCCATAATGCATCAAGGTAGAATAATTGAGCTGGGAAACCCTCAGGAGCTGATCAAGAAATACCAGCAGAACACCCTTCAGGATTTGTTCGTCAGTCTTATTTCCGGGAAGAATGCGAATGAGTAAAATCAAATGTATCGCCATCAAAGAGTTTCGACACATACTTCGGGATTCCCGTTCCCTAATCATCGCCATACTTATGCCCATCCTGATGACCTTTCTCTATGGTTATGCCATAAACCTGGATATCAAGAATATCAAGCTGGCGGTGATAGACTTGGATAAAACCCAGGAATCAAGGGAACTTATCCGGAAATTTTACAATTCGGGCTATTTTGCCAGACCACCCGTAACTACCGACATCTCCGATCCGGAAAGAACATTAAAAAGCGGGAACGCCAGCGCGGTCTTAACCATAAAACCGGGTTTTGCCTCTGCCTTGACCAACCTCCGCCAATACGAGCTGGGGTTCTTAGTCGATGGCGCCGATGCCAACCTGGCTGCCGCTTCTTTTAGCTATTCGGGAATAATGCTTAGGCAATTTTTCGTGGAGAAATTACCGCCGGGGGTCGAAATCCCGGGGGTGGTCATTTCTCAACAGGTACTCTATAATCCGGATATGAAATCATCCCACTTTTTTGTCCCCGGCCTGATCGCTTCCATCTTGATGATGCTCTCTGCCATGCTTACTTCGATAAGCATAGCCCGGGAGAAAGAGACCGGTACCATGGAACAGCTTCTTACCTCTCCGGTGACGCCGGTTCAGGTGATTATCGGAAAGGTGCTTCCTTACATCGGACTGGCTCTGCTGGACGGGATACTGGTAATAGCATTTGCCGTGCTTCATTACGGGGTTCCATTCGTGGGGTCAAAATGGCTTTTGTTCTTTTTCGGCATAATTTATATTATCGCTGCACTTTCCATCGGAATACTCATATCCACCTTGGTCCGCACCCAGCAGGTGGCGATGATGGCCGCTCAATCAACTACCATGCTTCCCTCCACCATGCTTTCCGGATTCATCTTCGAAATCAAAAATATGCCCAAAGTGCTTCAGTATATAACCTATATAGTCCCGGCCAAATACTTTCTCTTGATAATCCGCGGGATAATGCTTAAAGGATCCAATATCAGCGTGCTTTGGCCACAAGCGATATTCTTGGTTCTGCTGACTTTTATATTGTTAAGCGTAGCAGCCAAGAAATTTGAGTTGAAGATAGGATAAAAGATGATTCGAACCATATTAGCTTTAATGAACAAGGAGTTCCACCAGGTCATCCGTGATCGAACTATGCTTCGGCTTATTTTTCTCGCGCCCTTACTTCAACTTCTTGTGCTAGGCTATACTGCCAGTACCGACGTTAAGCTGATATACACGGCATTTTACGATTTTGACCGAAGCGAGCTGTCGCGCGAATATATCAGGTCGTTTTCCGCTGGCGATTATTTTGTCCCGCGAACAACTGACATTCCGCTGATGGATGCAGAACGTGGATTCAAAGAGACCCAATTCAATGCGGTTATGGTTATCCCCAGAGATTTTTCCAATGACATCCAGCAGGGGAAGTCGGTAAGAATAGGCTTTATGGTAGATGGGACCAATGCCAATTCAGCTTCCATCGCTTTGGGTTATGCCAATATCATCACCAGTCAATTCAACCAGAAGGTCTCCGGTATCACTTCTCCGATCTCCCTGCAGGGGAAAATACTTTATAACCCGGAGGCCAAGTCGGTTTACTATATGGTGCCGGGAATAGTAGCCACTTTGTTGATTGTGACTACGGTCGTCCTGACCTGCATGGCCATTGTCAGGGAAAGAGAGATCGGAACTCTAGAGCAGCTCATGGTTACCCCGATAACCACCCCCGCTTTGCTTTTGGGAAAGATCATTCCTTTTGCCCTAATCGGTTTTCTGGAAATGTCTTTGGCCTTAGCTTTTGGCATGATCTGGTTTGGAATACCTTTTGTCGGCTCATGGCCCTTGCTTTATGCCTTGTCTTTCGTATTCGTATTCACCACTCTGGGGGTGGGGATATTTATTTCTACAATCACCAAGACTCAGCAACAGGCGATGTTTTTTTCCTGGTTTTTCTCCCTCTTTACCATGCTGACGTCGGGATTTTTCACTCCCATCGCCAATATGCCACGATCCATCCAGTATCTCACCTATGCAAATCCTCTTCGCTATTTTATGAAGATCGTTCGCGGGATCATTATGAAAGGGGCATCCATTGACGTTCTCTACCCCGAAGTAATAGCTATGGTCATCTTTGGCTCGGTCGTCTTCACTTTCTCGTGGATGCGCTTCTCCAAACGGGTGAAATAGGATTCAAGGGTTCAAGGATTCAAGGGTTTTAATGTTTGACCGTTATGGCGGGGTACCCTTACCCAGCACCAAATTCGGTTCGGGGTCAGGGTTCATCCTGAAGGGATTCACCCTGAAGGGATTCACCCTGAAGGGCACCCCGAACCAACATTCAAAAGCAAGGAGGTATCGGAAAATGAAAAGGAAGACGGTTCTGGTTTCGACTCTTTTCTTTATCTTTACCATTTTCATCCAAACCCATGCACAAGACAAGGGTAAGACTGGCTTGGTGTATGCTTTTGACCAGGAGGGGTCTCTTCTGCGGTCAGAGCTTGCCTTACAGGATAGTCTTCTGGTCAAGGGCAGGGTCTTTTGGATCGGTAAATTGGTGAACAGAGACGTGATCATAGTCAACTCCGGGGTGGGCATGACCAATGCGGCGATGACCACTCAACTCCTGATTGACAAATACAACCCTAAAGAGATAATCTTTACTGGAATATGTGGAGGGATCGATTCCTCCAATCATATCGGTGATATTGTCATTCCAGATAGCTGGGCAACCCACGATTATGGCTACTACGGGAAGGAAGGGTTTTCGCCGGACTCGATACCTGTGATCCTAGCCGAAAAGAAGAATCAGACTCCTGTCTTGTTCTTCCGCGTAGATCAGGGTCTTCTGGAAATAGCGAAGAAAGTCGGGCACCTTCTTTCGCTGAAGTCTGTTGGTCGCCGGCTCGCTAAGGTCAAGGTTGGAGGTCAAGGAGTAAGCGGGAATTCGTTCATCGACCAAAAAGAGAAAAGAGAGTACTTAAAGAAGGAATTCGATGCTCAGATCGTGGACATGGAGTCTGCGGCCGTGGTGCAGGTGGCAAACATCAATGGGACTCCGGTGTTGGTAGTGAGGAGCTGTTCCGATTTGGCCGGTGGATCGGGCTCTGCGACCGCTTCTGAGGAAATAAAAGGGTTCTTCAAAGTAGCTGCAGATAATTCTGCCAGTTTCGTTTTAGAGCTTCTGAAACAACTGCCCTGATGATTCTTTTGTGAATAGAACTGATAGGCGCACCCTTTAGGGAGTGTTAGAAACTTCATTTGACAATCGTAGGGACAGGGCTTGTCCCTGTCCTAAATCAAAAAGAAGACAGCCACAAGGGCTGTCCGTACGCAGACTCTTTCTTTCCAATCAAATTCCTTGAAGCACTTTTTCGACAGAACAGTCATCATTGTGCTCTGGCTGGATGCTGTCGTCCGGTCGAAAACAAGCGGATGATAACATCCTCCTCGGAGCAGTTTATGGTCAAGCTGAAGCTTGACACTTCAGTTAGGTCTTTTGATTAGAATTCAAATCCTAAAGAAAACCGATGCACGCTGGAGAGGCGGGAAAAATCTGCCCAAGCATAGCTGATGTCCAGCTTGGTATTCTTACCCGCTTTGATCTTCATGCCGCCGCCCAGGGTCAACCCCTCCTCTTCGTAATTCAGTTTGTACCCGGCCCTTAAGGAAAACATTTCTTTCCAGACATACTCTCCGCCGAAGCTTGCCTGCTGAACGTTATCGTTAGGATGTTTTGCCTCCATGGAAACGGTGAATTTCGATTCAGGCGAATCGACCAGATCATAGGCCATCCCCAATCTAAAGGTCAAGGGCAGATCATACTGGTCCACGGCCAGCTTGGCATTGACCTTGTCATAGCTGGAATTACCGGGTTGTGGATTGTAGGAGGCATCCAGTTCCGGACCATCCAGCTTCATCTCCGGCCCCAGATTGGAGATGTTCATCCCCATTCTTAGGCTTCTGAATCCGGTATAGAACAGAGTGCCGAAATCAAAGGCAAATCCGGAAGCTCTCTCCTCGGATATCCGCTCCGAGACGTACTTGCCGGCAATTCCCGCGGAGAATCTGTCGGTCATTTTTCGGGCATATCCCACGCTTAAGGCATAGGAGGAGGCAGTAAAAGTTTCTCCGGTTCCCTCCGGTTCCTCCACCGTGGTCACCTCCATACTGCCCATGGTCAGGGCGGTGAGACTCACTCCGACGGCGCTGTATTCGTCCAGGGCCTTCGCAAAGCTAACATGATTGAGTTGAACGTCTGTCACCCAGTTCACATTGGTGAGTGACAGGCTGGAGGAGGAGATTTCGGTCAGGGCGGCCGGGTTCCAGTACATGGCATAGGCATCGTTGACGCAGGCCACCGAAGCTTCTCCCATGGCTTCGTATCGTGCTCCCATTCCGATCTTGAGAAATTGGGCTCCGATCGTACCCACTCTTGAGAAATCTCCGGAGTAGGCCAAGCTCGCCACACTCAGCATCAACAGAATGGCGATTACAATTACCGTTTTCCTTCTCATGTT
The DNA here is from genome assembly GCA_049694315.1 of Candidatus Zixiibacteriota bacterium. GTDB lineage: Bacteria > Zixibacteria > MSB-5A5 > MSB-5A5 > SM1-73 > CAIVRH01. The sequence continues at coordinate 40,665 of JBAVQU010000061.1, forward strand.
TCCGCTCCTTCTTTTGCAATTGAGCCACCAGCTTTTTTTCTGCGTGATGACTAGGTCCTGGCACGTTCTATGTCGTCAGGAGCACGGCTCCCGACGCAACTGCTAAAAGCCGAGTTCGTTGAATTCTGCTTTCTTCCCCCTCACCCTCCCCTCTCCCACCAGGGGAGAGAGTATAATAGTAAACACATCTCCAATGGTTCATCCGTCGAAGATGGTGAGCGGAGTCGAACCATTAAGTCCGTTGACTGGCCTATTTTATCACCGCGAATTTCCCCAGCTTCTCGCCATATTTTGACTCCACGTGGTAGAAATAGACACCGGGCACGATCCCCATTTGGTCCTTGTTTAACATGTCCCAGTCTTCGGTGCCGGTTCCGTTTGCATGCTCGATCGCCTTCACCAAATCCCCGGCCAGAGTGTAGACGCGGATGGTGCATTCATTCGGGAGATGGGTGAATTGGATCTTTCTTATCCCCTCTTTGTTTTCCCAAAGCGCATGAGCGAGGTAAGGGTTGGGAACGACTTTGATTTTTGACAAATCATTCCTGGCCGATTGAGCGTCAATTCCTCCGGCATTGAAGACGAACTCATCATTGGAGGAATTGAGTGGGGCACCTACGATTCGGAATACGTCTCCCACGCTATAGTTTGTATCTGCGGTGCCGAATCGGAAAAACCAGACATGATCGTCAGGCCAAGCTTCTGGATGCGGCTGACCATCATAAGACACATCGACGATGTCGATGTATTCCTTATTTCCGGGTGTCCACACGCCGTTGCTGTCTCTATCATAGATCTCCGCCAAAACCTGCACGTCTTGGCTGGTGTTCCAAACTTCGAAAGGCACGTGCACCGGGGTGACGTCATCAAAGAAACTATAGGCCTGCGACCCCTGCGCAGTGAACCTCAGCTCATAGGTGGAGCGGAAATGAACGTCCCCTCCCAAAGACCATCCCCAGGTTTCGCCAGTAGTTCCGTAAAAGTACCCCATGTGCAGAGTGTTTTCCTCGGCATCGGCAAATCCGGTCTGGCCATACGAGCGGGGAACTTTCTCTCCATTGGTCACGATCACCTGCATTCCATCAACCACGGGATAACTCTCCTGGTCTCCGGACTGCTTGGTTTGATCCTTCAGAACAGTATCGCCGGTGGCCGTGTCGACCACATGCCAGTAAGTGACCAGTGGATCTTCGGTAAAGACAACTTTATATTCATGTCCGGTTAAGGCACCTTGATCGAACACGACGGGTGTGACCGCGCCATCACTTCTTTCCTCAGGTCCATGGTAATTGTGCTTGACTGAGGCGCTGGCTGGGTAATATCCCGCCGGATCGGTACGGGGATAGGCAAAAGCACAATTGATGTCCTCTCCCGGTCGACCGAAAGCAGTCTGTAAAGGACCTATGGGTACGTTGGTGTCACCCTCATCGAAGGAGACCACAGAATACCAGTATTCGATCCCGTTGATCAGACTGCTATCCACATGGGTATGCGGAAGAACGTCGCCCGCATTCTCTTTCTGGTACATGGCAATGGGGACATAGTCCGGACCCAGACTTCCATCCGGATTCCTGACCAGATCTCCCCAGGTTTGTCCCATGTCGGTGCTTTTGTAAATCTTATATCCCTTGAAATCCTTTTTTCCGCTTAACGGATCAATCGAGGATTCGGAGCTATGGTCCCAGGTGAGCTTCACCTTCCGGTAACTTGGCGTGGTCGCTATTCTGGCTGGCTTGGGAGGCTCCGGACCGATGAAATGGTTGTTGTATACGGTTTGAGCTATCGCCGCATTGTTCTTCAGCTCTTTCTCGGTCTGTCCGGCCACTAAGGCAAAAACTATGCGGATGGTTTTGCCTGAGGTCAAGTTGATTCCTCTGGTGCACTGGATATATATCTGATCTCGTGGGATAGAGGAAACCTCGAAAGTGTCACTGGCGATGAGGCTGTATTTGCCGGCATCGCTGGTGGGAAGTACGTCCCACTGCTGGTTGCGGAAAGCGGTCATTCCGATGTTGTCAGGAGTCTCAATATACTTCGTTCCCATCATTCCGGTCTTCACCAGTGGACCCCAGCCGGGATCGTACCCATCCTGGTCGTAGGTCCAAGCCAGGTTCATGGACGAGTCGAAAGCGACCAGATCACCCAATCTGCCGTTTTCGTGAGCAACCGGATCATAACCGCCGACATCGAAATCGCTGTAGAGACCGAACGCGAAATCGGAATAGTTGTTCGGCGAAGCATTTTTGATCTCCAAGACCACAAAAAGATAGTCCTGATTGTAGCTGTAATTCCACTGGTAGATGGTCTGAGTCATCTCCAGTCCCAGCTTAGACACGCCGCTGTTGGCGTCGCAGAATCGATAGTGGCTTTCTTGAAGCGAGATCGGGCCCGCCTCCACCAGGCCGGAGGATATGGTCCAGACCCGGTTGTACACCCACTGTCCGGCTTCTGGACTCCATACTTTCCATCCGTGTGCCGGCTTACCGATTCCCGATCCCACGGTATCGGTTCGATCGTAATCATAAGATGAACTGTCTGTGGACAGGTGAATTCGGTAGCTTTCGTTTCCGTTGATGATTGACGGAAGAGGCATGAAGTCGTTATCACTGGTGGCTACCGCCGTATCTCCGTTCGGCTTCACCGCTCCCATCCAATATTTGATCTCGGCCAGATAGTTGTGTCCTGAGCCTTTGGGCCACTCGCCGGAGGGTTTTCCCAGGTCGCTTTGTCCTCCAATCTGTCCCCAGTTCTGAACAGTGGTAACGATGTTCCCCTTGTTTTGGATGATCTGATCCTGCATGGGAGACGGAGGAACAAGAATTTCCTGGTTTTTTGAGCTGGCCTTCCCTCCATAATAGAGGAAGAAAAAGACAGCCACAAAAGAGACGATTGTTTTCTGGTTCATGTAACTACCTCCCTCATGGTTAGAAGATAAACTCAATCCCCCAGCGGACCGTTCGGGGGACGTCGTAGTTTCCCGGGTCCTTGGCCAAAAGGCGATGATAGCGGTTCACGTCCTCAGCCGTCAACGGTCCATCTCCGTCAGGATCGGCGGTCAGTTCATAATGATAGCCGTCATCATCTGGCTTTCCGGTGTTGGAATAGACGTGCAGCACGTTTCTTCGGTCGAAGAGGTTTTCCACTTCGGTGAAGAGCGAAAAGTGCGCATCTTGTGATTTGAACAGGTACAAGTCCTTGTTGAACTTCAAATCCACCTGATAGGTAGCAGGCATCCTGCCCTCATTCAAAGCTCCCAAGCGGTGTCCTTGATCGTCCGTCTTGGTGTAAGGCATGCCGCTCCCATACTTGGTCAGCACATCCAGTCCCCATGCTCCGGGCAGGGTCAGGCCCGCCAGCTTTCGTCCCCAGTCCCTGGGAACCCGGTAGTCTAAGTCTACCGTCAGAGTGTGGCGTTGGTCGAAGTCCAGAGGATATTCCCTCACCGGCCAAACCGGGGCACTGGTGCCTTGGGTGAAGTAGTCGTAGTAACCCTCATAGGCCGAGGAGGCATTGCCTTTTGCTATCATGTATGAGTAGTTGATCGTGCCGGAGAGGTTGCTGTGGTTGGGTCTTCGGGTGAGGATAACGTCCAATCCCTTTACCGTCCCGTAATCGGCATTGGTGAACTGGGTATAGGAGCCTCCGGCATAGACCACCTCGCGGGTGGAGGCCAGGTTGTTCAGGTCTTTGTAATAGGTGGTGACCTTCATGGTGATGTCATCGCTCAAGGCATGGTTCACGCCTAGCTCGTAGGCTACACTCTTTTCCGCCTTCATGTCCGGGTTTCCCAGAAGAGGAAAACCGGTGGACAGGTCGGCCTGAAGATTGGTGAACATGTCCTGATAGGGCGGAACCTGGAAATAGTAGCCATAGCTGAAATGTATCACCGTCCGGTCGGAGATGGGATGGGAGACGCCCAGACGCGGGCTTAGCTGAGTTTTTGCCCTGGTGTGAACCATTCGATCCTTGGTCACCGGATTGCTCCAGTAATCGATGTCTGCGTTCACGTAGTCCAAACGAAGACCTGCGTTCACGATTATGTCCTTCAGCTCAAGTTTATCCTGCAGATACACGGCGCCGTAATCGGGATTGACCTGGTACTTTTCTCCGTAAGGCTGGGCATTGAAAAACTGTTTGTCGTCCCATCGCAATTGATTGGCCCGGTACTCTCCTCCAAGTTTGACCTGGTTATGCTTGTCCATCTGGCTCATCACGTCGAACCCCAGACTGGTGTAACTAGTGCTCTGATAATGATAGGCCGGATAGAAATCGGGAGCAGCGGTGAAACCGGTGTAAAAATACTGCTCCGCCGGGTTATAGTTGTCGTCATCAATTGTGCCGATGTATACTCCGTTGGAGTCTTCCTGATACCCGGGCCATTGATTCCAATAGAGGTTGAAGAGATGCTCTGGAGCCTGCTTAGTCTCGGTATGGAAATGGTTAACCTTTATGGAGTAGAAGGTATGGTTGGATGAGGGACAGGTGAGTTTCGCCCCCAAACTGTACGACTGATTGCGAACTTTTCCCAATCCGTTCAAATTGAAATCATAGGAGATGTTGTTGACGTCTCTGTGCACATATCTCAACAGGTCCCTTTCGTAGTAATTGCCGTTCAATACCAGCTTGAGGTTGCCGGCAGGTTGTAGGTTTATCTTTCCCGTTCCGGTGGAGATGTCTTTCCGGTTATGCGGAAGATAATCGTCATTCCAGATCTTCTCTCCGGAGAAGAAAAAGGTGGCCTTGTCGGTCTGCTTGAGGGTCAAGGGACCGCCCAAGTTGACAACCAGGGAGTTGTTGTCGTTTCTCTGGAGTCTCCCAAATTCGCCGGTGTTCACCTGGTAGGTGCGAGCCAATCCGTCGTAAGCCTTGATTTTTCCGGAAAAGACCGGACCTCCTTCCCGGGTGATCGCGTTGACCACGCCGGAGAGGGCCTCGCCGTACTCCGCCGTGAAACCTCCGGTACTGACGTCCAACTCCTCAAGGGCATCGGGGGAAACTCTGGTCCCCGGCAGCCCCACCAGCTGATCCTGAATGCAAATGTCGTCCAAGAAATAGCTCACCGTGGCCTCACGTCCCCCGCGAACGTGGAGGTAGCCACGATCGTCTACCACCGTACCCGCCAGGTTGGATATGACCGGCTGTATTCCGACCGAATTGGGAAGGTTGTCCAGCTGTTCCCTGATCACCATGTCGGTGGAGGAAGTCAGGTCCTTCTGGATCAGTGGACGGGAAGCTATCACCGTCACCCCTTTTTTCAGTTCAATCGGGGCCGATTTCAACTGAAAATCAAGGGGAGTGGTGAGATCCAGAAGCACGGTCACCTGAGTCTGGGTGACTGTCTGGTAGCCGATCAGCGAAGTCTCAACGGTATAGGTCCCCACCGGAACGTTCAGAAAAAAGTACTCCCCGTCCTCATCCGCAGAGCTTCCGATACTAGTGCCTCTGATCATTATCGTCGCACCGGGCAACGGCTCCTTGGTCTCCGCATCTCGAATCACCCCGGCGATCTTTCCAGCCGTGCCCGCCAAGGTGACCTGATGAAAAATCAAGATAAAAAGACAGGCCAGCAAAACTGCTCTTAGGCCCAACCTGATCGTCCCCTTAGGATATGTCTTCGTGGTCACTTCTCACCCCTCCTTTTTTGATAACGCCATGACTTGAGAACCTCTAAATCCCGTATAGTGGCCTCAGGATATACCTACAGAATCCGGGAGCTTCTGCATAGACACCCGGACTATTCATTTAGTCGACCTCCGCCGTCGGAACTTTAGCTGACAGATTCTGCCAGCCTGGGGCATAAACCCACGGGGCACTGACACGCCAGGTTACAACTCATGCGCCCAATGCATAATGGCCTGACCATTGGCCCCTCACCGCACTGGCAGTCTGATTCTAAAGGTCGTTCCTACGTTTAGCTCGCTCTCCGCCTGTATGGTTGCCCCATGGTGATCCATGATCTTTTTACAGATGGACAACCCCATGCCGTGACCGGTTTCCTTGGTAGTGAAACCCGCGTCGAAGATTTTGCTTAATTCATCCTGGGACATCCCTTTGCCCATGTCCTTGACCCAAATCTCCACCACCTGGTCTGGGGAATGGTAGTCGGTCCCGATGGTTATTTTCCCTCCCTCACCTCGCCTCTTTCCCATGGCATCTGCGGCATTGTTAAGAAGATTGTAAAGCACCTGCTGCATTTGACCGGCGTCTGCCACTAAGCGCGGAAGATGAGGTTTCAGCTCGGTCACAATGACGATGTTCTTGAATCTGCTTTGAGGTTTCACAAAAGCAACGGTCTTCTCGATCAGATCATTGACGTCACATTCCGTTTTCTCCGCCTTCAGAGAGGTGAAATCAAGTAGCCCTTCGGCAAACTTTCTTATCTTCTCCAGGCTGGCGGAAATGCTCTGAAGCTGCTTGTCCAAGGAACTGACGTCTCCATGGCTTATCTTCATGCCCAGCATCTGGAAGTTGCCCATGATGACGGTCAGGTAGTTGTTGAGCTCATGTCCGATCTCTGCCGAGATTCTTCCCTGTGTGGCCATCTTCTCCAGACCGATTATCTGCTCCTGCAAGCTCTGCAGCTCCTTGTAGGATTTTTTTGTCTCTAAGAGCAAGGTAAGGTTTTCCAGAGAGATCGCGGTCTGGATCCCCAGTATGGTCAGAATCTTGATATCCTCCTCTGAAAGCTCTTGATCGCCGCCGGTTTTCCTCAAAGCCATGACTCCAGTGGTGGATTCTCCTTTCCTTAGGGGAATCAGGATTGCCTCTCCCTCGAGGTCCGGACCAGGTTGCATCGCCAGAGAGTCACCCAGGAGACTAACCAGCTGAGGAAACAAGACCTGCTCCTTCACCGTCCTGATCTCCGGAATCTCCTTCAGCCAACAGCCTTCTTGCATGGCTTCTGGGTCTGTCTTGGTGGTAGTCCAAACAAACAGGTTCTGCTTAAGGTCTATGGCCTGAAAGCTCTGGATCTCCCCGGCTTTTTCATGCCAGTAGAGGATTATTCCGCTCTTCAAGCGGCTCTGAATCAAAGCGAACTCCAGCGACAACTTAAGCAGGCTCTTACTATCCCCGGCCGTATATAGGATTCGATTCAAATCAAATATCTGGGAAAGACCCTTTTTTCTGCCGTCCTCTATGCTCTGACTTCTCTTCTGGATGGCGCGGGTTACTGCATGCCTTATCTCCTGCAGATCAAAAGGCTTAAGGATGTAATCATAGGCTCCTTCCTGAATGGCTTTTTTTGCCGTATCTAAGCTGGCGAATCCGGTCATAAATATGGCGCCCATGGAAGGGTCCATTTGATGAGCAGCTTGAATCAGTTCCAGGCCGTCCATCTCCGGCATCTTGATGTCGGTCAAAATGAAATCGAATCTTTCCTGCCTCAACCTGTCCAGCGCCTCGGAAGCGCCGGAAGCGCCGGTGACTTGATGCCCCTGACTGCGCAGAGCATCACAAGCCAGCTTCAGCATTATCTCCTCGTCATCCACCACCAGGATTCTGACCGATTCAGTTTTGGTCTGCATTCAGCCTATTTCTCCTCGAGAACCGAGCTACCAACTTGGTCGATGATCTTTCTCAGTTCCTTCAAATCAAAAGGTTTGTGCATACAGGTTATGGCGCCTCTGCTCTGGGCTTGGGCCGCCAGCCGGTCGGGATAGCTGTCCATCATCGCCACTGGCATACCGGGATAAAGCTTGCGTATATTTATCAGAGCCTCCAGTCCGTTCATGGCGGGCATGTGTACGTCCAGCAAGAGGAGTTCGAACGATCGCGTCTGAGCCTCCCTTAACGCTTCCCATCCGTTTTCAGCGACTGTGACCCGATGACCGTCGTTGGTCAGCACCTCGAAGAGCAGTTTGCGAATGATGGGGTCATCGTCTGCCACCAGAATGTCCATCGACTCCCCTCAGGCATTTTTCGAAAAGAACAATAACTATGGTCTTCCGTCACCGCGTTTCTTCATTGACTGACGGCCAACTCCTTCTCATCTTTGATCTTGCAGACGACTTCTTCGGCGGAGACAGGCAGGATCACGGTGAAGACGGATCCCTGATTTCGTTTGCTTTCCACCTCGATTTCTCCGCCGTGATTCTTGACCAGTCCGTAGCTCACCGAGAGACCGAGACCGGTCCCTTCTCCCACCCTCTTGGTGGTGAAAAAGGGTTCAAATATCTTGCCCACGTTCTCCTCTGGAATGCCCACTCCGGTATCGGCAAAGGATACTTCCACTGCCCGCCGGTCTTCGCGCACTCGGCTGGTGATGGTCAATGTTCCTCCGCCGGGCATGGCCTGGAGAGCATTCAAGATGAGATTGGTGAAGATCTGCTGCAGTTCGCTGGGATGTCCGTTGATCAAAGGCAGGGAATCGGCCAAGCTCTGCACCAGAGTCACGTTGCCTTTCTCGATCTGATGTTTGGTAAAAACCAGTGTCTCCTTGATAACCGAGCTTAGGTCGGTTGGCTCGGACTCTTCCTTGCGTGACGCCCGGCTGAATTTCAGAAGACTCTGAATGATGCTCCGGCATCTTTTGGTTTGCTCTTCTATGTCCGTCAAGAACTGGAGGAAGCTCGTATGATCCTCCTGGCTGAATTGAGAGATCGGCTTCTGGTTGATCTTCTCCAAAGCAAATTGCGAGTATCCCAAAATCCCCCCCAGGGGGTTGTTTAGCTCGTGCGCCACTCCGGCAGCCAGCTGGCCCACCGCCGCCATCTTCTCCACCTGAATCAATTGGGACTGGGTTTGCTTAAGGATCTTCATGGCCTTCTCCAGTTCCCGATTGCTCTTCTCCAGTTCGGCGGTTCTCTCCTTGACCTTGTTTTCCAGGGTTCGGTTGTACCTTTCGATCTCCTCTCTGGATTCTTTTAATGACGTGATCATCCGATTGAAGGAGTCCGCCAGCTTTCCTATCTCGTCTTTGGCGGCGACGCGGACCATCTGACTAAGGTCTCCGCTGGCCACCCTTTCCGTGGCCTGAACCAGTTTTCGAACGGGCCGTACGAAGATGTTCACCAGGAAGATGGTGAGCAAAACACCCACTGCCACCACCAGCGTGGTCAAAAGGATGACGATTCTTTTCATGTCCGCGATTTCCTTGCGCATATGCTGCAGGAACAGCCCGATGTGAGCGACGCCGATTCTCTCCTCTCTCGTGACCAAATCCTTCTTGTCTTCCAGTATCAGACCCAATTCCTCTTTGGATCTCTCTACTCGGGTGGTTTTGATCGGATAGCTGAAGTCGCAGAACTCCTCCCCTTTGACCGCAAAGTGCCTCTCGCAGGGTTTTCCTTCTCCGAAGGTCTGTTGCATCACGGATAGCCTTCCGGTGCAAAAGACGTAATCTTTGGCGGTTCGGTCCCACTCGGCCAGAACGTTTCCTATCCGATCCTGAACCACGACGTATTCCACGTCCTCCTCCTGAGAAAGACCCTTCATCAGGTTGAGAAGCAGCGTTCTGTTCTCGACCAGCACCCCGTATTCGCTGTTGAAAGCCAAATTCCTGACCAATGACTCCGCTCTTTTCCCTAGCTCCCTCTCAATCAGAAGACTTTGTCTTCTGATCAGGAAGCCACAAAGGAGGAATGAGGTGATCAATATCAGAAGGGAAATCATCAGAACGAACTTGGTCTTCAGTCCCAAACGGATTCCAGGTAAGAGAGTCCTCATTGGTAGACCTCCTTTGCCACACTGACAATGTGAGGAGGGATCTTCAAGTTGATTTGTTCGGCGGTCCTCAAGTTCAGTATCAAGTAAATCATCCGGGGTATGGTCAAGGGAATCTGCTTGGGATCCTCGCCGGAAAGCACCCTCAAGGCCAACTCACCGGATTGCCTTCCGACGTCCTTGTCATCCCAGGCTAAGGTGAACAACGCCCCCCCCTTGACGAAGGCGGGAGAAAGTCCCATGAAGGGAATGCCGTTGCGCAGGGTGTGAAGCAGCAAGTATTGGGTCGACTGGGGAGTGAATATGATGGTGTCTGCTACCGCCCAAAGACCCTCTGTTTTCTTCCCCAGGTTCTCTATGGCCGGAGGGATCTCCTTTTCTGAAGAGATGACCACGGGAACCAGCTCCAGGCCGATCTCGTCACAAACCCTTCGAGCCTCCGCCACCAGCGGTTCGGAATCCCGGGTATAGAGCACCCCCAACCTTCGTAATCCGGGAACGATAAGCTTGAATTTCTCTAACTGTGTTTTTATCGGGATATCCAAAGACGCTCCGGTCAGGTTGCTCCCGGAGGACCACATGCTCTGGGCAAATCCACTGGAGATCGGATTCAGCACCGCAGAAAAAACTATGGGGATGTTCTTGATTTCCTTTGAGATTAGGGAAGTGGCCCTGGAGCCTATGGTGATGATCAGTTCTGGATTAAGCTCTCTGATCTTCTGGATGATCTGTTCCTCATCCGGGGTGCCGGCGGAGAGGTCATATTCAATGAAAACCGGAAGGATGTCGCCTTTTCTGATCTCCTTCTTCACGCCCTCGGTGGCCGCTCGGAAAGAGGGCGAATCACTGCTTTTTACGATGACTATCCTTTTTTCCGCAGAAAAGGCCACCCCCTGAAAAAGGAGCAGAGTCAAAATCCACGGAAACAGCTTTCGCCAGAATGTCATCCTTTTTGACCGTCCTTCTTTTTGACCAAAGAGGGCGTCCCCATCCTGATAGCTTGGTATTGATTGTTATCGACTCCGTTTTCTACTTCTTCACCCAATTCTGTGCTAATATCCTTCCGTCATGGCGACGCATGCATTTGGTTATCCTGCGCAGGTTAAGCGTCCCGTTATCCGGCAACCATCTCTGCCGCCGATCAAGTGACACCGGTGCAGACTGGATTGGACTCAGCGTGCCCAAATGGGACTGCGCTTTCTACCCCATCGTCCGATAAAGAGAGTGGAGGGTCTGAGAAGAAAGAAGGATAAGGAAAGAAGAGTTGGATCAGCCGAAACCGTAGGTAACATAGAAACAGAGTCTCGGATCGGTGAACTGAACAACACTCCCTTGCTCAGGTGGCGATGGATGAAGGAATATCTTCGATATCAGGAATATCCCAGGTCCTGGAAACCTGTGGGATTCAGAATCCTTCGGTCTGGGATCTAGTCAAGCCGGGAGGCATTTTGCTCAAGTTAGACCAGGTCACGAAGGTCTTTGGACCAAGCATTGTCGCGCTTGACCATGTCAGCTTTCAGATGGAAAGAGGAGATTTCTGCTTCCTGCTTGGTCCCAACGGATCGGGAAAAACCACCTTCTTGAAGCTCCCGACCTTGGAGGAAAGACCCTCCGAAGGAGAGGTGGTATGCCATGGATTCAGCAGCCGCACCATAGGAAAGAGACAGATACCGCATCTCCGACGGAAGCTCGGATGGATCTCTCCGGAATTTCCCTTGATGGATGATATGGACGTCTTCGATAACGTGGCACTGAGTCTGCGGATTCTGAGCAAACGGGAAGCCCAGATAAAACGTCAGGTGGGGCAGGTTCTGGAAATGGTAGGGCTGGGCGGCAAGGGCAAGATCCTCCCCGGCAGCCTTTCCTCAGGAGACAAACAGAAAGCTGCCATCGCTCGCGCCGTGGTCCGGAGTCCCTGGCTCTTGCTGGCAGATGAACCCACGACGGGTCTTGATCAGACTAACGCTGACGAGATTTTGGGGTTGTTTAAGAAGATAAACCTTCTCGGGACCGGAGTTCTGGTGGCCACCCAAGACTCCCGCCTGTGCCCGCAGAACGGAGCCAGGATTGTCAAAATCGACAAAGGAAGACTCCTTTAGTCACTCGCTTAGCTTCTCCGAGGCCTTTTGCGGTCGAAGGCCTGTGCTCCGGCCAAGCCGTCAGAGATTCATCCTTAAGAGTGGGCGGAATGTATGAGGATCCGCTATTTGATCAGACAATCTGTCAGAGGCCTTTCCCAAAGGTTGGGCTTCAGCTTCCTTCTGCTGGTCTGCCTTGCCTCCTCCTTCTTGGTAGTCAGCACGTTTCTTTTGATTACCCGGAACCTGAGAAACGCGGCAGAAAAGCTTGGGGGTCAGGTGCAGATTGCGATTTTCTTGAGTGATGACATTACCCCGGAGCAAACCTCCTCGCTATTTCGAGATTTAAGAAACCTCCCAGAGGTAGAGGCGGTTAACTATAGATCCAAAGAGGACGCTTTAAGTCGGCTGCGGAATTATCTCGGAAGAGATTGTCTTGAAGAACTGGAATCCAATCCACTGCCTACGTCTTTTGAGCTGGGATTGAAAAAGGAATTCAGAGGGTTTGAAACGATTGCCCGGATGGCTTCGAAAATCAGGAAGAAGGAGGGGGTGGAGGAGGTGGAATTCGGGGCAGAGTGGCTGAAAAGACTGGATCAAGCGGTGCAGAGATTTTCCGTGGTGGATTCTGTCTTCGGCATCTTCCTCATTTTGGCGGTAGGGCTGATCGTGTCCAGCTTCATGCGGGTGACGGTCTCCTCCCAGCTAAGGTCCGTTCAGGTGCTGAAGCTCTTGGGAGCCAGCAGAAGAGATATCGTGCTTCCTTTCTTCATGCACGGATCCTTTCTCGGATTAGGCGGCGCTCTTCTGGGCGTTTTACTCTCCTGGGCTGGCTGCCTGACGTTCTCCATGACGGTGACCCCCGTGGTCTTCTTGCCATTCCCCGTCATCTTGGGACTGATCGTTGGTGGAGTGATCTTGGGGGGTGGAGGCAGTTTCATCGCCGCCATCAGATGCCTTCAGCCCGCCCGGTGAAAAAAGAGGCTCCCAAAAACCCTCCGTCGGCTTTGGACAAATGAAAAACACTCACTATTCAACCAAGGTCAGCCGGACAATGTCACGGCCATTTTTATTGGTTTTTTCCCTCTGTTTTTGTATATTTGTCAGCAAGGCACAATCGGATACGTTAGGCATCAATGGCGGAGAGCAAGAAAACCAGTTAAGCAGAATCAAAAACCAGCTGGACCAGAAGAGAGACTCGATACAAATGCTCAACCAAACGGAAAGGAATACCTTCGAGCAGCTCCTCGACTTGGAAGAAAGGTTGGAGTCAGCCGAGCGACTCAAAAGAGGGCTGACCAGTGAAGAACGGGATATGGCGCAGGAGTTGCAGACAAAACAAAAGGGTCTGGAGGAAATCGATGTGCGGCTGCATCTTCATGCCGTGACCTCCCAAAGAAGACTGAAACAGATATATGAACGGGCGAGCTATGATCCCTATGCAGCCTTAGCTGAAACCTCTTCACCCACGGAGTTGGCTCTCCGAGTCAATTTCAGCCGGAGGATCGTCAAGCAGGATTTTTCCCGTTTGCAGGACACCAGGAGTTCAAGAGAGGAACTGGAAACCAAGCAGCAGTATCTGACCGGCGCCCAGAGCCGGCTGGCGTGGCTAAAGGGAAGAAAAGCTGAAGAGGAAAGGGTGTATCAAGAAGAGCTTAACCGCAAAGAAGCTGCACTAAAACAGATCCGGTTGGAAAGAAAACTTTATGCTCAGGCCATGGCACAACTCGAACAGGACGCTATCAAGCTGGAGAGCATTTTGGCCGAGGTCAACCAGCAAAACCCCAACGGGTTCCGGTCCGGTACGGACGAAAACGGCGGGACCACCGCCCAGCCAGCCGACGGACTCTTTGCCATCTCAAAAGGAAAGCTGCCCTGGCCGGTTCGTGGAAAGGTAGTCTCTTTTTTCGGTGAACACCCGGACGCCCAATCTCATGCTGAAGTAAGGAACCCGGGAATAGACATAGCGGCGGAGCCAGGGACGGAGGTGCTGGCCGTGGCCGACGGAAGAGTGGTCTACTCCTCGCGATTGAGGGGGTACGGAGACTTCGTGATCATAGAACATGAGGGAGGATACTATACGCTTTACGCCCGCCTTTCCCAGATCTCGGTCACGCTTAACCAGGAGATAGACAGGCTTCAGGTGATTGGGGTGCTGGGAGAAAGCGAACCTTTCTTTGGCTCGTCCTTGCATTTCGAAATCAGAGATGGAAAGACAGCGCAGGACCCCCTGAAGTGGCTCAGACCATGACTTTCAATCGAGTATTAGACCAGCAAATCCCCAAAAGAATTCTCTCCGGAGCTTTGAGAAGAAATCTCTTGGCCTCGGCTTATCTTTTTTACGGGGATCAGGGAACGGGCAAGTGGATCATGGCCCTGGAGCTGGCCAAGGCGATCAATTGCGAGAAAGGCGAAAGCCAGGCATGCGATGTCTGCTCCTCCTGCCGGAAGATCGACAAGCTCATCCACCCGGACGTGAAAATGCTCTTTCCTCTTCCATCTGCCAAGTCTGAGGAGAAGTCGCGCGAAGACATGGAGAGATTCAAGTCCCTAAAGAAGCAAGACCCCTATGTCATCGTCAAATTCGAGAAGGGCGTCAACATACCGGTGGAGCAAATCAGGGCCATGCAGCGGGATATCAGTCTAAAGCCCTTTGAAGGGAGGAGGAAGGTGGTCATCATAAGTGAGGCAGAGCACATGCACGTCTCTTCCGCCAATTCCCTTCTGAAGACCTTGGAGGAGCCGCCGGCGGATGCCACCATAATTTTGACCACCAACGATTTGAACCGGCTGCTTCCCACGGTAGTCTCGCGCTGTCAACAGATAAGATTCGCCAAGATACCTCAGAAGCTGATTGAAGAAAAGCTGGTGGCAGTCTGCCAGGTGGACCAGGAAAAAGCATCGTACTTTGCCAGACTGGCTGGCGGAAGCTACGGAAGAGCTTTGGATTTCCTGCGAGGCGAGAAACAGGATATTCGGGGGGAGGCTTTCGGTCTCTTGCAGGTGGGCACCGAGGGCACCACCGGTCAGATTGTCCGGACGGTAAACCAGATCTTTTACCAATGGGACCGAAACTCGATTTTGGAGATGCTCGAATGCCTTACTGCCGTTCTAAGAGACGTTTGTTTCACTATGGAGGGACTCAACCGGCTGATCAATTCCGATATGAAACCCCTGGTGGTCAAACTGTCGGAAAAGTTTGAGCGTCAAAATAAGGTTGAGACTGCTTTCCGCATGATTGATCAGATCCGGGTCGACTGTGAGACTCGGAACGCCAGCCCCAAGCTGGCCCTTTTGACCCTGTGTCTGAAGCTGAAGGATCTGTCGAAAAGAGAAGCAGTTGCCATTTGATTGAAGTTCTTGCCGCAGGTCTGTACTTCCTGCAATAAACAAAGGAGTAACCAGTGGCTGAGGTATATTTGGTGGAATTCAAGGGATCGCGCAAAGAGTATTTTGCCAATCCGGATTGTTTGAGCATAAGGCCGGGAGACTGGGTCATCGTCAAGGCTGAGAGGGGCGAGGATATGGGAAAGGTCACCAAGAAAACCGACTCGCAGATGGCGGAGTTGGAGGAGAAACCGGACAACATCTTGCGCCTGGCTACCAGGGAGGACTTAAGCAGAGTCCAGGCCAACCGGGAAAAAGAGAAAGAGTGCGTGAAGCAGTGTGAGAAGATGATCGCCGACAGGAACCTGCAGATGAAACTGGTTGATGCCGAGCTCCAGTTCGACAATAACAAGATCACCTTCTTCTTCACCGCCGAAAAGAGGGTGGATTTTCGGGAATTGGTTAAGGAGCTGGCGTCTACTTACAAGACCAGAATTGAGCTGAGGCAGATCGGGGTGAGAGATGAGGCTCGAAGAATCGGGGGGTTTGGAGTGTGTGGATTGGGACTCTGCTGTACCTCCTTTCTTCGGGAATTTGAGCCGATCTCCACGCAGCTTGCCAGGGAACAGAATCTCTCGCTCAACCCGGCCAAGATCTCCGGCAACTGCGGAAGACTCCTCTGTTGTCTCCGGTATGAGAAAGAGCTTTACGAGAAGAGCCTGCCTCTATACCCTAAGCTGGGAGACAAACTCCAGACTGACAAGGGCGAAGGAGTGGTGGACAAAATCAATATCTTCAAAGAGTACATCCAGGTGAAACACGAAGCAGGCGAGGAGGAGAAGATCACGCTGGCGGAATTAAGAAAAAAGGAGAGGAAGAAAACGCGACAGACGGGTAAAACGATGAATCGGAGAAGCCCTAATCACTGACCCAGAGTCATCGACTCACCGGAGGGTAGTTGGGATCTGGTCCCGGCTTTTGATGTTAAAGGATCACGTTACCGGTTACGAGCAAGTGCCTTTGTGACTTTATATTACAAGCACACCCAAATTCCAGAGGCGTAGTCCCCATCCTGCCACATACCAAAAGAGCTAACGACATCGGGACCCGGACGGTGATGCCGGATAGAATACCAGCTTAGAGGAGAATGGACTCTTGCCGCTGCGGGTGAAGATGAATGCTCGCCGACACCGGACGGTGATTGATCTGCCGACGGAATTGCTCATCCGTCCTACTACCTTGCAGGACAGCACTTCAAGATGACCTGACCGGCTTGGCGCAAGCAACATGCCGATGTCCGAGAGAGGGAACGCCAGAGAGGCGTTTGGGTCCGCCATCCGGTCTATGCGTCGCCGCCCGATTGAGCTAGGTGATTTGCAGGATGTCTTCAGTTTCCAGATAAGGAGGAGAAATTGACCGCGAGATTCATGGTTACTACCCCCATTTACTATGTCAACGATAGACCGCACTTAGGTCAAGCCTACACCACGATTGCGGCAGACGTCTTGGCCCGTTTTCATCGAATGGCGGGTGACGAGACGTTCTTTTTGACCGGCACGGACGAACACGGCTCCAAGGTAGAGGAGACGGCGAAGAAGCTGGGCAAGACCCCTCAAGAATTGTGCGACCTAAACGTCGAGTATTTCAAAGGAGCGTGGAGGAGCCTGAATATATCGTATGATTACTTCGTCCGAACGACTGATCTTCGACATCGCCAGGCTGTGGTGAAGCTCCTTGATCTCTTGTACGCGACCACCATCCCCGATGGAGAGAAAGCAGTCTATCCGGGAGAATACTCCGGGCTTTACTGTTTGGGCTGTGAGAAGTTTGTCACGGAAAAAGACCTGGTCAACGGTCTGTGCCCGGATCATCTGCAGGAGCCAAAAAAAATTACGGAAAAAAACTATTTCTTTCGCCTTACCTCCTATTTGAAGCAGGTGGAGGAGCTAATCAGGACGGACCAGCTGAAAATATCTCCGGAGGAGAGAAGGAAAGAGACTCTGGGACTTCTAAGACAAGAGTTGGAGGATTTCTCCATTTCCAGGGAAAAGGTGACCTGGGGGATCCCTCTCCCCTTCGATCCGGGCCAGAATGCCTATGTCTGGGTGGATGCTCTTCCCAATTATATCTCCGCCATCGGATATGGAGATGATTTGGAGAAATTCCATAAGTGGTGGAGAGATGGGAAAGTGGTTCATCTGATCGGCAAGGACATCCTGAAGTTTCACGCCATTTTCTGGCCCGCCATGCTCCTGGCTTTGGGAGAAAAACCTCCGGACGAGATATTCGTTCACGGGTTCTTTACCATAAACGGCCAGAAAATGAGCAAGACCTTGGGCAATGTCCTCTATCCTGAATCCCTTGTGGAGAAATACGGCTCCGATGGAGCCCGTTATCTTTTGCTCACGCAATTTCCTTTTGGTCAGGATGGGGACATTCAGGAAGAAAGATTCGTGGAGAAATACAACGCCGATCTGGCCAATGACTTGGGTAATCTGGTTAGCAGGACGTTGAAGATGGTGGGAAGTTATGGCCAGGGGAGAATCCCCAAACCTTCCGCCTACGATCAGTCAGATGAGAGCATCCAGATCGAAGCCACCGAGTGCGGCCAGATTGTCTGGAAACAGATACAAGGGATCAATCTCAATCAGGCCATCGACCAGGTTGCCAGGCTGGTCCGAACCACCAATCGGTATGTGGAGAGCCAGGCTCCTTGGGCACTGGCCAGAGACAACAAGAAGGAGAGACTGGAGACCGTATTGTATGTAAGCTGTGAGGTCCTGAGAATCATCAGCGCACTCTTCTACCCGGTGCTTCCGCAGAAGTGCATCAGACTAAGGGAGCTTTTGGGTCTATCCGATAAGGATCTCATTCCCACTCTCGAGGAGACAAGAGAATGGGGTAAACTAAAGGCGGGGACAAAGGTAGGCATCCCACAGCCCCTTTTCCCCAGACTGGAAAAAGAAGTCAAGGAGGGAAAAGAGAAAGTGGACACTCTTCAAGAGAATACGGTTCCGGAGCTGACGTTTGAGGAGTTCTCCAAGCTCGATTTGAGAGTAGCGGAAGTTAAGGAGGCGGAAAGGGTAAAGGGTGCGGACAAGCTTCTGAAGTTGAAAATAGACTTAGGCTCGGAAGAACGACAGATCGTGGCAGGCATAGCAGAGCAATATTCTCCGGAGGAGATGGTAGGCAAAAAGATTGTGGTGGTAGCTAATCTGAAACCGGCCAAAATCAGGGGAATAGAATCAAAGGGCATGCTTCTGGCTGCCAAAGACGGCGCGATCTTGAGCTTGGTTAGCCTGGACAAAGAGGTGAAAGGCGGATCAAAGATAAGTTAGGCAGATGATCTTCGGAAGACGTGGGGCGAAGGTACGATTATCGACCGTCTGAGTTTCCTTTCAGGTTTTCCTTCTCTCAGTCATGTGCGGCGACTAATGATCGGCAATTTGCACCAGTCCAAAGACGAGCAGGGTCAGGGTGCATGGTGAGCCACTCAATCTCCAAACGTGGTTCATTCGACGGCAGGCGCAGGGCGTAGGATGACGGAAGACATTCCGCCCTCTATTACCACTGCCATCAAACCGTAGAGAGTCTCAGAATTCGGTAACAGAGAATATCCAAACTTTGACCAAAGGCCCTATTTTGTTTTCTGAATGACCGAAATCGAATGAGGTCCCGGTGATAGATACACATGCGCATTTAGACACAAAGCAATTTGCCAAAGACCGGTCACAAGTCATAGAGCATGCCTTCTCCGGCGGAGTGGAGAAAATCATCAATGTCGGCTTTGATTTCAAATCCAGTCAAAGCTCGGTTCGGCTGGCTGAGGAATACGATCAGATTTACGCTGCCGTGGGATTTCACCCGCATGATGCCAAGGACCTAACGGAGGAGTCGCTCAAAGAGATCGAGAAGCTGGCCTGCCACAAAAAAGTCGTGGCTGTTGGCGAGATCGGCTTGGATTTTTACAGAAATCTGTCTCCGCATGAAGACCAAGTGAGAGCATTTAAAAAACAGATTGCCTTAGCCAAAGACCTTAAGCTTCCCATAGTGGTGCATGTCCGGGAGGCCTGGGATGCCGCCCTTGCTATTCTGAAGGAGACCGGGGCCGGTCAACTGGGGGGAGTGCTTCACTCTTTCACCGGAAACTCAAAGCAGGCCCAGACAGCTCTGGATTTAGGTTTCCATCTGAGCTTCAATGGAATGCTCGGT
The DNA here is from genome assembly GCA_049694315.1 of Candidatus Zixiibacteriota bacterium. Taxonomy (GTDB): domain Bacteria; phylum Zixibacteria; class MSB-5A5; order MSB-5A5; family SM1-73; genus CAIVRH01. The sequence goes on from JBAVQU010000061.1 coordinate 59,945, forward strand.
TATCCTGATTCCGGAACTTGTCGGGTTGCAAAAGGCATTCCGACAGATTCACTTCTGGTTGAGACCGATTCCCCTTATCTCTCACCGATTCCGCAAAGGGACAAAAGAAATCAACCCGCATACGTGAGGTTTGTTTTGGAAAAACTCTCCGAGCTTCTCTCTCCCTTAACCTTTCAGGATGTGGAACGAATCACCTCCGTCAACGCCTGTCGCTTGTTCAATCTGGATAAGGAGATCAAGCCACAGATAGCTTATCCCATTCGCAATAGCCTGTATCTGAACATCACCAATCGTTGTTCCAACTCTTGTGTGTTCTGCGTGCGCAACTTTACCGATTTCGTCAAGGGTCACAATCTGCGACTCAAGCACGAGCCTACATTCCCGGAAGTAATCAGGTCTTTGGACCGTCTGCATGAATATGAGGAGGTGGTTTTCTGTGGGTACGGCGAGCCGACCATCCGCCTGGATCTGCTGAAAGATGTGGCGCGATATCTGAAGAGCGAAAATGTGAAAGTTAGATTGAACACTAACGGCCAGGGCAATCTCATTCACCGAAGGAGCATAGTGCCGGAACTGGTGGGTTTGATAGACATAGTTTCCATCAGCCTAAATGTCGATGACGCCAAGAGGTACGACCAATTATGCAGATCGCAGTTCGGGGAGGGTATCTTTGAGAGAATTATCGATTTTGCAAAAGAGTGCAAAAGGCTTCTACCCCGGACGATTCTTACTGTGCTTGACCTGCCCGAGGTGGATTTGAAAAAGTGTGAGAGCATCGCCGACCGGTTAGGGGTCGAACTTCGCGTTCGGCATTACAACCAAGTCGGATAGTCTCGTGGTCTGGGCAGTGGTTCCTGCCCGTGACTGCGGATTACCGGGCAAACGCCGGGCAGCACGCTGACCAGACGGGGTCGGAATGTGAGACCAAGAAAGAGCCTAAGCCAGAATTTCCTCATCGACGATCGGGCTGCCGCAAGAATCGTTGACCGCCTGGAATTGAGCAAAGATGACGTCGTTCTGGAGATCGGATCAGGCCGGGGAGCTTTAACCAAGCATTTGGTGAAGAAAGCCAAGAAGGTCATTGCAGTCGAGATCGACAAGCGATTGTGCTCATGTCTGGAAAAACAGCTTGGCCCGAAGAAAAATCTTGAGATAGTGAACCAAGACATCCTCAGGCTGGACTTCAAGGACTTGCTTCAGCCGGAGAGCCGATGCAAGGTGGTGGGAAATATCCCTTATAAGATCACCTCTCCCCTTCTCTCTCTCCTTCTCAAACACAAGCAATCGATCACCCTCTGCGTTCTGACGGTCCAAAAGGAGGTGGCTGTCAGAATCTGCTCTGTTCCGGGAAGCAGGGATTGGTCCCCTTTATCCATAGCGGTCCAGCTTTTCTCGGACGTGCAAATTCTCTTTCATCTCAAACCCAGCTCTTTCTTCCCCCAGCCTCGGGTCGATTCCTCGGTGGTAAAAATAGTGTTTCTGCCCAAACCCAGGGTTCCACTTCCAGACGAGCGGCTGTTTTTCAAAGTGGTTCGGGCGGCTTTCGGGCAGCGGAGAAAAATCCTCTTGAACTCCCTGGCATCGAATTTGGATTTGCCCAAGAAGGAACTTGAGGTTATCTTGAATACGGCAGGTATCGACCCTAAAAGACGGGCAGAGACTTTGTGCTTGAGCGAATTTGCCATTTTGTCTTCTGCCATTCATCGGTCTTTGAATTAGGACCTGTGGGAAAAACATTGGGCCAGGACTTTGTTGCGCGGGCGAAACTCCAAGCATCTCCCCTATTGTGCTTTCTGATGAGCCCAGACGGGGAATACGGCGCGAAGCGAAAAGAGGACGAATTAGATACTCAAAAGCATCCATCTCAAAACAGGCTCTTTCTCGAATGATGAGATTCGTTGGTCACGTGTCCGAAATGGCAAAATTGTCCTTTTTGATATTCCTTCTGTTACCCGTACTTCTGCTGAAACCCGCCTTGGCTGCCCAGCTTAGGCTGGATTTCTCTCAGGATAATCGGACGTACGTATGGAACACCAGATTGGACTGTGACCGCAAGGTTGAAGCCGGCCTCTCCTGGGCTTTTACCAGCTCCATAAATTCCATGCTGACCAAAAAGTCAATCTTTTCGAATAATCAGAACCGGTGGCAGGAGAACGGCAATGTCGGCTTGAACTTAGATTACGGTTTCACCGGCCGGCTAAAAATCGGCGCGGTCTTTAGTCAGGAGACCAACTCCCTGGAACAAAAGAAAGTGACCAACTCGGTTTATGGCATCACCTCAGAATATGATTTCTTGGGGGTAAAGCTGGCTCAGATGCTGGGAGGGAAAAACATCGATCGCCGGTGGGAACAGGGAAAGAGGAACGACGCCGGATTCAATCATCAGCTGGAGATTGCCTGGTCTCCGCAGCTTTTTACGGGATCGACCAGCCATATCTCGGTAAGCCAAACCAGCTCGAGATTGAGCCATGTCCCGCTTTTGGAAAGAGATTTGAATCTCTCCTTTGCAAAGTCCTTCTCCCGAGATGACAGCCTCGAGTTCTTCTATCAGGAAGGCTGGTCCAAGAAAGGTTTCTACCAAGGAGAGCTTACCGATTCCCAGATTTACACCCAGCGAAGGACTCAGAGGGTGATCAGCCTCCGATCCTCCGCCGTGGTTCCTTTACAGATCAAAGTGGACTTCGACTTCGACTTCACCGGGAATGGTTATAAGTATTCGGGCAGACCGGGAGCTTTTTCATCCGTCCTCAGCAACAACTCGTCCAATTCTCTAAGTTTCAACCTCCGGACCGAGAGAAGTTTTTTCAAGCGGCTCAGCCTCGGAGGTTTTTACAAATACACTCAGACCGAAGAGGATTACTCAAATAATCAGAGGGATCAAACCATGAAAGGCGGCGAGTTGGGTGGGAATCTGGCCATGAGCATAAGTGACTTAGATTCCCTGCATCTTATCGCCTCCATTGGGGTAACCTCATTCTATGCATCGCAGGTTTCAGCACAGCTGAATGATCGGGACATTCAGACTCTTTTCTCCTGGGGGGACTATCGGCACGTCTTCAGCCGGTTTCTCTCCCTCCGCATGGAGGGCGGCTTTCGCAACTTCCATCAGGTTTACGTTTCCAATCGCCTCTCCGCCAACAACAATCACAACCAGACCTACGTTCTCTCTCCCACGCTGATCTGGCGACCTCACTTTAGGCTGGATATCAGGCAGAACTACAATATTCAGGCCAATTATATCTACTATGATTACGAGAAATCAAAAGAGAGCACCAACAACCGGCTCTTTCGTCGCGCCAGCAGCGGGACGAACATAGACTATTCTTTGACTCACCGCGTCATCTTCGGCTTGGGATACACGTACAAATACGAAGACTACGGTCAGCTCATCTGGAAGGACCAGTGGGTACAGAGACCAAGCTGGGAAAGGAGAACTCACACCATAGATCTCTCCGTTAAGTATGCACCATCGAAAAGCTGGGACCTTGTCCCGCAGTACACCTATGAGAGTAGGAGGTCGTGGGATCACTATACTGATGTGATGACCATGGAAAGAATGCGCACGTTAAGCGACAGGTTTCACCGGAACATGATCTCTTTGTCTTGCAGACATCTGACGGACGACCGCAATTATCTGAGTTTCAGCTGGGGCACCTGGGTGCAAAAGAGCACCGCCAGCGCCAAAGAGACCTCCAATTATGCCACCGTTTCAGTCAGCCGGATATTTTGATCGATTAGGGTCCCTATGAAAACATCTCTAGGATTTCGTTCTTATCGTCTCTGTGTCATCTCTCTGCTGCTGACCGCACAATTCTGTGGGTGGGGATGTAAGAATCCCTTTAAGACTAGAAGCTCCCCACCGCCAGTGGTCACCCAGGGCACCTGGGAGACTCCGGCCGAACCCAAGATAGTGCTTCAGAATTTGCTTCACGCGTACGCTGAGAGGATCATGGTCAATTTCGCCCAGTGCCTGTCGGATTCTTTCAGATTCTCCGCCCCGGAGGATTCCGTGGATGCAGTCAATCAGGGCCGCGCCGATCTGTTTGCGCAATGGGACAGATCGGCAGAGATCAGTGTCACCACTAATATTTTCAGCACCTTCAGCCCGAACAACGACTCATTGAGTTACGTTTTGTCGTTTCAGTCCATTCCGCCGGTTCCGGACGACATCACGGATACGGTAGCGGTTCTTTCGAGAAACTATGAATTGAGCGTGCTTAACTTGACGTCGACGCCTCCTGAAACCACTTTGGTAAAGGGAACAGCTACTTTCTACATGAAGCAGAGCTTCTTGAGCTGGTGGAGCATCTATTTCTGGAGTGACATTCAGGCCTCACCCGGAAACGACGACTGGGCAGACTTCAAGGCCAGATTCAGAAAGTGAGATTGGTCCTTTCATGCACGATTTCTCGGTGAAATCAAGAAGAGCTAAGCTTTGCATTTTGCACTTGGCTTTCTGCATCCTTCTTTGCGGCTGTTTCAATCCATTTTCTCCGTCGGTGACTGCCCCCGGAGTCCTCAAGCCCATTGCTCGACAGGTTGATCCGGATAGCGTTCTGTACAACTTCAGATACGCTTACGAGAACCGCGACAGCTTGGTCTACGAGAACTGTCTGGATCAGGAGTTCTTCTTCAAGTATTGGGACCAAACCGCGGCTGGGGTGGGCGAAGTGGAAACCGGGTTTCCCAGGAGCGAGGACATCCAGGTCACTAAAGATCTTTTCAGGTTTTTCGACGATATCCGGTTGGATAGGTGGAGCGTGGAGCAGGTGGCTGACACCGTGGTAGGAGACGAAACCTGGAAAAGGCGAAACGTGAGTTTCGATCTGTTGGTCTGGGATACCAACGGCGATTACAATTATCAGTATTATCAAGCCTCGGGACGTGCCGAGTTCTCTTTCCGACGTTCCGCCAAGGATAATATGTGGCGCATCGTCCACTGGGTAGATAGATCTGTTTCACCCTGAACGCAGCAATTAAGTAAACGGAGGAATCAAATGGCGAAGTTGAGCATAAACGTGGATCACGTTGCCACCATCCGAGAGGCCAGAAAGGCCTTGGAGCCTGATCCGGTGGCAGCGGCAATAGCCTCAGAGGTCGCCGGGGCAGACGGAATCACCATCCATCTCCGCGGAGACAGAAGACACATCCAGGATCGCGACCTCAAAATCCTGAGGGAAGTGGTCAGAACCTCTTTGAATCTGGAGATGGCGGCCACCGACCAAATGGTGGAGAAAGCCTTTCAGATCAAGCCGGACATGGCGACTTTGGTTCCGGAGAGAGAGGGCGAGATAACCACGGAAGGCGGCTTGGACGTGCAGAGCAATTTCGAGAAGCTCAATCAGACCATCGGCAAGCTCCAGCTGAGCGGCATGGTGGTAAGTCTTTTCGTCAACCCGGATGAGGAAAGCATCAAAGCCGCGGCCAAACTGCGTACCGACTACGTGGAGATCAACACCGACAGCTATGCGTCCGCCAAAAGCGTCAGCGACCAGATCACTCAGCTGGAAAGACTGGAGAAGATGGCGGCTTTGGCCCATCGGCTGAATCTCGGAATAAACATGGGGCATGGGCTGAATTACCGGAACATCACGAATCTGGCTCAAATCCAACCCATCCATGAATTCTCTATCGGTCATGCCATCGTTGCCCGTGCGGTTCTGGTGGGGTTCGAAAAGGCGGTAAGAGAAATGCTGGATTTAGTCAAGAGATTCAAGTAATCTGAAGCTGATGTCTTTTCAGCCGGAGCACCGGTTCCGAATTTTTGTTTGTTTTTCGTCGCTTTTCCATGACGGGATGAAGCCTGGCCCGGATCAAGCGAGGGGATGTGAATGGAGCCTGCCAAATGAAAGCGTTTGCAGTTCTCCTCAGGGAGCTGCAGGCGAGGTTGCCGTGTGACCGGCTAGCGAATTGCAGTCAGGACTCTCTCCCATCGGACTCGCGAGGGGAAATGAATAAGATCGTAGAATAGTATCTCAAAAAATGAACCTATGTAAGGACTGGACCATTGGGGGGCATTCGAATCTGGAGCCCACGAAAAATAAATCACCAGTGCTTTCCCTTTGATATTCCCCCTATCTAAGAAACCCCAATCTCTGGAGTCTTGGCTGTTGTCCCGGTTGTCCCCCAGCACACAGTATTGACCTTTGGGTACCTCGAACGGGCCGAAATTGTCCCGGTTGGAATATTCCGCCGGCAATATCTGATGGTCTATGTGCCTGGACGGGAACGAAGTCTCAGCTTCTTCGCCATCGACGTATAACCTCTTATTCACGATTTCCACAATTTGACCTTCAGAGGCGACTATCCTCTTTATGAACGTCTTGCTGGGATTGAAAGGATGCTTGAAAACGATGATGTCCCCCACCTTGGGTTCAGAAAAATGATAGACCAGCTTATAGACCAGCAAGAAATCACCGTCCAGCAGGGTATCCTCCATGGATCGAGAGGGAATTCGGTATCCCTGGACCACGTAAGTGCGCAGAAGCATGCCTATTACCAAGGCAATGCCTATGGTCAAGGCATAAGGCTTAAGCTTGGATTTGCCTCTTCTTCTCATCTTTTTGTGATCCTATAGGCGTGACTTTACCTCTCCGCACGGATCATGCGCCATATCATTATCTGTATCGGTACTTTCGGCAAGGAGTTTAAGAGCCTTCCCCCGGAACGACCCTGGTGGACCGGCGACGCGGCATATCTCTAATTCAAGCATCTCCACATCCGACGGATCCAACCATCATCGCCCAGTTCCGCTCTCATGGTGGTGATTGGCTGTGGCCGAGACCGGAACGGCTAGTCACCTTCATTTGGGGCGCCTCGGAAAAGGCGACAGAGAATGGCCGGGCATGGGCTGCTCAGCCTGCAATAACTCGACTTTCTTGGGTGGCGTAGACAGGGTTCTCCGGTCTGTAGCGGGGTTTCCTCAAAGTATTATCAGCCCTGCCAAGCGAATTAGCCGGAGAGTCTGTAAGAATCACTTGACTTCAGAGAGCCAAACCATAAGTTTGTGGCGAATCTTAAGCTCTCTTTTTTGCACCAATGAAATTTGACGGTTAACGTCTTTACTATGAGGAACCCATAACGCCAGTGAGGGAACATGGATAAGTTCGTGATCGAGGGTGGAAAAAGACTTGCCGGAAGCGTGAAGATCCAATCCTCCAAGAATGCGGTTCTGCCCATCTTGGCCGCTTCCCTGCTTTCGGAAAAGGGAGAGACCTGCATCCACGACGTGCCTTATCTGGCGGATGTGGATACCATGCTCAAAGTCCTGCAGCGACTCGGAGCTAAAGTCAAAACCCATTCTGGCGATAAACGCGACGTGTCGCCTTGCAGCCGGACGGTGGTCATAAACGCCGAGCAGCTCAGAGGCTATGAAGCGCCCTATGATCTGGTCAGAAAGATGAGAGCTTCTTTCCTGGTAATGGGACCTCTTCTGGCCCGATTCGGAAGGGCCAGGGTCTCTCTTCCCGGTGGATGCGTACTGGGTCCCCGGCCCGTTAACCTGCATCTCTCCGGTTTTGCCCGGATGGGAGCAAAGATTAGGGAAGAGCATGGCTATGTAATTGCGTCCGTAGACAGACTCTCCGGCAACGTGATCTTTTTCGATCGTCCCAGTCATACCGGCACCGAAAATATCTTGATGGCCGCCTCTTTGTCATCCGGAAAGACTACCATCGTAAATGCCGCCTGCGATCCGGAAGTAGTGGATTTGGCCAGGTTTCTTATTCTGATGGGCGCAAAAATCACCGGGGCCGGGAGTTCTACTATCTGTGTAGAAGGGGTCAGAAGACTTAAGGCCGCAGAATACCGGCCCATCCCGGACCGCCTGGATTCGGCTACTTTCATGATGGCGGCCTGCATCACCTCAGGAAACGTGGAGCTGAAAAACGTCCTGCCGGAGCATCTTACTATGGTTACGCTCAAGCTTAGAGAAATGGGTGCCGACATCGTAGAAAAGAAGAACCAGCTCAAAGTCAGAGGTCCTAAGAAGCTTCGGCCCGTCTCCATCACCACCTATCCCCATCCCGGATTTCCCACAGACGTACAGGCATCCATCATGGCGCTGACCTGTATCGCCGATGGAACCAGCCAGATACGGGAGACCGTGTTTGAGGACCGCTTCACTCACGTGATGGAGCTTTGCCGGCTCGGTGCAGACGTGAAGGTTTCGGGTGACAGAGCCACCATCAATGGAGTGCCCCGACTGAAGGGTGCATCGGTTATGGCCTCCGACATCAGAGCCGGCGCGGGTCTTACTATCGCCGGACTTGCGGCAGAAGGAGCTACGGAGGTGTTAAGGGTGTACCATATCGATAGGGGCTACGATCACCTGGAGAAGAGACTGGCCCAATTGGGTGCAAACATAAAGAGGATGAGAAGCTGAGAAGGAATGTTTCTGCCGGTCCGGGTCTTGAGGAACGTTTTGTTTCGCGGTGGTGAACCCGGCTGGCACGAAAGTCTGCTCGCCTTTTCGCGGATCGGCACTCTGGAGAGTAGAGATGGAAAGAGGTTCGGCATGATCGATTCACCGGGGAATGAAGGCTTTCCCCGACTTTCGTCACACTTACACAGACCTGACGGGCCGGGCAGGAGCATCGAACGGGGCTTCGGTTCTCATGGGCTACCAATCTCAAGCAAATCAAACGCGGTATTTTCGGGTTTCGGTTTGGAGATAAGTTGCGATACCGCAAGGAGACGGAAATAATGAGATATTCATCCAAGCTAAGGCTCATCTTCGGTCTAATGCTCTTCTTCTTTGCTGGCCGCTCAGTCGCCCAGGAGCCTAATTTCGGAAAGAACAAGGTACAGTATAAATCCTTCGACTGGCATTACCTTCAAACTGAGAAATTCGACATTTACTACTATCAGGGAGAATATCATCTGGCTAAGTTCGCCGCGGGCGTCCTGGAAAAAGCATATTCGAAGGTCAAAAAAGAGCTGCGGTACGATTTGAGTAAGAAAATTCCGGTAATCCTATACGACTCCCCGAATGACTTCCAACAGACCAATGTGGTTCCCGACTTAATCGAGGAAGGGGTGGGGGGATTCACCGAGTCGTTCAAGACCAGAGTGGTGGTGCCCTTCACCGGCTCTTACGAGGACTTCCGTCATGTGCTTCATCACGAGCTAACCCATGCCGTGGTGTACGACATGCTGTATGGAAATCTTCTCAGTTCCATCCTCAGCCGGGGATACCTTTTCCAGCTTCCCCTGTGGTTTGCCGAGGGATACGCCGAATACTCCTCCCGGGGCGGCTGGGACATCGAGGCCGACATGGTGTTAAAGGATGCCACCATCGAGGGTTACTTAACCCCACTGGATCAGGCGGGAGGTTTTCTCGTTTACAAGGAAGGACAATCCGCCATAGGTTACATTGTGGAGAAGTACGGAGAGGAGAAGCTCTCTGAGATTTTGAACCGGGGCAAAAGAGAACTCTCCATGGACAAAGCTCTAAAGTCGGCCATCGGCTTGGATCAGGCGGCCTTCTCCGAGGAATGGATGAAGGCGCAGCGCAAGAAATACTGGCCGGAGATCTCCTTAAGAAAGGAGCCCAAGGAATTTGCCAAGGAGCTCACGCATCATCCCAAGGACGGCTCCTATGCCAATGAGAGACCGGCCTTCTCCCCTACCGGCGATCGACTGGCCATCTTTTCGGATAGAAGTGGTTATACGGAAATCTACATTATCTCTGCCATCGACGGAAAGGTTTTGAAGAGGCTGGTAAGAGGAGAAAGATCGGGGGATTTGGAGTCACTGCACTCTTGGCTCAGTGGTCTCACCTGGTCTCCGGACGGCAAGAGCCTGGCTTTTGTCTCAAAAAACCATGGCAAGGACGTCCTCTGCTTGGTCAGGACCAAAGACGGAAAGATATATTCCAGGTTTAAGTTCGATTTGGATGTTATGCGGTCTCCGTCCTGGGCGCCGGACGGCAGCCAGATCGCTTTCGTAGGAGTCAAGGACGGGAAAGCTGATCTCTACACCTGCGAGATCGGCACCCGCAAGCTGACCCGACTTACCGATGACGACTATGATGACGAAGATCCCAGCTTCTCTCCGGACGGCAGGTCCATCGCCTTCAGCTCCGACCGACCCCAAAAGGCCAGTGACGATTCGTCGGGTTACAAGTATGGGCATTTTGGTCTCTATCTTTTGGAGCTTGGTTCCTGGAAGATCACACCGGTTACATCCGACGAGGGAAACAGCATTTCACCATCTTGGTCGCCTGACGGCAAGAAGATCTGTTTTGTCTCGAACCGAAACGGGATTAACAACCTGTATGTATTGGATCTGGATAGCACGACGATTGAACCCATCACCAATGTGCTCGCCGGCTGTTTTTATCCTTCCTGGTCGACCGAGGGAGATAAGATCGCCTTCTCCGGCTTCCAGAAGGGGGGATGGGATGTGTTCCTGATAAAGGACATCAAGCCAGCCGTGGCAAAAGGGGATTCCCTCTCCAAGACCCTTTATCTTCTGACATTGGGAAAAGATACCACTTCGACACGCATTGATACCACCAAGAAAGAACCTACCCCGGAAAAGGTGGATTTTAGTTCCTATGTGTTCAAGGCCGGAAAGAGCGAGCTTGACAGCCTAACGGAGGTGATGGAGAGGAAAAAGACTCCTCCGGAGAAAAAAGACACCATGGTCTATAAGCTTCCTAATGGCGAGTACGCAGAGCACAAATACAAGCTCAAGTTTTCCCCGGATTTGGTATCGGGTGGACTAACCTACGATACCTTCTTTGGCTTTCAGGGTCAGTCGTCCATCGTCATCAGTGACATGCTGGGGGATCACTCGTTCGGCTTGGCCACGGACATCGTCAATACCATAGACCAGAGTAACTTCCAGTTGTCTTATCAATACAGCGGCAGGCGGCCGAACGTGGGAGTAGCCATTCTGCATACCAAGTATTATTATGTGGATAACCTAAACCGCCTCTTCTCCGATCGAGTTTACGGGGCCTTGGGTTATCTCTCGTATCCCTTCAGCAAGTTCACCCGGGTGGAGCTGGACGCCACCCAGATTTCGGTGGATCGAAAGTATTATGATCCCAATCCCATAACTTCAGCTTATGATGACCGGAGCGTGAAAGCGCTCATAGCCACCCTTTCTTGGATCAACGACACGGTCATCTGGGGATTTACTGGCCCCATCAATGGGTCCAGGAGTTTGCTGTCCTACGAGTATGCACCATACGTAACCCCAAGGAGCCTCACTTATGGTGCCGCCTTGATGGATTATCGCCGATACTTTCATTTCCTCAAAAGCTATGATTTCGTCTTCAGATTGACCAGCGGCTTCTCGCACGGTCGGGACCAGAAGACGTTCTTCTTGGGAGGAGTATCCAACTGGATAGGTCCCAGTTTGGGCTCGGGCGACATCTATGGATTGAACAGCCTATATTTTGGGAACATCGTAACTCCGCTGCGGGGCTACAGGTATTTCGATGTCAGCGGGTCTAAGTTTTTCTTGTCCAACTTCGAGCTGCGTTATCCCTTTATAGAGCACCTGATCATGAAATTTCCTCTCCCTCTAACCCTCCACTACATCAGCGGCGCCATGTTCTATGACATGGGGGCCGCCTGGGACGAGACCAAGAAATTCAAGGGTGGGACCTCGGTGGACCATACCAGGCTTAAGGACATAAAAGCCGGCTTCGGATTTGGCGCCAGAGCCAATCTCGGTCTCTTTGTTCTGCGGTACGATGCAGGCTGGGCCACTGACTTCGACCGGGTGTCTGCCAAACCTAAACATTATGTGTCGTTGGGCGCGGAATTCTAAACTCTCCGATAGATTGTCCCGCTTAGCCGGAATGAAACCGCACGGGGCATCGTCTCCTCTTTGCCACATGGGGATCGGGTGCCGAAGAAGTTGACAAGATACTGACTCCACTAAAACAACAAAGCCGCCCTGAAGCATGGTTTGCATCAAGGCGGCTTTAGCCCCCCTTAAGTGATTCCGCTCTGGTCAGGTTCTCATTGGAATTGCAGCTCCCAAATCCTGCATCCACAACCGCAATCGTGCTCCATCCTCCTGCTTTCTCTCACTCTTGCATCGGCTTTTGATCCCCTGGCAAACCGGGGAATAGGTCACCGTGGTTTCCTATCATAAGCTATATCGGCCATTCTCCTGTTTTGCTTAATCCCCCAAAGAGGCGATTCGGCTCGGGGATTTTTCCCAAAAACTCAGACCTCTCCAGGGAGATCCGAAGCGGTTAAGGAAGGTCAAAATTTGCCGAAATAGTAAGAAAAGCTTCGTTGCGTTACCGTCCCCCGGATTCACCGGCCAAATCAGGTTTCTCTTACCGAGCCACCGATGGGTCTGAAATTTCCTAAGCTCTGAGCTACGAATTGCGTGGGATTTTCGGAAAACAGAGTCTATCTCTGGCAAGCCGTGAAAAGCACGAGAAGATTGGTCCGTTCCAATCATCAGGTCATACTTCAGGGAGGTGAATCATGTCAAGTGACGAGACTGTGACTGCACTTTTTGCAATGGCAGTCACCGCAGAGGAAAGATGCAAGGAATTATATTCCGGGTTGGCAAAAAGATTCTCTCACCTACCGGACGCGGCCCGTTTCTGGATGGGAATGGCGATGGACGAAGTGCAGCACCACCAGAAACTGGAGAACGTCCGCGACTCTCTTACCCTACAGCAGCTTCATTCGGCAGCAGATCACGTTATGATCGAGAAGGCAAGACAGGCTCTGACCTTCTCAGCTGCGGAAAGCTCGAACTCGGTCGCGACATTGGATGACGCCTATGCGCTGGCTCGTGAGTTGGAGCGTTCCGAAGTCAACACGGTATTTGCATTCGTGATGAATGAGTTCATTCCCAGCGAGAAACAGAAAGATTTTGTTCTCTTGCAGCTGGAACACCACACCCAAAAGATAGTCAAATTCCCCGAAACCTTTGGCGACGCCGAATGGAGAAGGAGTATCGCTGCTGGGCCCATGCCCGCCGGTGCGCAGTCCGCTCTTTCTCGCCGAGAAACCATGAGCGCCCCGGACAAATAAGATGTGTCCGGGAAAAGCATACTCAAAGGTCTTCTCCAAAAGAGCCTCCGATAGCCACCCTTAGGCGCATATCTCTATCTCCACCTGATCCAGCTTTCAAAGAAAACCCGCGGGATGTCTTGAGACTCTCCCTCTTCCCTTTTGTTACCACTGTCCGTTCCGTCTTGAAAATCTTGCCGGAGGTGGGTGAGTGAGGGATTGGGGATAACCTCGTCCGAATACAAAATCACCAAAATGAAAGACAAACTTCCGCTCCAATGGAACCCGGCAGCTGAATAGGAGAAGAACCATGCTCAGAGACCCCGCCTTCCAGAGACGGGGGAGCCTAAGCAGGTAACGTTCGGCACTCGCGTATTTGATTGGGGTAGTTTCAAGCGACGGCAGTGCTGCTCAGGATAGGATGAGCGGGGGATAGTTCTGAGACGGGAGGTTTCCGGAAGAGTATCGGCTCATCCGGATAAGGCCTATGCTGGCGGGGCTGCAGCTCGGTCGCATCCCGGGGAACAGCCGTATTTCGACTGATCACTTCTGGATCGGAGAAACCGACAAAGCCAAGAGCGCGACCTGACAGGTAGTTCTAATCAGGTCGCGTGACATCCTTCTCTCTCCTTGTGGGATGGACCATGCGAAAGCACCACGCTGTCTTCGAGACGATGGACAGGTTTTGAGAAATCAGGATTCTAAGGCCTCTCCTTCTTCCTTCTTCTTTTCCTCGATACGAGCGGATTTTCCTTTCAGACCCCTTAAGTAGAAAAGCTTGGCCCTCTTCACCTTCCCCTGTCGCAGCATCTCGATCCTGGTGATGTTTGGCGAACACAGGGGGAAGACCCGCTCCACACCCACACCGCTGGAGATCTTCCTTAGGGTAAACGTCGCGCCCGTCCCCTTTCCTCGTCTTTGGATCACCACCCCCTGAAAGGCTTGAATCCTCTCCTTGTCGCCTTCCTTGATTTTGGTCGAGACTCTCAGCGTGTCGCCGGGTTTGAACTCCGGGAGTTTGTCCTTAAGGTATTTTGCCTCTAAAGCCGAAATCGGATCCATATCTTCCTCCGTGCAAGCATGACGTTGATCACATTCAAAGCGTTGGCCGGAATTGGGAAAATCCTACCCTCTCTCCTTTTCTATCTCCCTCACCCATTCACTCTCCTCGTCCGAGAGGCGTGCTAAATCTAATAAATCCGGCCTTCTTTGTAAAGTCCTTTTCAGCGCCTCTTTTTTCCGCCACTTTCTGATTCTCTCATGGTCTCCCGACAGAAGTGCCTCCGGCACCCTAAGTCCCCGGAACTCCGCCGGCCTGGTATATTGAGGAGGTCCTAAGATTCCTTCAAAAAACGAATCGCTCTGCGCCGACTCAAAATCCCCCAGAACGCCCGGTATCAACCGAATCACGGCATCCATGATAGCCAAGGCGGGGATCTCACCTCCGGTCAACACGTAATCGCCGATGGATATCTCTTCTACCGGATAGAGCATCTTCAGCCGTTCATCCACTCCCTTGTAATGCCCACACATGATTATTAGCCGATCCTTTAAGGATAGTTCCAGAGCCTTCTGCTGAGAGAATCTCTCACCCTGGGGAGAGGTCAGAATCAGGCTGGTTACAGACCTTTCGTTTTCCTTGTCCCACACTGAGTCCAACGCTCTGCACAAAGGCTCCAGCTTCATCACCATCCCGCTTCCTCCTCCGAAAGGCGTGTCATCCACGGTCTGGTGTTTATCCTCTGCAAAATCCCTGATGTTATGTATTCGCACATTTACCAGGTTCTTTTCCCTGGCCCGCTGAGTCAGGCTTTCATTTAAGGGTCCGGAAAACATTCCCGGGAAAATGGTCAGTATGTCGATCAGCATGGAAACTTCAAAGCTCCAATAGTCCTTCTTGCGGCTGAATGATCATTTGCCTTGTGTTCAGGTCGATGTTCTTGATCACATTTCTGACTGCCGGAATGTCGTAGAGCCTGGTTTTCCCCTCCACCACATATATGTCGTGGGCCGGAAGAGATATCACCTCTTTCACTTTTCCGACCTTCTGTCCATCCGTGGTGGTGACTTCCAGACCTATCAGGTCAAATACAAAGTATCTCCCCTCGGGAAGCCTGACCAGCTCCTCTCTGTCTATCTCTATGAACCCTCCGACCAATTCCTCTGCCGCCTCCGGGCTGAGCACTTGCTTCAGCTTGAGCAAAACCTTGCCCTTGAATTCTCTGGCTTGCTCGACGACAAACTCACCCGTGCGCTTCGCGCTTGAGACCGTGACCTTCCCCAGTCCGACAAACCTGCCGGGATCGTCGGTCAAAGGGATCACCACCATTTCTCCCTTGGTGCCGCGCACTCGGGAAATCTTGCCGATTGTCACCCGACTGATTTCAGGCAAACACCGCACCTTTCTGTTAGCCTGCTAATTGATCCCTTCTTGCCCTCCGAAACATATCCTCCGAAGATGACTCTCTGAAGAGAGCTTTCTTGGAGTGGCACGTTTGGTTTGACTTGTCCTCCCACACTCGTGCCGGACTTGAGGTCCGTAATGTGAGCTGACACGATGAACACCGTAGGCCGGTCTATCGTGAGAGAGCGGCCAGAATCTTGGGATGGTTCACCTAAAGGTGAACACTCCACTACGTCGGTTTCGAGTGGCCTTCGCGCCTACTTGTCTGATTCCGTCTGTCGGAAGCCTCTCTGCTATTCTTTGGGCTCCTCTTTCTTAGCCTCCTCCTTCGGCTTCTCAGGTTCTGCTTTTGTCTTGGGAGCCTTCTGCTCGGCGGCAGGGGCAGCCGCCTCGACCGGCGGGCCTTTTTTCCTTTTCTTCTTCTTGCCCGTCTCCTTAAGCTGGTTCGAAAGGCTGACTTGGGAGACATCCTGCCCCTTTTGCATCATCTCCCATTTTTTCATAAGCCCGATTTGTTTGAAAAGGCCCTTTACCGTGTCGCTGGGCGTGGCGCCCTGCTTCAGCCACGAGTAGACCTTCTCTTCATTCACCAGCACGCTTGCCGGCTTTTCGATGGGATTGTAATGTCCCAGAATCTCAATGAACCTTCCGTCCCTGGGCATCCGCGAATCGGTGGCCACAAAGCGAAAGGAAGGTTTCTTCTTTGCGCCCATCCTTCTCAGTCTGATTACTACCGCCAAATTCACCTCCGTTTAAAATGGTTTTTCAAATCGTCCTCTTTCACATTCTCTCAAAACTCGACTCAATTCCTGCAGGCTGCTTAGCTCCACCGACCCGGCGAATGGGGCAGCCGCAGGGCAGCTTCCCGAAATTCTCACGGATTCTATTAACCCTAAAATGAAAGACCTTTTCCCAGCTTTCTTAAGTCCATTTTCGCCACGTTTTTTATCATCTTCTGCATCATGAAGAACTGCTTCAGAAGCTGATTCACGTCCTGGACGGAAGTTCCGCTGCCCATGGCTATCCTTTTTCTTCTGCTCCCGTCAATAACTTGAGGCTTTTGCCTTTCTTCCTTGGTCATGGAGCTGATCATCGCTTCCACCCGCAGCATGGCCTTATCGTCAATCTTTAGTCCGCCCGCTATCTTCCCCCCCAAACCGGGAATCATCTCCAAAACCGACTCCAAAGGACCCATCTTTTTCAACTGTTGAAGCTGCGTGTAGAAATCGTCTAAGGTGAAGGCCTCCTTCTTCAGCTTCTGCTCAAGTTTCTCTGCTTCCTCCAAGCTGATGGCTTCTTCAGCCTTCTCCACCAAGGAGACCACGTCTCCCATTCCCAGTATGCGGGAAGCCATCCGATCCGGATAGAATGTCTCCAGGGCATCCAGCTTTTCCCCTACTCCCACGAATTTTATGGGCTTGCCGGTGACCGCCCGTACGGACATGGCGGCTCCACCCCGGGCGTCTCCGTCCATCTTGGTCAGAAAGATTCCGTCTACTCCTAACTTTTCCTCGAAGGTCTTGGCGATATTGACCGCATCCTGGCCGGTCATGGCATCCGCTACCAAGATTATCTCCTGGGGCGAAACCGCCTTCTTGATCCTGACCAGTTCCTGCATCAACGGCTCGTCGATATGCAGCCTCCCGGCGGTGTCGATAATCACCAAGTCCTTTCCTTCTTTGCGGGCATGGTCAACCGCCGCTTCGCATATCTTCACCGGATCGTCCTTGGCAGAGAAGACCGGAATGTCCAGCGACTTGCCCAATATCTTAAGTTGATCGATGGCCGCTGGCCGATAAATGTCTGCCGCCACCAGCAAGGGGTACTTCCCTTTTTTTCGATAGTATCGCGCCAGCTTTCCGCAGGCGGTGGTCTTGCCGGATCCTTGAAGACCCACCAACATGAAGACCGTAGGAGGCTGGGGAGAAAACTTTACCTCCACTCGTTCCTTGCCCAAAAGACTGGTCAGCTCTTCGTAGACTATCTTTACGACCTGCTGCCCTGGGGTGATGCTGCGAAAGACTTCCTGGCCGATGGCCTTGGCCTCAACCCGGCTTACAAAGTCTTTGACCACCTTGTAGTTGACGTCCGCCTCTAAAAGTGCAAGTCTAACCTCTTTCAGGGCATCTTTGATATTGTTTTCCGAGAGCCGCCCCTGCCCGCGGATCTTCTTGAAAATGGCTTCTAACTTGCTGGTTAAGTCTTCAAACATGGTCTCCTACTCAGATTTTGGAGTGCAGGAGTTTGTTTCTGCGTTTTCGGGAATTTCGCCTCTGCAAAAAACCGCGCCCGCAAGCTGCTACTGTCCACCTGCTATCATACGTCTGCTCGGCCCAAAATGCAAAAATCATAATATAAATCTACACATCAGCCGTGCAACAGAAATCCTTACGCCAGTTTGTCCCCTAAACGTTCGAGTACGCTACCTTTGCCCTGCTGGGTAGCTGAAAGTCGAGGGTGAGGGGCCCTCGGCCAACAAGCTCTAAGTTTCCCTCAATGCTTTGACTATCCGGCAGTAGTTCTTGCTCTTGAAGATCGCCGCTCCAGCGACTAAGATGGTTGCTCCCGCTTTTTTCACCAGTTTGGCGGTCTCCGAATTTATCCCTCCATCCACCTCAACTTGGGTTTTCAGTCTGTGCTCTTGGATGAATTCCTTTGCTTCCGCAATCTTTCGGAGAACCGAGGGAATGAGCTTCTGCCCGCCGAATCCGGGATTAACTGTCATCAACAAAAGCAGATCCAGCTCCTCTATTATGGGTTTGGTTACGCAGAATGGAGTCGCCGGATTCAATGCACACCCAGCTTTCACCTTAAAGCTCTTGATCAGATTTATGGTGCGGTGAAGGTGCTTGCAGGCTTCGAAGCTTACGGTAAGATAATCCGCCCCGCTGTCGACAAACGATTCTACAAGTGAGTCGGGATTTTCGATCATCAGGTGAACGTCCAAAGGAAGCTGGGTGCAGCGGTTTACGGCCTCGACTATCATCGGGCCAAAGGTAATGTTGGGGACAAAGTGTCCGTCCATCACGTCCAAATGAAGAAGCTCGACGCCGCATTTCTCCACCCGTTGAATCTCCTTTTCGATGTTCGCAAAATCAGCAGACAAAAGAGAAGGTGCTACCATTACCATTTGTAACCTCACCGAAAACGATTAGAGACTAAGGATTTGTTTCCTGCATGCATGTGATACATGAATGGACAGGCAGACGGAAATCCATTCTCACTATCAATAATACTGCCTCAGCCGTTGAAGCGTCAGGCGTCAATCAGAGACATGTCACAATACAGTCGCGCTGACTTCCAAGTCGATTTCCGACCCTCTGGCCGCCTTTTCACCTGCCGGCAGCGACTGTTCCAAGATGGTCCCCGGAGCGAAATCGTCGTCCTTTTTGTATTTCACCTTTCCCAACTGCAGTCCCATCTCCCGGATGATCCCTTTCCCTTCTTCCAAGCTCTTACCGACAAGATCAGGCACGGAAACTGTGTCCGGTGCTACCCCCAGACTCACTTCCAGGTTTACCGAGATCCCAGGAGGAACCGATACTCCGGATGCCGGGGTGTTGGCCACCACCACGTCCTTGGGAAATGAATCGGAAGTAACCCAGCTTACCTCTCCCAACTCCAGCCCTTCCCGACCCAAAAGCAACCCCGCCTGTCTCAGCGAAATTCCCTTGAGTCTGGGCACCAAAACCGCCTCCGCCTCCTTGCTGATCTTGACCTTCACCGCCCTGCCTTTCCGTGTCTTGGTGTCGGGGGACGGAATTTGGGAAAGTATGGTTCCCGGCGGTTTCGCCGAATCGTATTCCTCCCCTATCACCACCAGGCTCAGATCCGCTTTCTGCAAGAGCGAATCTGCCTGAGGCACGCCCAGGTCGATAACCCTTGGCACCAGGCAGGTCCCCGTCCGGTGGACCACCAAAGGCATGATCACCCGGTCGACTAAAAGCAGGAGGAAATAAAGGATCAAGATCGTCGCCAAAACAAGAATGGCGGTATCTCTTAGTCTTCTGCTGGTCCGAATGAAATCCAGTGCCCGCCTCAGCCGCAATTTCATTCTCTGCTCCGTGTACCACCTCAAGACTTCATACCTCGATTCCTGTTGTCCCA
Organism: Candidatus Zixiibacteriota bacterium; assembly: GCA_049694315.1. Lineage (GTDB taxonomy): Bacteria > Zixibacteria > MSB-5A5 > MSB-5A5 > SM1-73 > CAIVRH01. Next base: position 79,451 of record JBAVQU010000061.1, read on the forward strand.
AATAAGATACCAGTTTTCCGGGAAAAGTCCAGTATCAAAGCTGCTCCTCGACGACGTTAGATCTTTTCCAGTCTGCACGCAAAGCTTCCGTCCATCTTGTGCCGGTGGGGATAGGTTCTGACGAATCCTTCGACGTCCACCACCCCGGAGTCCACAAACAGAGCACCGTCTGACAGACGGAAATCCTGTCTTTGTCTCAGAAAATCATAAATCACAGAATCATTTTCCTCCGGCATGATGGTGCAGGTGCTGTAAACCAAAACGCCGCCTTTTTTCACCAGCTCCGCCGCATTCGACAAAATCTCAAGCTGAAGCTTATGCAATCGGCCAAGATCCTCCTGCTCTTTTCTCCAGCGAGCATCCGAGTTGCGTCCCAATGTCCCCAATGCCGAACAGGGAGCGTCAACCAGAATTCTATCCGCAGGATGACAGAAGAATTTCCGGGCGTCCGCACAGCAGAAAACCACAGGGGAAGCTCCCAGCCTGGCACAATTCTCCTTGGTCATTTCGAGCTTCTTGATGCTGATATCCACTGCCACCACCGTGCCTCGATTGTTCATTCGCTCCGCCGTGAAGGTAGCTTTTCCTCCAGGGGCGGCACACAAGTCCAGTATGAGTTCACCGGGTTGGGGATCAAGCAGCAGAACCGGGAATCCGGCGCTTTGGTCCTGAAAGTAGATCAGCCCCTCCTGCAAGGGCGAAAAATGATTCAAATCGACTTTGGATTCGACGGTATAGAAACCCTCCAGAAATCTGGAGCGTTTGAATTTGACCTTTTCCCGATCGAGTATCTCCTCTAATTCGTCCCTGCCAATTCTCAGGGAATTGATCCTAAACGAAAGGTGAGGCCTTTGATTGAAAGCGTGACACAATCGGATAGTCTCCTCTTCTCCCCAAGTCTCCAGCCACCTCTCCACCATCCAGTTGGGAAAAGAATAGAATAAAGCGATATTCTCGGTTTTGTCCTCATCCGAGGATGGGAAGCTGACCCTCCCTTTATCCCGCAGGTAGCCTCTCAAGACTGCGTTGACTAAAGCCACGGTCCCTTTGTGCCCAAACTTTTTGGCCAGCTCTACCGACTCATCTACAGCCGCACTCGGGGGAACCTTCTCCAAAAAGTCGATCTGGTAGACTCCCATTCGCAATACGTTTCGAATCCACGGCGTCAATTCCTCCAGCTTTCTTTCCAGAAACCGGCTCAAGACAAAATCCAGCCTCCTCCTCATCTTGGTGGTTCCGTGGACCAGCTCACCGATGAATCGTCGATCCAAAGAAGAAAGATACAGGCCAGCCGTGACGGACTGGATAGCCTCAGCGGCAAAGGCGTTCTCAGTCTCTATCTTCTCCAATGCTCTTAAAGCTAACTCTCTGGGGTTGGTAGTCGTTGTTCTTTCCACCCTAAGGAGCAGTAAATGCTTGGATTCGTTTGATTGACCTTGATCCGGGAAAATCTGTCAGACCTTGCCATTCCCAACTAAACCACTTCCATCGGAGTCAGGATTCTTCTGTCTTTCGTGATGAATAGTCCGGTTCTTTTGAAGACTAAACTCAGAACCTTCTTCTCCTCTAAGCCGAATCCGTAGGTCAGAACCTCCTGCGGACGGGCATACCCCTCGCTTCCCACGGCCAAAAGCATCTTCAAAACTGTTTGATTTTCAGAGGACTCACAACTTAATCCTACGACGTATCTCCTGATGTCCAGCTCCTTGACTTCTTCCTTCGAGATTCTTTTCACCCCAAGATGGTCGCTTTCCAGAACAGACTGAGCCGAACTCTCCGTCTGCTCCGGAGGAAGATTCAAGTTGACTTCGTATGAGGCTAAGTTGATGATGTAGCTCAGTGAGTCCGACTTGCCCAATATGGATCTAGCCTCGAGGAACTCGAACCCCGCCGGAAGAGCACGGTTCAATCGTTCGATGATGGTAGACGTGTAAGGCTCGGTTAGCTGAATGTCCAGATACTCGGAGTCAGAGATGAATCCCAACGGAAGAGGAGGACCGAAAGCTACCTTCTGGTGAGGATGGAAACCTTCGCTATAAGCGATAGGGATTCCGGACCTGCGGATGGTCCGCTCGAAAGTTCGCCCGATGTCCAGATGAGAAGTAAACCTTACCTCCTCCGACTTGCTCCATCTGATTCTCACCCGTCCGCGCGCCACGGTCACGGCCAGAGACAGCGGCTTCTTCTTTTTCTTTCGTCCGTATGAAGTGAAGACCGTGAGGGGCGACTCCTCCGTCGAGGAAACGGCCTCCTGCAACCGTTCCTCTGAAACCAAATCACTTATCTTCACCCCTTCCGGGGAGGCGTCGGATCGAGAACCTGATGGGCGCGCACATTCTTGATCAATCGCAGACTTTGCTGCGAGCGCGTAAGCCCGATTGCGTTCCTTCTTGAGATGGTCCTTCTCTGATCCTTTGTGAATGTGATCCCAGGGAAGAGGCAGACTGGCATCCATTTCTTGCGCATAGAAAGCCGGATCGATTCCTGCTTCGACGAATCCCTCTTTCCAGAGCTGATAATTGAAATGTTCGGTCCAACCATCCAGCCTTGCCCCCCTCTTCCAGGCGGAGAAGATCACCGCAGAAAGCCGCCGGTCTCCCCGGCCCAAAATCCCCTCCAAATAAGAGACATGCGGATCCCTGAATTTTAAATGCAGGTTCCCCGGTCTCAAGTTGCTCCTCAGATAATAGATCTTCTCCTGCAAGCTGTCGATGTCTCGAAGCCTCTCCCATTGAAATGGCGTATGCGGTTTTGGAGTGAAAGGCGAGATGGTGACGTTTAAGTTCTTCCCCTGACCTCCCTCTTTTCCCACTCTCAGGATTTTCTTAAGCAGGTTCACTATCCCCTGCAAATCCTCCTCTCCTTCCGTGGGCAGCCCGATCATGAAGTAAAGTTTGAGTAGGTTCCACCCGGACGAAAAAGCAATTCTGGCGGTGTTTAGAAGATCGTCCTCTTGCAGGTGCTTGCCGATGACATTTCTTAGCCTGGCAGTGCCTGCCTCCGGAGCAAAGGTCAGGCCCGGCTTCTTGACCCGGGCCAAAAGTTGAGCTACCTCTAATGTGAGTGAGTCAGGTCTGAGTGAAGGCAAGGAAATGGATACCTTTCTTGACGAGAATCTCTGATGAAGGGTTCTGGCCAGTAGAGGCAGTTGGGAATAGTCGGTAGTCGAGAGAGAAAGAAGAGAAATCTCGTCCCAGCCGGAGCTGACTATTCCGGCATCAGCCTGACTGACGATGTCGTCCACCGGTCTTTCTCGCTTCGGTTGATAAGCCACTGTGGCCGCACAGAAGCGACATCTCATCGGGCAACCGCGCATGATCTCGATGGTTAAACGATCGTGGGTCGTCTCCAGAAAGGGGACTATGGGGGCAGGCGGGTAGTATTCGTTTTTCAACTGGGGAACAATCCTCGCCTCAATCGTCTCGGGAACGCCGGGTGCCTTCGGCCTTATGCTCTCGAATCTGCTTTCGTCACTGTACTTCACCTCGTAAAACTGAGGAACGTACACTCCGGGTATCTGCGAAAGTCTGAGGAGAAGCTCCTCTTTGCCCGCTTGGTTCTCTCTCTCCTGGTGCATGACATCGATGATCTCACCAATCATCTCCTCTGCATCACCTAAGGCAAACAGATCAAAAAACTCTGCCATCGGCTCCGGATTCATCGCCGACGGTCCCCCGGCGATGATCAAGGGATGGCTTTCGTCTCTCTTTGCCGACCAGATCGGTATGCCGGCCAAGTCCAGCATGTTGAGAATGTTGGCATAGTTGAGTTCATAGGTCAAGGAAAAACCTATGATGTCAAACTCCTGCAAAGGAGTATGAGATTCCAAGGAGAAAAGAGGTATGTTCTCTCTCCGCGAAATTTCCTCTGCATCCGGCCAGGGGGCGAAAACCCTTTCTGCCACACAATCGGCTCTTCGATTGATTATATGATAAAGTATGGCTGATCCCAGATATGACATTCCGATTTCATACAGGTCAGGAAAAGCCAAAGCCACCCTAAGTCTTCCCTGGTGATCCTTTCTCACCGCCCCCAATTCGTTTCCGACATACCTTCCCGGCTTCATCACGAATGGAAGCAGATTCTTTTTTACTTTTTCTGAAAGTGGATGCATCATTTCTATTCTTTTAACTGCTTTTCAGGTAAAAAGGTTACTCTTCTAACCAACAGTCACGTCGTTCTTACTTACGGCATGTTAATATAGATTGAAACAGCGGAAAAACCAAATAAGTTGAAGGAAATCTCATAAGAGAAGGGGGTAGGGGTCGGAGTGCAGAAGCTGGTTGACGCGAAGTGTAAATGCCGTCTTGCGGAGATTCTGCGGTCTCAGAGTTTCAAAGCTTACTTCGAATTCTACATATTGTCGCCTGTGAGATTGTGTTACGCTCCTCGGGTTTGGCCATTTCGCCTAATCATATCTCAACGGTGCTTTTCTCTGTGTCTACGGGTTTTGCTCTCCTCCTACCTTTATAGGTTCTGAGAAATAGTGCCGGCACCAGACTGGCCAAGACCACGATGGAGGCTATCAGGAATACATCGTCCACTGCCTTTATAAAAGCCTGGTTTTGAACGAAGGTGAAAATGGTGGCCTGAGCTTTACTGAGACCATCGCTGGAGCTTCCGCCGCTGGTGTGGACTGCAAAGCGTTGGAGTTTCAAAACCGTCTGTTTGAAACTGTCCGAATAGGCGCTCAATTGTTGCCCGTAAATGGCTGAATGGAAGATCGTTCTTCGGGTGATAAGCGTTCCAAAAAGAGCCACGCCGAAACTTCCGCCGATTTGGCGGATCACGTTGATTAATCCCGAGGCCTGCGCCATCTTCTCGTGGCCGACTTTGGAGATGGCCATGGTGGCCAAAGGCGACATTATCAGCCCCATGCCAATGCCCCGAAGATACAAAGGAAACATGATCTGGGATTTCTCCGACAGGTAAGATAGAAAGTTATATTGATACAGCGAGAGCGCCATCAAGGCCAAGCCTGCCACCGCTGGAATTCTGCCATCGAACCTGTCAGAGAATATGCCGGCCAAAGGGGCCGTCAGGCCAACCAAAATTCCCATAGGGAAAAAGACCAGACCGGCCTGCAAAGGAGTGTAACGCAGTGAATTCTGCAGATAAATGGGTAACAGAAAAGTGCTGCCAAATACTCCCAGGCCGAAGATGAAAAACACCATGTTACTGATGGTGAAGTTAAGGTCTTTGAAGATCCTTAAGTCTATCAAGGGATGTTGGATGCTAAATTCGGTGATTAGGAAGATTACCAGCCCTACCAATGAAATGGCAATATTGGTTAAGATATAAGTGGAAGTCCATCCTCCGGTATTCCAGGCTGAATTTCCGCTGGAAAGGGCCAAGAGCAGGCAGGTAAGAAAGGCGGTCAAGGATAGGAATCCGATCACGTCGAAATAGCGAACGTGTGGAGACTTATAGTTTCTCAGAATGATCAGTGAAGCCGCCATCCCCATGATTCCGATGGGAATGTTTATGTCAAAGATGGCGTGCCAGGAAAAACGTTCTATCAGATATCCACCGGCAGTCGGTCCCAGGGCAACCGAGGCCGAGGCCGCCACCGACCAGAAGCCCAAGGCAATCCCCCTTTTCTCCGGGGGGAACTCGCGGGTAAGAATCGCCATTCCTACCGGCAGCAAGAGACCGGCGCCTGCTCCTTGCACCACCCGAAAGACGATCAATGTCCCGATACTCCAGGAGAGGCTGGAAAGAAAGGAGCCAAAGGTAAATAAGAAGAGGCCCAAAAGAAACGTCGGTTTATATCCCCAGGCATCGGCCAGCCAGCTGGAAGAAGGTAACGTGACCGCAAAGATGAGCAGATATGCGGTCACGATCCATTCGATTCTGTCAACCGATACGCCAAAGGTGGCCATCAGCTTGGAAAGTGCCACGTTGACAATGGTCGAATCCAAGACGGCCATAAAAGTGCCGACCATCACGCTGGCCAGCACCAGCCAGCGGTAAGTCTCGTTTTCGTGGTTCAGGAAGGGGAACTGCTCAAGCAGGCTCGTGCGAAAATGCCGCCATTTTTCGGTCTTCATTACTTATGGCCCCGGACGCGGATTCTTACCTCGACCGACATGCCCGGCAGAAGCGCAACCGGATCACGTTCCCCGGAGGCGATCCGTCTTTCTATGGAAATTTTGACCGGCACTCTCTGGGTGACCTTGGTGAAATTGCCGGACGCGTTGTCGGGTGGAATCAGCGAGAACTGAGATGCCGTAACCGCTCCGATGAGAGTCACTCGTCCGTCGAACTTGATGCCGGGGTGCGCATCCACAGAAATCTGAACCGGATCGTTGACGTGAATGGATGAGAGCTTGGTCTCCTCGAAATTGGCCGTGACCCAGGTGTTCTGTAAATCATAGATAGTGAAGATCGGCTGACCCGGTTGCACGATGTCGCCCGACATCACCCATTTCTTGGCAACCACACCGGTCATCGGTACCGTGATCTTGGTATTCTGCAGCTGGGTTTGAACCACGTCCAGCTTGGCCTTTGACGCACTTACCTGAGCCAGCGCCACCTTGTGTTGGGCCGTGGCCAAATCAAAGGTCTTTTTGGCCAGGTCGAATTGATCCCACGAGACTATGCTGTCTTTGAACAAATCGGAGGTGCGGCGAAAATCAGTCTCTGCGCGCCGAAGATTGATCGTTGCCAAGGAAACGTTTTCCTGATTCAATGCGATGTTCTGTTGCTCCTGGGCTGCCTGCGACTGCAAATCGCTGTCGTCAAGCCGAACCAAAAGTTCCCCTTGTCTCACCGTGTCTCCCTCATCTGCCGTCAATTCATTAATGCGCCCCAGGATTTTCGCGCTTACGCCGACCTGATTCGCATCGACGTACGCATCATCCGTTGAGATAAAGCCTCGCAAATACGCATACCAATAGCCCGCTACTGCGATGGCAACCAGGGCCAAAAGCAGAACCGGAATAAGGATGCGCTTTTTTCGATACGTCTTGACCTTTTTCCCGGATTCATCGTTCGATTGTTTTCGACTTTCTTCCATATCTTACATCACTCTCCTATCCGATTTTGAAGCTGACAACCTCTTTCACTTTATTTTTCGGCGTTAGGATCGACTTAACGCCTCCATTGATTGACGGCCAATTCCTCCGTCGTCGATTATTCGACGATCTTGATCCACACGTTCGCGGAGAAGTAAAGCCGTCCGGGATCAACCGGCGTAACATAATAGATTCATGTCGTCCGATATCGACAGCTCACTCCACTCGAGGATATATCCGTATCACAGCTTCCTTGCCACCTCTTCTGCCACCTCAGTCGTGGTGGCCTTACCTCCCATATCGTAAGTCCGCGCCTTTCCCTCTCTAATGACTTCAGCAATCGCAGCCTCCAGAAGCGCGGCTTTTTGAGTCTCCCCCAGCCAATCCAGCATCAATTTGACGCTGAGAAGAGTGGCCATCGGATTGACCTTGTTCATTCCGGCATATTTGGGAGCGGAGCCGTGAGTCGGCTCGAAGACCGCATAATCGTCTCCGATGTTGCCGGAGCTGGCAAAACCCAGCCCTCCCACCAACTGGGCGGCCAGATCGGAGATTATGTCGCCGAACATGTTGGATGTGACCAGCACGTCGTAATCCTGAGGGTTCTTGACCAGCCACATGCACATGGCATCGATGTTGGTCTCCCATAGGGGAATCCCTGGATATTCTTTGGCAATCTTTCTTGCCTCCCGGATCATCAAACCCGAGGTCTCCCGGATCACGTTGGGTTTCTCCACCACCGCGACCGATCTTTTTCTGTGTTTTTTCGCATACTCAAAGGCATCCCGAACGATGTTCTGGCATGCTTTCCTGGTGATCACCCGTAAACTCACCGCAATGTCTTCTAATGACGTATTTTCGAACTTCTTCATGCGGGCATTATGCTTGCACAGCACTGACATCACCTCGGAAGGAAGAGGATAAAATTCAACCCCGGCATACAAGTCTTCCGTGTTTTCCCTGAACACCACCAGGTCCACGTTCTCCCGATAGTTCAAGGGATTTCCAGGGTACGCTTTGCAGGGCCGGAGGTTGGTTCTGAGATTGAATAACTGACGCAGCTTGACGATGGGGCTGAAGTAGACGTACCCTTTGTCCCGGAGAGCGGGATCGATCTCCGCGTCCGCTTCTTCTTTGGGTTTCGAAGTTATGGCGCCAAAAAGACAACAGTCGGTTTCTCTCAAAAGCTCAATCGTTCTGTCGGGCAGTGGATTCCCCTCCTTGCACCAGAACTCCCAGCCGATGTCTCCGGGAATGTATTCCGCATCCAGCTTCATCTTATCCAAGACTATCTTGGCCGCATGCAGTACTTCTTTCCCGATGCCGTCTCCCGGCAGCCAGGCGATCTTGTACTTTTCCATGAATGATTTCCTCCTTCGCTATTCACCGAAGCGTTATTATAAGATGGGAAGAATTGCCACAGGACCAAATCACCAGGGGGCTGGATGTGGAAGAAGGACTCTAAAATGCAACCTCCAGTGAGATACAATGCACGTCGCCCAGGTCCGACTTGTAGGGAATATAGGCATAGTCGATTCCGTACTTTTTGAACTTTATCCCCATTCCGAATGAAAGGTCTTTCTCATCGTAGCCGAACTGATAACCCAACCGCAGAGCCAGCGTCCGATAAGCGTCATACTCCAGGCCCAGATGCACTTTCGCGTTATCGTCTCTGGGCTTAACCAAATCCAAGCCCAAGGTCAGATCGCTTTGCCAGGCTTTCTTTTCCTCAAACCAGCTCACTCCGGCCTTGTATTGGGTGGGAAGCGAATACCACTCTTTCTCAAATCTCATTTTGGATCCCAAATTCAAAATAGCCGCTCCTACCGTCAGGCCTCTTAATGCCGATTGCCCCGCCTCAGCAAACGGAGAATAGATGCTCCCTACGTCGAAGGCCCATCCGTTGGATGACGAGATGTCTATCTTTTCGTACAGCCATTTGGCCGAGACTCCTGCGGCCAATTTCTTGGAAAGTGACCGGGCATAAGAAAGATACCCCTCCACGTCGTGAGCATCGAACAGGGCGACAGGTTCGACGGTAGGTACGTCACCCCGTTTTTCAATATCGGGAACTCGGCCCACAGATAGGCCAAGCCCAAAAGCACTTTTACCGGTGGCCATGGCCAAGGAAAAGTGCTCAGCGGTTATGTCCTGGAGCCATTGAGTGTGGGTGAAACTTGCCTCTGTCCCTCCCACCGAAGAGAGCGCTGCCGGATTCCAGAATGGCTCACCCGCTCCCGCCGACTGGGCGGTATAAGCTTCCCCCATGCCCATAGCTCTTGCCCCGGCTCCGAGCTTAAGAAAGCTCAAAAGAGAAGTCCCGCTTTCACCATTCTTGGCGCATACCGGTGAAGCCAGGAGCGCACCCAGGAAAACTACGATGACCACAGACGATATGGCCTTTCTCAATTCTGCTCCTTCGGTCATTTCCTCAAGGATGGGTTAGGTCTCCACATCGTGTCGCCGACGTTATGATGGACGACCTCGACACCTCGTTCCTTCGTAGACTTAAGCTATCGAAACGAGCGCTGTCTCGAAAAAGTGCTTCAGTAGAAATTGTTTTCGGTTCTTTTGACCATCCACTTTATACGCCTGGCTTCCTTTTGCCAGTGCAGCGACCTTCTCAGAACTCAAACTGTAGGGAGATCAAGTGGTCCGGGTCATCCTCCACCCGACTGGCGACAAAAGCATAGTCAAAACCCAGAACGGTCGAGCGAAGCCTATGCCTTAGTCCCAAACCCAGGGTCAGCGAACCTTTGTCATATCCGATTCTCCCGGCAACGTCTTGGAGTGCCCAGCCTTCCATCCCCAGATGAATCTTCGCTTTTTGTTTCTCGCTTTTGTCGATCTCCGAGGAGAGGAGTATCCTGTCCTTGAGCAGAAGATAAGAGGCACCGAGCCGTAGGTTTACCGGGAAGTTCTCCTTCACCGAGGAACCCAGAAGATCAAACTGCTTCCAATACTCGCCCGACGTCCACGAAAACTTCATTCCCACATTCTCCACTGCCAGCCCCAGGCGCAGCTTAGGAATCGGTCTTCCCATCACCGATGCCCCGAACCCGAGACCATAGGCCCTGATGTTGGCCAGATTGTACTGAATGTATTCCATCCCCAATCCTACCGAAAGCTGTTCCAGAATCTTCCGCCCGTAGAATAACTGGACCGCGTTCTGGTAGTTCGAGATCTCTTCGGTAACGTAACCATCGTTGTCTCTTCCCATCACGTCCCCCACCCCGGCATTGATCCATGCCAGTGCGATGGTCGCCTCGTCGCGAATCGGTTGATTGTAGATGGCGTAGCTTAGCCTTCGGTCCAGCGTCATCTTTCGGTAGAAGACGCCGAAACTCTTCTTGGTGATCTGCACCATGCCGGCTGGATTGAAGAATCCGCCGGTGGCGTCGTCCGCCACCCCTACAAAAGCTCCTCCCATTCCCAAAGCCCTGGCTCCCACCCCCGGCTGCAGAAATGCATCGGCATAGCCTCCATCTCCGGTTTCAGCCAGAGCGGTGGAGGAAAACACAGCTAAGACCACAAGCATTCGGATAGTAAGCATCTTGAGCATTTGCATCTCCTTGTTTACCGCCTACTCCTCTGATGCCGCCAAATCTACTTCAGAACGACCACCTTCCCCCACTCTACCTGGCCTCCCGGGGCTTCCATCTTGAAGAAATAGACTCCATTTGCGACCATGTTTCCTTTTTCGTTCTTTCCATCCCAGGCTTCATCATATTCTGCGCCTCCGGACCGGGACTGGCCGTCTAACAAGGTTGTGACCAAATTCATGGCGAAATCGTATATTTTTATGCTGACCGGTCCATCCTGTCTGGGCCGATAGTGAATTCTGGTCACCTGTCCCCCTGCTACCACGGGAGAGAAAGGGGAAGGATAGGCGTAAGCGGTCTCCGATCCCTTCGATCCGATGGGGGCGGCCACACGGGTGACCTCCCACGAGGCGCCTTCATCCGCGCTCTTGACCAGACCCTCAGAGTTTCCCGCCCACACTTCACCTCCGATTATGGCCACCGAAGAGAATTCGGAGCTGTAAATTTTGTCTCCGGTGGGTGCGCTGTCTTGCATGTAATTGAAGACTCCCCAGCTACTTCCTCCATTGTAAGACCTCTTAAGTCCGGAGCCGGTAGCCGCCCAGACCACGGAGTCGTCAAAGGCAAAATTCCAAACCTCGTCCCCCAAAAGCGTCGTGCTCCAGCTGTCCCCGTCGTCGGTGCTGAAGCTGGCGCCATAATTACCGGAGTAAGTGGGCTGCGTAGCGGCCCAGATGACCTTTTTCCCGTTGTATTTTTGTATACCCAAGCCGACCACCCAATCTCCGGTCGTGCCGTTGACATAGGAATTGTAATTGAGCACGGTATCGGAGACGTCGCGATAATTGTATATGAATTTGTAAATTCCTGCCGCAGTTCCCGCCCAGATGGCTTTCTTGAAGGAGGGAGCCAGCTTGGTCACCTTCCAGGTTTTGCCGTCATCGCTGGACTTGGCCAATCCATCTTCTGATCCGACCAATAGCGTGATGGTTGAAGTGTCTGGCACCACACAGACCGAGGTGAAGTAAGAGGGAATGATAAGCTCTCCCGACGTGGAGTCAATGATTTCGAAGCTGGACCAGGATCCTCCTCCATCGGTCGATTTCTTCAAACCTTCGTGGGTAGCCACCCATACGGTGGAATCCGAAAAGGCAAAATCACGCGTCTGGATGTCGCTCAAATAAGTGTGCCAGGTTTGACCTTCGTCCGTGCTTTCATAATTCAGCGGGCTGGAAAGCACGAAGCCGCCCACCCAGACAACACTGTGGCCCGCCAAAGGCTGAACCGCCACCCGGACCACCTCGAAGGGTTCCACCGTTTCCTCATAGAGATACCGAATGACGGTATCGCCGGAATCGGTGCCGGTGTAAACGAACTTGTATAAACCGTCCTTCGTTCCCGCCCAGATAACCTTGGGATATGTCGTCGTCGGGTCGACGGCCAGGCTCGTGAAAATATCTTTATCCTCAAGTTGCCCCTGGTTGAATCTTCTTTCGGCTGATGAATCTACAAAAACGCTATCCCAGGTTTTCCCCCGATCAGTGCTGCGAATTAAGCCTCCCTTTCCGCAAGCCGCCCATATGACGGTGTCTACCAAGGCCATGTCCAATGCGAACTCATCCAAGGAACCTGCCTGCCCTTGGGCTGGTCGGGAGGTGTCCCAGGTGGCACCATAGTTGGTGGTATAATTGAAATCCGTTCCGGTCAGCGAAGGCAGAAGCGGCAGAGGGTGAGTTTCTTCCAGCTTGTATGACCCCGTCCAGAAGAACGAGCTATCGCCTGCCAGGCAAAAGATCCCGTTGGAGTTCAGTCCACTCGAAGTATCGAATGGGAAAAAGCTCTGTCCCGCATCTGCGCTGGTAAATAGACCATTCTCCGTTGCCACCCAAATCAATTTGCCATCATAAGCTATGTCGTTGACCGAGTTCTTTAGCCTTTTCTCCACCGGACACATGGTGTCAACGGCTACCGAAAAATAGCGGTCGTTCAAATAGAGATACTGTTCCTGCTCAAAGTCCAACCGGGAAAGCGAATCGACAAAAACGTTCTCCCAGTTCTGCCCGCCGTCCCGTGAACGAATCAGCCCCCCGTACCAGCAGGCCGCCCAAACTGTAGTATCGTCCAGGGCGATATCGTAAACCACCTTCCCCGCGAAATCCGTCTGCGTCGGAATGAACGAACCCCAGTTCTGTCCCAGATCACTGGTTTGGTTAAAGCCCTTCCCGTAAGGGATCACTTCCCCTTTGACCAGCTTGGTGTAGGATGCCGACAACCACAAGGTTCTTCCCGAGGCGGCCAATGCAGAGATATCGTTGGAGTTCAGACCAGTCTGTTGATTGTAAGTCACCCAGCTTGCGCCCCGGTCGGTGGTTTTGGATAATCCGTTGCCTGTCCCCACCCAGATGACGGTGGTGTCTCCCAACGTCATAAAGACTATGTCTCCGACGCTGTTGCTGGCAAATCCCGGAGATGGTGCATCCAAGCTGAGGCTCATCCCCTCCCAGGATTCGGCGGGAAAAAGGACTACGGTGAATACCAGGATCATCAGGAGCAGACTTCGTGTCATTATTCCAACCTCCTATTCTTTCTTTCCTCATAAACCTAAGGCAGAAAACGGCGAATAGTCTCCGGTCAATTAAGCCCGAAACGGCCCTTTGTCAAGCAAAATAGTCCCCCTCTCGCGAACCAGGCTACACCCATGCAACGCAAACACTCTTGCTCACGTTCCGTCTAGCCCTCAAAGCATTGCCCAAAAAAGTCGGAAAACGATTTCTCGCTGGCATCTGCACCTGCGATCAGTGAAGGAGTGCACCAAGGTGTAAGACACATGACCCCATGGATTTCTGTCTGTTGACACATCGAGCGAGACTAAGTCCGGTGAAACTTACGTCCAAAGCTATTCTATATACGGAGCCTGGGCACCAAAATACATTGACTTTGTCCGGGTCTTGTGATATGTTTTCGCGTGAGCATCAACCGATTTTGCCGGAGGGAAACATGAGTGAAGAGAGATGGAAAACCGCCATTACGGATGTGAGGAAGGGGGAGATAAGGGTGAGAGGATACGACATTGTGGAGATGATGGAGAAGCTCTCCTTCTCCGACGCTATATTCTTGACCTTAAAAGGTGATCTCCCCACCCCGGAAGAGTCCCAGATGATGAGAGCCATCTTGGTCTCCAGCATTGACCACGGAGCGACCCCGCCTTCGGCTTTGTCCGCCCGCACCGTGCTTTCCTCAGGGAACTCCCTGAATGCGGCTGTGGCCGGCGGTGTGCTGACCATCGGGGACGTGCATGGAGGAGCAATCGAGAAATGTGCCAGGATTCTTCAGGATTGGGCTAAAAGACCGGATGAGACTTCATCCTTGGCCAAAGCCTTGGTTTCCGAGTTCATCTACACCAAAAGAAGAATTCCGGGCTTCGGGCATCGCTTGCATGAGACTGACCCACGGACTGTCAAGCTTTTCCGGATAGCGCGGGACTTAAACTTCAAAGGAAAGCACCTGGACTTAGCACAGGCGGTGGAAACGGAGCTGGCCAGTTCCTTGGGAAAGAAGCTCCCCATAAATGTGGATGGCGCCATCGCTGCGGTCGTATCCGACATGGGATTCGACTGGAGGCTGGGCAAAGGCTTTTTTATCATCTCCCGCGCAGCCGGGCTGGTGGCTCACACCTACGAAGAGATGACCAGGGAAAAGCCGATGCGTAGATTGGGCAACTGGAACTTCGAATACGATGGGCCGGAAAAAAGAAATGTCCCGGCGGATTGGAGATGAGTCCTCTCTAAAGCAACGCTGCCAGTCGGACCCAAGGCTTTCTTATTTCTAAGCCAAACTCCACGTCTCCCGCCCGTGGCCACCGAAAAGCTCGGGAGCCAGGAACCTTCGGTGAATCGGTGATCATCTCGGAGAAATTGAAAAACAAAACGCCAGCCCCGTTGAGAACGGGGCCGGCGCCTCTTTCGATGCCTTTGTCTGGGCTTAGAAATTTAGCACCAGACCGAACCGGTGAGCGTTCTGCAGTCTGCCCAAATCTGCCCAAGCGTAGTTGATCCCCACGCTTCCGAATCCGGAAATCTCGTAGTCATAGCCCGCTCCGAGCGCTAGACCTTCTTCATCGGTTCTAAACTTATATCCGGCTCTGACCGACAACCGATTTCGCCAGCTGTACTCCAGTCCCGCGCTGGCCTGCTGGCCGCGGTCCCGGGTATTGTATCCGTCTACCGTCGCCATAAGCTTGCTCTGCTCGCTAAACTCAAAGTCGTAGGCCACTCCCAGACGAAAGCTCAAGGGCAGAGGTTGAGATTGGGTTTCCTTTTTCACCAGAATCGGCGCGGTGCTGGAATTGCTGTCCGCATCAAATGTCGTCTCCAGCTCACTTCCGTCAAACTTGGTGTCCGTTCCGAAGTTTCTGGTGGACATGGCTATCCTCAGGGTCCGATATCCGGTGTAGTACAGGGTGCCGACGTCAAAAGCGAGAGCATCGGCAGAGAGCTGGGAGATTTTCTCTCGGATGTACTTGGCAGTCACCCCGAAAGAGAATCGATCGGTGAGCTGATAGGCGTTGGTGATCCCTACCACCCAGCTGTCCGCCCCGAACTTCTCTCCAGTTCCGTCCGGCTGGTCCAGAGTAGTCACTTCCATGTCGCCCATGGTCAAAACGGCCACGTGCACCCCCACGTTTCCGAACCCCTGAAGCGGAGTCTCATAGGCTAAGTAGTTGTATTTGATGTCCGAAATCCAATCGGTATAGCTGAACGCCAGGCTGCGCTTGTCCAGGTTGGCTATTCCCGCCGGGTTGTAGTACAGCGCCATCGCTCCCTTGGTGACCGCCACGCTTGCCCCCCCCAAGCCCACTACCCGGGCGTCTACGTCCAACTTGAGGAACTGAGCCCCGGACGTCCCCACATTGTCGAATTGGGCCGGCCACGCTTCACCGGCCAGGCAGACAAACTGGATCAGCACCAGGAACGTAAGGAATTTTTTCATCGCAACTTACCTCCTCCAAGGTTAAATCCGTTATCGCACCACCGCGAATTTCCCGATCTTTTCTCCGTATGGCGAATCCACATGGTAGATGTAAACGCCGGATGCGATCTTCTGGTTGTTTTTGGTCAAAAGATCCCAGTTCTCGTTGCCGTCCAGATCCGCGCTGTTATGTTCCAAGGTGCGAAGAAGATCACCGGACAGAGTATATATCCGGAGGGTGCATCTGTTTGGAAGGTGGGTGAAGGCGATCCGGGAATAATCCCCACTGGGCTCCCAGTTGTTACGAACGATGTAAGGATTCGGCACCACCTTTATTCGATTCAAATCCACCTGGTTCGCTTCTATATGCTTCTCGTTAGTCTTGATCGTGAAGACATCCTCGTGCGTATTGGGTTTCCAGGTTATCAGCAGGGCATTATCTCCCTTGGCCCAGACCGGATCTACTTCATTGAAAGCAGCGCGGTAGTCCCAATCGTGTCGCGACATCGGTTTTGAGGTGTCGAGGCTCCAATAGGCGGCGTTGCCGGGATCATGATCGGGGTTGGAGAAGAAATCCTCCGCATAAGTGTTGCCGCTGGTGTTTTTGTCCAGAAGAATGATGTAATCGTCGGTATGGAATCTCCCGTCTCCATAGAAGTCATACATCAAAGGCCAGATCCTGACGTCATCGCTGACGTCCTCGACGTTCGGACCCAGATCCCAGACTTCAAAGGGGACGCTTATGTGGGTGGTATCTGCCCGGAAATGGCCCCAGGGAGTATTACCCTGAACGTCCCGATAGAACCCTTGAGCGGTGGTATCCCCTGGACCAGCCACGAATTTGATTCGAAAATTCCTGAAGTCACCGTTTGCCAGAGCGTTCCTCCCGCCGATATAGACCTCGTTGAAGAACCAAGACAGCCCATGAGAGTTCAATTTGGTCAGATCGGCGTTGAACCCCAATTCGGCCGGTCCCATCACCTTAAACACCATTCCGTCTACCACTGGGTAGTCGTTGTTCCCAGTCTGGTTGGCCATGTTATCCAACAACACTGTATCTGCGGTCACGTCCTTGAGATACCAGAGCAGTGGAATGTCTCCTTCATGGAACCCCACCTCATACACATGTCCGGTGACCGCATCCGGCTGCACAGTCGTCACCTGCACCGTGCCATCGCTACTTCCAGGCGCGTGCGTCACATTGTATGCGCTTCCTTGGACCAGTCCCGAGGCGTTAGAGCGGGGAGTGACCGCAACCGCGCTTATCCCGTTCTGGAGGCTACGGGGCGAAGCAAAGGGCTGGAAGTCGTAGGCCACCACATCGTAGTAATAGGTCATTCCGTTGATCAGTCCGGTATCTACGTAAGAGTAGCCCAGTTGACTATTCGCACCTTCGGGCTCTTCCAGGTGCCCGGTGATTTCAAATACGAGGTTATCGGTCGGCACGTACGAGGGATTGTCCCCCTTGAAATGGATCAGCATTCCGCCGAATAACAGATAACAGTCGTCGAAATAGTTGTCGTAAGTCCCATCCGCTATTCTTTCGGCGGTGCTTCGGCTCACGAAGAGAGTATCCCCTTCCAGAGAAAACACCTCAAAAAGATAAGGTGGCTCGCCGGGGGGTAACCAGTGATTCTCTTTTTTTGAAGGAGGAATGCCTACTCCGAGGGTCAGGTCAGTGACGGAAAAGGAGGTATCGGCTTTCACCTGCACCAGGTACTGGTGGCCGGTAAAGAGTGACGTGGAGCCTTCCACCAGAATGTAGTTCTCCGTGTTCAACTCATCATAGGTGACCGCTCCGGCAAACGTGGGGCCGGAGAGTTGCTGGACATCGACGTGTCGCGGCGTCACACTGCTCTTGTCCCAGGAGGAGAGAAGCTCGAAGCTTCCGGGCAGGCCGGTGGTGCTTCGGTAAAGCCGGTAGCCTTCGAAGTCCATCTCTTTGTAGTTGGGATCATACAAGGGATTAGTGGGATCGCTGGTGAATTTGAAGTATGGATCTTTCGAGGACTCCGACGAGTTATCCCAGCCGATCAAAACCTTCTTGTCGTCGGGAACCACTGAGATGTTGGGCTTGTCCGGAGGACGGGGAAGGATGAATCCGATATCGTAAATCGACTGGGCAATGTCGGCCACCCTGGGAAGCTGAACTCTGTCCGGAGCCATCATCACTGCCACTACAACCCTGACGGTGTCACCAACCACCGTGTCGATGCTGGCTATTTTCAGGGTGTCCGTGGATGAATTCCAGCTGTATACTGTGTCGACCACTGTGTCTCCCACTGCTGCCAAGAGGAATGGCCCGGTGTTCTGGAAGAATCTTTGGTCATTCGGACTGGTTCCGCTTCCCAAATCGAAAGGAGCATAACGCTGGTCACCCGACGTCGGGTAGTTGTGTCCGGCCATGATCAGGAACTTCTCCGGCTCGTTCGCGGGATCACCCGACTCCAGATCCGAAACCTTGAAGGAGGTTAACCCCAGGGAATTTCCCCTTCTAACGTCTTTCACATAGACCCCATTGCCGTTTACGTTCAGGGAATCGTCGCTGATCTGGTCATCACCGTTCAAATCCACGTCGTAAGTGGCCAGAGGGCTTTCCAGAAACTTGTAGGCTAAATAGCCCGGTATCCTGCCGAATCCCTGTTCGGCGTTGTCGCTGTCGTAGGCATACCCCAAATTCCGGGTCTTGTCAATGCCGACCAGATCGTCTCTGGCATTGGGCCCGATATCGGGATCGCACATGACCGAGACAAAGCAGTTCCTTATGGGTCTTTTGTCCTCTCTGATGTTTACGATCTGGTAGATGAAGAAGTGAATGGTCTTGTTGTTGTCGTAGTTCCAGGAGTGGGTGCGTTGTATCACCTTGACTCCCAAGCCGAATTTGGCAATGTCTTTTCCGTCTCCGGCGTTGGAGTTTATGCCGGTGTCCCACCTTTCTGGGTCCTGATCGTCATACTCCGTATAGCTGTCTTCAATCCCAACTAATATCGGATTGTCGGCATTGTCCCGTAAGGGCCAGAAATTGGCGGCACTATAGTCCTCGGGGTGGTCACTGATGAATATGTCCGTGACTCCGGCGAATTCTCCGGCTCCGCTGCTGGGTTCATATCCCACCGCCACCCGGGGGTCGGAGAGCGTTCGATAAAGAACCTCATCCCTGGTTGACCCCGAATTGTTGAAACTCAAGGTCTGTAGGCTGGGATTGTTCACGGTTCCCCCCACCCATAAGCCGGCGCCATAGATGTAAAACTCGTTGGTACCTTTGGGCCACTCTCCCCCTGCCGATCCCACGTCCACAAACTGCCCAAAAACAGAGTAGTTGGTCATGGGGATTCGGAAATCGTTGATGTCCAGACCATGCCTGATGTATCTGGTTTTGTTACTAAAGTGTTCTGTCTGGGCCATCTTTGCCAGCCGGGGGGAACCCTTCTGGCCCGCGGTTCGAGCTTGGTTTTCGGTGGGCAGCAGTGCAAATAGAAGGAGGAACAAGAAGACAACCCCGCCCGAGATTGCGCGTTTCTTAACGAATTTCTCCATGTCAAATCTCCTTTTCAATGATTCTTTGCTCTCACGTCAATGCTGGCTTCATGGTTTGATCACCCTCAGAATGCGATGTAGAAGCCGACACTGATCTGGCGAGGAGGTCCGTAGTTCATGGGGTCATTGACATACACGTCGTACGCTTTGCTGTATGCCGCGTATTGCTCCTCCGCACTGATGACTCCATCTCCGTTCGTGTCCTTCACCTGGATCCAATTCCAGTACTGGTTGCTCACGTTTTCTCCCGGAGCTCCTATGGCCCCCGGATTTAGCCGATAGCCATCTTCGTTGGGAAGTCCGGTGGCCGGATAGACGTCCAGCACGTTGATCCGGTCAAAGAGATTCATTATCTGAACGAAGAAGTTGATTTCCCTTCCGCTGATCTTGAAACTCTTGTCTATGGTTAAGTCCGTGTCGTAGGTCCAGGGCTTGCGATACTCATTCGTGGTTCCGACCCGGTTGCCTCGGTAATCCCTTTTGGTGTAAGGAAGACCGCTTGACGCCTCGGAGACCACACTTATCCCGAAGTCCCGTAGAGCAGTGACTTCAAAATCAGTGGGAAACCTCCAATCGGCCTGCAGCTCAAAGCTGTGCCTCCGGTCAAAGTCTAACGGTTTCACGCTCGACGGGAAAACCCTCGGCAGTCCGGTTACCGGATCGGTGGCATCGCGGGAGTGGTACTCATACTGGTCGTCTTCGTCCGAGTTGGTCCCTTCTGCATACTGAAGCACGTAGCTCAAATTGAAGGAAAGGTATTTTCGGGGCCGCTGGGACAAGGTCACCTCCATCCCCTTCACGTTGGCATAGTCTAAGTTCTTGAGCACGTCGTAGGGAGTGGGGGAGATGAAGATCCTTTGGTACTGCACCATGTTGTAAACGTCCTTGTAATAAGCCGCGACGTTGAACTTCATGTCCCGGCTTATGGCCCGAGTCAAGCCCAGCTCATACTGTATGTTCCTGCTCGGCTTCAATCCTGGGTTCCCCACTACCTGATTTCCCCTCTGCAGATTGGGATTCAGAGAGAGGTATAGGTCGTGGAAGGTTGGCTGTTGCGTGAAATGCCCGTAATTGAAAAAGACGGTCATCTTGTCGGAAACCGGATGAGAAATTCCCAACCTGGGGCTGAAGGTTACGTCAGTGCTCACGGCTGAGTCTCTGGCTTCAGGGTGCAGATCCGGTCTGTTCGGGACATCGGTATCGCTGGGCCAGACTTTCGCGTCCTTGCTCAGGTAATCGACTCGGCCCCCGACGTTCACCACCAAGCCCTGAAATTCGATCTTGTCCTGAAGGTAAACGTCCCCCCCCACCGGGTGATAGGTGTAGACGTCTATGAAAGTCAAGGGATCCCAGGGAAGGCTGTTGTAATGTCTTTTGATGGTGTATTGGTTCAACTCTACCCCAGACTTGATCTGGTTGTGGAAGTTCACCTGGCTGGTGGCGTCCACTTTGTAGGTGTAAACGTCACTTCTCCTCGACTCAAACAGCCTGGTGTCGCCGTAAGAGTAGAACAGGCCGTTCACCGCCAGAGGGTAGTTCTGGTACTCCACCGCCTTCCGATATCTTTTCCAGTCGGTGGTATCGGGCGACGGGTCGGCAAACTTGTAGTCACTCCACCAGTGTCCGTCCCAGACTTCATCCTTATGCTGGGAGATGAAGGCTTGCGCCAGATCCGGATCATCCGGATACATTTCGTTGGCGGTCCGTTCCAGGAAAGCTTGATCCAAGCGTCTGCCCGTGGTGAAGGCGTTGCTGAAGAACCCAAATTTGGCCTCATAGAAGGTGTTCTTGGAGACCGAGTGAGTCAAGGCCAGATAAGCCTGCCTGGCCTTCTCCAAGGTGCAGTCGTAACCCTCCAAATCGTAAAGATAAGTGTGATTATACCTCTCATATTGCCGCCGATTGTCAAAGCCTCCGGCGCGCAGGGTCATGGAAGGGGTAAGCTTAAAAGTAAGCTTACCTTGCGTGCGGTAGGTCTGCTGTTGGTGGTGAGGCAGCTCGTGCAGTCGAGGTCCCCAGTCATCGGTCAGATACAGGTTGCCGCTCAAATAGTAGCTCAGCTTCTCCTGTGTGCCCGGCACCGGTCCTGCCAGGCTCAGGAAGTGCTCATTGGTTCCGAGGTCATACTTATTTTCTAAAAGCTGGTCCGTGGAGTACTGATATCTTCCTGACAACTGGGCTCCACCCTCCTGGGTCACGTAGTTGACAATGCCGGACATGGCATTGCCGTACTCAGCATTGAATCCGCTGGTGATCAGCTGCGCCTCGGCAATGGTAAAATGACTCAGATTGGTGGCCTGACCCGCCAGGATAGGGTCGGTGATGGACAGCCCGTCCACCATGTACACTACCTCTTCGGGGCGCCCCCCTCTCAAAGTTATCCCCGGATTGGCAGTGTCGGTCACCCGATTGCCTTCATTTCCAATTGCCGTGCCCACATTTCCCTGATTGATCGGTCCGCCGATGGGGTCGAAGACCACGCCCGGTGTCCGTTGAATGATTCCGTCCGAGTTGATAACCGGACGATGAATTATGTCTGCGGAGGTAACTATATGGGCGGTGGATGTTAGGTCCGGCTCGAATATCGGTCTTTCCGCCGTCACCGTAACCCCTTTCATTTCCAAGGCCTGAGCGGACAAAGTGAAATCTACGGTGGTGGTTAGATCCAAAAGCACTTGAACGTTTTCCATCTCCACCGGAGTGTAGCCGATCAGGGTGGTTTTGAGCTTGTATGCTCCGGGAGGGACATTCAAAATGAAGTACTCTCCTTTTTCATTTGCTGCCGCTCCCATAGTAGTTCCCTCAATCACCACTGCCACCCCCGGGAGCCGCTCACCGGTATCCTTGTCCTTGACTATTCCTGCTATCTTTCCGGTGGTTCCAGCCTGCACCCAGGAACAGAGAACAAGGAACAGAATGCTCCAGGTGAGCACGAGCCTGAATACTTGTTTGCTTTTCAATTCATCTCCTCCTGTTGAAAAGTTGACCTTTCGAGGTTAGCTGAAACGTTATCTACTTTGGCCATTCACCTCCTTTGCGGTTTGCCGGCTCGTCGCCAAGCTTGCCATAGATAAAAAAGGTTATGTTTGGTTCAGTCTCTTTAGGATGAGTTCTGCACGTTGAACCGGTATTGCTCAGACCCGATCTCTTCCATCCCATGTTCTGTGGATTTCGCTACCGCCGGACTGCCGGATAACCGCGAGAGAATGCTGATCCACAACATCGAAGAAGGGTCTTAGTGCTCAGCAAATGCACAATCTGCAGGAATAGTTTCGACCTCCTGTCGTCACTTAGAACCGTCGAGGGGACTACTGATGGGTGCTACTAAGCTTTTGCCGGTTTACATGTTATATGATCGACAGGCGGGCCGAAAAGTTTAGAGCGCAAAGGTAGAGAAAACGTGTGAACCAACCTTTTCTCAAATTGCCGGAAATCGGCATTTTGAGCGGCTTATTCCAGGGGTCACACTAAGGAGTCTAATCCGATGACTCCTCTTATGGTGAGTTGTGATGAAGATGACTGCTCCAATGGGAGTTTCGTGTTGGCAAAAAGGTTGGATTTGGTTGATAATATGCTACAGATTGGACCTAAAGCTGAAAACGTTTTCAGTTTGGAGCCGATTTATGCCAAAAAAGACGATGTCCAGTTGATCCAAGCCATGGAGTTACTTGTTGGGGTCAAAGCGGTTCAGGAGCAAGAAGATTCCGTTGCTTGAATTGTCAGAAAACACTTACCTGGAGACAACCCGTTACCCGCTGTCTGAAATGGCTAAACGGAGGAAATGTCTCTGTGCTTAGTTCTTTTTCGAAGAGGAGCAACCAAACTACTCGTAAGACGATTCCTTGGTTTCTTGACTATCTACCACTTCCTGAGCCCAAAGTGAATTTTGATTGTCATCTGGTCCTGGATGCCACCTGGTTTGGTAGGCAACATGGTTTTCTTATCTATTGGGATGCGGATCTTAAGCATACTCGATGATGGCGGTAGGCAGCCAGTGAAAACAGTGATGAGATCATTCAAGACCCAATCAACTTAAAGAAAGCTAATGTTATTCGTTCCGGTATCACCTCGGAGGGCGGAGGAGGCACACGAAAAACATTGAGACGGTCTATCCCAATATTCCTCACCAGCGACGCATGACACCTGTACAAAGGGTGGGACTCTCACTTCTTACCAGAAATCCTAAAACTCAAGCAGGACAAGAGCTCCGACCTCTGGTTAAGACCATCACCCCAATTGAAAACAAACCACGAGATGAGCGGGTCGATCAATTTCCTCTTTGGTGCAACCGATGGGATAGCTTTCTAAAAGAGAGAAGTAACCTTGAAGGAATTCGGAAATGGTGGTACGCCCATAAGTATCTCGGAAGAGATCGGGCGCTCATTATTAACGCGCTTCCCAACCTCTTCCATTACCTCAAAGATAATACTATTCCCCCAGATACTAATGGGCTTGAAGGAAGATTTAGTATGCTTAAGCAGCACTACCGGCAACATCGAGGTCTATCTATAACGAGAAGAGAGCCTGATCTCGCGTATGTCTCCCTCATAATCAACAGAGAAAAGCCAACACCTTCTTTCCATTAACCCAGATGATCACCTTCGTTCTGTAAAGCTTTTTCTTTCTGGTCGAATCTTTTTTTTGCCTCTCACCTCCCGCGGTTTTGGATGACATTCTCCGTCAGCCGCAACACTATTTTATCTTCTCCAATGCTCTTCCTATGCGCGAGAGTCCTTCTTTTATGTTCTCTACGCTGTTGGCGTAGCTTAAGCGGATGTACCCCTGTCCGAATTCTCCGAATGAGGTTCCGGAAAGCACCGCCACTCCTGCTTCCTCCAGGATGTAGTCGGCCAGCTTCTTCGATTCCCAGCCGATCTTCTTGACGTTTGGAAACACGTAGAACGCGCCGGACGGGGTCTTGCAGCCTAGGCGCGGGATGGCGTTCAAACCCGCGACGATGACGTCTCTTCTCCTTCTGAACTCGGCCACCATCTTGTTCACTTCATCCTGGGGGCCGGTTATGGCCTCGATCCCGGCTCTCTGGGTGAAGCTGGCGGTGCAGGAGTTGGAGTTGGTCATCAGCTTGGCAATATGAACCGCCAAATCCTCCCTCATCACGCCGTAACCCAATCTCCAGCCGGTCATGGCATAGGTCTTGGAGAATCCGTCCAGGAGTATGGTCTTCTCCTGCATGCCGGGGAAGGAAGCGATGCTGTGATGCTGTCCGCTGTAGATTATGCGATTGTACACCTCGTCCGACAGAACCATGATATCCTTTGAGAGTGCGATGTCGGCAATGGCTCTTAAGTCTTCCTGGGTAAGAATCCCGCCGGTGGGATTCTGGGGAGAATTGATGATGATCAGTCTGGTCTTGTCCGTGACCAGCTTTCTCAATTCGTCAATGTCCAGTCGAAAATCGTTCTCCTCTCTTAACTGGATGGGAACCGGCTTCGCTCCGATGAAATTGATCACCGATTCGTAGATGGGAAACCCCGGGTTGGGATAAATGACCTCCTCACCCTCATTGGCCAGAGCCATAATGCAGAAGAACATGATCGGCTTGGCGCCGGGAGTGACCACCACCTGGTCGCGGTTTACCGGTATCTTCCTGGTGCCTGAGATCTCTGTGGCTATGGCTTCTCTTACCTCGGGAAGGCCGGCTGAGGGTCCGTAGTGCGTGTACCCTTCTCGAAGTGCTCGTATGGCGGCTTCAGTGATGTTCTTCGGGGTATCAAAATCCGGCTCGCCTATTTCCAGGTGAATAATGTTTTTCCCCTTCGCTTCCAGTTGCTTAGCCTTGGCTAACACTTCGAAAGCGGTCTCGGTTCCCAATCTTGACATCTTCTGTGCCAATCTCATGTTAAGCCTCCGATAATGCAATGATTCCCGACGAATGATTAATAACGGACAAAGACGTTGTTGTTCTTATTCGTCATTAATCATAAATCATCCGTCATTTGTTTTTTATGTCATAAAGCTCTTTTGCCTTCTTGGCTATATGCTCGGCGGAAACCTCGAATTCTTTTATCAGCTCCCACGGTTGGCCGGATTCCCCGAACCTATCTTTCACTCCGATCATGCCAAAGAGAATCGGAATCTTGTAAAGCTCGGTCGCTTCAGAGAAGGCCGCGCCTATCCAGTGACCGAACCCTCCCACCTGGTGTTCCTCCGCCGTGACGATAATCCCGGTTTCCCTCGCTGCCCGGATAATCGGTCTGGTGTCTAAAGGTTTTACCGTATGCACGTTTATTATTCTGGTCTCGATGCCGAAGTCCTCTTTTAATATCCACGCTGCCCGCATGGCTTCCGGAACTTCGGGACCGCAGGCGATCAAAGTCAGGTCCTCGTTTTCCGATCTGTACTCCGATGCCAACTTGACCTCAAAGGCGTCCTTGAACCTTTCCTTCTCCCCGCGAAAACGATACACGTTGGCCTCCCCAAACCTAAAGGGTGTGTTGGCGTCGCTGACGATGGGAGTCGCCTCCCGGGCAAATCGGATGTATTTGGGGCCATCGATCCCGAATAGAAGATGCTCCGTGGCTTTTTCGGTTTCGATCGAATCGCAGGGCACCGACACGTGCATGTTGGGCAATCCGCAGATCTGAAAAAGATCCTCCAACGCCTGGTGGGTGGCGCCATCCGGTCCCACCGACACCCCTCCGTGTGCTCCCGCAATCAAAACGTTGAAATTACCGTAGCAGACCGTTGTCCGGAGCTGATCTAAATTCCTCCCTGCAGCGAATACCCCGTAAGTACCGAACACCGGGATCATCCCCTCCTTGGCCAATCCTGCCGCCACCCCGGTGCCGCTCTGTTCGGCTATTCCCATGCTCAGGAATCTGTTTTTCCTTTCCGGGTGCTTCTCGTAGAATTTGCTGATGGCGATGGAGCCGGATATGTCCGCTCCCAGACAGACCACTCTGGGATCATCTCCCCTCTTTTCCAGAGCCTTTCCAAAGCCCATGCGGGTGGGATCCATATCCACCTTCATGTTATTTTGCTTGTTCCAGAAATAATCTCTTTTGAACTTGGGCATCTTGGCTTCCAGCTTTTTCGTTGCCTCAGCCTGATAATCGTCCGCCTTTTTGAACAGTCTATCTCTGTCTAATTTCTTGTCAAGTTTCAACTGCACTAAAGCATCGTCCATTTGGTCGCAAACCGGTGATTTCCCATGCCATCCGGCTACGTTCTCCATGAAGCTCACGCCCTTCCCCTTTACGGTATGGGCAATAATCACCGTGGGTTGTCCCTTGTGGGTCTTGGCCTTGTCAAATGCCTCCAAAATTTCCTTCATGTTGTGCCCGTCTATCTCGATCACATTCCACTTGAAGGCTTTGTATTTATCTGCTAAGGGATCTATGTCCATCACGTCTTTTACCCAACCGTCGATCTGCAAGCGGTTCTTGTCTACGATGCAGACTAAGTTGTCCAGTTGGAAATCGCCCGCTTCCATCACCGCTTCCCATATTTGCCCTTCCTGATGCTCCCCGTCTCCGGTCAGACAGAAAACGCGGTATTCCTTGTTCTGAAGTCTGGCCGCTAAGGCAATTCCATTGGCGATGCTCAATCCCTGACCTAACGATCCGGTGGAGGCTTCCACCCCGGGGAGCTTGAGCCAGTGAGGATGTCCCTGAAAAGGGCTGTACAGCTTCCTCAGCTTCACCACCTCTTCCACGTCAAAGTAGCCTGCCATGCCCAGACCCAGATACAAAGAAGGGGCTTTGTGTCCGGTTGACCAGATGATCCGATCCCGCACCTCCCACGAAGGATTTTGGGGATCGTGGTTAGCCACGTGAAGGTACAAAGCGGCAGTTATGTCCATAATGGACATGGTTCCGCCGGCGTGTCCGGACCCGGCTGCACAAAGGGCAATCATGTCGTAGCCGCGCATCAGGTTGGCGGCTTCGATCAATTGCTCTGCGTCGTAGTTTTTTCTCACCTTACCAGTCCTGGAGTCAACGATAGCCATCTCTCCTCCTGCCATCAAAGATTTTCGCGATCAAACCCGGAATCTATTATCTTTCGTACGCTTTCCCATCGGCGCGCGCTTGTGAAATTTGTAACATGCTCGAAATATACTATCAGAATAGCTTTTGTCAATTTTTTTCTTCAGGTATCAAACTTCTAACTGACTTTAGTCAGGCTATTCCAACTGACTTTAGTCAGGCTATTCCAACTGACTTTAGTCAGGCTGTTCCAACTGACTTTAGTCAGGCTGTTCCAACTGACTTTAGTCAGGCTGTTCCAACTGACTTTAGTCAGGCTATTCCAACTGACTTTAGTTAGGCTGTTCTAACTGACTTTAGTCAGGTTCTATAGCTTACCATTTCCCCTACCTTTGTCAATTTCTTTCTTGAAAATTCAAAAGGATTAGGACGGTTTCCTTTGAAGTGCTTGACAAGCTTGGCTAAATGATTATGATATGTAGTATGAATAGAAGTAATTTGTTTTGAAGTTGGGCTACAAGGTACTTTTCACTTTTAGGGACGTATAAGGAAGAGTTTCATGGCCATCAAAAAATCTGAGCTTTACAGTTCCCTCTGGGCAAGCTGCGATGAACTTCGTGGCGGGATGGATGCCTCACAATACAAAGACTATGTGCTGGTGCTTTTGTTCATTAAGTACATTTCCGACAAATATACCGGAGTCCATTTTGCGCCCATTACTGTACCCAAAGGTGCCAGTTTTCAGGACATGGTTGCCCTTAAAGGCAAGCCTACCATCGGTGATGACATTAACAAGAAAATCATAGCGAAAATTGCAGAAGCCAACAAACTCACCGGCACCATAGATGTTGCCGACTTCAATAATTCCGACAAACTCGGCAGCGGCAAAGAGATGGTTGACCGTCTCACCAAACTCATTGCCATTTTTGAAAATCCCGGACTTGACTTCAGTAAGAATCACGCCGAAGGGGATGATATTCTTGGTGATGCCTATGAATACCTGATGCGGCACTTTGCCACCGAAAGCGGGAAAAGCAAGGGACAGTTTTACACTCCTGCCGAAGTAAGCCGCATCATGGCCAAGATTATCAGCTTTAACTCAAAAACAACTCCATCAACTACTGTGTATGACCCCACGTGCGGCTCAGGATCATTACTTCTCAAAGTGGCTGATGAATCCGACTCGGGCATGTCCATATATGGCCAGGAAAAAGACGTGGCAACTGCAGCGTTGGCAACAATGAATATGATTCTGCACAACAGTCCTACGGCAGAGATAAAGAAGGGACAAAGTACACTTTCCAATCCGCTGTTTCTGGATGAAAAAAGCAGGCTCAAAACCTTTGACTTTGTGGTGGCTAATCCGCCCTTTTCCTACAAAGCCTGGACCAATGGATTTGCCGTTCAAGAAGGATCTATATCCGATATCCATGAACGCTTCAAAGGTTACGGTATACCTCCTAAGAAAAATGGCGACTATGCCTTTCTTCTGCATATCATCCGTTCCTTAAAGAGCAAAGGAAAAGGTGCGGTCATTTTGCCCCATGGAGTGCTATTCCGAGGTGGCGCGGAAGCCGAAATCCGCACCAACATCATCCGCAAAGGCTACATCAAAGGCATTATCGGCTTGCCTGCCAACTTGTTTTACGGCACCAGCATTCCTGCCTGCATTATTGTGCTGGATAAAGAAAATGCTGAGAACCGTAAAGGGATTTTTATGATAGATACCAGCAAAGGCTTTACGAAAGATGGCAACAAGAACCGCCTGCGCGAGCAAGATATTCACAAAATAGTGGATGTGTTCAATAGGCAGTTGGAAATTGAAAAATACAGCCGCATGGTACCGGTAACGGAGATTGAAGCCAATGAGTTCAACCTAAACATTCCCCGCTATATCGATAGCCAGGAAGCCGAAGACATACAGGATATTGAAGCGCATCTGCTGGGTGATATCCCCAATGCCGATATTGACGCCTTGCACCTGTATTGGGAAGTTTATCCGAACTTAAGAAAGACACTATTCACGGCAGGCAGCAGAGCTAATTACAGCAAGCTGCTTATTCCCCATGACGCCGTAAAACCTGCCATTTTCTCTCATCCGGAGTTTACGGATTATAGCAAAAAGGTAGCGACTGTATTCGGCCAATGGAAAAACAAGAACACGCCAAAATTAAAAGGCATTGCCGTCGGTGATAAGCCCAAAAAACTGATACACGAAAAATCGGAGGATTTGCTTTCTGCCTTTTCCAACTTAAAGCTGATCGACAAATACGATGTTTACCAGCATCTCATGGTTTACTGGGCTGAAACCATGCAAGATGATGTGTATGCACTGGTAGATGATGGGTGGGAAGCAGGAAAGGAAATTGAAACAGATCCAAAGAAGACAAAAGAATGGGAAGGTCGCATTATTCCCAAGCAGATCATCATTAACCGCTATTTTGCCACTGAACAAAAAGCCATCGAAAAGTTGGAAGCCGACCGTGATACGGTTGCCCAGCAAATGGAAGAGATGGAGGAAGAGCACGGCGGTGATGAAGGATTAATGGCTGATGCCAAAAACGATAAAGACAAGATTACCAAAGCCAGCGTAAAGGAACGCCTTAATGAGATAGAAAACGACAAGGAGGCGGCTAATGAACGGAAGGTATTACAGGATTATTTGAAACTATCAGAAAAGGAAGCTGAGGCCAGCAGGAAAATCAAAGAAGCGAAGGCCACCCTGGAAAAGAAAACTTTGGATAAATACAAAACGCTTACGGAAGCGGAAACAAAAGCCCTGGTGGTGGAGGATAAATGGATGGCGATTCTCGAACAGGCGGTCAAGGGCGAAATGGATCGCATTAACCAACGACTTACTCAACGCATCAAGGAACTTGCTGAACGTTATGCCACACCTTTGCCGACACTCGTCACCGAAATAGAAACGCTCACTGGCAAAGTGGATGCACATCTTAAAAAAATGGGATTCTTATGGAAGTAAAAGACAAAATCATTCGTGCATGCAAGATACTTCTCGCCAGAGATGCACAGTTGTTTGTAGTGGACGCCAATGAGCGGAGTATTACGCATCAACTCGCGATATATTTGCAGGAGGAATTTCCAGAGTATAACGTTGACTGTGAATACAACCGAGTAGTAGAAAATCCAAAGAAAATGGGCGATTTTAAAAAGCGACTTGATAGCTTTAAGAAAACAATTGACTCAGATGACGAGGATGCAGTGACGGTATATCCCGACATCATCGTGCACCATCGCGGTACACTGGATAACTTTATAGTTATTGAAGCCAAGAAAACGTCAAACAAGAAAGGAGACGATTTAGATAAACTTAAAGCATATAAGTCCGATTTGGGTTATCGCTGCGCATTTTACGTAAAGTTTCCAGTTGGCGAGGACTTTGAGACATTCGGGAATGATAAAATTGCTGAATATATAACGGAAATCAAATGATTATGACAACGATTGAGCAAAACATCAAGAAGGGTTATAAGCAGACCGAAGTGGGGGTGATTCCTGAGGATTGGGAAGTGAAGAAGATAGGGAAATTGTCAAATGTTGTCAGGGGTGGCTCACCCAGGCCGGCAGGAGATCCAAAGTATTTCAATGGTAATTATATTTCCTGGTTGACAGTTGCTGCGCTTACTAATATTCCTGATTCACAGATTTATGTTTCTGAAACCATTGGATTTTTAACAGAGGAAGGTTCCAAACGCAGCAGGACATTGGATGCTGATACCTTAATAATAGCAAATAGTGGAGCGACTCTAGGAGTTGCAAAAGTCCTTGGAATTAGATGTTGTGCAAATGACGGTATTGCTGCACTAGTTAATGTAAACCCAAAAATCGAAAAGAAGTATATCGCTTATTACATAAATACAATAACGAAATCCCTTAGAGAAGTAGTAGCAACTGGAAACGGACAACCCAATTTGAACACAGAACTAATTGGTGATATATCGATTCCTCTTCCCCCCACCAAAGCCGAACAAACCGCCATCTCAAACGTCCTTTCCGATGTCGATAACCTCATTGGCAGTTTGGAAAAACTCATTGCCAAAAAGCGGAACATCAAACAAGGGGCTATGCAAGAGCTTCTTACCGGCAAAAAAAGATTGTCGGGGTTTAGCGGGAAGTGGGAAGTGAAGAAGTTGGGGGATGTTGTAGATATTGTTCCCAGTGGGATTTATGGCGAAGAAAAGCCAAAAGAAGGTCTTCACCCATACCGTGTAGCCACCACTGCGCATATTGATGAAAACGATGCTTGGAACAAGAAAGAAATGGCTTTGAGGTTTTTCTGCAGAGAGCAAATCGCACAGTATTCGCCACTAATTGGCGACTTGATTATCGTCAAGTCTAGTGGTTCGGCAGAGAAAATTCAGTCTGGAAAAGTTGGGTATGTAAGCCAAGAAAATGTTGGCAGCTTTCTTTTCAGTAATTTCCTTATGCTCTTGCGTCCAATATCCATATACCCACAGTTTCTCTACTACTACCTAACTTCTTTTAACGTAAAAAAACTATTGCCTTCTCTTGTTGAGGCATCTACTTACCCAAATATTCGTATTGAGGAATATTTGTCTTTGGATATACCGTTTCCACCTAAAGAAGAACAAACCGCCATCGCCAACATCCTCAGTGATATGGATACCGAGTTAGAAGCATTGGAGCAAAAGCTGGATAAATACAGAATGATCAAGCAGGGTATCATGCAGGAGCTCTTGACCGGGAAAACGAGGTTGATATGAGTGAAGTAGGCGATATAGAAAGAAAAACACAAGACCGTATGGTGAAGTTGTTCAAAGATCAACTGCACTATGACTACCTCGGTAATTGGGAAGAACGCCTCGTTAACAGCAATATCGAAGAGGCAATTCTCCGCAAATATTTGAAAGAGAAAAAAAGCTACAACGATACCCTTATCAGTAAAGCCTTGTATGAACTCGGCAAGGCGGCCAATAATCTAAATGATGGCTTGTACAGCGCCAATAAAAAAGTGTATGGACTGCTTCGCTACGGCGTTAAAGTAAAAACCGATGTTGGAGAAAACTTCGAAACCGTAGAGTTGATCGATTGGAAGCATCCTAATAAGAACCAATTTGCCATAGCAGAAGAAGTAACTGTGCTGAGCAACCATGATAAGCGGCCAGATATTGTGCTGTATGTAAACGGCATAGCATTGGGTGTGCTGGAATTGAAACGAAGCACGGTATCCGTCGGTGACGGCATAAGGCAGAGCTTAGTGAACCAGCAAAAAGAGTTCATTCAATCCTTCTTTTCCACCATTCAATTTGTGTTTGCCGGAAATGATACCGAAGGGTTGAGGTACGGCGCTATCGGCACACCCGAAAAATATTTCCTTAAATGGAAGGAAGAAAGCATCGAAGAAAATTTATTGGATAAATACCTCTTAAAGCTCTGTGACAAAGAACGATTTTTGGAAATCATTTACAACTTCACCCTGTTTGATGGAGGTATTAAAAAGCTCTGCCGTACGCACCAGTATTTCGGCGTTAAAGCCGCGCAGGAACATGTGAGAAGACGAGAGGGTGGCATCATATGGCACACCCAGGGGAGCGGCAAAAGCCTGGTAATGGTGTGGCTGGCAAAATGGATTCTGGAGAACAACCCCCATGCCCGCGTGGTGATTATCACCGACCGGGACGAGTTGGACAAACAGATTGAACGGGTATTCACCGATACCGGCGAAAGCATGCTGCGGACCCGAAGCGGTAGAGATTTAATGGAGCGGTTGGGAAATACACTTCCCCGTTTATTATGTTCGTTGGTTCATAAGTTTGGCAGAAGAGATGTGGATGATTTTGATGCATTTATTGAAGAGTTAAACAGCGGTCCAACCAGCACCGTGGGCGAAATATTTGTTTTCGTGGATGAATGCCACCGCACCCAATCGGGCAAGCTGCATAAAGCAATGAAGGCTATGATGAAGAACGCCATTTTCATCGGCTTTACCGGAACCCCGCTCTTAAAGCAGGACCGGCAAACCAGCCTGGAAGTGTTCGGCAAATACATCCATACCTATAAATTCAATGAAGCGGTAGAGGATGAAGTGGTGCGGGACTTGGTTTATGAAGCTAGGGATATCGATCAGTGGATTACTTCACAGCAAAGAATAGACGAGTGGTTTGAAGCCAAGACAAAAGGGCTGAATGACTTTCAGAAATTCGAATTGAAGAAGAAATGGGGCACCATGCAGCGGTTGCTCAGTTCCCGTTCCCGGTTGGATAGAATTGTGAGCGACATTGTTTTTGATTTTAATGTGAAGCCCCGGTTAAGCTCAGGCATGGGTAATGCTATTTTGGTAGCTGGGAGCATTTACGAAGCCTGTCGTTATTTCGATCTCTTTCAAAGCACCGAGTTAAAAGGGAAATGCGCGGTCATTACCTCATACAATCCATCTACCCGGGATATAACTACCGAGGATACCGGAGCGAATACCGAAACAGAAAAAGAATACATCTACAGAACCTATGTTGCTCTGCTTAACGGCAGATCCACCGAAAAATATGAAGATGAAGCCAAAGAGAAATTCATAAAAGAACCGGCCAGCATGAAACTGCTGGTGGTTGTGGATAAACTACTTGTCGGTTTTGATGCGCCACCCTGCTCCTATCTTTATATAGATAAGAACATGCAAGACCACGGTTTGTTCCAGGCCATCTGCCGGGTGAACCGGCTGGATAGTGATGACAAGCAGTTCGGTTACATTGTTGATTACAAAGACCTATTCAGAAAAGTGGAAGATGCCGTGGCTGTTTACACTTCGGAATTGGATTATGATAATTTCCAGAAGGAAGATGTGGACGTGCTATTGAAGGACCGTCTGAAGACAGGCAGGGAGAAGTTGGATAATGCTTTGGAGGAATTGGCACTATTGCGCGAGCCGGTTGCTCCGCCCAAAGATTCATTGGCATATATCCGCTACTTCTGCGGTAATCCCGAAAACGAGGAGGATCTTAAAGCTAACGAAGTGAAGAGGACGGCATTATATAAACAAACTGTGGCATTGATTAGAGCTTACGCCAATATTGCCGGAGAGATGGAAGAAGCAGGTTATTCGGATCAGGAAATAGAAGACATCAAAAGGCGGCTTGATTTCTATTTGAATCTAAGGGAAGAGATCAGGAAGGCAAGCGGTGAAACGCTTGATTTAAAAACCTACGAAGCGGATATGCGGCACTTGATTGATAACTTTATTCAGGCAGATGAAGCCAGAAGAATCGATCCTTTTGGAGACCAGACACTGCTTGATATCATTGTGAAAAGCGGCATTGCCGATGCCATCAACAGTTTGCCGCAGGGTATAAGGAGCAATAAAGAAGCAATTGCCGAAACCATAGAGAACAATGTTCGCCGGAAAATCATAAAAGAGCATCTGATAGACCCGGCTTACTTTGAGGAAATGTCGAAGCTCTTGAGCGAAATAATAAAGGAAAGAAAGGCCAATGCCATAAGTTATGAAGAATATCTAAAGAAGATAGCTGAATTGGCAAAAAGAGTAAACACCATGATCCGGGATGATTTACCGGCACGCATTCAAACCCCCGCTCAACGAGCTTTATACAACAACCTTGGCAAAAATGAATCATTGGCAACTGCAATGGATGAAGCTATAAAACGGGTTAAGAAAGCAGACTTCAGAGGCAATTTACAAAAGGAAAACGAAATAAAAGCAGAAATCTATAAAATCCTGAAGGATGAGAAAGAAGTGGAAAGAATCTTTTCCATCATAAAACAGCAAAACGAGTATTGAGATGCAGCCAATAAGTATTGGTGATATTTGCGTTGAGGTGGTGCATAAGGAAATTAAAAATGTGCACCTAAGCGTTTATCCACCTTCAGGCAGGGTGAGAGTTTCAGCACCTCTACGCATGGATTTGGATACGATCAGAGTATTTGCCATTTCAAAGTTGAATTGGATCAAGAAACAACAAAGCAAGTTTCGCAGCCAGGAAAGAGAGGTCCCGAGAGAATACATAACGAGAGAAAGTCATTACTACCTGGGTAAGCGTTATCTCTTAAGAGTAATAGAGCAAAATGCTTCGCCAAAAGTGGTATTAAAACATGATACTATCGATTTGCATATACGTCCAAACACGGGCATAGAAAGAAGAAGAGACATTTTTTATGAATGGTACCGCCAAAGATTGAAAGAAATTGCTCCAGGGATGATTGCTCGGTACGAAAAAGCAATGAAGGTCAAGGTGGGGGAGTTTGGCATAAAAAGAATGAGAACAAGGTGGGGCACTTGCAACATGAAAGCAAAAAGAATTTGGCTAAATCTTGAACTGGCAAAAAAACCAAAGGAATGCATTGAGTATATAGTTGTACATGAAATGATGCATTTTGTGGAACGACACCATAATGAAAGATTCATTTCTTGCATGGACCGGTTGTTACCAAAATGGAGATTTTACAAAGAGGAATTGAACAGGACTCCATTACGCCATGAGAATTGGAGTTACTGAGCATAATAAGTCGCTAGGTCTGATGCTCCTGGCACCTGACACACATAACTGACACTCCACCTTATCCGGGCGGCAAAAAAGCAGGCAAAGGTAAAAGCACTGGAGCGGGAGATCGACCAATTGGTGTATAAGCTCTATGGCTTGACCGAAGAGGAGATAAAGATTGTGGAGGGAGTATAACCCCCCGTTCCCCCTGATAAGAAGCATACAGGGTGTTCGTCCCCCTGATAAGGGGGATTAAGGGGGTTATCCCCTGACACGATAGATTTAGGGTGTTCGTCCCCCTGACAAAAGGGATTCAGGGGGTTGTCCCCCTGATAAGAGGGATTAAGGGGGTTCTCCCCTGACACGATAGACTTAGGGTGTTCGTCCCCCTGACAAAAGGGATTCAGGGTGTTCGTCCCCCTGACAAGGGGGATTCAGGGGGTTGTCCCCCTGATAAGGGGGATTAAGGGGGTTCTAATAAAAACCATGAAAACTAAACCAACCGACAAATTCAACTATCTCCCCTACAAAAGAAAACTAACCGAGTTGGCTCGGAAGAATAGAAATAACCCCGGTCCGGCAGAAAAGAAAATCTGGTACGAGGTTCTGTGTCGAAAGCAGTTCGACGGATACAAGTTCACCAGACAGAAGCCCCTTGGTGGTTATATTGTCGACTTCTATTGTTCGAAGCTCCAATTGGTCATTGAAATAGATGGTGATTCTCATGCAGAGAATGTGGGCTATGATAAAACCAGAACAGAGGTGTTGACTCAGCTTGGATTACAAGTTCTGCGATATACTAATCGTGATGTGTGTAATAATATTGAAGGTGTGTATCAGGATTTGATGGAGATTATAACCCCCCTTAGTCCCCCCTTGTCAGGGGGGCAAAAAGGCAAGTCCCCCTGATAAGGGGGATTCAGGGGGTTTTCCCCCAGACAAGGGGGATATAGGGGGTTGTCCCCTGACAAAAGGGATTCAGGAAGTTGTCCCCCTGATAAGGGGGATTCAGGGGGTTCTCCCCCTGACACGGGAGATTCAGGGGGTTTTCCCTGACAAGGAGCATTCAGGAAGTTGTCCCCCTGATAAGGGGGATTCAGGGGTTGTCGCCCTGACACGGGAGATTCAGGGGGGTTCCCCTGACAAGGAGCATTCAGGAAGTTGTCCCCCTGATAAGGGGGATTCAGGGGGTTCTAAGCCGACGATCTAACCCGTAGTCTCTCTTACCGCTCAAAGCAAATTCCCCACAACTTCAATGTTGAAGCGGATAGCGGCGGTATTTATGAGAGACGGAATATATTATACATGCACCTTTACCGAATTTATAGAATGCATACCTCTGAATTTTTCCGCCAAAGGCGGATCCCTGCCCGACGGATGGCCCGCCTGCCAATCGTCGGGCAGGCAGGCGGGCGCCTATGGCGGAGAATCTTGAATTTTTGAACTGAAGTTAAATCCTACTCTG